>NZ_JASGEK010000023.1:0-17420 GCF_047606445.1 Aeromicrobium sp. | reverse complement strand
GCCGCGCCTCCGTCCCCGGAACACCACTACCCGACACGAACTCCTTGTCCAACTGCGGCGTCACATCCAAAATCTCGATATTGTCGAACGCCGCGTCATTACCCGACGACGTGTCCTGAACATTCCGGATACGCAACCCGACCGAACCACCCGTCAACAGCATCGCCCGTGTGCCGACGACCGTCGACGCCCGCACCTGCGTCGTCTCGCCCGTGTTGCAGGCGTTCAACACCGCGTCGTTGAGCTTGTACTCACTGCCGGCCTCGTCGAGGAAGTAGTAGTTGCGATACGGATCATTGTGGGTGTTGCAGTTCGCCGCCGCCACATCGGCCGAGAAGGTCAAGAACCGGTTCTGCTGCGTGAGCGGAATGAGCTCCTCCGTCTCGAACTGAATGCTGTTGGCACCAGGGCTGCCGCTATTGCTGTAGGCGGCGACCGCATGATTCTTCTGGGCCGCAGTTTCGTCCCCAGGCGTACGGAGGGTGCCAAGCCTCAACGCGAGGTTTCTGAGGACGCCCGGCCCTGACCCCGGCACGCCGACACCGCTCAAGGTGGCGTTCTCGGTCAGGTAGTCGAGGACGATGCCGTTACCCTGGTTCGTCGACGCCCAGTAAACCGAAGAGGTGTAGGTCAGGGGCGCCGGCGGCTCGCCCACCTGGAAAGCGCTCCGATACTGCTCGGTCGTGACACCGCCGCTGCTGGTGGCGCCGGTGAGCGTGGCGATCTCGCCGTCATCCAGGCCGTTCTCGAAATCCTCATTCCACACCAGGGTCGGCGCCGACGGAGTTCCCGGGTTTCCGGCCACGGCAGCGGCCGGAGCCACGGCGGCTCCGACCACCATGACGAGCGACGCGCCGACCAGCGCGACCGCGAGACTCAGAGGGGCGAGACGGCGTGTTCGAGACGTGGGCACTGTTCCTCATTCACGGGCAGGAGAAAGCGGCGACACAGCCGACGCCACGCTCCGCAGCCTAGAAGCAGACCCCCCCCCGTCAAATCCCCGGCGAACAGCGCGAGGACTCAGGAGCGCGGGACGGCGCGGCGCAGCAGCTTGACCGGCACCGCGACGCCGCTACGACCGAGCCGGAAGGCGACGCCGGGGGTCGCGACCGCGCCGCGGACGCCGAGCTTGGTCACCGTGATCGGCATGCGCACCGTGGTCTCGACCGGGTTGGCCAGCGCGTCGGCGACCACGACCGCGTCGTCGAGATGGGTCAGCACATAGGGCAGGTGGCGCACCTGCGAGAGGTCCGCGTGCGTCACGACGGCCTTGCCGGCCACCCAGGTGACCCGCACGACCAACACGACCGTCTCCGGCTCCGGCACGGGGACGTCGGGCAGCGGAACGGGCGTGGGGATCTTCACCATTCGCGCAGTTTAGCCCGGCGGCCAGGTGAGCTGCCGCCCCGACAGCACGTGCCCGTGGCAGTGGAAGACCGTCTGGAAGGCGTCGGCGCCGGTGTTGAACACCAGGCGGTAGGAGCCGGTCCCCTGCTCGTCGGCCACCTTCTTGGTGTGCCGGATCAGGTCCACCGTCGCCTCCGGGTCCGCCTCGGCGAGGCTCGCCACGTCGGGCTCATGGCGACGCGGGATGACCAGCACGTGCGTCGGCGCCTGCGGGGCGATGTCGCGGAAGGCGATCGTGTGCTCGGTCTCGCTCACGACCTCGGCGGGAATGTCCCCCGCCACGATCGAGCAGAACAGGCAGTCAGTGCTCATGAGCCTGTTCTACCGCATCTGGAGGTCTGAGCCAGCCCGCGCCCCGTCACACAGTTCACTCATGAGCCTCGATCGCCCACCCGCCGGTAGTAGACTCGTAAACGTGGGGGAATCACCTGATCGGACACACCGACGACAACACATCGAGTCACGCGCAGAACGCAAGGGCTCCGCCGAGACGGACATCCCTGTGGAGTGGGCCAACGAGGCGTACGCCGATCCGATGGCCGTCGATTTCATCCCGGACTACGCGTCCGCCACAGGGAAGGGCATGCGGCGCATCGGTTGGTCTGACGGCGCGGGGCTCCTCATCACGGTCATCACCGTGCGTGACGACACCGGACGCCTCTGGGGCGCCACCGCGTTCCGTTCCAACCAAGCCGACCACGACAGCTACACCGAGGACGAATCATGAGCGACATCACCGAAATGATCGAACAAGCGGCGAGTGACGCCGAGAACCACTCAAGCGGACCCGGGAAGATTCGCGGCCAGCGTCGCGTCGGCGCCGCCACCCCGGCCGTGCTCTCGGTGCGCCTCACCGCCGAACAGCTCGCAGAACTGGCCGCCCGCGCCGAAGCGGCCGGACAGCCCACATCGGCCTACGCCCGCGGCATTCTGCTCGACGCGCTCGGCGCGGGCGAGCGCGACGAGTTGGCGGCGAAGCTCGAAGCGGTGCTGCGCCACACGCTCGCTCCCGAGATGCTCACGCGAGTTTCCTGACGCCTGACTCAGCGGAAGGCGTCCTTGATGCGGCCGAAGACGCTGCGCGGGGTGGAGCCGAGACGGGCCTCGGGCTGGTCCTCGTGACGGGTCGCGGCGAGCTGCTGCAACAGCGCGCGCTGCGCGTCGTCGAGGTCGGTCGGCGTCTCCACCACGACCGTCACCCGCAAGTCGCCCGACCCGGCGCCGCGCAGCCGGGGCGCGCCCTCGCCGCGCACGCTCACCACGTCGCCCGACTGCGTGCCCGGCTCGACGTCGACCGTCACCGGCGGCGCGTCCGACTCGCCCTCCAAGTCGCCGCGCAACGCCGGGATGTCGAGCGTGGTGCCGAGCGCCGCGGCGGTCATCGGCAACGTCACCTGGCACTCCAGATGGTCGCCGGCGCGCGTGTAGACCGGGTGGCGGCGCACCCGGATCTCGACGTACAGGTCGCCCGGACGTCCGCCGCCCGGACCCACCTCGCCCTCGCCCGACAGCTGGACGCGCGTGCCGTGGTCGACGCCCGGCGGGATCGGCAGGGTGAGGCTGCGGCGCGCGCGCACCCGTCCCTCGCCGTCGCACGAGCGGCACGGGTCGGTGATGACGCTGCCGAAGCCGTGACAGGTCGGACAGGGTCGGGCCGTGCGGATGTCGCCGAGCAGCGAGCGCTGCACATGCTGGATCGCACCCTGGCCGTGGCAGGTGCCGCACGGCGCGGGCGGGGCGCCGTCGTCCGAGCCCCTGCCGGCGCAGACGTCGCAGACCACCGCGGTGTCGACCTTCAACTCCCGCGTGACGCCGTAGACGGCCTCGGCCAGCTCGACCTCCACGCGCAGCAGGGCGTCCTGCCCGCGCTGCACCCGCGAGCGCGGGCCGCGCTGCTGGGACTGGCCGAAGAAGGCGTCCATGATGTCGTCGAAGTTGAAGCCGCCCGGACCGCCGCCCCGACCCCCGCCGCTGCTCAGCGGGTCGCCGCCGCGGTCGAACATCTGCCGCTTCTGCGGGTCCGACAGCACCTCGTAGGCGGTGGTGACCTCCTTGAAGCGGTCGGAGGCGTCCGGCGCGTCGTTCACGTCGGGGTGCAGCTGACGGGCCAGCTTGCGGTACGCCTTCTTGATCTCCTCGGGCGTCGCCGTGCGCTGCACGCCGAGGACCGCGTAATAGTCGGAGGCCATCTCGTCTTCTCCAGGGATGCTGTCGGGAAATGTTCAGGCGTCGTCGAGCATGCGGCCCACGTATCGGGCCACCGCCGCGACCGCCGCCATCGTGCCGGGGTAGTCCATGCGGGTCGGGCCGACGGTGCCGAGCTGCGCTCCGCTGCCGTCTCCACCGTAGGCCGAGGCGACCACGGCCGTGCCGGTGAGGGTGTTGACGCCGGTCTCGCCGCCGATGCGCACCGTCACGCCGCCGGAGGCCTCGCCGAGCAGCTTCAACAACACCACCTGCTCCTCCAACGCCTCCAACACGGGCCGGATCGTGGTGTCGAAGTCGGCGCCGAAGCGGGCGAGGTTGGAGGTGCCGCCGACCATGATCCGCTCGTCGGAGCGCTCGTCGGAGAACGTCTGAGTGACGGTCGCGACGACGGCGGCGGCGATCGGCTGGTCGGCGGGGTCGAAGGTCTCGATGAGGTCGGCGACCTTCGCGGCGGCCTCGGTGAGCCGTTCGCCGAGCACTGCGGGCAGGAGCCGCGCGCGCAGGTCGGCGAGCAGGTGGTCGCCCATCGGGCCGGGCAGCTCCATCGTGCGCTGCTCGACCCGGCCGGAGCTGGTGATGACGACGATCAGCAGGCGGTCGCCGCCCGTCGGCACGAACTCGATGTGCCGCACCGTCGAACGGGTCAGGCTCGGGTACTGCACGACGGCGACCTGGTTGGTCAGCTGGGCGAGCACCCGCACGCTGCGCCGCACGATGTCGTCGAGGTCGACCGACTCCGACAGGAAGCGTTCGATGGCGCGCCGCTCGCCGCCCGACAGCGCCTTGACGGTGGCCAGCCGGTCGACGAACATCCGGTAACCCTTGTCGGTGGGGATGCGGCCGGCCGAGGTGTGCGGCTGGGTGAGGTAGCCCTCGTCCTCCAGCGCGGCCATGTCGTTGCGGATGGTCGCCGGGGAGACGCCGAGGTGGTGGCGCTCGACGAGGGCGCGCGAGCCGACCGGCTCCTGGGTGGCGACGTAGTCCTCGACGATGGCCCGCAGGACGTCGAGACGACGGTCGTCGGACATCGGACCTCCTCAGCGACACGTCACGCGCCGTCTGCCAGCGCATTAGCACTCTCGGTGCGCGTGTGCCAGTCTATACCCGGGAGAGTGAGGCCATGAGGCAGATCAGACGCACCGACGACGCGGTCGTGGTCGAGGGAGACGACCGCGACCTGACCTATCGGCCTCGTCAGGTGACGCTGTCGGACGGCGGCTGGGTCGCGCACGCCTCGCGCGGCGGCACGCTGAACTCGGTGTGGGCGGTCGACCTGGGCGCCCGGTTCGTGGAGGTCGTACACCTCGGAGCCGGCCCGAGCGGCGGCGAGCTGGTGGTCGTCGTGCCCGACGCCGACGCGGTGCTGATCGGCGACCTCGGCGAGGAGGCTGACGGGCCGGTCCCCGCGTCCTGGCCGGAGGCGCTGACCCACGTGCTGCAGCTGGTCCGCCCGACCACGCGCGTGCTCACCACGAGCGGCGAGCTGACCCGCGACGAGCTGGAGTCCTTCGTCCACCGGATCGCCGAGCGGATCGATGGCTGACCGTTACGGCCCCGACGTGTTGTCGGGCGATTGGCGCACGCCGCCGCGCGGACGCTCGACCGACGTGCCGGTCGAGCTGGGCCTCGTCGTGGAAGACGTCACGAGCGGCTTCTGCGGCGAGATCGTCGTGATCGACGCCCAGACGGGCATGGTGGTCTTGGAGGACCGCCGCATGAAACGGCGCAGTTTTCCCTTCGGCCCCGGCTATTGGATCGACGGCAAACCGGTCGCGTTGAAGCCGCCCGCCGCAGCCGCCTCCGGCCCGAAACGCACCGCGTCGGGGTCGGTGGCCGGGCCGCGCGAACGGGCGAAGACAGCGCTGCCGAGCCGGATCTGGGTCGAGGGCCGCCACGACGCCGAGCTGGTCGAGAAGGTGTGGGGCGACGACCTGCGCCACGTCGGGGTCGCGGTGGAGTTCCTCGGCGGCGTCGACGACTTGAAGGCCGAGGTCGACGCCTTCGACCCCGGCCCGGGCCGCCGGCTCGGCGTGCTGGTCGACCATATGGTGACCGGTTCGAAGGAGTGGCGCATCGCGCGGACGCTGTCGAAGGAGCCGCACGTGCTCGTCGTCGGGCATCCGTACGTCGACGTCTGGCAGACCGTCAAGCCGCAGCGCCTCGGCCTGACCGAGTGGCCGGTGATCCCGCGCGGCACCGACTGGAAGCACGGGATCTGCGAGGCCCTCGGCTGGCCCCACCGCGACCAGGCCGACATCGCCCGCGCCTGGAAGCGCGTCCTCGGCTCCGTCTCCACCTGGACCGACCTCGAGCCGTCCTTCCTCGGCCGCGTCGAAGAGCTCATCGACTTCGTCACGGCCTAGCGTCCCTCACCAGATTTGCTGGGTTATCCACCCTTTCCCGACGTCAAAAGGGTGGATAACCCAGCAAATCTGGGACTCGCGTACGCCCGGTCGGTCAGTCGGTGGCGGCGGCGCGGCGGACGATGTCGGCGAGCTGTTCCCACGCCTGCTCGGTCGGGTCGGTCAGCGCGAAGGAGGTCGGCCAGAAGCCGCTGTCGTCGAGCGCGGCCTGGTTGCTGACCCCGAAGGTCGAGTAGCGCTCTTTGTCCATCTGACCGCTGCGGAAGAACACCACGACCTTGCCCCCGCGCGCGTAGCCGGGCTGGCCGTAGTACAGCTTCGGGGCGAGGTCCGGCGCGACGGTCGTGACGATCTCGTGCACCCGCTCGGCCATCTCCCGGTCGCTGTCGGGCATGCTCGCGATCTTGGCGAGCAGCTCGGCCTTCTCGGCGGCCGCCTTCTCCGCGCCCTTGGCCCGTTTGGCCTCGGCCCGCAGCTCCGCGGCCCGCTCCTTCATCGCCGCCTTCTCCTGCGCGGAGAAACTCCCCTCGGCGTCGTTCTTCCCAGCCATGCTCCCTCCTTATGCTGACGAGCGAAGCGACGCCCCGCTCGTGATGATCAACGGATCTGACGGACTCGCTCCGCCTGACCCCACGCGGCGTCAGCAGTCCAAACCACGCCACTGAGACGGTCGCCCAGAGCGAGACAAAGTCGGTCACCCAACGACAGATGGCGTTGGGCAGACCACCTGCGGGCGGCGCCTTCAGCGTCTTCGACCGTCACTGGCTCGATTCGAAGATCGAACGACAACAGCAACGACCTCGCGAGATCCCACCGACGGCCTCGAGCGACGATCTTCTGCGCGACCTCCGACCAGTTGGCAGCACTACAGACACCGCCACGCTCGAGTGCTCCTTCGACGCTGTCCGCCCCTGGTTCTCCTTGTAAGAAGGCGAGTAACGCCGAAGCGTCGAAGACGTTCATGCCGCGTCGACGGCGGCCGCGTCACGCCGATCAGCGAGCAGTTCTTCCACCAGATCGAGACCTGCGAGGTCACGTCGCACCCACTGCTTCAACTGATCACGTGTCAGCAGGACGATCCCCTGGTCCGTCTCCACCATCGTGACACCCGCGCCTGGAACCAAACCCGCACGCTCGCGCAGTTCCGCTGGGATCACCATGTCCCCATGGTCGCCCATCATCGCTTGATACGTCGCGCTCATGGATCGAAGGTACCTCGCGTCGCACGACGACACCACCCTTCATGCGCCCACGGCTCAAGTGGCCAGGCGGATGACGTGGTCGGCGAGGAGGCGGCCGGGGCGGGTGAGGACGGCACGACCGGCCGCGACCTCGATCAGACCGTCGGCGGTCAGCTGCCGGACGTTCCGCAGCAGCGACGTCTCGATACCGGACCGCAGCCGAGTGCGCAGCATGACGTCCTCCAGCCGCGCCGTCGCGGCGTCGATGTCCTCGCCGCCGGCCTCCACCGGCTCGCCCGCCGCGAGCCGCCGCGCGTAGGCGGCCGGGTGTTTGACGTTCCACCAGCGGCGGCCGTCGAGGTAGGAGTGCGCGCCCGGACCGACGCCCCACCACTCGCCGCCGGTCCAGTAGAGCACGTTGTGGCGGCACTGCGCGGCCTCGCTGGTCGCCCAGTTCGACAGCTCGTACCACCCCAGACCCGCCGCCTCGAACAACTCGTCGGCGAGCAGGTACTTGTCGGCCGTCTCGTCGTCGTCGGGCATGACCACCTCGCCCCGCTTCACTTTGCGCGCGAACGCCGTCCCCTCCTCGACGATGAGCGCGTAGGCGCTGACATGGTCCGGCTCCAGGCCGATCGCGTACTCGACCGTGCGCCGCCAGTCGTCCATCGTCTCGGTCGGCGACCCGTAGATGAGGTCGACGCTGACCTGCTCGAACCCGGCCTCGCGCGCCCAGCGCACCGCGCCCGGCACCCGCTCGGGGTCGTGGGTGCGGTCGAGCGCCCGCAGCACATGCGGCACGGCCGACTGCACGCCGAAGGAGATCCGGTTGAAGCCGCCCTCGCGCAAGGTCGTCAGGGAGGCGAGGCCGACGCTGTCGGGATTGGCCTCCGTCGTCACCTCGACGTCCGGCGCGAGCCCCCACGCCTCGTCGAGCACGCCGAGGATCCGCACGAGGTCGGCGGCGGCCAGCTGCGTCGGCGTCCCTCCTCCGAAGAACACCGTCGCCACCTCACGCGGCCCGGTCCGCTCGGCCGCCCGCCGGATCTCCGCGACCGCCGAGTCGGCGTAGGACGCGCGCGTGGCCCCCTCCCCCAACTCGTCGGCGGTGTAGGTGTTGAAGTCGCAGTACCCGCACCGCACCGTGCAGAACGGGACGTGCACGTACACGCCGAACGCCGGCCGCGCGGGGGTCGTCAGGTCAGCGGCCACCCCGCCACCCTATGCTGAAACCCTTTGTCCCTCTGAATCGGAGAACACGTTGTCCCGCTACACACTGACCCCCCGGATTTGAGAATCAGCGCCTCGAGCTGAAGGTCCCGCTGTTCCTCGGCGCCCGCCTGCTCGTCGACGGCAAGCACGCGCAGCGCGGTTGGGGCCGCGCGCCGTACAAGCTGCGTCGCGACGACGGCGTCGAGGTCGACGCCCACCTCAAGAACGTCGCGCTCGGGATCGACGTCCCGTACATCGTCATCGACGGCGTCGAGCACCGGGCCGTGCCGCCGCTGCCCACGCCGCAGAAGTTCTGGGCGCTCCTGCCGCTCGGACTGCTCGTCCTCTGCCTCGTCGACCTGATCCCCGCGATCCTCGGCACGAAGGCCAACCTGAAGATCTTCCGTTCGGTGAAGTCCGCGCCGCTCGCCTGGCTCGCCACGGCCGGCGTCAACGTCCTGGCCTTCGGATTCCTGATCGTCGTCGCCCTCATCGCCAACGGCTGACCCACCGACGACGAAGGGGCCGCCGCCGGTTTCCCGGCGGCGGCCCCTTCTCCGTTCAGACGGTCAGCTGTAGAAGCTGTCGAGCAGATCGGCGTGCTTGTCCTCGACGACCTTGCGCTTGACCTTGAGGCTCGGCGTCAGATCGCCCGCCTCGACGGTCAGGTCGTCGGGCAGGACCGCCCACTTCTTGATCGTCTCCCAGCGGTTCAGCTTGGCGTTGAGCTGGTCGACGTACTCGGCGACGACCTTCTGCATCTCCGGCGACGTCACGATCTCGGTGTAGGACTTGCCCTGCTGGCCGTGGTTCTCGGCCCACAGCGCGACCGCGTCGGGGTCGAGGGTGATGAGCGCGCTGACGAAGTTGCGGCCGGGGCCGTGCACCAGCATCTGGCTCGCCAGCGGGCAGATGCCCTTGAACATGCCCTCGATGTGCGGCGGGGCCACGTACTTGCCGCCGGAGGTCTTGAAGAGCTCCTTCTTGCGGCCGGTGATGAACAGGAAGCCGTCGGCGTCGATACGGCCCTCGTCACCGGTGTGCAGCCAGCCGTCGGCGTCGAGCGTCTCGGCCGTGGCGGTGTCGAGGTTGTGGTACCCGTGCATGACGTGCGGGCCCTTGATCAGCACCTCGCCGTCCTCGGCGATCTTGACCTCCGAGCCGGGGAAGGCGAAGCCGACCGAGCCGAGCTTGAGGTGGTCGGGGTGGTTGATCGTCGAGCCGGCCGACGTCTCGGTGAGGCCGTAGCCCTCCAAGATGACGACGCCAGCGGAGTGGAACCACTCGGCGACGTCGGCGCTGAGCGCGGCCGAGCCGGAGATGAAGAAGCGGATGCGGCCGCCGAAACGGTCGCGCACCTTGCTGAAGATGACCTTGTCGGCCAGGCCGTGCTTGATCGCGAGGATCTTCGGCACCGGCTTGCCCTCGCGGGTCAGGCGGGAGTGCTCCAGGCCGACCTTCTCGGCCCAGCGGAAGAGCTTGAGCTTGACGCCGCCCTCCTCCTCCATCATGCCGATGATGCGGCCGTAGGCCTTCTCGAAGATGCGCGGCGCGGCGCCCATGAAGGTGGGCTTCACGACGGCGAGGTTGTCGACGATCTTGGTGACGCGGCCGTCGATGGCGGCCGGGAAGCCGTGCTGCATCTGGACCATCTGCAGCACCTTGCCGAAGGAGTGCGCCATCGGCAGCCAGCGGTACTCCAGGTCGTCGATGCCGAGCAGGCCGTGGGCCTGGACCGCGACGCCCTCGAACACCCAGCCGGTGTGGCTCAACCGGACGCCCTTGGGACGGCCGGTGGTGCCGGAGGTGTAGATGAGGGTCGCGAGCGACTCCGGGCTCGTGGCGGCGACGCGCTCCTCGACGACGTCGGGGTGGTCCTTGAGGTGGGCCTCGCCGACCTTCTCGAGGTCGGCCAGGCTGATGACCCAGTCGCCGTCGGCGGCGCCGTCGAAGGTGACGACCTTGACGACCTCGGGCAGCTCGGACTTCTTCGCGGTGAGCTTGGCGATCTGGTCGTCGTCCTCGGCGAAGACGACCTTGCTGCCGGAGTCGGCCAGGATGTAGGCGACGTCGTCGGCGACCGTGGTCGGGTAGACGGTGGTGGTGGCGCCGCCGGCGACGTTGACGGCCAGGTCGGCGAGGATCCACTCGACGCGGGTGCCGGAGGCGACCGCGGCGCGGTCCTCGGCGTCGAGGCCCAGCGCGACGAGGCCTGCGGCGATCTTGCCGACCCGCTCGCCGACCTCGGACCACGACAGCGAGTGCCACCGCTCGTTGGCGTCGGGGTAGCGGTAGGCCTCGCGGTTCGGCGTGTCGGCGACGCGGTCGAGGAAGAGGCGGCCGATGCTGGGCGCGCGGTTCTCGACGATCTCCAGCTGGGCGGGCGTGGGGACCAAGGGACTCATACAGACCTCTGTTTCAGTGCTTAGTGCGCGTGGTGCAGATCACCCTAACCTATCCCTGCCGCCGGGTCACGATCGTTGCCGACGGCAACTCAGGGAACGGTCAGGAAGGCCCGTCGCCGGTCGACAGCGCGGCGATGAAGGCCTCCTGCGGCACCTCGACCCGGCCGACCATCTTCATCCGCTTCTTGCCCTCTTTCTGCTTCTCCAGCAGCTTGCGCTTGCGGCTGATGTCGCCGCCGTAGCACTTGGCGAGCACGTCCTTGCGGATCGCGCGGATGTTCTCGCGGGCGATGACCCGCGCGCCGATGGCGGCCTGGATGGGCACCTCGAACTGCTGGCGCGGGATGAGCTCCTTGAGCTTGCCCGCCAGCGCGACCCCGTAGGCGTAGGCGTTGTCGCGGTGCACGATCGAGCTGAAGGCGTCGACGACCTCGCCCTGGAGGAGGATGTCGACCTTGACGAGGTCGGCGGCCTGCTCGCCGGACAGCTCGTAGTTGAGCGAGGCGTAGCCCTTCGTGCGGCTCTTGAGCGCGTCGAAGAAGTCGAACATGATCTCGCCCATGGGCAGCGTGTAGCGGATCTCGACGCGGTCCTCCGACAGGTAGTCCATGCCGCCGAGCTGGCCGCGCCGCGCCTGGCACAGCTCCATGATCGTGCCGATGTAGTCGCTCGGCGCGAGGATCGTGGCGGCGACGACCGGCTCGAAGACCTTGGCGATCTTGCCGCTGTTCGGGTACTCGCTCGGGTTCGTCACCGTGCGCGTCGACCCGTCCTCCATCTCGACGCGGTAGACCACGTTGGGCGCGGTGGCGATGAGGTCGAGGCCGAACTCGCGGGCCAGCCGCTCGCGCACGATCTCCAAGTGCAGCAGGCCGAGGAAGCCGATGCGGAAGCCGAAGCCGAGCGCGCCCGACGACTCCGGCTCGTAGACCAGCGCGGCGTCGTTGAGCTGGAGCTTCTCCAGCGCCTCGCGCAGGTCGGCGAAGTCGTCGCCGTCGATGGGGTACAGGCCGGAGAACACCATCGGATTGGGGTTCTGATAGCCGCCCAGCGGCTCGGTGGCGGGCTTGCCGGCCGCGGTGACGGTGTCGCCGACGCGGCTCTGACGCACTTCCTTCACGCCGGTGATGAGGTAGCCGACCTCGCCGACGCCCAGATCCTTGGCCTTGACCGGCTCGGGGCTGATGACGCCGACTTCCAGCATCTCGTGGACCGCGCCGGTCGACATCATCTTGATCTTGTCGCGGTGGCTGAGCAAGCCGTCGACGACACGGACGTAGGTGATGACGCCGCGGTAGGTGTCGTAGACCGAGTCGAAGATCAGCGCGCGCGGCGGGCCGTCGGCGTCGCCGGCCGGCGGCGGCACCTCGTCGACGATGAGGTTGAGCAGCGCCTCGACGCCCTCGCCGGTCTTGGCCGAGACCCGCAGCACGTCGTCGGGGTCGCCGCCGATGATGCCGGCGATCTCCTCGGCGTACTTCTCCGGCTGCGCGCCGGGCAGGTCGATCTTGTTGAGCACCGGGATGATGTGCAGGTCGGCCTCCATCGCGAGATAGAGGTTGGCGAGCGTCTGCGCCTCGATGCCCTGGGCGGCGTCGACCAGCAGGATCGCGCCTTCGCAGGCCTCCAGCGAGCGGCTGACCTCGTAGGTGAAGTCGACGTGGCCGGGGGTGTCGATCATGTTCAGCACATAGGTGGCGCCCGCGTCGTCGCCGTCGCTCTTGGTGAACGGCATGCGCACGGCCTGGCTCTTGATCGTGATGCCGCGCTCACGCTCGATGTCCATGCGGTCGAGGTACTGGGCGCGGGCGGCGCGCTCGTCGACGACGCCGGTCAGTTGCAGCATGCGGTCGGCGAGCGTGGACTTGCCGTGGTCGATGTGGGCGATGATGCAGAAGTTGCGCAGGAGTTCCGGCGGCGTCGCGCCGGGCTGCGGGGCAGGAGTGGTCACTCGGTCACCAGAGGTAGGCGAGGCCGACGTTGACGAGGATCAGCGCGGCGACGACGTGGGCGAAGACGTTGGGGGCCGGACGCTTGCGCGTGCCGTGGGCCAGGCCGACCGCGACGAAGGCGATGAGCAGTTTGACGCCGACCTTGGCGTTGTTCGGGTCGGCGACGGCGTCGCTGGCCGAGGCGATGCCGACGAGGATCACGCCGAGCACGAAGGCGGCCGTCACGCCGTGCGACATCATCGGCGTGATCTGCGGAGACTGCAACGAGGTGAGATAGCCGAAGAGCGCCGCCGCCCAGCAGGCGATGTGCACCCAGACGAGCACGGTGTAAAGAGTCTCCATGGGGGTCGATCGTAGTGACCCGCCTGGATTTGGGTGGCGCCGGACGCCGGTGGTAAGGTGATTCGTCGCGTGCCCCGGCACGCTCTTCAGCTTTCTCTTTTGTGTCTCGAACGTAAGGAACAGGTACGCCCCGTGGCGAACATCAAGTCGCAGATCAAGCGCAACCGCCAGAACGAGGCGGCCCGTGAGCGCAACAAGTCGGTCCGCTCGGCTCTCAAGACGGCCGTCCGTCGCTTCGACGAGGCCGTCGACGCCGGCAACACCGACGAGGCCAAGGAGTTGGCCAAGGCGGCCACCCGCAAGCTCGACAAGGCGGCCAGCAAGGGCGTCATCCACAAGAACCAGGCGGCGAACCGCAAGTCGTCGATCGCCAAGCGCGCCGCCGCTCTCTGAGCCTTCTCGCTTCTGCTCGACCCCGGCCCGACGGGCCGGGGTCGAGTCGTCTCTACGGCCGGCTCACCCACCGCACCGCCGACTCCAGAGGGCCGCGGGCGAAGGTGTGCCGCCAGGCCCAGGCGAACAACACCAGCAGGACGACGTGGGCCCACCACTCGGTGTAGTCGCCGCCGGTGAGGCTGAGGTCGTGCTCGCGGTTGTTCCAGACCATGAGGACGTGGAGGCAGTAGAGCGTCAGCGTCATGGCCCCGGCCGCTTGGATCGGCACGGTGAGCCGGCGGAGCCGGGCCGAGCCGCACACCCACACGCACAGGCCGACCGCCATGGTCGCCGAGCCGGCCGCGCCGATCACGTTGAGCGGGGTCGAGGTGTGCTGTCCGGCGGCCCACAGGGTGACGGGGTCGAGCGGGTCGTAGGCGGTCCAGGTCCAGAACAGTTGGGAGAACCGAGGCGGCCCGAGGCGGTCCTCGAAGACGCCGAGGTAGAGCGCGACCGCCGCGGCCCACAGCGCGACGACGGTGACCGCCGCGCCGCCGAGGGCGAGCTTGCGTCCCACGACGGGGTCGGCGAGGTCGAGTCGGGAGAGCGTGAGGCCGACCAGCACGTAGCCGAACCAGACGACGGCCGGATAGCCGCCCCACAGCAGCACGTCGACGGGCAGTTCGGCGAGCCCGCCCGCCCACGACGGCTGGATCACGGCCGACCGTGGCTCGGCGACGACCTGCCGCAGCCCGAAGAGGGCGAACGGCGAGAGCGCGCACCACGCTCCTGCGAGCACGGCGAGCCACCGCGTCGGCAGCCGGCGCAGCGGCACGGCGGCGGCGATGAGCAGCGCGTAGCAGGGCAGGATCACGAGGACCCTCAGGTCGGGCAGCGCCGCCAGGGCGAGGCCGATGACGAGGAGCGCGACGGCCCGGCGCAACAGCGCGCCGGGCCGTCCGACGCCGTCGGGCGAGAAGCGCGTCATCAGTCCGACGCTCAGCCCGGCGAGCAGCGCGAACAGCGGCGCGGCGCGGCCCGAGGCGAGCCACTCACTGACCGGGGGCGGTTCGTCCCCCCACCAGTCGGGGCCGAGGTGGGCGAGCATCATGCCGAGCAGCGCGACGCCCCGCGCGAGGTCGATCGCGACGAGGCGGGCTCCCGGCGTATGCGGTCGGCCAAGACGAGAACGGGCTCTTCTTGTTCCAGACACTGGTCATCACCTTTCACATGCGCCGGAATCCACTGTGCCAGCGGCTACTCCGCGCAGGTCGCCAGGAACCTGAGGAGTTCGGTCGCATCGTCGTCGGCGAACAACCCGTCGAGGGCGTCGTTGAACTCCAGGCGCCGGGCGTAAGGGATGTTGACCGACTCGTACCCGTGCGAGATCAGCATGCCCGTCATCATCAGCCTGGCCGTCCGCTTGTTCCCGTCGAAGTAGAAGTGCGAGCGGGTCGCCGACGCGAAGTAGACCAACGCGCGTTCGCGAGGGTCTTCGAGTTCGCCGAGGTGCTCCGACAGTCGATCGAACCGTTCGCGCAGGTCCGCTCCTCCGGGACCGTGTTCCAGGCCGGGAACCGAGCCGCCGTCAGACAGGTTGACGGCGCCGCCGCCCGTCACCTGGCCTTCGCCGCGAAAGTGTCCCGACTCGATGGCCTCGTGGATGGCCACCATCGTGTGGAGCCGGTCCGAGACTTCTTTCGTGGGAGCGAAAGCCCCGTCGCGGAGCATTGCATCGAGTGCGTTGTAAGCCTCGCCGAGGGCGAGGATCTGCTGCTCGTCCTCGGTTTTCTGACCGCCGACGGTCACGCCGTCCAGGAGCGTCTTGACCTCCGGAAGAGTGAAGTTGTTGCCCTCCAACTTGGCCGTGTTCCAGATGAGGTCGGGCAGACTGGACCGGAAACGACGCCTGGCTCGATCGAGGCCCGATTTGCTGATGGGCGAGTAGTCCACTTCACCCCAGCACACCCCGGTGTCACCGATCTGCAGCTCGTGGCGCTCCTCATCGGCCCCAGTGGCTGCGGGCAGCGGTAGGTCGGGGGACTCGCCGCCGTGGGCGCCGCGGTTGGCCTTCTTGACGTACTGATCGGATCCGACCGCCCACGTGCTTCGCTTCCTCACCATGAGCTGATCTCCTTCATCGCGGCATCGCCAGTCAGGCCGCCGATGGAGATGCTGTCGATGGCGATCTGCACCGGGCTGGCATACGAGATCCGGTCGTGCTCGAAGGACCCCGAGAAGAGTTCTGGCGCCGCGCTGGCCAGTACGACTGTCGCTCGATGCGGCGCGGTGGCTTCGGCGATGCGCGGGTCATTCAGTAGTCGCCGCATCTTGGCCGGGTCTTCGCACCACAGGATCGTCACAGCAGGGACGTCGGCGCGGAACGCCGGTAGGGCGACTCCGGCTGCCCCGGAGATGGCCCATCGCTGCTCCGATGAGGACCCGGCCGAGGCCAATCGGCCCATGGTGACGTGACCCCGGAGGTAGATCGAATCCGGGCGGCGCATGACACCACTGTGTTCGGCGGCGAGCTCGACCATGGCCACGGGGTCATCGTCACTCCAGCGCACCAGTCGCTCGGCCCACGCTTCGAGGGCTTCGACATCATCGCCTTCGTACTCCCCGTCCAGCAACCAACGGGCCGCGAGGGCGGCAGACGGGTCGCTCGGGGCTTGGGCGGTCACGGTCAATTGCTGTTGACACGCGGCGAAGAGTTCTTCGACGGTATCGAGCGAAGGGCTGACCTGACCATTGAGGATTCTGGACACGGTCGAGGCCGATACGTTCGCGCGCCGCGCGACTTCGGCGGCCTTCAACCCTGACTGATCGATGCTCTGGCGCAGCAGCACCCCAATGCGTTCCATATTTGGAATGTTATCGCACTTATTTCCAAATATGGAACGGCGCGCTCATCGTCCGCGGGCGGGACGGCGCTGCAGCGAGGCGACGCGCAACACCATGCGCTCGGTGGCGTAGGCGGCGTCGGCGGCCGCGCCCTTGACGTCGAGGTCGGCCTGCGCGACCACTTGCAGCGCCTCCTTCAAACCGTCGGTGTCCCAGTGGCGGACCTGACGGCGCATGGCCGAGAGCTTGAACGGCGGCGCGCCGACGTGCTTGGCGAGGTCGCCGTCGCGCAGATTCGGCGGGGCGGTGGCGAGCAGAATAAGTTGGCGCAGACCGGAGGCGACCGAGGAGACGATGACGACGGGGGCGACCTTGGTCGACAGCGCCCAGCGGAGTCGTTCGACGGCGACGTCGATCCGGCCGTCGAGCACGGCGTCGGCGATCTCGTAGCCCTTGACCTCGGCGCGGCCGCCGAAGTACTGGCGCACGACGTCGGCGGAGACGCTGCCGCCGTCGGGGACCGAGCTGACGAGTTGGTCGGCGGCCCCGGCGAGCGCGCGCAGGTCGAGGCCGATGGCGGTGACGAGCACGCTCGCCGCCTCCTCCGAGAGCGACGAGCCGAGCGCCTGAACCTCGCCGCGCACCCAGCCGATGTGGTCGCGCTCGTACTTGGGGGCTTCTTGCTTGGCCTCTTGGACGGCCGGGAGTTTGCGGAGTTTGTCGAGCAGACCGCGCGCCTTCTGCCCTCCGCCGTGGATCAGCACCATCGCGACGTCGGGCGAGGGTTCCGCGGCGTAGGCGAGCAGCTCGGCCTGCACCGGCTCAGCCAGGTCGTGGATCCCGTCGACGACGAGCGCCGTCGCCGCACTGAACAGCGACGCGCTGGTCAAGCCGAGCAACTCCCCCGCGCCGAGCTGCGACCCGACCGTCTCCGTGAGCTGACAGTCCGCCTCCTGCCCCCGCACCGCCTCCACGGCCCGCCGCCGCACCCGCTCCGCGAGGAACTCGCTGTTGCCAGTGATGAGCAGCACTTTCCCGAACGGCGAGGCCATGGGCCGAGTCTAGAGCCGGGGGGCGCCACCCCCCCCGGGGGGGGGTGAACCCACCCCCCGCAAACCCCCCCGGCCGAGG
>NZ_JASGEK010000022.1:0-43638 GCF_047606445.1 Aeromicrobium sp. | reverse complement strand
GGCCCGTTCGGCGGCGGCCGCCGCCGCGGGCTCGGCCCGTCGTCCGCTCCGCTCGGAGTGGGGCCGCCCGGCCCGCGCCGTGCGCCGTCCGCACCGCCCTGGCCCCGACCAGTGGCGCCGCTCCTCCTGGGGCTGAGATGACGAAGGTCGTGCTGGCCTCGGCCTCCCCCGCGCGTCTGGCGACCCTGCGCGCGGCGGGGATCACGCCCGAGGTCGTGGTCTCCGGGGTCGACGAGTCGGCCATGACCTCCCACGACGCGGCCAACCTCGCCGCCGCACTCGCCCAGGCGAAGTGCCGGGCCGTCGCGAAGGACCGCCCCGGCGACCTCGTCATCGGCTGCGACTCGGTGCTCGCCTTCGAGGGCGAGATCTTCGGCAAGCCCGGCGACGCCCGCACGGCGGCGGCCCGCTGGCAGCGCCTGCGCGGCAAGTCCGGCCTGCTGCACACCGGCCACTGCCTGCGCCTGGGCGACCAGGAGGTCGTCGAGACGGCGTCGGCGGTGGTGCACTTCGCCGATGTCAGCGACGCCGAGATCATCGAGTACGTGTCCAGCGGCGAGCCGCTCCAGGTGGCGGGCGGCTTCACCGTCGACGGCCTGGGCAGCGCCTTCATCCGGGGGATCGAGGGCGACCACCACACCGTGACCGGCATCAGCGTCCCGCTGCTGCGCGAGCTGGTGGCCGACTTCGGGCTGCGCTGGACCGACCTGTGGGACCCGGCCCACCGCCGCGCCCGCTGAGCGCTTCGTCACCCCGACGCCCGGAGAGGGAGGGCGTTCCAGGACAATCAGCACGACGACATCGCGGACCGCGCGCGGTGTCCACGGCAGGGAGAGCCATGCGACGACCGATCACTCACCTCGCCATCGGGGCGGTGGTCGCCCTGATGGCGCTGGTCGGCGTGCCGGCCGTCGCCGAGGAGCCGAGCGCGACGCCGTCGGGCGCGCTGATGGTCGTGCTGAGCGCCTCGTCGTCGATGGCCGACTCCCTGGACGACGGGCGACCTCGCGCCGACGCCGCCCGTGACGCGCTGACGGCGATGGTCGACGACACACCCGACGACCAGCCCCTCGGCCTGCGCGTCTACGGCGCCACCCCCGACGCCACGGACCCCTGCGTCGACAGCCAGCGCGTCGTCGACCTCGGGGCCGACGACCGCGGCGGCCTCACCGACGCCCTCGCCGCGTATCAGCCCGTCGGCGAGGCTCCCCTCGCCCACGCGTTGCAGGAGGCCGCGCTGGACGTCGGCGAGACCGGACAGCGCTCGATCCTGCTCGTCGCCGACGGCTCGTCGACCTGCGATCCGGACCCTTGCGAGACAGCCCGCCAACTCCGCGCCGCCGACCCCGCCGTGCGGATCGACGTCGTCGGCCTCGGCGTCGAGGGTGAGGCGCGCGACCGGCTCGTCTGCGTCGCCACGGCCGGCGGCGGCTCCTACACCGACGCCCGGGACACCCCGTCGGCGACCACCGCCCTGGCCACGGCGCGACTGCGCGCGACCCGGCCCTTCGACCTGACCGGCGCTCCGGTCGTCGGCGCTCCGACCCCCGAGGCCGCCGCGACGCTCACCGCGCCCGGCCGACACCTCGACACCCTCGCCGTCGACGACGGCCGGTGGTACGCGATCGACCGCACGGTCGACGCCAGCACCGTGCACGTCGGACTCGCCCACGAGTCGAGCGCGCCGCGCGAGCAGCTCGAGCAGGTCGAGGCGAAACTGTACGCCGACGCAGGCCAGACCGTCTGCGACGAGACGCTCTCCTCCTCGCGCGGCAGCCACGGCTTCGCGGCGCTCGACTCCTGGCAGCCGGACACGGCTGGTCCGTGCGCCACCGCCGACCGGCTCTTCCTCTTCGTCCGCGTCTCCCGCGACGACGACGGCGTCCTAGCCGGCACGCCGTTGGAGATCGACGTCTACGAGGAGCCCCCGCTCTCCGGCGACGCCCCCGCCGCGCCCGCAGCCGTCGCCTGGACGCCGCTGGAACCCGCCGAGCCGGTCACCGACGTCACGCCCGGCAGCGGTGACGCGAGCGCCCCGGTGGTCGAGGACGGCACCTACTCCTTCGTCGTCTCCCCCGGCCAGACGCAGGTCGTCGCGGTGCCGCTCGACTGGGGCCAGAGCCTGCAAGCGCAGTTCGACGGCGCGATCACCGACGAGCACCGCGACGGCGACTTCGAACGTCCCGACGTGCAGATCCTCGCCCCGCTGCGCCAGCCCGCCGACGACGACCTCTTCGGCGCTCCGGACGACCCGGAGGACTGGACGAGCTACCCCGACCGGCTGCTCTACGGGACCGAGGTGTTCCGCATCGGGGCCCAGACGGCCGCCGTCGGCTACGCCCAGCGCTCCGGGGACGCCGCCTCGCTGCGCGGCGCCGCCCTGCCGGGCCTGCGCTATGTGCACGTGTCCTATCCCGCCGACAACGACGCGCCGCTGGCCTACACGCTGACGCTGCGCACGAACGGCACCGCAGGCGAAGGCGCCCCCGACTACGACACGGCGACGCTGCCCGCGCCGCGGCCCGACGCCGACCTGACCGTCGCGCCGACGGCGACGCCCGACGACGGGAGACGAGCGAAGACAGGCGAGGCCTCCGACGGGTCGCATGCGACCGCGCTGTTGCTCGGCCTGGCCGGGCTCGCCTCGCTCGGCGGAGCGGGCTTCCTGCTGCGGAGGTCGGGCCGCCTCAGCCGCTGAGACGCCTCACCAGGTGAGGAAGGCGGCGATCAGCAGGATCACGCCGAGCACCGCGAGCACGATGGTCGCGGCGAGCACCGGGTCGAGCCGGTCGCGCAGGTCGGCGATCAGCGTCTCCACCGCGTTCGGGCCGGTCTTCGGCCCACGGGCGGGCTTGGACGCCTTGACCGACGGGACCGGGCGTCCGCCGGGACCGTCCGCGCCCCACCCCTTCGGCAGCGGGCGCAGGCGTGAGCGGACGTCGAGCCGTCGGCCGAGCGCGGGGGCGACGGCGACGGCGGCGAGGTCCCAGCGCGCCTCGCCCGCCGAGGCGTCACGGTCCTCGGGACGTTCGGCGACGAGGCGCGCGAGGGCCTCGGCCAGCGGGCCCTCGGGGATGGTCAGCTCGTCCCAGACCTGGCGGACCCGCCCGGTGAGCAGGTCGATCAGGCACAGGCCGACGGCGTAGAGGTCCTGGCGCGGCTCGGGGCCGGCGCCGGCGAGGGCCTCGGGAGCGACGTAGCCGGGGGTCGGCTCAGCGCCGAAGCCGGACAGGCGCACGGTCGGCGTGCCGGTTGCGGTGGCCTCGACCCACACGTGCGCCGGGGCGAGGGCGCCGTGGACGCCTCCGTCGGCGTGGACCGCCTCCAGGGCCTCCAACAGCTGTCCGGCGAGCGCCTTGACCCACCAGGGGTCGAGCGGGCCGCGGTCGGCGATCAGGTCGGCGAGGGTCTCCCCCTCGACGAGCGGTGTCACCACGAGGGCCTCGCCGTCGCCGTCGACCCAGTCGGTCGGCGTCAGGACGTGCGGGTGGTCGATCACACGGGCCTGCTCGAAGCCGCGACGCCACGCGTCGGCCTCGCCCGCCGGGACGAGCGTCGCCATGACGTAGCCCCCGTCCTCACGGTCCCAGGCGCGTCGCAGCGCGCCGTCGGCGCCGATCACGTCGACGATCTCGTAGCGTCCCTCCACGTCGTCTCCCACACCGGCATCCTAGACGGTCGCGCCGCTCATTCCCCGGAGCGTGAGGCCGGGCGACGCGTCTGCGCGGCGACTCGTTCGGCGTGGGCGACCGCCGCGTCGAGACGTCCCGCGCCGTAGACGCGCAGCAACTCGGCGATCTCGGGGTGGCGGTCGGCGAGCAGCGCGGCGGCGTCCAGGTGGTCGGTGGCCGACGCGACGCCGCGGAAGAGCGCCTGGACCACCCCGGCGGTCTCCTGGAACGAGACACGGCGCGTGGTCCCGGTCAGCGCCTCCCCGGCGGCGCCGGAGTCCTCCACCCGTCGCAGCGCCTCCTCGACGCTGAGCTCGCCGCGCTCGACCTCCGGCAGGGTCGCGACCATCGCCTGCAGCCGACGGACCGCGGCGGGGTGGCCGATCTTGATGCGCTGACCGCTCGTCACCTGCGACACCATGGGCGCCGACAGACCCAAGGCCTCGGCGAGACGGGCCTGGTTCAGGCCGAGCACGGCACGACAGCGGCCGAGGACGTCGCCGAGCGGCTCGCCGTAGAGCTCCCGTTGGGCGGCTCGGTTGGCCTCGACGTCGACCATCGCGATCTCCTCCGAAAAAATTTGCAGATGCGAACGCTGACATCTTGACACGGCAACGATCACGAGGCACAGTCAGAACAAGAATTTGCAACTGCAAAGATTTCGGGGGAAATCATGCTCCGCTTCATCACCGCGTCCGCGCTCCTGATCCTCGCCACCGTGACCGGATGGCCCGCCCAGGCCGACGAGACCGCGCCCGCCTCCGAGGCCCCGGTCGGCCGGCTCATGCTCGTGCTGGACGCCTCCGGCTCGATGGCCGAGCCCACCGGCGACGGCGCGACCCGCATCGAGGCGGCCCGCGAGGCCCTGCACGCCGTCATCGACCAGCTCCCCGACGACCAGCAGGTCGGCATGCGCGTCTTCGGGGCCACCGTCGACCCCGCCGTCGCCGGCGGCACGACCGAGTCCTGCACCGACTCCCAGCGCGTCGTCGACCTCGGCGCCGACAACCGCGAGGAGCTGGCCGAGGCGGTCGACGCCTACCAGCCGCTCGGCGAGACCCCCGTCGGCCACGCCCTCTCCGAGGCAGGGAAGGACCTCGGCGACGAGGGCCAGCGTTCGATCATCCTCGTCTCCGACGGCGAGCCCAACTGCGAGCCCGACCCCTGCGTCGTCGCCGCCGACCTGTCCGACAGCGGCGTCGCGGTGCGGGTCGACGTCGTCGGCCTGAACGTCGCCGGCGTCGCGCGCGAGAAGCTCCAGTGCGTCGCCGACGCCGGCGGCGGCACCTACTACGACGCCGACGACACCGACAGCCTCGTCGACTCGCTCACCACCGCCCAGACCCGCTCCAGCCGCCCCTTCGACTTCACCGGCGAGCCGGTCGAGGGCGCCCCCGAAGCCACGGGCGCCCCCGTGATCGAGCCGGGCGTCTGGCTCGACGCCCTGCCGAGCACCGGAGCGAAGTGGTACCGCGTGCCCCGGACGGTCGAGGGATCGACGATCCACGTCGGGACGATGATGCTGGGCGCCGCGTACGAGGCGGGCACCGGCGCCCACGTGTCCCTCCTGCCCGAGCCCGACGGGATGAGCTGCGACGACGCGAGCGCCTACGGTGCGACCTTGGGCGAGCGGGCGCCGATCCTCACAGCGAGCGGCGACACCTGGAAGTCCGATCCGGCCGACGAGTGCAACACCGCTGGGGAAATCTGGCTCAAGGTCGAGGGCAGCGGCTCCGGGGACGTCGGCGGCCATCCGATCAGCCTCTACGTCTACGAGGAGCCGCCCGTGTCGCCCGACGCGCTCGACGCCCTGCCCGACGAGCCCGAATCCCCCGCCTGGACAGCCCTGACCCCGGCCGACGACCCGGAGGAGGGCGTCGTCCCCGGCACCTCGTTCATCAACGCGCCGATCGTGTCCGACGGCTCGTACGCGCTGGACGTCAATCCCGGGGAGACCCAGGTGATCGGGGTTCCGCTGGACTGGAACGAGAGCGTGCAGGCCCAGCTGGACGCCAGCTTGACCGCGCAGATCGCCGACGCCGCGGCCGCCGGCAGCGACATCACGATCGACGTCGTCGGCCCGCTGCTCAGCGAGAGCGCCGTCAGCTTCTACGGCGACCAGCCAGAGGACTGGTCCGATCCGTCGCTCGTCGCCGCCGAGGAGGGCGACCCCCTGCGGATCGGCGCCCAGAGCCAGGTGATCGCCTACCGCAACCGCGCGCAGACCGACAGCGAGGTCGAGGGGGCCGCACTGCCGGGCGTGCACTACATCCGCGTGACCCACAACGTGCGCGGCGACGACGCCAACCTGCCCTACACCCTGACGATCAAGACGACGGACTCCGGCGGCGACCACGCGCCCGCGTACGAGGAGGCGAGAGGGCTGACCCCGCCGCAGGCCGACTCCCGGCTCGTCGACATGGCCTGGGTCGAGCAGAACGCCCCGGCCGAGGGCGGCTCCTCGGCGGCCGGCGAAGGTGGCGACACCCCGTGGCTGACGGTCGGCCTCGGCTCCGCCGGGGGTCTGACCCTGCTGGGCGCCGCAGCGGTCGTCGTGCGCTCGCGACTCACCGCACACCGGTGACGACGGCCGCCACGACGAGCCCGACGCCCACCGCCGCCAGCAGCCAGGCCGACGCCGGGACTGACGAGCCGCCCCGCGCGAGGCGGCTCGGCTCGGCCGTCGGCGGGCCCGGCAGCGGCGTGGTCGCCCGCTCCTGGCGGGCCGGGACGGGAGCGGGCGCCGGGGCGGACGTCCGGGCTGGCGCCGGGGTCTCGGCCACCGGGCCGTGCGGCCCCCATCCGGCGGGCCACGGCGGCAGGTGGCCGAAGACCTCGACCGGCTCGTCGTCGCCTCCGGGGACGGGAATCGCGGCCAGCGTCGCAGCGGCGTCGGCGGCCGAGACGGGCCGGGCCCGCGGGTCGGGCGCGGTCATCCGACGCAGCAGCGGCGCGAGCGGGCCCTCGGGCACGACGACCGGGCCTTCCTGCCTCGGCTTCTCGGCGGTGAGCATCTCGACCATCACCACCCCGGCCGCGTAGAGGTCGTGACGCGGGTCGGGGTCGGCGCCGGCGAAAGCCTCCGGCGGCGCGTAACCGGGCGTGTGCACGACCTCCCAGGCGCGGGTCAGGCGCGGCTCGTCGACGACGGCGGCGATGCCGAAGTCCGAGAGTCGCACGACGGGCGTGGCCGTGCCGGTGGCCTCCAGCAGCACGTTGGCGGGCTTGACGTCGCGGTGGACGAGCCCGGCCTCGTGAACCGCGTGCAGCGCCTCCAGGAGCTGGACGCCGACCGCCTGGACCCAGTCCTGCGGCAGCGGTCCGTGGTCGGCGATGACGTGGGCCACCGAGCCGCCGCCGACGATGGGCATCGCGAACAGCACCTCGCCGTCCTCGGCCGACCAGCCGGTCGGTGCCACGACGTGCGGATGCTCGACCCGGGTCGACGACTCGCGCACGAAGCGCAGCAGCGAGGCGCTGTCGGCCTGCCGCTGCCGCTTGGCCGCCCGGTAGACCCCGTCGCGCCGGTCCCAGACGCGCCAGACGTCGCCCATGCCTCCCCGCCCGAGGAGGTCCACGAACTCGTAGCGACCGGCGAACACCTGACCCACGCCCCTCACCCTAACGGCGCGACCCGCCTCCCAACGACCGCGCCAGCCGACCGCTCCCCTAGACTCGGACGGCAGTCCTGACGCCTTGAGGAGATCGATTCGTGAGCACGCCCCTGCGCAAGGTCCTGATCGCCAACCGCGGCGAGATCGCCGTCCGCGTGATCCGCGCGGCGAAGGACGCCGGTATCGGCAGTGTCGCCGTCTACGCCGAGCCCGACCGCGACGCCCTGTTCGTCCGGCTGGCCGACGAGGCGTACTCCCTCGACGGGGCCACCCCGGCCGACTCGTACCTGTCGATCGAGAAGATCCTCGCCGCCGCGAAGCAGAGCGGCGCCGACAGCGTCCACCCCGGCTACGGCTTCCTCGCCGAGAACGCCGAGTTCGCCCAGGCCGTCATCGACGCCGGGCTCATCTGGATCGGCCCGAGCCCGGAGGCCATCGACGGCCTCGGCGACAAGGCCAAGGCCAAGCAGATCGCCCTCGCCGCCGGCGCCCCGCTCGCGCCGGGCCTGAAGGACCCGGTCGAGAACGCCGACGAGATCGTCGCGTTCGCGCAGGAGCACGGCCTGCCGGTCGCCATCAAGGCGGTCTTCGGCGGCGGCGGCCGCGGCCTCAAGGTCGCCCGCACGCTCGAGGAGATCCCCGAGCTGTACGAGTCGGCCGTCCGTGAGGCCGTCTCGGCCTTCGGCCGCGGCGAGTGCCTCGTCGAGAAGTTCCTCGACAAGCCGCGCCACGTCGAGACCCAGTGCCTCGCCGACAGCCACGGCAACGTCGTGGTCGTCTCGACCCGCGACTGCTCGCTGCAGCGCCGCCACCAGAAGCTCGTCGAGGAGGCCCCCGCGCCCTTCCTGACCGACGAGCAGATCGAGCGCCTCTACACCTCCTCGAAGGCGATCCTCAAGGAGGCCGGCTACGTCGGCGCCGGAACGTGCGAGTTCCTGGTCGCCCTCGACGGCACCATCAGCTTCCTCGAGGTCAACACCCGCCTCCAGGTCGAGCACTGCGTGTCCGAGGAGGTCACCGGCATCGACCTCGTGCGCGAGATGTTCCGCATCGCGGCCGGCGAGGAGCTCGGCTACGACGACCCCGAGATCATCGGCCACTCCATCGAGTACCGCATCAACGCCGAGGACGGCGGCCGCGGCTTCCTGCCCGCGCCCGGCACCCTCACCAAGTGGGAGCCGCCGTCGGGCCCCGGCGTCCGTCTCGACTCCGGCTACGTCGAGGGCGAGACCATCCCGGGCTCCTTCGACTCGCTCGTCGCCAAGCTGATCGTCACCGGCCGCACCCGTGAGCAGGCCATCGAGCGCTCGCGCCGCGCCCTCGACGAGTTCGTCGTCGACGGCATGCCGACGGTCATCCCGTTCCACCGCGACGTGCTCGACAACGCGGCCTACAACGCCTCCGGCGGCTCCTTCGACGTCTACACGACGTGGATCGAGACCGACTACGACAACCAGCTCGAGCCGTACGTGGCCACCCCGGTCGACGCCGACGAGCCCGCCGAGCGCGAGCGCGTCGTGGTCGAGGTGGGCGGCAAGCGCCTCGAGGTCGTGCTGCCCGGCTCGCTGGGCGTCTCCGCGGCACCGGCCGCCGGGGCGAAGAAGAAGAAGGCCAAGCGCAAGGCCGGCGGCGGCGCGGGCGCGGCCGTCTCGGGCGACTCGCTCACCTCGCCGATGCAGGGCACCGTCGTCAAGCTCGCCGTCGAGGACGGGGCCGAGGTCGCCGAGGGCGATCTGGTCGTCGTCATCGAGGCGATGAAGATGGAACAGCCCATCAACGCCCACAAGGCCGGCGTCGTGTCCGGCCTGGCGGCCGAGGTCGGCGCCACCATCGGCGCCGGCGAGGTCATCGCCGCGATCTTGGACGCCTGAGACTCATAACGACGATGAAGGCCCGGACCCACGTGTGGGTCCGGGCCTTCATCACACCCCCGTTCGACGCCCCTCAGTCGCCCGGGGCTGACATCGGCTCTGTACTGGGCGTCGGGGTGGTAGACGACATCGGCTCAGTGCTCGGTGTCACCACGGCCTCGGGCTCCGACTCGGCGGCGGCCGACGACGACGAGGGCAGGCCGTCGAACCGGTACAGGAAGGCGGCCATCTGGTCGCGCAACACCGGCTGATACGGACGGAAGGTCGGCTTAGAGCCGCTGCCGGCCCAACCCGTGCTGAGGCCGGTCTGCCACATCCACACGATCTCCTTGTAGAAGACGTGCCCGGGGCTGACATCGGCGAAGGGGCTCTCCGTCGGCAGCGTGACCGCAGGCGCCTGACCGCCGTTACGGATCGTCGCGACCCGGTACAGGAAAGCCGCCATCTGATCGCGCAACACCGCACTCGACGGACGGAACTCTGTTCCTTCGTCCGTCATCCATCCTGCGGTGACACCGCTCTGCGCCAGCCAAGAGATCTCCTTGTAGAACGTCTGTCGAGTGGACAGATCCACGAAGGGGCTCTGCGTCGGCGGCGTGAAGGAGGGCGACCCCTGGAAACGGTAGAGGAAAGCCGCCATCTGATCGCGCAACACCGCACTCGACGGACGGAAGTACTTCCGCCCGTCCTGCGTCCATCCGGTGCTGATGCCCTGCGAGGACAACCAGGCGATCTCGTCGGCGAACGGCGAGGTGGTGTAGACGTCACTGAAGCCGCCGACCGTCGGCGGATTGATCGTCTGGTCGACCTCGGTGCGCAAGGTCGGCAGCCAGTTGATCACCTGTGTGCCCGGACAGGCCGTGGCCTGGACCCGGTAATGGCCGTCGATGCGGTTTAGCGTCTTGCCGCCCAGGGAATACGTGCCAATCGCCGGAACCTCGTGCAGCGCGTGGCGCCAGGCGATCAGACGGACCAGAGCGGACTTCATCGTGGCGTTGGGCGCGACGTCGACGAAGGTGCCCATGAGCGAGACACCCGTTGTGTTCAGATTGACGTCCCAATTGCCAGCGTGGGCACCGCGCGGGGTCTCCGTGATACCGCCAGCGCGCCCCTCGTAGATCTTCCCGTACTGGTCGATGAGGAAGTTGTAGCCGATGTCGCACCAGTTCTGGCCGTCCATGTGATACGCCTGGATCGAACGGACGATGCCGGGGGCCTGGTCCGCCGTGTACGAGTTCGAGCCGGCCGTGTGATGCACGATGGTCCCGCTCATAGTGCCGAAGCGTGGCGTGTCACAGGTAGAGCCGGACCGGGCACCCCACGCTCCTCTGGTCACGATCCCCGGCTGCGAGACGGCGGTCGGCGTGAGTGTGGCGCCCTCGCCGGAGTCGACCGTCACCAGCGTCAACTCCTCAGGGTTCACCTCGCCGGTCGCCACGACACGCACCTCGGCTGCGTCGGAGGGGCCGATCCACTTCGGGGCGGTGCCTGGGATGCCTCCCTCGACCTCAGCATCCTCGACCTCCAACAATGTCCAGTCCGACCAGACCCCCTCTTGACGCCAGCGCGCCTGCACCTCGGAGTTCTCCGGGGTCATGCCGCCGGTCCAGGTGACGCCCAGCAACTCGAAGGTCGGCAGGTCGTTCGGCGCCATCTCGGCGACGATCTTGCCCTCCTCGAGGCGCGGCGTCTGCGGGTCGACCACCTCGACCTCGGCCGCCTCCTCGGGCGTGTAGTCGACCTGCTCTTCGACAGGGATCGCCTCGACCTCCTGGCGCTCGATCGTCGCAGGCTCGACGGTGGCGTCCTCCTCGGGAGGAGACGCCACCACGACGGCAACCGTCAAACCGGCCATGACGGCCGCAACCGTCATCAGCGGAAGAACTCTCACGGCCAGGGAGCCACGTCGAGGCCGCACCACCCTATGCCGTTCCCGCCTGCTGACCATGCTTCTCTCCGTTCAACGGCGACATCGAAAACAGGTGGTGTCGTCACCGCCACCCTCGATTAGACACCACACGACCCCGAACGCGCATCTTCGCGTCCGCTTTCGAGGGATTCTCCTCACCGTGAGTCACTCGTGTCGATGCGGGCGACCTCGGCGACGGTGCCGGACAGCGACGGGTAGACGGTGAACGCCTCGGCGACCTGATGGACGGTGAGGTTGGCGCTGACGGCGAGCGAGACGACGTGGATGAGCTCGCTGGCGCGCGGGCCGACCACGACGCCGCCGACGACCGCGCCGCTGCCGCGGCGGGCGAAGATCTTCACGAAGCCGTCGCGCACGCCCTGCATCTTGGCGCGGGCGTTGGCCGCGAGCGGCAGCATCGCGACGTCGGCGGGCAGGCCCTGCTCGTCGATCGCCTTCTGCGACAGCCCGACCGTCGCGATCTCCGGGGAGGTGAAGATGTTGCTGGAGACGAGCTCGAGGTCGAGCGGGTGCACGGCCAGGCCGAGGATGTGCGCCATCGCGATGCGGCCCTGCTGCGCGGCGACCGACGCCAGCATGAACACGCCGGTGCAGTCGCCGGCCGCGTAGACGCCGGGCGCGGAGGTGCGCGAGACCCGGTCGACCTGGATAAAGCCGCCGTCGTCGAGCCGGACGCCGTTCTCCTCCAGCCCCAGGTCGGCGGTGTTCGGGATCGAGCCGAGCGCGAGCAGGCAGTGCGAGCCCTCGACCGTCCGCCCGTCGGCGAGCGTCACGCGGACGGTGTCGCCGACCCGCTCGACGGACTCCATGCGCGAGTTGCCCAGCACCTCCATGCCGCGGCGCAGGAAGACGTCCTCGATGGTGTCGGCGGCGTCGGCGTCCTCGCCGGGCAGCACCCGGTCGCGGCTCGACACGAGCGTCACCCGCGCGCCGAGGCCCTTGTAGGCGCTGGCGAACTCCGCGCCGGTGACGCCGGAGCCGACCACGATCATGTGCTCGGGGATCTCCCGCAGGCCGTAGACCTGCTCCCAGGTGAGGACGCGCTCGCCGTCGGGCCGGGCGGAGTCGACCACACGCGGGTGGGCGCCGGTGGCGACGAGGACCGCGTCGGCGGCGATCTGCTCCACCGTCCCGTCGGCGGAGGTCGCCTCGACCGTCGTGCCCTCGACCAGGCGGCCCGTGCCGCGCAGGATCCGCACGCCGTTGGCGCTCAGGCGCTCGCCGACGTCGGAGGACTGCGCCTGGGCGAGGGCGAGCACCCGCGCGTTGACCCGGGCGAGGTCGGCGTGCACGCCGGAGGGCAGCTCGACGCCGAGCTCGGCGGACTCGGCCACCTCGGTCAGCACGTCGGAGGTGGCGATGAGGGTCTTGCTGGGGACGCAGTCGGTCAGGACCGTCGAGCCGCCCCACCCGTCACGTTCGACGATGGTGACCTCGGCCCCCTGCCGCGCGGCCACCAGCGCCGCCTCGTATCCGCCGGGGCCGCCGCCGATGATCGCCACATGAGTCACCCCGTCATTGTGGCCCGGACCGACGGCCGGCGGCGAGTCAGGCGAGCCTCAGGCGGACGCAGGATGATGAGTCGAGGCTGTGATGGCTGCCCCGATCCATCATCGTGCGTCCTCGTGGGGTCGCCGCTGGTCACGATCTGTCCGGCCCGGACCGTTCCTGGCATAGAGTGGGCCGGTGAGCCCCTACGAGAACGCCCAGCACGCCGCCGAGGAGTTGCGCGCCCGCACCGCAGGCCTCGACCACGACGTCGCCGTCGTCATGGGGTCGGGCTGGCTTCCGGCCGCCGACCGCCTCGGCGAGCCGGAGTTCGAGGTCCCGCTGGCCGAGCTGCCCGGCTTCAGCGCGCCCGCCGTCGCCGGCCACGGCGGCACCGTGCGGTCGCTGCGGCTCGGCGACCGCCGCGCCCTCGTGTTCTGCGGACGCACCCACTACTACGAGGGCAAGGGCGTCGAGGCCGTCGTCCACGGCGTCCGCACCGCCGCCGCGGCGGGCGTCCGTGCGCTCGTGCTCACCAACGGCTGCGGCGGGCTCGTGCCCGAGTGGACGCCCGGCTCGCCGGTGGTCATCAGCGACCACATCAACCTCACCGCCACCTCGCCGCTGGTCGGCGCGACCTTCGTCGACCTGACCGAGGTGTACTCGCGCCGCCTGCGCGACCTCGTCCGTTCCGTCGACCCGACGCTGCCCGAGGGGGTCTACGTCCAGGTCACCGGACCGCACTACGAGACGCCCGCCGAGATCGGCATGATCCGCGCCGTCGGCGGCCACCTCGTCGGCATGTCGACCGCGCTGGAGGCCATCGCCGCCCGCGAGGCCGGACTCGAGGTACTCGGCCTGTCCATCGTCACCAACCACGCCGCCGGGACCACCGGCGAGCCGCTCCACCACGAGGAGGTCCTGGAGGCCGGACGCCTGGCCGCCGACCGCATGGGCGCCCTCCTCGCCGACGTCCTGCCGCAGGTCTGATGATGAACGACGCGAACCCCCTGCACGAGGCCGCCCTCGCCTGGATCGCCCAAGACCCCGACCCCGTCACCCGCGAGGAGCTGCAGGCCCTCGTCGACGCGGGCGACGACGACGCGCTCGCCGACCGCTTCTCGGGCCGTCTGGAGTTCGGCACCGCCGGGCTGCGCGGCGAGCTGGGAGCCGGGCCGAACCGGATGAACCGGGTGGTCGTCGCCCGGGCCGCCGCCGGGCTGGCCGCCTATCTGCTCGCCCAGGGCGACGAGCCGTCGGCCGTCGTCGGCTACGACGCACGTCATAACTCCGACGTCTTCGCCCGCGACAGCGCCGAGATCCTCGCCGGGGCGGGCGTGCGGGTGACACTGCTGCCCGAGCCGCTGCCGACGCCGGTCCTGGCCTTCGCCATCGGACGGCTGCGCGCCGACGCGGGCGTCATGGTCACCGCCTCGCACAACCCCCCGCGCGACAACGGCTACAAGGTCTACCTCGGCGACTCCGCGCAGATCCGTCCGCCGGTCGACGCCGAGATCTCCGCGGCCATCGACGCGGTCGGCCCGGTCGACGAGCTGCCCCGGAGCCAGGACTACGAGGTCGCCGACGACGAGCTGACGCTCGGCTACCTGGAGACCGCCGCGCTGACGGTGCCCAACGGGCCGCGCACGATCACCGCGGTCTACACGCCGATCCACGGGGTCGGCGCCGAGATCATGGAACGGGCCGCGGGCGCGGCGGGCTTCGCGCCGCTCATCGTGGTGCCGGAGCAGCGCGAGCCCGACCCCGACTTCCCGACGGTCGCCTTCCCGAACCCGGAGGAGCCCGGCGCCATCGACCTGGCGCTGGCGCTCGCCCGCAAAGCCAACGCCGACCTCGTCCTCGCCAACGACCCCGACGCCGACCGGTGCGCGGTGGCCGTGCCCGACGGGGCCTCGTGGCGCATGCTCAGCGGCGACGAGGTCGGGGCGCTGCTGGCCGACCTGCTGCTGCGGCGCGGCGTGCGGGGCGTCTACGCCAGCTCGCTCGTCTCGTCCGACCTACTGGGCCGCCAGGCCGCCGCAGTCGACCAGCCGTGGCGGCAGACGCTCACCGGCTTCAAGTGGCTCGGCGCGATCCCCGACCTCGTCTTCGGCTACGAGGAGGCGCTCGGCTACAGCGTCGCCCCGCACATCTCGCGTGACAAGGACGGTGTGACGGCCGCGCTGGCGGTGCTCGACCTGGCCGCGACGCTGCGCTCCGAGGGTCGCACGCTGCTCGACCGGCTCGACGACATCCACCGCCGCCACGGCGTGCACCTGACCGGCCAGGTGTCGGTGCGGGTCGAGGACCGCTCGCTGATCGAACAAGCCATGACCGGCCTGCGCTCGACGCCCCCGTCGCTGATCGGCGGGCTCGCGGTGGCGTCGGTCCACGACCTCGCCGAGGGCTTCGAGGGGCTGCCGCCCACCGACGGCGTGCTCGCCCGGCTCGACGGCGGCGCCCGCGTCATCTGGCGTCCGTCCGGCACCGAGCCCAAGTTGAAGTGCTACGTCCAGGTGGTCGAGGAGGTCGCCGGCGACGACCTCGCCGCCGCCCGCTCCCAGGCCCGCCGCCGCCTCGACGCGGTCACCGCCGACCTCTCCCTCGCGCTCTGACCAGGACGCGACCCGCTCAGTAGGAGGAGGCGTCCTCGGAGGCGGGGGTGATGGCGCCAGACTCGCGGGCCGCGGCGTCGTCGAGGATCGTCGCGGTGGCGCTGGTGCCGAAGCGGGTGACGCCGAGGTCGCGGAACTCCAGCAGGGTGTCGAGGCCGCGCACGCCGCCGGAGGCCTTCACCCGAACCGCCTCGCCGACGCTCGCGCGCATCAGCCGCAGGTGCTCGGCCGTGGCCCCGCCCGAGGCGAAACCGGTGGACGTCTTGACGAAGTCGGCGCCGGCCGCCTCCGCCGCCCGGCAGCCCGCGACGATCTCCTCGTCGGTGAGATAGGCGGTCTCCAAAATCACCTTGACGATGCAGTCCCCCGACGCCTCGACCACCGCCGCGATGTCGGCCTGGACGTCGCCTGTCAGACCCGAGCGCAACCAGCCGATGTTCACCACCATGTCGAGTTCGACCGCACCGTCGGCGAGCGCCTGGCGCGCTTCGGCGACCTTCGCCGCCGTCGAGGTCGTGCCGTGCGGGAAGCCGACGACCGTGCCCACCGCGACCCTCGACCCGGCCAGCCCGCTCACCGCGTGGGCGACGTCGCTCGGCCGCACGCAGACGCTGAAGATGCCGTACCGGGCGGCCATCGCCAGGTCCGCGTCGACCTCGGCGCGGGTCAGCTCCGGCTTGAGGATGGCGTGGTCGATGGTCGCGGCGATCTCGGCGGCGGTCACGGTCTCGGGCATGCCCCCATCCTAGGCGCTCGGACCGCGCGCGTAGCCGGGCTTGATGACGTCCTCGATGATCCGCAGCCGCTGGTCGAAGGGCAGGAAGGCGCTCTTCATCGCGTTGATCGTGAACCACCGCAGGTCGGCGAGGTCGTAGCCGAACGCCTGCGCGATCAGCGTCATCTCCCGCGTCATCGACGTGCCGCTCATCAAGCGGTTGTCGCAGTTGACCGTCACCCGGAAACCGAGGTCGGCCAGCGGGCCGATCGGATGGTTGGCCACGCTCGCCATGCCGGGCACCGCGTGCGTCTGCAGGTTCGACGACGGGCACATCTCCAAAGGGATGCGGTTGTCGCGCACATACGCGGCGAGCCGTCCGAGGCGCGGACCGCCGGGCGCGTCGAAGTCGATGTCGTCGACGATGCGCACGCCGTGGCCGAGCCGGTCCGCGCCGCAGCGCTGGACCGCCTGCCAGATCGACGGCAGCCCGAAGGCCTCCCCCGCGTGGATCGTGAAGTGCGCGTTCTCGCCGCGCAGGTACTCGAAGGCCTCCAGGTGCAGGATCGGCGGGAAGCCGTCCTCGGCGCCGGCGATGTCGAAGCCGACCACGCCCCGGTCGCGGTGGTCGACCGCCAGCCGCGCGACCTCCAGGCCCCGGTCGGCGTGCCGCATCGCCGTGACGAGCTGGCCGACGACGATCTCGCAACCCTGCGCGGCCGCCTCGGCGCGTCCGGCGGCGATCCCCTCCTGCACCGCCTCGACGGTCTCGGCCATGCTCAGCCCGCCCGCCAGATGCTGCTCCGGCGCCCAGCGCAACTCGGCGTAGACGACGCCGTCGGCGGCGAGGTCGAGCACCGCCTCGCGGGCGACGCGGGCGAGGTCCTCGGGCCGTTGCATCACCGCGACGGTGTGCTCGAAGGTCTCCAGATAGTGCGGCAGCGACCCCGACGAGGCCGCCTGCTCGAACCAGGCGCCCAGGCCGTCGGCGTCGTCCACCGGCAGCTCGTGGCCGATCTCGGCGGCGATCTCGGCGACCGTGGCCGGACGCAGGCCGCCGTCGAGGTGCTCGTGCAGCGCGACCTTCGGGACGCGCGCGATGTCGGCCGGATCGGCAGGGGTCTTCCCACCGCGCCGCGTGCTCACAGCGAGTCCCCCTCCATCAGCAGCACCACCGTCTCGGCGACGCAGGCGGGCTTCTTGACGCCTTTGATCTCGACGGTGTGCCGCATCGTCGCGCGTTGCCCCTTGGCGATGTCCTCGACGGTGAGCAGGTCGACCACGTCGCGCACCCGGTCGCCCTCGCGCACGGGGTTGATGAAGCGCACCGTGTTGAGCCCGTAGTTGACCCGCGCGACGTCACCGGCGAAGGCGAACACCTGCGCGCCGAGGAAGGGCAGCATCGACAAGGTCAGATAGCCGTGCGCGACCGTGCGGCCGAAGGGACCGTCGGCGGCCCGCTCGGGGTCGACGTGGATCCACTGCCGGTCGCCGGTCGCGTCGGCGAACAGGTCGATGCGGTCTTGGGCGATCTCCAGCCATTCGCTGTGGCCGAGCCGCGTCCCCGCGGCGGCTTGGATCTCCTGGCGGTCGTTGAACACCTTCATCGGTCACACTCAGTCGTCGTAGGCGGATACGTCGCAGCGCCTCGACCATAGCCGAGGACGCGGTTCACGGGGCGCGAATCGCCCTCCGGTCGGCGTCGGCTCCGCTCAGCCCACCCGGGCGATGAGGGAGTTGGTCGTCGCCGGCTCCTCGGCGGCGATCTCGAAGGCTCCGGCGAGCGCCTCCTCGGCGCGGGCGAAGCGCTCGGGGGTGTCGGTGTGCAGCTCGATCAGCGGTTGTCCGGCGCGCACGCGGTCGCCGGGCTTGGCGTGCAGCACGACGCCCGCCACCGCCTGCACCCGCTCGCCCGGACGCGACCGTCCCGCACCGAGCCGCCAGGCCGCGACGCCGACGGCGAGCGCGTCGAGACGGGTCAGGAAGCCGTCGGACGGAGCCGTGATCATGTGCGTCTCCTTCGGCGTCGGCAGCGGGGCGTCGGGGTCGCCGCCCTGCGCGGCGATCATGCGCCGCCACACGTCCATGGCGCGGCCGTCGGCGAGCGCGTCGGCCGGGTCGACGTCCGTGCGGCCCGCCGCGGCCAGCATCTCGCGGGCCAGCGTCACCGTGAGCTCGACCACGTCGGCCGGCCCGCCGCCCGCGAGCACCTCGACCGACTCGGCCACCTCGACGGCGTTGCCCGCAGTGAGCCCGAGCGGGGTGGACATGTCGGTCAGCAGCGCCGTCGTGGTGACGCCCGCGTCGCGCCCGAGGTCGACCATCGTCCGCGCCAGCTCCAGCGCGTCGTCATGCGACTTCATGAACGCGCCGGTGCCGACCTTGACGTCGAGGACGAGCGCGCCGGTGCCCTCGGCGATCTTCTTGCTCATGATCGAGCTGGCGATCAGCGGGATCGCCTCGACGGTGCCGGTGACGTCGCGCAGCGCGTAGAGCTTCTTGTCGGCCGGGGCCAGGCCCGCTCCGGCCGCACAGATCACCGCGCCGACCTCCTCCAACTGGGCCAGCATGCGCTCGTTGCTCAGCTCGGCCCGCCAGCCGGGGATCGACTCGAGTTTGTCGAGCGTGCCGCCGGTGTGCCCGAGGCCGCGCCCGGACAGCTGCGGCACCGCCACCCCGCAGGCCGCGACGAGCGGCGCGAGCGGCAGCGTGATCTTGTCGCCGACGCCGCCGGTGGAGTGCTTGTCAGCGGTCGGACGGCTGAGCGAGGAGAAGTCGAGCCGCTCCCCCGAGGCGATCATCGCGTTCGTCCACCGGGCGATCTCGGGGCGCTCCATGCCGTTGAGCAGGATCGCCATCGCCAGCGCCGACATCTGCTCCGGCGCGACGACGCCACGCGTGAACGCGTCGACCACCCAGTCGATCTGCTCGTCGGCGAGGCGATGGCCGTCTCGCTTGGCGGTGATCACCTCCACCGCGTCGAAGGGCTCGGGCGTGGCGGCGGTGTCGGTCATGCGGCCACTTTCTCAGAGGGCCGGTTCAGGGTGTGGATCGCACGGTGAGTCACACCCCTTTCCGACACTGGGGAGGTACCTCAGCAACCCTACGAGTGAGACGAAGGTAGCTCAGTAACCTTTCAACACGGTTATTCGGTTACTGAGCTACCTCCCACCCGTGGGAAAGGTTGCTGACGTACCTCCCGACGCTCCGTAGGGTTGCTGAGCTACCGCTCTCCGCCCGGATCATCCTCAGCCCCCTCGCTGTGCCCGGCGACCACGGAAAGCCGCGTCGGTCAGGCGACGACAGCGCGAATCAGGCGCGAAGAACCTCAGCCCAGGTCGCAGATCAGCTTGTCGTAGCCACGCAGCACCCAGGTGGGGCGGCGGGGGGCCTCGACCAGCTCGATCCGGGAGAACTGGTCCAGCAGCACGCGCAGGCTGATGCCCAGCTCCAAACGGGCGAGCGGGGCGCCGAGGCAGAAGTGGCGCCCCAGGCCGAAGCCGACGTGCGGGTTGGGGTCGCGGGACACGTCGAAGGCGTCGGCGTTCGCGAACACGGCGGCGTCGCGGTTGGCCGAGCCCATCAGGCAGGCCACCTTCTGACCGGCGCGCACCGTCGTCCCGGCGATCCGGGCGTCCTCGGTCGAGGTCCGCTCGAACAGTTGCAGCGGCGCGTCGAAGCGGATGAGCTCCTCCAGCGCGGTCGGCACGTCGACCTCGCCCGAGCGCACCCGGGCCTCCTGCTCCGGATGCGCCAGCAGCGCCACCAGTCCGTTGCCGAAGGTGTTGACCGACGCCTCGTGACCGGCGTTGAGCAGCAGCACGACCGTGGCGACCAACTCGTCGTCGGACAGCTTCTCACCCTCGTCACGAGCGGCGATGAGGTCGGTGACCAGATCCTCGCCCGGATTCCCACGCCGCTCCTCGACGACCGCGCGCACGTAGTCGGCGAACTTCACGCTCGCACGGGCGGCGGCCCGCCTCGTCGCCTCGTCGACGGCCGGCTCGTACATACGCACGATCGCCTGCGACCACGCGCGCAGCGAGACGTGGTCGTCGCGCGGGAAGCCCAACAGGTCGGCGATGACGAAGACCGGCAGCGGCTCGGCGAAGTCGGCCAGCAGATCGGCGCGCGGGCCGAGCGCCCCGGCCATCTCGGCGGCCAACGCCTCGATCCTCGGCCGCATCCGCTCGACGTGGCCGCGGCCGAACGCCCCGGCCAGCAGCCGCCGCATACGGGTGTGCTCCGGCGGCTCGTTCTCCATCAGCTGGTTGCGGTGCAGCGTGTTGAACGGCTCCATCTGCTCGGTCGGCTCATGATCGGCCCACAGCCGTCCGAAGGCGCGATGGCGCAGCACCGCGCTGACCGCGCCGTGCGTCGTGGCCAGCCACCGTTCGCTCGGCTCGTGCCAGAGCAACTCGCCGCTCGCCCGGGCGCGCGCCAACGCGGGATAGGGGTCGGCGACGAAGCCTGGATCGGTGAGATCCAGGTCGGAGGTCAGGATCACTCCGCCGAGGCTCCAGCGCGGCGCAGGTCGGAGGCGTCGAAGGCGTCCGGCAGGACCTCGCTCATCGGGCGGACGCCCGACGGCGTCTGCACCTGGAGGTCGGCTCCGCCGTTCTCCCACAGCACCTGACGGCTGTGTCCGCAGGGCGTGACCAGCTGGCCGCCCGGGCCGACGATCGCGACCGCGACGAGACGTCCGCCGCCGGTGGCGTGCAGCGCCGAGACCAGGCCGGACTCCGCGCACAGGCTCATCGCGTAGGAGGCGTTCTCGACATTGCAGCCGAGCACGACCCGGCCGTCCTCGACGAGCCCCGCCGCGCCGACTTTGAAGCCCGAGTAGGGGGCGTAGGCCCGCTCTCGCACCTCGGAGGCGTACCGCGTCAGCGCCGCCCAGTCGATCGGGTCGTCCGCGTTCTTGATCCCCAGGGCCACTATCCCGCTCCTCCACGTCGATATGGTTTTCCGTCGGCTGCGGGCATGCGCAATCGCTGCGACGCCACCGCCAACACGAACAATGTCACCACATAGGGCGTCATGCCGGTGAAGGAGGCGTCGACCGAGTCGGCTGCCAGGTACCAGACGAAGGCGCCCAGGGAGATGGCGCCGATGACCAGCGCGGCCACCGGCTCTCCCCGGCGCAGCTTCACCGCGGCGTAGGCGACCAGCAGGATCGCGATGAGCAGCAGCAGCGCGTGGACGATGGAACCCGCCCCGGACAGCAGCGCGATGCCGTCGGTGTAGCCGAACATGAGCGAGCCCGCCAGCACGCCGCTGGGCCGCCAGTTGCCGAAGATCATCGACGCCAGACCGATGTAGCCGCGGCCGCCGGTCTGGCCGGCGGTGAACGCCGACGCCGCGACCATCGCCAGGTACGCGCCGCCGAGACCGGCGAAGGCGCCCGAGATCGCGGTGGCCAGGTACTTGTAGCGGTAGACGTCGACGCCGAGCGTCTCGGCGGCCTGCGGGTTCTCGCCGCAGGAGCGCAGCCGCAGCCCGAAGGGGGTGCGCCACAGGACCCACGCGGTGAGGCCGACGAGGGCGAAGGTCAGCACCGTCAACGCCGACAGCCGGGTGGTCAGGCCGCCGACCAGGCCCGCGAGGTCCGAGACGACGAACCAGTGCTTCCCGGCCAGCGACGACGCCCCGTCGGACACCCAGGGCACGGTGAACTCCGGCGGGGTGTCGTAGCCCGACAGCTTGCGCGGGCCGCCGCCGTCGAGGTCGGTGAAGAACATCGACGCCAAGAACCCGACCGCGCCGAGGCCGATCATGTTGACGGCGACGCCCGAGATGATGTGGTCGACGCCGAAGGTCACCGTGGCGACGGCGTGCAGCAGACCGCCGATCAGTCCCATCGCCGCCGCGCCGGCCACTCCGGCCCACGCGCCGTAGTGGTAGGCGAAGAACGCCGCGCCCCACGTGCCGAGCAGCATCTGGCCCTCCAGGCCGATGTTGACGACGCCGGCGCGCTCGGCCCAGAGCCCGCCGAGACCCGCGAGCAGGATGGGGCAGGCGCCGATGATCGCCATGCGCAAGGTGCCGGGCGCGGTCATCCGGTCGACCCCGGTCCACAGCCGCACCAGGGACACGGTGACGAGGACGGCGAGCGCGACCAGCCACACGACGTGGCGGGCGAGCCGCGCGCGGATGACCTCCGGACTGACCGCCGTCGTGCTCATGCCGCGACCTCCTCTCGCTCCAACGCCCGGGAGACCCGTTCGGCCTCCGCTCGGGCGCGCCGTCGGCCGACGACCTCGTAGGCCACCACCACGGCGAGCACGATCGCGCCCTGGGTGATGTCGATGACGTCCTTGGAGACGTCGGCCCGCTGCAGCGCGTTGCTCTGGCCGGACATGAAGGCGAACAGCAGCGCGGCGAACACCACGCCGACCGCCTGGTTGCGGCCGAGCAGCGCCACGGCGAGGCCGAGGAAGCCGAGGCCGGCCTGGAAGTACTCCGGGACGCCGAAGGCGTGGACCGAGCCGAAGTAGGCCGGCATCCACACGAGTCCGGCGACGCCGCCCGACAGCGCCATCGTGACGAGCGTCATCTTCTCGACGTCGACGCCGCTGGCCCGCGCGGCGCTGGGCGACGCGCCGGTGGCCCGCAGGTCGAAGCCGAAGCGCGTCTTGGCCAGCAGGAACCAGTAGCCGACGCCCAGGATCGCCGCGAGGGTCGCCAGCGCCCACACGTCGGCGTCGACGCCGGGGAAGATCGCGAAGCCGAGCGGCTGGCTGTCGAGCGGCAGTGGGGCGGTCGCATAGGTGAGGCCGCGCTTCTCGCCGTAGGTCGTGACCAGGTAGCCGGCCATGGTGAAGGCGATGTAGTTGAGCATGATCGCACTGATGACCTCGCTCACCCCGCGGAACACTTTGAGCACGCCCGCGACGGAGGCGTAGAGCGCGCCGGCCAGCGCCGCGACCACCAGCGTGGCGAGGATGTTGAGCGGTCCGGCCACCAGGCCGCTGCCGGCGAAGAACGCGCCCGCGCAGGATCCGACGATGTACTGGCCCTCGACGCCGATGTTGAACAGGCCCATGCGGAAGCCGATCGCCGCGGCGAGGCCGGCGATGGTGAGCATCGACGCCTGGTTGACGATCGTCAGCAGCGCGCGCTCGCTCGGCATGCTGACCAGGGCGCGGAGGAAGTCGACGGCCGAGCCGCCGGAGACCACGATGACGAGGCTGGTGGCCGCGAGCGCGGCGACCACCGCCACGAGGGGCGGGACCAACGCCGCCCCGACGGATCTGAGTCGCTCGTTCATGCCCTCGTCCCTCCGGTCATGGCCTCGCCCAGGTCGCTGGCCGTCACCCGCGCCGGGTCGAAGGTCGCGGTGAGCCGTCCGCGCAAGACGACCTCCAAGCGGTCCGACAGGCCGATCAGCTCGTCGAGGTCGGCCGAGATCAACAGCACGCCCAGCCCCTCGCGGCGGGCGGCGCGGATGTGCTCCCAGATCGCGGCCTGCGCGCCGACGTCGACGCCGCGGGTCGGGTGGGAGGCGAGCAGCAGACGCGGCGAGCCGCTCATCTCACGGCCGACGATGAACTTCTGCTGGTTGCCGCCCGACAGCGCCCGGGCGCTCGTCTCGTCGCTCGGCGTGCGCACGTCGAACTCCTCGATGATGCGTCGGGAGTCGTCGCGGGCGCCGGCCTGGTCGATCAGCCCCCGCTTGGCCACGGGCTCGCGCGTCTGGTGGCCGAGCACGCGATTCTCCCACAGCGGCGCGTCGAGCAGCAGGCCGTGGCGGTGGCGGTCCTCGGGCACGAAGCCGACGCCCCGCTCGCGCACCTGCCGGGTGCCGAGCCGGGTGATGTCCTCGCCCTCGAGGCGGACCGCCCCCGCGCTGGGACGGGCCAGGCCCATGACGACCTCGACCAGCTCGGACTGGCCGTTGCCCTCGACGCCGGCGATGCCGACGATCTCTCCGGCGTGCACCCGCAGGCTGACGTCGTGCAGGAGGTCGCGGCCGCCGTCGTCGGTGAGCCGCACCTGGTCGAGCTCCAGCACGACCCGGTCGGTGACGGTCGACTCCGAGGTCTGCGGGGAGGGAAGCTGCGCGCCGACCATCAGCTCGGCCAGCTCGCGCTTGGTCGCGGTGGCCGGGTCGGCCGAGCCGACCGTCGTTCCCCGGCGCAGGACCGTGATGTCGTCGGCGATGTCCAAGACCTCGTCGAGCTTGTGCGAGATGAAGAGCACCGAGCAGCCCTGCGCGACCAGTTCGCGCAGATTCGCGAAGAGCGCGTCGACCTCCTGCGGCACCAGCACCGCGGTCGGCTCGTCGAGGATGATCAGCCGGGCCCCGCGGTAGAGGACTTTGAGGATCTCGACCCGCTGCCGGGCGGCGACGCCGAGCCCTTCGACCAGCGCGTCGGGGTCGAGGTCGAAGCCGAAGCGGTCGGAGATGGCGCGGATCTCGGCTTTGGCGGCCGCGCCGATGCCGTGCAGCCTCTCCGCGCCGAGCACGATGTTCTCGGTGACGGTGAGGTTGTCGGCGAGCATGAAGTGCTGGAACACCATGCCGACGCCCGCGGCGATGGCGTCGGTGGGCGAGCTGAAGGCGACCGGCTCGCCGTCGATGAGGATGCGCCCCTCGTCGGGCGGCTGCACGCCGTAGAGGATCTTCATCAGCGTGGACTTGCCCGCGCCGTTCTCGCCGATCAGCGCGTGCACCCGCCCAGGCTCGATCACGAGGTCGACATCATGGTTGGCGATGACGCCGGGGAAGCGTTTGCCGATCGCCTGGGCCTCGACGCGCATGCTCGTCACGGCGGCATCCTCTCGCAGATGTTCGTCTGGGAACGACGGGGGACGGACGAGGGCGGACGACTGGTGCTCCAGCCGCCCGCCCCCGGATCCTCAGATCACTTCACCTCGGACGGGACCTCGATCTCGCCGTCGATGATCTGCTGCTTGTACTCCTCCAGCGCGTCGATGGTCTCCGGAGTCAGGAAGTCTCCCGACGTGGAGTAGCCGACGCCGTCGTCGGCGAGCGTGAAGGTCTGGAAGCCCTGTGTGAACTCACCCTCGGTCAGGCCCACGATGAAGTCGTAGGTGGCCACGTCGACCCGCTTGAGCATCGACGTCAGGATGCTCGGGGCCAGCGCGTCGCCCGCGGTCAGATACTGGTCGGAGTCGACGCCGATGGCCCAGTTGCCCGAGTCTGCGGCGGCGGTGAACACGCCCTCGCCCGAGCCGCCCGCGGCGTGGAAGACGATGTCGGCGCCGTCGTCGTAGAGGCCCTCGGCCGCCGCCTGGCCGCCGGCCGGGTCGCCGAAGCCCTTCGGGTCGCTCTCCTCGATGTACGTCGAGATGACCTCGACGTCGGGGTTCGCCGCCTCGGCGCCGGCCTCGTAGCCCGCCTCGAACTTCTGGATGAGCGTGTTGTTGACGCCGCCGACGAAGCCGATCGTGCCGCTCTCGGACTGCAGCGCCGCAGCCGCGCCGACCAGGAAGGAGCCCTGCTCCTCGGCGAAGGTCAGGTAGGAGACGTTGCAGTTGACCTCCTCGTCGGGGTCGAAGCCGTCGATGACCGCGAAGGCGACGTCGGGGAAGTCCGGCGCGACCTTGTTGACCGACTCGCTGTAGGCGAAGCCGACGCCGACGATCGTGTTGTAGCCGTCCTCGGCGAAGCCGCGCAGACGCTCCTCACGGACCTCCTCGGACTCGTTCTCGGCGGCCTCGCCCTCGGTGTGCTCGACGCCGAGCTCGTCGACGGCCTTGGTCAGGCCCGCGTAGGCGGCGTCGTTGAAGGACTGGTCGCCCTGACCGCCCACGTCGTAGGCGAGGCCGACCTTGACGTCGCCCTCGATCGTGACGGGCTCGCAATCGGCGGCGGCGTCGTCGGACTCCTTGTCAGCGGCGGTGCCGCACGCGGACAGCATCAGCGCGCACGTCGCGATGGCGACGCCATAGGTGGTCACTCGGCGCACATTTCCTCCTCAGGTCGACTGCTGGCGAACGCCAGCCTGCGCCTGACTCTAAGCCCGTCCAGGTTCATCTGGGAAGGAAGACGCGCGACCGTCACACGATTGTCACGAATCAGGCGAGCGCGGCCGCGGCGAGCACCCGCGCGCCGACCGTGACGGCCCGCTCGTCGACCCGCAGATCCCCCTGGTGCAGGTCGAACGTGCGGCCTCCCGGGGTGCGGGTGCCGAGTCGTCCCATCGCCCCCGGGACGGCCTCGACGTACCAGGCGAAGTCCTCGCCGCCGAGGCTCTGCGCGGTGCTCGCGACGGCGTCGGGGCCGAGCGCCGAGCCGACCGCCCGGCGCAGCGCCTCGGTGGCCTCGAAGTCGTTGACGACCGGCGGCACGCCGCGCACGTAGAGCACGTCGGCGTCGACGCCGAAGGGGCGCACGATGTCGCCGATGAGGTCGCGCACCAGCGCCTCGGCACGATGCCAGGCGTCGGCCTCCAGCGTGCGCAGCGTGCCGGTGAGCTCGCCGCTGGCCGGGATGACGTTGGCGGCGTGGCCGGCCTGGAGCCGCCCCCACACCATCGAGACGCCCGAGCGCGGGTCGAAGCGGCGCGACAGGGCGGCGGGGAGCTGGGTGACGAGGCTGCCGAGGGCGTAGGTGAGGTCCTCGGTCAGGTGCGGGCGGGAGGTGTGCCCGCCGCGTCCGGCGAGGGTGACCGTGACCTGGTCGGAGGCGCCGGTGATGGGCCCTTCCCGCAGGCCGACCTGGCCGACGTCGAGGGAGGGGTCGCAGTGCAGCGCGAAGATGCGCGAGACCCCGGTGAGCACGCCCTGCGACAGCAGCTTCAGCGCGCCGCCGGGCATGACCTCCTCGGCGGGCTGGAAAATCAGCCGCACCCGCACCGGCAGCGGCTCGCGGCGGTGCGCCTCGGCCAGCGCCAGCGCGGCCCCGACGAGGGCGCCGGCGTGCACGTCGTGGCCGCAGGCGTGCGCGACCCCGGCCACCGTGGAGCGCCAGGCGTCGGTGGTGAGGTCGGGGATCGGCAGGGCGTCGAGGTCTCCGCGCAGGGCCACGAGCGGCCCCGCCTCCGGTCCGACCTCGGCGACGACGCCGGTGCCGGGCAGACGTCGGTGCTCGACGCCGTGCTGGTCCATCCACCGGGCCACGAGGGCGCTGGAACGCTCCTCCTCCCACGACAGCTCCGGATGGGCGTGGAGGTCGCGGCGCAGGTCGATGAGGTCGGGGGTGATCTCGTCGATCACCCGGTCGACGACCTCCAGCGGGGTGGTCATCGCGCCAGAATACGCCCGGACTGGCGAGCGTCGTCGGCGATGGACGACCATCGAGACATGACCCTCCACCTCTTCGCCGGGCTCCGCGTGAGCGATCACGACGCCGCCGCCGACTGGTACACCCGGCTGCTCGGCCACGACGTCGCGACCTTCCGGCCCAACGACCGCGAGACGGTGTGGACGCTCGGCGAGCACAGCCACGTCTACATCGAGGCCGACCCCGACCGCGCCGGAGGAGGCGTCGTGACCCTGTTTGTCGACGATCTGGACGCGGCACTCGCCACCGCTTCCGCCGGCGGACTGGAACCGAGCAGGCGGGAGACCTACGACGACGGGGTGCGCAAGGCCGTCTTCATCGATCCGGACGGCAACGAGATCGGCATGGGCGGCGCCCCCGCGTCCTGATGAGACAGGAACCACAGCACAGACGCGAGCAACCCGGCGCCCATGGCGCATCGAGCGCCTCGGCTCACGAGGCCGCCAGGCGGGTCATGATCGCGGCGGCCTCGCGCAGCACGGCGCGCTCGCGGGCGTCGAGCTCGCGCAGCCGCACGTGCAGCCAGGCGTCGCGGCGCCCGCGCTCCTCGGCGAGCACCCGCTCGCCCTCCTCGGAGACGCTGACGAGCACCTGGCGGCCGTCGTCGGGATGGGTCTCACGGCGGACGAGCCCCTCGTCCTGCAGACAGGACAGCGCGCGGGTGATCGACGGCGGACGCACTTTCTCGTGGGCCGCGATCGCTCCGGGAGTGGTCGTCCCCAGCTCGCGCAGCGTGCCGAGCAGGGACAGCTGCGAGGGCGTCAACTCCGAGTGACGCTCCTGCCGGAGCCGTCGGTTGAGCCGAGCCACCGCTGCGGCGAGTCGTTGGACGTCGGTAGGCATAGTTAGCTCAGCAAATTACCCATGCGAACTATTCCCACCCTCCCCCGAGCTCACCCCTCTGACGAGATTTGCTCCCTTATCCACCGAATCGTGAAGGCGAAACGGTGGATAAGGGAGCAAATCTGGAGAGAAGGCGACCCGTCAGCTGCCGATGGCCTCGCGGGTCAGAGCGCCCATGAGGTCGCGGTTGAGGCGGCTGATGACGTCGAGCGGGATGCCCTTGGGGCAGGCCGCCGCGCACTCGCCGATGTTCGTGCAACCGCCGAAGCCCTCGTGGTCGTGCTGCTCGACCATGCCGAGCACGCGGGAGTCGCGCTCCGGCTGGCCCTGCGGCAGCAAGCCCAGGTGGGTGATCTTGGCCGCCGTGAACAGCATCGCCGAGCCGTTCGGGCAGGCCGCGACGCACGCGCCGCAGCCGATGCAGGTCGCCGCCTCGAAGGCGTGGTCGGCGTCGGCCTTCGGCACCGGGATGTTGTTGGCCTCGACCGCCGAGCCCGTCGGCGCGCTGATGTAGCCGCCGGCCTGGATGATCCGGTCGAAGGCGCCCCGGTCGACCACGAGGTCCTTGACCACCGGGAACGCGCCCGCGCGCCACGGCTCGATGTCGATGACGTCGCCGTCCTCGAAGGAGCGCATGTGCAGCTGGCAGGTCGTGGTGACCTCCGGGCCGTGCGCGATGCCGTTGATCACGACGCCGCACATGCCGCAGATGCCCTCGCGGCAGTCCGAGTCGAAGGCCACCGGATCCTCGCCCTCGAGCGTGAGCCGCTCGTTGAGCACGTCGAGCATCTCCAGGAAGGACATGTCCGCGACCACGTCGTCCAGCTCGTAGCCGACCATCGTGCCCTTGTCGTCGGCGTTCTTCTGACGCCAGATATTGACGGTGATCTTCACTTGTAGCTCCTCGCCTTCATCTCGATGTACTCGTACTCGAGAGGCTCCTTGTGCAGGATCGGCTTCTCGTCGCCCCACTCCCAGGCTGAGACGTAGGCGAACAGCTCGTCGCGCCGCGCCGCCTCGCCCTCCTCGGTCTGGCTCTCGGCCCGGAAGTGGCCGCCGCACGACTCGGCGCGGTTGAGCGCGTCGATGCACATGAGCTCGCCCAGTTCGATGAAGTCGGCGACGCGACCGGCCCGCTCGAGCGTCTGGTTGAGCTCCTCGTTGACGCCGGTGACCTTGACGTCGCTCCAGAACTGCTTCTTGAGGTCGCGGATGAGGCCGATGGCCTTGGTCAGGCCCTCCTCGGTGCGCTCCATGCCGCAGTACTCCCACATGATGTGGCCGAGCTCCTTGTGGAAGGAGTCGACCGTGCGCGAGCCGTCGATGCTCAGCAGCTTCTCGATGCGCTCCTCGACCTCCTCGCGCGCCTTGATGACGGCAGGGTGGTCGTCGTCGACGGGCGTGAAGCCCGTGCTGCCGGCCAGGTAGTCCGGCAGCGTCGACGGCAGCACGAAGTAGCCGTCGGCCAGGCCCTGCATGAGCGCCGAGGCGCCCAGGCGGTTGGCTCCCTGGTCGGAGAAGTTGGCCTCGCCGCCGACGAACAGGCCCTTGAGGTTGCTCTGCAGGTCGTAGTCGACCCACAGTCCGCCCATGACGTAGTGCACCGCCGGGTAGATGCGCATCGGCTCGCTGTACGGGTCCTCGCCGGTGATCCGGGCGTACATGTCGAAGAGGTTGCCGTACTTGGCCTCGACCGCCGGACGGCCCATGCGGGCGATGGCGTCGGCGAAGTCGAGGTAGACGCCCAGGCCGCCGGGGCCGACGCCCTTGCCGTCGTCGCACTGGTACTTCGCGGCGCGCGAGGCGATGTCGCGGGGCACCAGGTTGCCGAAGGACGGGTAGATGCGCTCCAGGTAGTAGTCGCGCTCGTCCTCGGGGATGTCGGAGGCCTTGCGGGTGTCGCCCTTCTTCTTGGGCACCCAGATGCGGCCGTCGTTGCGCAGCGACTCCGACATCAGGGTCAGCTTCGACTGGTAGTCGCCGGAGACCGGGATGCAGGTCGGGTGGATCTGCGTGTAGCAGGGGTTGCCGAAGTACGCGCCCTTGCGGTGCGCGCGCCAGGTGGCGGTGACGTTGCAGCCCATCGCGTTGGTCGACAGGAAGTAGACGTTGCCGTAGCCGCCGGTGCACAGCACGACCGCGTCGGCGGTGTGCGTCTCGATCTCGCCGGAGACCATGTCGCGCACGACCACGCCGCGGGCGCGCTCGGTGCCGTCCTCCTCGGGGACCATGATCAGGTCGAGCATCTCGTGGCGCGTGTGCATCTCGACCGTGCCGGCGGCGATCTGCCGCTCGAGCGCCTGGTAGGCGCCGATGAGCAGCTGCTGGCCCGTCTGGCCGCGCGCGTAGAAGGTGCGCGAGACCTGCACGCCGCCGAAGGAGCGGTTGTCGAGCAGGCCGCCGTACTCGCGGGCGAAGGGCACGCCCTGCGCGACGCACTGGTCGATGATGTTCACCGACACCTGCGCGAGGCGGTAGGAGTTCGACTCGCGCGAGCGGAAGTCGCCGCCCTTGACGGTGTCGTAGAACAGCCGGTAGACGCTGTCGCCGTCGTTGCGGTAGTTCTTGGCCGCGTTGATGCCGCCCTGGGCGGCGATCGAGTGGGCGCGGCGCGGGCTGTCCTGGTAACAGAAGTTGACCACGTTGTAGCCGGCCTCGCCGAGGGTCGCCGCCGCGGCCGCGCCGGCCAGGCCGCTGCCCACGATGATGACCTTGATCTTGCGGCGGTTGGCCGGGTTGACCAGCTTGGCGTTGAACTTGCGCTCGTCCCAGCGGCGCTCGATGGGGCCGCCCGGAGCGGCGGTGTCGGCGATCTCGTCGCCGACGACGATGTAGTCGTCGATCACATCGGTCATTAGGTCAGGCCTCCAGTCCGAGCAGGATCGCCCACGGCGGCAACAGGAAGCCGATGACGATGACGAGGGTCACCACGACGGCGATGCCGCTGAGGCGGGAGTCGATGCGGTTGCTGCTGCGGTTGCCGCCCAGCGTGGTCAGAGCGCTCCAGACGCCGTGCCACAGATGGAAGCCGACCGCGAGCAGGGCGACCGTGTAGCTCACGACGACCCACCAGATCTCGAAGCCGTTGACGACCCGCTCGTAGGGGCTGTCGGACGCGCCGCCGGGGTGGATGGTGTTCGCCGTGAGGTGCAGGAGGTGGTAGACGATGAACGTCAGGACGACCAGGCCGCCCCAGCGCATCGTGAACGACGAGTAGCTGCGCTGCACGCCGGTCTTGTTCTGCTTGGAGTGGTAGCGCTTGCCGCCGACGTAACCGGCCGCCTTGCGGTTGCGGCGCCACAGCACCACCACGCAGTACACGTGCGTGACGATGGCCGCGAGCAGCACCACGCGGACGATCCACAGCAGGCCCTCGTGCGGCAGCATCGGCTCGCCGAACTCCCGCAGATGGTGGGCGTAGGCGTCGAACGCCTCCTGCCCGGCGAAAATCTTCAGATTTCCGTACATGTGCAACAGCAGGTAGCCGATCATGACCAGACCGGAGACCGCCATCAAGATCTTCAGCACCACCGTCGACCGTGTCGCGGGCGCGCGTTTCGCCTGAGATGTAGTGACCACGGCCTCACAGTAGAACGATTTGACGATTCTGGCTAAGTCTGACTGAGGTGCGCTTTCATAACCTTTGGGCATGACACACTGGCGCCGTGCAGATCCACCAGCTCCGGTACTTCGTCGCCGTCGCCCAGGCCCGGCATTTCACCCGCGCCGCCGAGCTGACCGGCGTCTCCCAGCCGAGCATGTCCAAGCAGATCCGCGTGCTGGAGAACTCCCTCGGCACCCCGCTGTTCGTGCGCCATCGCGGCGGCATCGAGCTGACCAGCGCGGGCGAGGCGCTGCTGCCGCACGCCGAGCGCATCGTCATCGGCGCCGAGGCCGCCCACGAGGCCGTGCAGGAGGTCGCCGGGCTGCGCCGCGGCCGGGTGCGGCTCGGCGCGACGCCCTCGCTGTGCGACAGCCTGCTGCCCCAGGTGCTGACCGCCTTCCACCAGCGCCACCCCCGCATCGACCTGGAGGTGCACGAGTCCGGCTCGCGGCTGCTCACCCGCGACCTCGCGCGCGGCCGCCTCGACCTGTCGCTCAACATCGTCTCGCGCCAGCCCGAGAGCGACGACCTGGTGACCACCGAGCTGCTGACCGAGGAGCTGGTGCTCGTCGGCCCTCCCGACGTCGAGCTGCCTGCGGAGGTCGGCGTGCGGGAGTTGCGCGACACCCCGCTCGTCATGGTGCGCGAGGGCTACGACCTGCGCGAGCGCACCAACGCCGCCTGCCGCCAGGCCGGTTTCGAGCCGGTCATCGCCGTCGAGGGCGGCGAGATGAGCGCCGTGCTGCGCTTCGTCGAGGCCGGGCTCGGCCGGGCGATCGTCCCGGAGATGGTCGTCGCGACCCGCCCCCACCTGTCGGTCGCCCGCCTCGTCTCCCCCACCCTCACCCGCACCATCGGCGTCGCGCACCGCGTCGAGGAGGCGATGTCGTTGGCCGCCCGCGCGTTCCGCGAGGAGCTGCTGGCGCAGTTGTTGGAGTGAGGCTGCGGATGATCCGAGCGTGGAGCGGTAGCTCAGCAACCCTACGGAGCGTCGGGAGGTACGTCAGCAACCGTTCCGGGCCCCGAAAGGTAACGGAGCAACCTTATTCACGCCACGTAAGGTCACTGCGCTACCTCCGCCTCGCTCGTAGGGTTGCTGAGGTACCTCCCCGGCGTCGGAAAGGGGGCGGACTCACCCCGGTAGGACGAAGCCGGAGCGCTCGTAGACCGTCCTCAACATCGGGACGGTCATCTCGCGGGCCTTCTCGGCGCTGGTCGCGAAGATCCGGTCGAGCTCGGCGCGGTCGTCGAGGTAGCCCTGCGCCCGCTCGCTGAAACCTCCCACGAAGTCGGCCAGGAGGTCGCCCAGCTCGACCTTGAGGTGGCCGTACTGGCGGCCCTCGTAGTCCGCGACGACCTCCTCGACCGTCTTCCCGGTCACCGCCGAGTAGATGGTGAGCAGATTGGAGACGCCGGGCTTGGCCTCCCGGTCGAAGTAGATCTCCGAGCCGGAGTCGGTGACCGCCGAACGGACCTTCTTGGCGACCTGTTTGGGGGTGTCGGCGAGGTCCACGACGCCCGCGTGCGACGCGTTCGAGCCGCTCATCTTGCGGGTGGGGTCCTGCAGGTCGTAGATTTTCGCGGTCTCCTTGACGATGTGCGCCTCGGGCACCGTGAACGTCTCGCCGAAACGGTGGTTGAACCGCTGCGCGAGATTGCGGGTCAGCTCGACGTGCTGGCGCTGGTCCTCGCCGACCGGCACCTTGTCGGCCTGGTAGATGAGGATGTCGGCGGCCATCAGCATCGGATAGGTGAACAGGCCGACGCTCGCCTTCTCCGCGCCGTTCTTGGCCGACTTGTCCTTGAACTGCGTCATCCGGCTGGCCTCGCCGAAGCCGGTCAGGCAGTTGAACACCCACGCGAGCTGGGCGTGCTCGGGCACCTGGCTCTGCACGAACAGGATGCTGCGGTCGGGGTCGACGCCGGAGGCCAGCATCTGCGCGGCGGCGATGTACGTCCGCTCGCGCAGCAGCGCCGGGTCGTAGTCGATGGTGATGGCGTGCAGGTCGGGGATGAAGTAGAACGCCTCGAACTCGTCCTGCATCGCGGCCCACTGGCGGAACGCGCCGAAATAGTTGCCGAGATGGTACGAGTCGGCGGTCGGCTGGGCGCCGGAGAGCACCCGGGGCCGCCGCGAAGGGGAGGCGTCAGACATGCCCGCCATTCTGCCTCAGCCGGACTGCTGCGCCGCCGCCCACTCGGCCACCCGCCGCGCGCTCTCGGCCTCCGACAGATCCTCGACCCGCGACATCACCGACCAGCGCACGCCGAACGGGTCGCGGATCGAGGCGAAACGGTCGCCGGAGACGAAGTCGGACGGCTGCTCGCGGACGGTGGCGCCCGCCGCGACGGCCCGCTCGACCAGACCGTCGACGTCGGCGCAGTACAGGCCCATCGAGTAGCAGTCCGACTCCCCCGCCGACGGCGGCACGAGGGCGTAGGCCGGGCTCGGCTCGCCGATCTGCAACAGGCCCTGGCCGAAGTCGAGGTCGGCGTGTACGACCACCCCGCCCATCTCGGTCACGTCGACCACCCGCGCGCCGAAGACCGAGCGGTAGAACTCGACCGCCTCGGCGGCCCGCTCGACCGCGAGGAACGGTGTCAGACTGGTGGCGCCGTGGGGGACGCCGTCGGTGGTGTGCTCTCCGGTGACCCCGCGACGGGGCGTGTTCTCATCACTCATATCCGAACGGTAGAGCGCGGGCGGCGGGCTCGGCTTGAAGATTCGCGACAGGAGGCCCGATGCGCGACGTCGAGGATCCGCGCGGCGTGCTGCGTCCGTCGCGGCTGCCGTCCTTCCACCGGATTCCGGCGCCGGACGGCCTGGCCGACCGGATCCGCTGGTTCTGGATCCCCCGCTGGTCGCTGCCGCCGGGCGAGACGTCGCGGCAGGAGCTCCTGCCGTTCCCGGCGTCGAATCTCGTCGTCGAGGCCGACGGCGTCGCGCTGAGCGGGCCCAGCACCCGGATCGCGCACCGCGACCTCTCCGGGGAGGGCTGGGCGGTAGGCGCGCTCTTGCGGCCGGCGGGGGTCGTCGCGCTCGGCGCGCGCCCCGAGGAGCTGCGAGACCGCGAGGTGGCCTTCGCCGCCCCCGACCTCCACGCCGCCGTCGCCGACGCGATGGCCGACCCCGACGAGGAGTCCGCCCGGGAGCGTGCCGTCGCCGCCTACGCGTCCTGGGCCGCCGAACACCTCCCGCCCGCGGGCGCCTTCGGCGCGCTCGCGAACGCGATGGAGGAGCTGATCGCCGACGACCGCTCGATCACCCGCGTCGACGCCGTCGCCGACCGGCTCGGCCTGTCGGTCCGGGGCGTGCAGCGCCTCGCCCGCGAGCACGTCGGACTGCCGCCGCTGGCGATCATCCGCCGCTATCGCCTCCAGGAGGCCGCGCAACGGCTGCGCGAGGACGCCTCGGCCACCGTCGCGGAGGTCGCCGCCGACCTCGGCTACGCCGACCACGCCCACCTCGCCGCCGACTTCCGCACGACCCTCGGTTTCACTCCCTCGGCCTACCGCGCCGCTGACAACCACTGACCTGTGGACGACGGCGCGCGGAAATCGCGGATGTCGCCTAGTCTCTCGCGGGTGAGTCAGATCAAGCAGTGGTTCGTGCCGGGGCGGGTCAACCTCATCGGCGAGCACCTCGACTACAACGGCGGGATCACCCTGCCGTTCGCCATCGACCGGGGCGTCACCGTCAAGGCGCGGCGACGCGACGACGACCGTCTCGCGCTGTGGAGCGACGGCGAGCACGTCCAGGTGCCGGTGGCCGCCCAGCCGGGCGAAGTCGAGGGATGGGCGGCCTATGTCGCCGGGGCGGCGTGGGCGCTGCGCGCCGCCGGACACCCCGTGGGCGGCGCCGATCTGGTGATCGAGTCGAATCTGCCGCAGGGCGCTGGCCTGTCGTCCTCGGCCGCGCTCGTCTGCGGCGCGGTGCTCACGCTGGCCGACCTCGGCGGGACCGACCTCGACCGCCACGACGCGGCGGCGATCGCCCAGCTCGCCGAGACCGACTTCGTCGGCGTGCCGGTCGGCCGCATGGACCAGCTCGCCGTGCTGCTGTCCCAGCCCGGACACGCGCTCGCCATCGACCACCGCCCCGACCCGCCGGCCACCTCCGACGTGCCCTGCGACCCGGCCGCCGCCGGACTCGCGCTGGCCGTGATCGACACCCGCACCCGGCACGCGCTGGCCTCCGGCGAGTTCACCGCCCGCCGCGCCGAGTGCCAGGCCGCCTGCGATGAGCTCGGCGTCGAACAGCTCGCCGCCGCCCCCGTCGACGCGGTGCTGCGGCTGACCGACCCGACGCTCGTCAAGCGCACGCGACACGTCATCACCGAGCAGACCCGGGCGCGCGGCGCGATCCGCGCCCTCGGCGCCGGGGCGTGGACCCAGCTCGGCGGCATGCTCTTCTCCTCACACGAGTCCCTGCGCGACGACTACGAGGTGAGCTGCCCCGAACTCGACCTCGCCGTCGAGGTGGCGCTGGAGCACGGCGCGCTCGGCGCCCGCATGACCGGGGGCGGCTTCGGCGGCGGCGTCATCGCGCTCGTGCCGGTCGAGAGGGCCGCGGGCATGGCGGCGGCGGTCGGCGAGGCCTTCGCCCGCCGCGACCTGCCCGCGCCGGTCGTCGCGCCCGTCCGCCCGTCGCCCGGTGCGACACTGGTCCGGTGACTTCTCCCAGCGCCGCGACCGCACGCATCGCCTACCAGGGCGAGCCGGGCGCCAACTCGCACATCGTCTGCCAGCAGCACTATCCGTCGATGGAGTCGGTGGCGTGCGCCTCCTTCGAGGAGGTCTTCGCGACCGTGCGCGGCGGCGACGCCGACCTGGCGATGATCCCCATCGACAACTCGATCGCCGGACGCGTCGCCGACATCCACCACTTCCTGCCCGACTCCGGCCTGCACATCGTCGCCGAGCACTTCCTGCGCATCCAGTTCCACCTGATGGCGGTGCCGGGGGCGAGCCTCGAATCGCTCCGGACGGTGCACAGCCACGTGCACGCGCTCGGCCAGTGCCGCCGGGTCATCGCCGAACACGGTCTGACCACCGTCATCTCCGGCGACACCGCCGGCGCCGCGCGGGAGATCCGCGACGCCGCCGACCCCACCCAGGCGGCCATCGCGCCGCCGCTGGCCGCCGAGATCTACGGGCTCGACGTGCTCGCCGCGGACGTCGAGGACGAGGACCACAACACGACCCGCTTCATCGTGCTGTCCCGCGAGGACGTCCAGGCGTCCGCCGGGAACGGGCCGGTGGTGACGACGTTCGTCTTCAACGTCCGCAATCTGCCCGCGGCGCTCTACAAGGCGCTCGGCGGTTTCGCGACGAACGGCGTGAATATGACGAAGCTGGAGTCGTACATGGTCGACGGGGAGTTCACCGCGACCCAGTTCCTCGCCGAGGTCGACGGCCATCCCGACGACCCGCCGGTCGCGCGGGCGCTGGAGGAGCTGGCCTTCTTCACCACCGACGTCAAGCTGCTCGGCGTCTATCCGGCCGCTCCGTTCCGTGCCACCATGGAGTCATGAGGCCCCCGTACGCGACCTGTGGAAAACATGCTCGACGTTTGAGCGTTTCTCCCTACCGTTGTCGTATGACCTCTACCACATATCCGCACAAGATCAGCCAACTCGACCAAGATGTCATCGCGATCTACGAGATCCTCGCGTCGCTCGAGACCTGGGCCGACGTCGCCGACGAGCGCTTCAACCGCTTTGAGGAGAAGTTCCGCCAGGTCGACGATCAGTTCCAGAACGTCAACGCGCGCTTCGACCAAGTCGACCACCGCTTCGATCAGGTCGAGGCTCGCCTCGACAAGATCGAAGACCGACTCGACCGAGTGGAGGCGCGACTCGACCGAGTGGAGGCGCGACTCGACCGGGTGGAGGCTCGCCTCGACCGAATCGAAGACCGCCTCGACCGCGTGGAGGCGCGACTCGACCGAATCGAGTCCGACGTCGCCGAGCTGAAGACCACCACCGCCGCCATCCTGCGCCTGCTGGAGGAACGGTTGCCCGCGCGTGAGTGAGCCGGCGCTGACCTGGCCGCTCAGCGTGCCGGTGCTGACCGACGGCGAGGTGGTGCTGCGCGCCCACACCTCCGCCGACCTCGACGCGATGACGGTCATGTGCCAACGACCGGAGGCGAGCCGCTACACGACGATCCCGGCCGACTACACCCGTGAGGCCGCCGAGGACTACGCGCTGAACGTCGTCCCCGCCGACTGGGACGCCGGACGGACCCGCGTCTGGGCGGTCGAGTCGCCGCACGGCGCCGGCCCCAGCCGGTTCGCCGGCCAGATCAGCCTCGGATCAGGCAGAGCTCCCGAGATCGGCTTCATCCTCCACCCCGACGCCCGGGGCCGTCAGGTCATCTCGAACGCGGTCCGTCTGCTCGTCGACTGGGCTTTCACCGAGGGCGGCGCGGAGGCGGTCCGTTGGAAGGCGGTCGTCGGCAACACCGCCTCGCTCCGTGTGGCCCACGCCTGCGGCTTCCAGCTCGTCGCCGCCGTCCCGTCGCTGCTCGACCACCCGGCGGGCGTCTTCGACGGCTGGACCGCCGTGCTGCGCTTCGGCGAGCCCCCGTACCCCCGCACCCCCTGGCTGGAGCCGGTCGGGCTCGTCGGCGGCGGCGTGCGGCTCCGGGAGTTGCGCGTGAGCGACGCGCCCCGCATGGCCGAGGCGTGCGCCGACCCCGAGACCCGCCACTGGTTCGCGAACCTGCCCCCGGCGCCCACGCCCGCCGTCGCCGAGAGCATGGTGCACGAGTCGGTCTGGCTGGCCGCACGCGGCGAGCAGCTCAGCTGGGCGGTCGCCGACGAGGCCGACGACCGGCTGCTCGGCTACCTCAGCGTCGCCGACCTCGCGCACAGCCGCCACACGAGCGGCGAGCTCGCCTACTGGACCCACCCCGACGCACGGGGCCGGGGCGTCATGAGCGCCGCCGTCGCCCTCGCCGTCGGCCACGCCTTCGATCCGGACGGCCTCGGCCTGCGCCGGCTCAGCGCGGCCGCCGCCCCCGGCAACGCCGCCAGCCTGCGGATCATCGAACGGGCGGGGTTCACGCCCACTGGACGGGTCACCGGCGTCGAGCCGCTGGGCGACGGCACGTGGTCGGACCTGCTGGAGTTCGAGCTGCTGGCGTGAGACCGCTCACACCATGGTTGCCGATGGCACATAGGTCGGCGGCAACCGTCACACTGGGTCGGTGACCGACACCCGCGACCCCGCCACCGGACTGCCCGCCGACTACCGCCCCTGGCCCGCGCTCTGGGCCATGGTCGTCGGCTTCTTCATGATCCTGCTCGACAACACGATCGTGTCGGTCGCGACCCCCGACATCATCACCGAGCTGCGCACCGACGTCACCGCGGGCATCTGGGTCACCAGCGCCTACCTGCTCTCCTACGCGGTGCCGCTGCTCGTCACCGGCCGCCTCGGCGACCGCTTTGGCCCGAAGCGGATCTACCTGATCGGCCTGGTCATCTTCACGCTGGCCTCTCTGTGGTGCGGCCTGACCGGCTCCATCGGCGGGCTCATCACCGCCCGTGCAGTCCAGGGCGTCGGCGCGTCGATGATGACGCCGCAGACGATGGCCGTCATCACCCGCACCTTCCCTGCGGCCCGGCGCGGCGCCGCGATGACGCTCTGGGGCGCGACGGCCGGCGTGGCGACCCTCGTCGGCCCCATCTTGGGCGGCGTCCTGGTCGACGTGGCCGGCTGGGAGTGGATCTTCTTCATCAACGTGCCCGTCGGCGTCGTCGCCTTCGTCTTGGCCTGGCGGCTCGTGCCGACGCTGCCCACCCACAACCACTCCTTCGACCTCGTGGGCGTGGCGTTGAGCGCGGTCGGCATGTTCGCGCTGGTCTTCGGCATCCAAGAGGGCGAGCACTACGACTGGGGCACGATCTCCGGCGTGCTCAGCGTCCCGCTGCTGATCGGCGGCGGCCTCGCCGTGTTGGCCGCCTTCGTGTGGTGGGAGTCGCGGACGCGGTCGGAGCCGCTGGTGCCGCTCGGACTGTTCCGCGACCGCAATTTCGCGGTGGCGAACGTCGGCATCGCGCTCGTGTCGGCGGCGATCACCTCGATGAGCCTGCCGTTCATGTTCTACGCCCAGGGCGCGCGCGGCTGGAGCCCCATCCAGGCGGGCCTGTTCATGCTGCCGATGGCCGTCGTGATGATGGTCTTGTCGCCCATGGCCGGCCGGGTCGTCGACCGGGTCCACCCGCGCAGCGTCACGCTCGTCGGCTTCGCCGCTGCGGCGCTGTCGATGGGGTGGAGCGCCTTCCTCATCGCCCCGGACACCGCCCCGTGGAAGCTGTTGGTCCCGATGGCGCTGTTCGGCGTGGCGAACGTCTGCCTGTGGGCTCCGCTCGGCGCGACGGCGACCCGCAATCTGCCGATGGCGGCCGCCGGAGCCGGGGCGGGCGTCTACAACGCGACGCGGCAGGTGGCGGCGGCCCTCGGCAGCGCGGCGGTCGCGGCGCTCATCGGGGCGCGGCTGTCGGCCCACGGGTTGGAGGGGTCGGCCGACTCCTTCCAGACGTCCTCCGCGCCGATGCCCGCCGTCGTGCAGGAGCCGTTCACGCAGGCGATGGCCGAGTCCTACGTCCTGCCGGTGGCCGCCTTCGCCGTCGGCCTGGTGGTGGTGCTGTTCTTCCGCGCGCCGACCCACGAGCGCGGCTGAGCGTCGAACCCTCTCGGAGGAAAGGCCTACCTCGCCCCGGCTACCGCAATGGCCCTCGCCCATTCTTCAAGGGTCGGAACAGCCACCTCGATCTCACGAAGGCGGGCGAGCAACCCCTGCGAGAACATCTGAATAGCCTTGTTCAGCGGCAGTCGGGACCACAGCGACGTGGAGAACAGGAGGTCAGAGGCAGACTCGAATGTCTCAACCTGAATGTCTTCGAGTCCTGCTTCGCGAGCGATGCTTCTCATATCGAGCGCAGGCTGTTGTGGAGCATCGACGAACATCACGGCGCGTTGGAGACCCGCCTCGGCGCAACTACGAGCGAAACTCGAAAGATCGATGCGCGAGACAGCCTTACCTCGGACCTCGACCGCAAGAACCACCTTCGAGTCGTTGAACGCGTGGACATCTCCGGGCACGTCACGAGAGGGATCATTGATCCGGCGGGTCTTGACCTCGTCGAAAAGAAGATCCAGGCAAGCAGCGGCAAACGCCTGCAGACGCTGGGGACGATCATCGGCGTCGTATCGCAGAAAGTCCGCGACGGCGACCCGCGCGCCCACGGAAGTCAATCCGCCAGCCTCGACCTTGATCTTCTGTGCCTTCGCGTTGACTTCCAGGGCTACCTTAAGGAACGAGGCGAGAGCAAGTTTCGCTTCGTCAGACGAGAGTTTGTCAGCGCGCTTCGCAATGTCGAGGAAGTGGTTGAAGTCATCCGCATGACGCACACGATCGATCTTGTCAATTCGGTCATAGCGGAAGAACGGCTGGTTATTCAGGGGCTCTCTGCCGGTGTTCCTGATGGAGAAATCGTGTTCCAGCGCAGCGGGGACCACGACCTTGTGCCCAAGCCCGCGAAGACTGTAAGCGTTGGGGTTGCCGACCTCTGCCTTGATGCTAAGCGCGTCCACACGCTCGTCGGTCGCTTTGGCAAGGAGGAGTGTGGCAAAGGCAGGCGTCCAAGTCTTGTGCTCAAGAGCGAAGACAGTCCTAGCGTGGCTCACCCACTCGACGGGCAGAGGAAAACCAGCCTGGGCCACCGCGAGTGCTTCGAGGAGAACCTGTTCGGCAACGACGTAGTCGATCTTGACCGGCATGACAGAGCCTTTCCCGGCTCTCCTGCGACGAGGTCAGGCAACCAGAGCCGAACGTTTCGACGACCGAATCAACTTGTCCTCACGGTCGTTCTCAGCGTCAAGGTACCCGAGTTGGAGGCTCAGCGCTCGCAGCACTGCCTTCCCCAACTCGAGCGGAACGGCGTTGCCAAGCTGTCGCTGAATATCCGCACGGCCACCAATCACTCGGAAGTCGTCGGGGAAGGTCATGAGACGAAGCAGTTCTGGTACACGGAGGCGACGCGCCCTCAACTCACCTTCCTCATTGGGAAGGTTCTCCCAGTGGAATGGGCCTACATAGGGACCTGGCTGCGCCTGGAGAGTCGAACTCGGCTTATCATACGCCAGGCGGAGCAAGAAAGTCCAATAGCGAGACCGCCACTCGAACACGTCCCGCCCTCCGTAGCGAGGAGTATGCCAAAGGTAGTTCTGTCCGCCTGGGATCTCGACCGCAAGTTCGCCGAACTTGCCCTCGACCAACTCCCCGGGCTCCGGAGAGGTCCGAAGTCCAGCGAAGGCCTCACCTGCGGTGACATGCGGCGGCTTCGCCGTATCCCAGGTTCTTGTCGTCTCGCTCGGTCCCGCATGAGTAGGCTCGGGGAACCTGAAGGCTTGGCCGTCCCTTCGTCCGACGATAAAGACACGCTTGCGAAGCTGTGGCACCCCGTAGTCAGCCGCGAGAAGAACCTTCCACTGAGGGTTGTAACCAAGTTCGGCGAAAGCGGCAAGGAGTTGCTTGAAGTGCTCCTGGTGGGTTTTGTAAGTGAGCGCCTGAACGTTCTCGAGCACGAAGGCTTCAGGCTTGGCCTGCGCGACGACGCGCACATATTCTTCTAGAAGCGAGGCATTGGGGTCTCTCGACTCACGCTTCTCAGCAAGCCAGAACCCCGATTTGGAGAACGGCGTGCAGGGAGGCCCGCCGATCACGATCGCAGCGTCTCCTTCAGCCAAGGAGCCAGCTCGCAGAAGCTCCGCCGTGGGAGTCTGCCGTATGTCGCCTGGGACGAGAGCCGTCGACCGGAGGTTCAACGCAAGCGTGTCGAGAGCCTGGGGCTCGTAGTCTGTGGCCACGGCGACCCGAAGCGGCCCCGCCATCGCTGCGACAGGTGCCGCGAGCGGCGCGTCGGCGACTCGTTCGGCCGCCATGTCGAGTCCACCAGCGCCGGAGAACAAACTGATGACAGGCAACTGGCCGTCCGATGTCATGCGTGTTCTCCTCAGCGTTGGGGTGTTTTCGAGTGTACAAACAGCCTCGGACACTCAAGGGCGACGGAGAAAGCTTCGTCACGCGCCGCGTGATGAGCCTTAGAGGTTCCGCAGATAGGTGCGCGTCGTTGACGTGATGCAGGCACAAGCACCGGTAGGAAATTGAGGTGTCGAAGTCTCGTTCTTCCCCACGAGGTGCCTGTGCCTGCTCTGCCATCATTCATCATCGACCCGTTGCGGGGCCAGTTCGCCGCGCTGTCACCTGAGCGTGAGGTGTTCCATCCATTGGGATGTCACCGGCCGCGTATCCCCGACAGGGTGGTGTTCGACAAGCTCGTCCAGGTCCTCGTCCTGGGCGCGGCCTACGACAAGATCGCCGACCACACATGCTCGGCGACCAGTATCCGTAACCGTCGTGACGAATGGATCGCCGCGGGCGTGTTCGAACGGCTCGAGCAGATCTGTCTGGACGCCTACGACCAGATCATCGGCCTCGACCTGGACGACGCAGCCGTCGACGGCTGCGTCGTCAAAGCCCCCTGTGGCGGCGAGGCCGCCGGGAAATCCCCGGTAGACCGGGGCAAACAGGGCACCAAGCGGTCCCTGATGACCGAAGCGACCGGTATTCCAATCGGCTGTGTGGTCGCACCGGCGAACCGGCACGACTCGCCCTTCCTGCGCCCCACACTGGAAAAGCTCGGCCGCTTCAACGAGGGCCTCGGGGTCGGGCTGCCCAACCGCGTCACCGTCCGCCTCGACGTCGGCTCCGACAGCAAGACCACCCGCGAACTGCTCGACGAGCTCGGCTGCGACGGCGTGATCAGCATCAAGGGATTCCCACTCCAAGCCGGCGCCCGCCGGGTCGTCGAGCGCACCAACTCCTGGCACAACCGGGGCTTCAAGAAACTCCACATCTGCACCGAACGACGCGCCCGGGTCATCGAAGCGTTCATCGCCCTCGCCAACACGATCATCATCATCCGCCGCCTCATCCGCATCGCCTGGACCACCCACCGCTGGG
>NZ_JASGEK010000021.1:0-11833 GCF_047606445.1 Aeromicrobium sp. | reverse complement strand
GCGTTAGTTAACCCCCTTGGGGGGTTCGGGGGCCTATCACCCACCATCTCGGCGCTCTTCGGGGGTATTACCCACCAACGCCTCGGCATGGGCGCGACGGACGAGCACGACGGCGATAGGCAGGACCAGGAGCCCGCCGAGGCCGAGCCCAGCCGCGAGCCTCACCCGAGGCGTCGCGACGGCCAGGCATCGGTCGTCGAACTCCTCCTGATCGACGCGGTACTCGCCACCGGCGTAGGCCGACCCGTCCCGGACGACCGACAGCGCCGCGCCGCAGACTCCGTCATGGTCAGCAGCGCGGACGTCCGAGCCGGCCAGGACCGCCGCGACCACCACCAGCGACAACGTCAGCAGGCTCGCCGCGACCGCCTTGAAAAACGCCATCCCACAAACGTATCGGAGGGACGCACCGGCGCCTATGGCCCAGAAGGGCCACCACCCCGCCACCTGACTATCAGCGAACGTTCGACCTGACTATCAGCGAACGTTCGACCTGACTATCAGCGAACGTTCGACCTGACTATCAGCGAACATTCGACCTAACTAGGATGAGCGGCGTGAACCTCCTTCCACGCCACCTTCTGCCGCTGGGGCTGGAAGCTCTCGACGCCTTCCCCACGGTGGTGGTCCAAGGAGCTCGGCAGACCGGGAAAAGCACCTTCGCCCGCATGCTCGTCAACGACCGGATTCATCACCACTTCTCACTCGATGACGAGACGACCCGGACCTCAGCCCTCGCCGACAGCCACGCTTTCGTCCGACAGTTCCCGAACGACACGCTCGTCATCGACGAGATCCAACGCTGTCCCGAACTCCTGCTCGCCGTGAAATCCGCCGTCGACGAGGACCGCCGTCCTGGACGCTTCCTCCTGACCGGCTCATCCGATCTGCTCCGCCTGTCCCGCACCCCCGACTCCTTGGCGGGCCGAGCTGTGACGCTGCATCTGCAGGGGTTCAGCCAGGGCGAGCTCTCCGGGCAGCCTGACGACTTCGCCGCGTGGCTCCGTGAGCTTCCCGCGTCGCCTCACGCGTTCATCACCTCATGGGCACGCTCGGACTACATCGAGGCGCTCGCCCGAGGCGGCTACCCGGAGCTCGGGACTCTCACGCCTCGCATGCGCACACTCTGGATCGACGGCTACATCGATCGCTTGTTGAACCGAGACATCGCCGACGTCTCCCGTGGCCTGTCCGCCGACCGGCTCTCCGCCGTGCTGCGCCTCATCGCCGCCAACCAGTCCGGCGAGTTGGTCCAAGCGCGCATCGCGAACGAACTCGGCATGCCCAAGTCCTCCGTCCGGTCGTATCTGTCCGCTCTCGACACCCTCTACCTCACCACCGACCTCCGCCCGTGGAGCGCCAACCTCACACGCCGCGAGGTCGGACGACACAAAGTCAGCGTGACGGACTCCGCGCTCGCGCTCCGCCTGAACCGCACGGCGCCCGCGCGCCTGGCCGACCTCTCCGAGACACCTCTGTTGGGCGTCTATCTGGAGTCATTCGCCGCGACCGAACTCACCAAGCAACAAACATGGACCTCCCAGGAGTTCGACCTCTACCACTTCCGCGACCGCAACGGCCTGGAAGTCGACCTCGTCATGGAGTTCGCCGACAACTCCGTCTTCCTGCTGGAGGTCAAAGCGACACAGACCTACAGGAAAGAGCATTTCTCCGCGATCCGCTCGCTCGCCGAACGTCTGGGCGACCGTTTCCTCGGCGGGGCCGTCCTCGGCCTCGACGCGCGCAGCCATCAGATCGCCGACCGCATGTGGGCCTTCCCGCTGTCCGTCCTCTGGGAGGCGAGCGCACCGAACGCCGTCGCGGCGACAGCCTCGTAGGAATCGGCCACCCGCCTCCACATGGCAAACAGGCGACTCAGACGCCGCCGGTGAGCAGCAGGCCGCCGTCGACGGTGAGCGTCTGGCCGGTGACCCAGGCCGCGTCGGCCGACAGCAGGAACGACACGACCGAGCCGATGTCCTCCGGCTCGCCGAGCCGCTTGAGCGGGTACGGGCGGGCGACCTCCTCCTCGCGACCCTCGTAGAGTGCCCCGGCGAAGCGGGTCTTCACGACCGCCGGCGCCACCGCGTTGACCCGGACCGTCGGGCCGAGCTCGACGGCCAACTCCTTGGTCACGTGGATGAGCGCCGCCTTCGACGCGCCGTAGGTGCCGATGCTCGGCGCGGGCAGCAGGCCCGCCACCGACGCGATGTTGACGATCGCGCCGCCGTTGGCCTCGAAGGACGCCCGGTAGACCTTCTGCGCCCAGCCTATCGCGGCCACCACGTTCGTGTCGAAGATCTTCGACGCGGCCTCCAGGTCGATGTCGACCATGCGCCCGTACGCCGGGTTGATGCCGGTGTTGTTGACCAGATAGTCGAGACCGCCGAAGGCCTCCAGCGCCGTCGCGACGACCTCGTCCTGATGGGCAGAGTCGCTGGCGTTGCCCGCGACCCACCGCACCTGCTCGGGCGTGCCGAGCTGGCCCGCCGCCTCGGCGAGCGCCTCGGCCTTGCGCGCGGTGATGACGACCTTGCCGCCCTCGGCCACGATCCGCTCGGCGATGGCGTAGCCGATGCCCCGGCTCGCGCCGGTGACGATCGCGACCCTGCCGTCGTGGCGCAACCGCCCCGCGAGGCTCACGACAAGCGCTCCAGCACCATCGCCATGCCCATGCCGCCGCCGACGCACATCGACTCGACGCCGAACTGCTTGTCGTGCCACTGCAGCGAGTTGATCAGCGTGCTGGTGATGCGCGCGCCGGTCATGCCGAACGGGTGGCCGACGGCGATGGCGCCGCCGTTGACGTTGAGCTTGTCCATCGGGATGCCGAGCGTCTTGGCCGAGCCCCACGCCTGCACGGCGAAGGCCTCGTTGATCTCGTACAGGTCGACGTCGTCGATGCCGAGGCCGGCGTTCTTCAGCGCGGCCGGGATCGCCTCGACCGGGCCGAGGCCCATGATCTCCGGCGACAGGCCGGTGACCGCCGTCGACACGATGCGCGCGAGCGGGGTCAGACCCAGCTCCTTGGCCTTGACGTCACTCATGATGACGACCGCCGCGGCGCCGTCGTTGAGCGGACAGGCGTTGCCCGCGGTGACCGTGCCGTCGGGACGGAAGACCGGCTTGAGGCCGCTGACCGCCTCCAGCGTGACGCCCGCGCGCGGACCGTCGTCCTTGTTCACGACTGTGCCGTCGGGCAGCGTGACCGGGGTGATGTCCGTGGCCCAGAAGCCGGACTCGATGGCCGCCTCGGCGAGGTTCTGGCTACGGACGCCGAACTCGTCCTGCTCCTGACGACTCATGCCGAGGTACTGCGCGACGTTCTCGGCCGTCTGGCCCATCGCGATGTACTGGTCGGGCAGCGAGCCGGCCTCACGCGGGTCGGTCCACGACTCGGCGCCGCCCTCGGCGCGCTTCGCCGTGCGGGCGATGGCGTCGGCGAACAACGGGTTCTCCGAGCCGGGCACGTCGGCGAAGCCGTTCGCGAACCGGCTGACCGTCTCGACGCCAGCCGAGATGAACGCGTCGCCCTCGCCGGCCTTGATGGCGTGGAAGGCCATGCGGGTGGTCTGCAGCGAGCTGGAGCAGTACCGGTTGACGGTGACGCCCGGCAGGTGGTCGAGACCGGCCAGCACCGAGACGACGCGGGCGATGTTGTGGCCGCCCTCGCCGGCCGGCTGGCCGATGCCGAGGTGCAGGTCGGTGACGTCCTTCGGGTCCAGCGACGGGACCTTGTCGAGCGCGGCCTTGACCATTTGCACGGCCAGGTCGTCGGTGCGCATGTCCTTGAGCGAGCCCTTGACGGCGCGGCCAATGGGCGAGCGCGCGGTGGACACGATGACGGCTTCAGGCATTTCTTCTCCCGGGGTGTGTGGTGGTGAGGAGGCTCAGAAGCCGAGGTCGCGGCCGATGAGCTCCTTCATGATCTCGTTGGAGCCGGCCCAGATGCGGGTCACGCGGGCGTCGCGCCAGGCCCGGGCGACGCGGTACTCGTTCATGAAGCCGTAGCCGCCGTGGATCTGGACGCAGTGGTCGAGGACCTTGTTCTGCACGTCCGAGCTGTAGAACTTGGCCTTCGCGGCGTCGATGGCGGTGAGCTTGCCCTCGGCGTGCGCGGCGACGGCGTTGTCGACGTACGCCTCGGCGACCTCGATCTGCGTGACCAGCTCGGCCAGCAGGAACTTGTTCCACTGGAAGGCGCCGATGGACTGGCCGAAGGCCTTGCGGTCCTTGGCGTACTGGATGGTCTCGGCGAGGATCTGCTTGGCCTGGGCGATGTTGGAGACCGCGCAGCCGAGGCGCTCCTGCGGCAGCTTCTGCATCATGTGGATGAAGCCCATGTCGAGCTGGCCGATGATGCGGTCGTCGCCGACGCGGACGTTCTCGAAGAACAGCTCGGCGGTGTCGGACTCGGTCTGGCCGACCTTGTCGAGCTTGCGGCCGCGGCTGAAGCCCTCGTCGGTGGCCTCGATGCCGAACAGGGTGATGCCCTTGGCGCCCTTCTCCGGGGAGGTGCGCACGGCGGTCACGACGAGGTCGGCGCTGTAGCCGTTGGTGATGAAGGTCTTGGAGCCGTTGACGACCCACTCGTCGCCGTCGCGGACCGCGGTGGTCTTGAGCGCGGCGAGGTCGGAGCCGCCGCCCGGCTCGGTCATGCCGATGGCCAGCAGGCACTCGCCCGAGGCGACCTTGGGCAGCCAGCGCTCCTTCTGCTCCTGGGTGCCGAGCGCGGCGATGTAGGGCGCGGTGATGTCGGCGTGGATGCCCCAGCAGGAGCCGAGCGCCGAGCTGACCTTGCTCAGCTCCTCGCCGAGGACCGCGTTGAAGCGGTAGTCGCCGGCCTCGGAGCCGCCGAACTCCTCGGGGATCTCCAGGCCGAGCAGGCCCAGCTCGCCGGCCTGCAGCCAGAAGTCGCGCGGCAGGGCCTTGTCCTCGATGTACTGCTCGATGTGCGGGGCGACCTTCTTGGACAGGAAGCCCGCGCACGTCTCGCGGAAAGCCTCGTGGTCGTCGGTGTAGATGGTGCGGTCCATGCGGAGCTTCTCCAGACAGGCGATGGGACGGAAATGCGACTAAGCGCTTGCTTAGCATGCCATCGCTGGTCCATGCTGTCCACCACGTCCCCCCACAAGGAGCGCCCATGAGCACCCCCGCCCGCGACCGCCTGGTCGACGCCGCCGTCGAGGCGTTCGCCGAACGCGGCTACGGCGCGACCACGACGCGCGACATCGCCTCGCGCGCGGGCATGAGCCCGGCCGCGGTCTACGTGCACCACGCCACCAAGGAGGACCTGCTCTTCGCGATCTCGCTGCGCGGGCACCAGAACGCCCTGACGACGCTGACCGAGGCCGCCGCCCACGGGGCGACGCCGGTCGAACGGGTGGCCTCCATGGTGCGCGCGTTCAGCGTCTGGCACGCCGAGCACAGCCGCACCGGACGGGTGGTGCAGTACGAGTTCGGCGCGCTGACGCCGGAGCACCGCGCCGTCATCGCCGACCTGCGCCGCCGCATGGAGCAGCGCATGCGAGACGCCCTCGCCAAGGGGGTCGACGAGGGCGTCTTCGAGGTGGGCGACCTGCGCGGCACCGCGCGGGCCGTGCTCAGTCTGAGCGTGGACCTGGTGCGGTGGTTCGAGCCGGGCGGCGCTCACACGCCCGAGGAGCTCGGGGCCTTGCACGCCGACCTCGCGGTCCGCATGCTGAGGCCGCTCCCGGCCTGATCAGGCCTCGTCCGCGGCCAGCACTGCCTCGGCGTTGATCGTGATGGTGATCTTGTCGCCGATCATGACCTTGTCACCCTCGAGCGGGATGTTGAAGTCGATGCCGAACTCCTTGCGGCTGATCTGGCCGGTCGCCTCGACGCCGACGCGGGTGCCGCCCCAGGGGTCCTTGCCCTCGCCGAGGAACTCGACGGCGAGGTCGAGCGGGCGGGTGACGCCCTTGATCGTGAGGTCGCCGGTGACGACGAACTCGGTGTCGCTCGTGGCGGTGACGCCGGTGGTCGCGAAGGTCATCTTCGGGTTCGACTCGACGTCGAAGAAGTCGCCGCCGCGCAGGTGGGTGTCGCGGTCGGCGGCGCCGGTGTTGATCGAGCTCAGCTCGACCTCGACGCTGACGGTCGAGGCGGTGACGTCCTCGGCGGTCACGAGGGTGCCGTTGAAGGACTCGAAGGTGCCGCGGACCTTGCTCATCAGGTGGCGGACCGAGAAGCCGATCTCGGTGTGCGTGGGGTCGAGGTGCCAGGTGCCGGGGGTGACGATGCTCATGCGCGCTCCTTGGAGAAGTGGTCGGTGATCCCACCGTAGCATATAGATGAATGTTCAACTAGATGGGCGACGCGATCGCGGATCGACGCCGACTAGAGTGAGCCCGTGAGCACGACCCCCGAGGACACCCCGACCGACACGCCCTGGCTGTCCGCCGACCAGCAGGTGTCGTGGCGCTCCTTCCTCGGCGGCGTCACCGCCCTCATGGACCAGCTCGACCGCGACCTGCGCACGGAGCACGGCCTCTCGATGCCGGAGTACGAGATCCTGGTGCGCCTGTCGGAGGCCCCCGACCGGTCCATCCGCATGGCCGAGCTGGCCGCCGCCGTCGGACATTCCCGCAGCCGCGTCACCCACACCGTCTCCCGCCTGGAGCGCGACGGCCTCGTCGTGCGCGGCCAGTGCTCCGAGGACGGCCGGGGCGTCTCGGCAGTGCTCACCGACGAGGGCCTCGCCGCCCTGGAGCGCGCCGCCCACACCCACGTCCGCGGCGTCCACGACCACTTCGTCGCCCAGGCCTCCCCCGCCGACTTCGCCACCGTCGGCTCCGTCATGGCCACCGTCGCCACCCACCTCGGCGCCCGCTCCTTCTAGGGTCACCCTCTCCCCAGATTTGCTGACTTATCCACCGTTCTTACGCCGTCAGACGGTGGATAGGCCAGCAAATCTGGAAGAACGTGGCCACAAAGCTTGTCGAATCCGGACGGCGATGAGGTGCGGTCGCTGGAAATCCTCGACCGTCACCACGATGACTCGCCAACCAGCGGCCTCTAACTGCTCACGCCTCAAGTAGTCCCACTGTCGCTGTCTCGCGTCACGCTCGTGCTGCCACCCGTCATACTCGACCAAAACCTTGCGCTGTCGATAGACGAGGTCGCCGCGCGCCAACCAGGCGCCATGATCGTCATGAATATCGACGTTCACCTCGGGCTCCGGCAAGCCAGCGCGATGAAGCGTCCACCTCAGATCGCTCTCCTTCGGAGACGCCACTCGCGCACGGACCAACGGAGCCACCCGTCGCGCACGCCGAACACCATCGAGATGCGACGTGAGGCAGAAACTCCGCAAATCGTCCACGCTCACAGCGCCAGAAGAGACCAGCCAGTCACCGACGCGCAGCAGCCTCCGATCGTCGAGTTGCGTGGCGGTGTCGACGAACGTCCTCGCTGGCGGAGTCATCACGACGCCGGCTCTCATCTCAAGCAGCAGCTCATGACGGTACCGATGCAGCACCACCCCGTTCGGGACTCGCTGAACCGGTCGATTCGTCGCGAAGTGCAGCGGCTCCTCCGGACCGATATCGAACCCACGCAGCCTCAGATTCGTGACATGGCTGACCGCGACTTCCAGCGGCAGCGCCAACTGCGCGGCTCGAACCCGCAATGGCAGAGTCGGCGCCGTTTCACGTGTGCGGTAGACGCCGCGATGCAGTCGCACGAACCGGGCGCCTTCGAGCATGCGGTCGCTGACGCCTAGCGCACGCGCGTCCTGTGTCGTGAACGCGATGCCGTGGAGTTCTTCAGGGATGGAGCGCATGACTCCACCGTCATCCTCGTCACCACTCCAGCCAAGCCCCGATATCGATCCTGTGGACAGTGTGACTATGCGATGCCAGACCCTGTGGATAACCCAAGTGCCAGATTTGCTGGCTTATCCACCGTTCCTGCGGAGTCAGACGGTGGATAAGCCAGCAAATCTGGCGAGAAGGCGACCCAGGTCAGTCGCGGGTGAGGCGGCGGTGGGTGACACGGTGGGGGCGGGCGGCCTCGGGGCCGAGGCGCTCGACCTTGTTGGCCTCGTAGGAGGCGAAGTTGCCCTCGAACCAGAACCACTGCGCCGGGTTCTCCTCGGTGCCCTCCCAGGCGAGGATGTGCGTGGCGATGCGGTCGAGGAACCACCGGTCGTGCGACGTCACCACCGCGCAGCCGGGGAAGTCGAGCAGCGCGTCCTCCAGGCTCGACAGCGTCTCGACGTCGAGGTCGTTCGTCGGCTCGTCGAGCAGCAGCAGATTGCCGCCCTGCTTGAGCGTCAGCGCCAGGTTCAACCGGTTGCGCTCGCCGCCGGACAGCACGCCGGCCTTCTTCTGCTGGTCCGGGCCCTTGAAGCCGAACGACGCGACGTAGGCGCGCGAGTTCATCTCGAAGTTCGCGACCTTGATGAAGTCGAGCCCGCCGGAGACGACCTCCCAGACGTTCTTGTCCGGGTCGATGTTCTCGCGGCTCTGGTCGGCGTAGCTGATCGAGACGGTCTGGCCGACGTTCAACTCGCCGGAGTCGGGCGTCTCGCCGCCGGTGATCATGCGGAACAGCGTCGTCTTGCCGACGCCGTTCGGGCCGACGACGCCGACGATGCCCGCGCGCGGCAGCGAGAAGCTGACGTCGTCCCACAGCACCCGGCCGTCGAAGGCCTTGGCGAGGTTCTTCGCGTCGAGCACGACGTCGCCCAAGCGCGGACCGGCCGGGATGTTGATGTCGGAGGTGTCGATCTTGCGGGCCTTCTCGGCCTCGGCCGCCAACTCCTCGTAGCGGGCCAGACGCGCCTTACTCTTGGCCTGACGTCCCTTGGCGTTGGAGCGCACCCACTCCAACTCCTTCTCGAGCATCTTGGCGCGCTTGGCGTCCTTCTGCCCCTCGATCTTGAGACGTTCCTTCTTCGTCTCCAGGTACGTCGAGTAGTTGCCCTCGTAGCCGTGGATCGAGCCGCGGTCGACCTCGGCGATCCACTCGGCGACGTTGTCGAGGAAGTACCGGTCGTGGGTGACCGCCAGAACGGCGCCCGGGTAGCTCTTGAGGTGCCCCTCCAGCCACTGCACCGACTCGGCGTCGAGGTGGTTGGTCGGCTCGTCGAGCAGCAGCAGATCGGGCTGCTGCAGCAGCAGCTTGCACAGCGCGACGCGGCGGCGCTCGCCGCCGGAGAGGTGGTCGACGACGACGTCGGCCGGCGGGCAGCGCAGCGCGTCCATCGCCTGGTCGAGCTTGGAGTCGACGTCCCACGCGCCGACGGCGTCGAGGTAGTTCTGCAGCTCGGCGGTCTCCGTGCCGAGGGCGTCGTAGTCGGCGTCCGGCTCGGCCATCTCGGCGTAGGCGGCCTCCAGTCGCGCCATCTTGCCCTTGATCTCGGCGACCGCCTCCTCGACGTTCTCCAGGACCGTCTTGCCCTCGGTCAGCGGCGGCTCCTGCTGGAGCATGCCGACGGTGGCGTCGGGGTCGCGGACGATGTCGCCGTTGTTCGGCTGGTCGAGCCCGGCCATGAGCTTGAGCAGCGAGGACTTGCCCATGCCGTTCGGGCCGACGACGCCGATCTTGGCGCCGTGCAGGAAGGACAGCGAGACGTCGTCGAGGACGACCTTGTCGCCGTGGGCTTTGCGGATGTTGCGCAGGGAGAGGACGTAGTCAGCCATGGTGCCCCCACCCTAGCGACGCGCCCCCGGACCGGTTCAGCCCAGGGCGGCGGCGATACCCGCGCGGTAGCGCTCGTAGACCGCCAATTCCGCCTCGACCGGCGCGACGACCAGCTGCTCGCCGACCCGGCCGAGCGCCGAGCGCAGTTCGCGGTCGACGCGCTTGGCCTGCCAGCGGGCGATGAGCCGGGCGCCGAGACGCGCCAGACCGGCCAGGACCACTCCGACGACGAGCCCGCCGATCGCGACCGCGAGCGACAACGGACGGCCGTCGAACGGGCCGAAACCGCCGACCAGCGGCGACTTCGGCACGTTCATGCCGATCACCGAGTCGGTCAGCCACCAGCTGAAGCCGCAGACCGAGGCCAGCAGCAACAGCCACTGGACGACGTTGACGCCGTGCAGCCAGCCCAGGCCGCGCAAGCCGATGGGGATGCCCGCGACCGCGTCCTCGACGGCCGCCGTCGCGCCGCCGGAGCCGGCCACCTGGTCGACCGCCGAACGCACCGAGTCACGCCAGGACCGCTCCAGACCGACCGACGCCTTCTCCACGAACACGCGCACCGAGGTCTCGACGGCCGAGCGCTGGGGTTTGATCGCGTCGGGCAGGCTCGTGACCTCCAGCTCGCGGTCGTCGAGGTCGACGCCGAGCTCCTCCAACGGATCCGCGCGCAGACCCGCGATCCAGCGGGTGGGCGGCCAGCCGCCCAGCCGGATCGCCCGACGACGGCTCGACGCGCCGACCGCCGTGGCCAGCTGCGTGCCGCCGACCGCGTCGAACAGCGCCCGGTCCAGCTCGGCCCGGTCGGCGTCGGAGACGCCCGGCACCTGGGCGCGGCCGCCGACCGCGGCGATCTTCTCGGCCACCTGGCCGACGTCGGCCAGCAGCCGCTCCTGCGCGGACTCGCGGGCGCGGATGCGGCGGGCCAGCTCGCGTTTGAGGTCGTCCACGCCGTCGCCGCGGCTCGCCGAGACGCCGAAGACCGGGACGTCGTCCATGCCGTCGGCGGCGATGATGCGGCGCACGTCCTCGACGGCCCGCTCACGCTGCTCGTAGGGGATGCGGTCGATCTGGTTGAGCACCACGACCGAGATGTCGTTGTAGGAGGCCATCGGCCGCAGGTAGCGGTCGTGGATGGCGGCGTCGGCGTACTTCTGCGGGTCGAGCACCCACACGATGAGGTCGGCGTAGCGCACCAGCCGGTCCATCTCGATGTGGTGCGCGACCTCGGTGGAGTCGTGGTCGGGAAGGTCGAGCAGCACGAGGCCGTCGAGCTTGGTGTCCTCGGAGGAGCGGTCGAGCATGCTCATGCGCGAGACCTGGTGGCGCGGTGGGATGCCCATCCACTCCAGCAGACCCTCGGCGCCGTCGGGGCCCCAGGCGCAGGCCAACGGCCAGGAGGTGGTGGGACGACGCAGGCCGACGCCCGCGAGGTCGAGGTCGGTCAAGGTGTTGAACAGCGACGACTTGCCCGAGCCGGTGGCCCCGGCCAGCGCGACGATGGTGTGCTGGCCGGACAGCCGGAGGCGTTCGACGACGCGCTCGGAGAGCTGCTCGGCCTCGGCCAGCACCGAGTCGGGCAGGCGGAGGCGCGCGGCGGAGGCGGCGGCCGTCAGTCCGTCGACGCGGCGGCCGATCTCGCCGACGTCCTCGCGGTACACCGGTGCCGCCGGCTCCGATATCTGGCTCATCGCACCCCTCCCTCCGAGTCCTTCGCCTGTGAGCCCTGAAGGATACGGGACTCCAAGCCGTCGACGTGGCGCGCGTGCTCCGCTTTGCGGGCCGCCTCGCGCAGATCGTCCTGCATCGCGCGGACCGCCGACGGGGCCGGGGTCAGCGCGGCGAAGCGGGCCTCCTCCTCGGCGACGAGCGCGGCCACCCGCGTGCGCAGATCGCCGGCGACGTCGGCGGCGAGCGCTGTCACGACCGGACGGGTGAGGACCGCGTCGAGCACCCGCTTGCCGATCCGGCCGGACTCGGCGTTCTCGCCGCCGAGCGCCAGCACCAGGAGCGAGACGGTCAGGCCGGGCACGCCGAGCGCGAGCACGTCGGTGGACAGCCGACGGTCGGCGACGGCGGTGCGGATGCGCTCGGTGGCGCGGGCCTGCCAGTCGCGGGCGAGCCGGTCGGCGCGGGCGCGCAGGTCGCGCGGCGCCCGGTCGAG
>NZ_JASGEK010000020.1:0-20653 GCF_047606445.1 Aeromicrobium sp. | reverse complement strand
TCGCGGCCGCCACCGCCCCGGTGCCGACCGGCGCCGAGGTCGACGGCCCCGGCGCCGTCGAGGAGCAGGTGCTGCGCGGCGCCCCGGCCCGCACCGCGGCCAACATGGACGCCAGCCTCACCGTCCCGACCGCGACCTCCGTCCGCTCGGTCCCGGTCAAGCTGCTCTTCGACCAGCGCACCGTCATCAACAACCACCTCGCCCGCGCCCGCGGCGGCAAGGTCTCGTTCACGCACCTCATCGGCTACGCCGTCGTGCGCGCCATCGCCGACCTGCCCGAGATGAACACCGGCTACACCACCAACGAGAAGGGCAAGCCGGTCCAGCTCAGGCCCGAGCACGTCAACTTCGGCCTCGCCATCGACCTCAAGAAGCCCGACGGCACCCGTCAGCTCCTGGTGCCGAGCATCAAGGCCGCCGAGACCATGAACTTCACCCAGTTCTGGCAGGCCTACGAGCTCATGGTGAAGAAGGCCCGCGAGGGCAAGCTGGAGGTCTCCGACTTCCAGGGCACGACCGTCAGCCTCACCAACCCCGGCGGCATCGGCACCAACCACTCGGTGCCGCGCCTGATGGCCGGCCAGGGCCTCATCGTCGGCGTCGGCTCGATGGAGTACCCGCCGGAGTTCCAGGGGGCCTCGGCGCACACCATCGCCCAGCTCGCCGTCTCCAAGATGATGACGCTGACCTCCACCTACGACCACCGCGTCATCCAGGGCGCGCAGTCCGGCGAGTTCCTCAAGCGCGTCCACCAGCTGCTGCTCGGCGAGGACGGCTTCTACGACGAGATCTTCTCGGCGCTGCGCATCCCCTACGAGCCGATCCGCTGGGCCGCCGACATCGCGGTGCGCCACGACGACGACATCGACCGCCAGGCCCGCGTGCTCGAGCTCATCCACGCCTTCCGCGTGCGCGGCCACCTCATGGCCGACACCAACCCGCTGGAGTACAAGCAGCGCAGCCACCCCGACCTCGACGTCAACACCCACGGGCTGACGCTGTGGGACCTCGACCGCGAGTTCCCGACCGGACCGTCCTTCGGCGGCGAGCGCCGCTACATGAAGCTGCGCGAGATCCTCGGCCTGCTGCGCGACTCCTACTGCCGCACCACCGGCGTGGAGTACATGTACATCGAGGACCCGGAGGAGCGCCGCTGGATCCAGCAGCGGGTCGAGCAGGGCTACGTCAAGCCGCCCCGCGAGGAACAGCTGCGCATCCTGGCCAAGCTCAACGAGGCCGAGGCCTTCGAGACCTTCCTGCAGACGAAGTTCGTCGGCCAGAAGCGGTTCAGCCTGGAGGGCGGCGAGACCACCATCCCGCTGCTCGACGAGATCTGCGAGGAGGCGGCCGCCGACGGCCTCGCCGAGGTCGCCATCGGCATGGCGCACCGCGGCCGGCTCAACGTGCTGGTCAACATCGCCGGCAAGAGCCCCGCGCAGGTGTTCCGCGAATTCGAGGGCAATATCGACCCGCGCACGGTCCAGGGCTCCGGCGACGTCAAGTACCACCTGGGCGTCGAGGGCGAGTTCACCTCCGAGCACGGCGACACGATCAAGGTGTCGGTGGCGGCCAACCCGTCGCACCTGGAGGTCGTCGACCCGGTGCTGGAGGGCATCGCCCGCGCCAAGCAGGACATGCTCGACCAGGGCGACGCCTTCCCGGTGCTGCCGGTGCTCGTGCACGGCGACGCGGCCTTCGCCGGCCAGGGCGTCGTGGCCGAGACCTTCCAGTTCTCGCGTCTGCCCGGCTACGAGACCGGCGGCACGATCCACGTGATCGTCAACAACCAGGTCGGCTTCACCACGAGCCCCACCGCGTCGCGCTCCTCGACGTACTGCACCGACGTGGCCCGCATGGTCCAGGCGCCGGTCTTCCACGTCAACGGCGACGACCCGGAGGCCTGCATCCGGGTCGCCGAGCTGGCCTACGCCTACCGCAAGGCGTTCAACAAGGACGTCGTCATCGACCTCATCTGCTACCGCCGTCGCGGTCACAACGAGGGCGACGACCCGAGCTTCACCCAGCCGCTCATGTACAGCACCATCGACCGCAAGAAGTCGGTGCGCAAGCTGTACACCGAGGCGCTGGTCGGCCGCGGCGACATCACCATCGAGGAGGCCGAGGCGGCGCTGGCCGACTACCAGACCCGCCTGGAGCACAACTTCGCCGACGTCAAGGCCGCCGAGAAGCCCGATCTGGAGTACACCCGGACGCCGGACTACCCGGAGAAGCCCGAGGTGCCCGGCGCCATCGACACCGCGGTCACCCCCGAGGTGCTCAAGGCCATCGCCGACGCCTACACGAACGTTCCCGACGGCTTCACGGTCCACCCGAAGGTGCTCCCGCAGCTGCAGCGTCGCGCGCAGTCGATCTCGGCCGGCCCGATCGACTGGGGCACCGGCGAGATCCTGGCGTTCGGCTCGCTGCTGCTCGACGGCCGCGTCGTGCGCATGGCCGGCCAGGACTCGCGGCGCGGCACCTTCTCGTCGCGCTTCGCCACGATCATCGACCGGGTCAACGCCAACGAGTGGACGCCGCTGGCCTCGATCAGCGAGAACCAGGCGCCCTTCCACATCTACGACTCGCTGCTGAGCGAATACGCCGCGCTCGGCTTCGAGTACGGCTACTCGGTGGCGCGTCCGGAGGCGCTGACCGTCTGGGAGGCGCAGTTCGGCGACTTCGTCAACGGCGCGCAGTCGGTCATCGACGAGTACATCTCCTCGGGCGAGACGAAGTGGGGCCAGAAGTCCGGCGTCGTGCTGCTGCTGCCGCACGGCTACGAGGGCCAGGGCCCCGACCACTCGTCGGCCCGTCTCGAGCGGTTCTTGACGCTCGCGGCCAACGACGAGATCACCATCGCCCAGCCGTCGACGCCCGCGTCGTACTTCCACCTGCTGCGCAAGCACACGCTGGAGGCCGAGCACCGTCCGCTGGTCGTGCTCACCCCGAAGTCGATGCTGCGCAACAAGGCGGCGGCCTCGCAGCCGGACGACTTCACCTCGGGCGGCTTCCAGCCGGTCGTCACCGACACGGCGGTCGACGCCGGCGCGGTGGAGCGGGTCATCCTCTGCACCGGCAAGATCGCCTGGGAGCTGCTGGCCGAGCGCAAGAAGCGCGGCGACGAGCGCACGGCGATCGTCCGGGTCGAGCAGCTGTACCCGCGCCCGGAGGCCGAGATCAAGGCGGCGCTGGCGGGCTACCCGCGCGCGACCGAGGTCCGCTGGGTCCAGGACGAGCCGGAGAACCAGGGCGCGTGGCCGCACATGGCGTACCACTTCACCGGCGCGCTGGGCGGACTGCCGCTGGTCGGCGTGACCCGTCCGGAGTCGTCCACGACCGCCGTCGGCTCGCACCCGCGGCACGTCGAGGAGGCCCGCGACCTGTTCGACCGCGCGTTCAGCTGAGCCATGTACTTCACTGATCGCGGCATCGAGGAGTTGGCGTCACGCCGGGGTGAGGAGACCGTCACCCTGGCGTGGCTCGCCGAGCGGCTCAGCGAGTTCGTCGACGTGAACCCGGAGTTCGAGGTGCCCACCGAACGCTTCGCCACCTGGCTCGCCCGCCTCGACGACGAGGACGAGTAGCCCGCCCGAGAACCAGATGGAAAAGACGCGACCCGTGCGGGTCAGCGGGTGAGGACGATCTTGCCGAAGAGGGAGCCGTCGATCACCTTGGCGAGGCCGTCGGCGGCGTTCTCCATGGGGATCTCGGAGTCGATGAGCGGCTTGAGACCGGTGACGTCCATGAACTGGGCGAGGCGGCGCAACTCGTCGCGGGTGCCCATCGTGGAGCCGTGGACGCGCATCTGCTGGAAGAAGATGCGGGTCAGCTCGGCGGCCGGGGGCGCATCGCCCGAGGTGGCGCCGGAGATGACGATGGTGCCGCCGGGACGCATCGACTTGACCGAGTGCGACCAGGTGGCCGCGCCGACGGTCTCCATGACCGCGTCGACCTTGGCCGGGAGCCGGGCGCCGGACTCGAAGACCTCGTGCGCGCCGATCTCGAGCGCCTTGGCGCGCTTGTCCTCGTCACGGCTGGTCGCGAAGACGCGGAAGCCGGCTGCGCGGGCCAGCGAGATCGCCGCCGTGGCGACGCCGCCGCCGGCGCCCTGCACGAGCACCGTGTCGCCCTGCTTGAGGTCGGCCTGGGTGAAGAGCATGCGGTAGGCGGTCAGCCACGCCGTCGGCAGGCAGGCGGCCTCGGCGAAGCTCAGCCCCTCCGGCTTGGCGATGACATTGCGGCGCGGCACCGCGACCTTCTCGGCGAAGGTGCCCTGGTACCGCTCCGACAGCAGCGAGCGCTTCGGGTCGAGGGTCTCGTCGCCGCGCCAGGACGGGTCGCTGACGACGGCGTGCACCAGCACCTCGTTGCCGTCCTCGTCGTACCCGGCCGCGTCACAGCCGAGGATCATCGGCAGCGACTCCGTCCGCAGACCGACCCCGCGCAGGCTCCACACGTCGTGGTGGTTGATCGAGGCGGCCTTGACCGTCACCGTCGTCCAGCCGTCCGGGACCTCCGGCTCGGGGCGCTCGCCCACCACCAGTCCGTCGAGCGGGCTCTCGGGGTTGATCGATCCGGCGTAGACGGCGAACATGCGGCTCTCCTGTCAGTAGGGGCGACGGGCGACGCCCTCGCGGCGCGCGGTGTCGGTGACGGCCTTGGCGACCGCCTGCGCGACCCGCGGGTCGAAGGGCGACGGGATGACGTAGTCCTCGCGCAGATCCTCCTCGGCGATGAGGTCGGCGACCGCCTGCGCGGCCGACAGCTTCATCTGCTCGGTGATCCTCGTGGCCCGCACGTCGAGCGCGCCCCGGAAGATGCCGGGGAAGACGAGGACGTTGTTGATCTGGTTCGGGAAGTCCGACCGGCCGGTGGCCACGACGCGCGCGTACTTGTGCGCGACGTCGGGGTGCACCTCGGGGTTCGGGTTGGCCATCGCGAAGATGATCGACTCGGGGGCCATCGCCGCGACGCCCTCCTCGGGCACCGTGCCGCCGGAGACGCCGATGTAGACGTCGGCGCCGTGCAGCGCGTCGACGATCGTGCCCTCCTTGGCGTAGTCGGCCGTGGCGTCGGCGATCCACTGCTTGGCGCTGTTGAGGTCGGTGCGACCCGGGTGGATGACGCCGCCGCGGTCGGTGACCTGGATGCGGCGCACGCCGGCGGCCTGCAGGATCTTGGTGATCGCCACTCCCGCCGCGCCCGCGCCGGAGATGACGACCTTGAGCTCGCCCATGTCGCGCTCGGTCAGCTTGACGGCGTTGATCAGCGCGGCCAGCGTGACCACGGCGGTGCCGTGCTGGTCGTCGTGGAAGACCGGGATGTCGAGCCGCTCGACCAGCCGCTGCTCGATCTCGAAACAGCGCGGCGCCGAGATGTCCTCGAGGTTGACGCCGCCGAATGAGGGGGCCAGGCGGGCCACCGTCTCGACGATCTCGTCGACGTCGGTGGTGTCGAGGGCGATCGGGATCGAGTCGACGCCGCCGAACTGCTTGAACAAGATGGCCTTGCCCTCCATCACCGGCATCGCGGCGTCCGGGCCGATGTCGCCCAGGCCGAGGACGGCGGTCCCGTCGGTGACCACGGCGACGGTGTTGGAGACCCACGTGTAGTCGTGCGACAACTCCGGATCGGCGTGGATCGCCTCGCAGACGCGCGCCACGCCCGGCGTGTAGGACTGCGACAGGTCGTCCTTGTCGTTCAGCGGGACGGTGGCGGCGATGGCCATCTTGCCGCCGCGATGCAGCTCGAAGACGGGATCGTCAGACGTGGGCGCGGCGGTGGTGTCGTGATCGGTGGCAACCATCATCTCGTGATTTCAGGCGGAGGGAAGCGTCGGGAGCGGGCTGCTCCGCCGACGCCGACGGGCAAAAAGGGAATCAAGGGCTCGGGATGCGTCAGGGATCGCTCCTGGTCCGAGCAGGCGACGCCGAGGCGCCAGCGGGACGGGTCACGTCCGTCGGCCATCGTCTCACATAGGGCTCAGTCGTCGTGAGCGACGTCGAGGCCGAGTTCGCTGGTCTCGACCTCGATCACCGCGCGGTTCACCGACGGGGCGAGCAGGCAGGCCAGGACCACGGCGGCCAAGCCCGCGACGATCAACGGCAGACCCGGCACGACGAGTTGGCCGGCGGCGGCGTCGCGCAGGCTCCACGCGAGACCCAGGTGGAGCAGCTGACTGGCCACGAGCAGGCCGCGCGCGCCCGTGCGGCCGCGCAGCAGCATAGCCGCCGCGACCAGTTGCGCCCCCCCGTAGAACAGGAAGAAGACCGCAGCGGACAACCCGACGCCCAGGGTGTCGGAGCCGATCGAGACGAGATCGGCGACCGCGAAGACGATGAAGGCCAGCCCCTCGACGACCACGATCAGGCAAGCAATGAGGAGGAGAAGGCGGACAGCGGGAGGCCAGGGCACGCCGACAGCCTACAAATCCGGGGGCGAGCCACCGTGTAAGGCGGACCAATGTGACCGATTGAACAGAATCAGCGGCCCGACGACCTTGTCAATGAGCCAGTGGGGTGAAACCATCGTCTACGAGGCATGGCTGACGCAAGGTCGTATCGCGACCGCGTCGTCGCCCGCCGGACTCGATCATCCTATCCACGACCCCGAACGCTTCGGGAAGGAGCACCCGCCCATGGACTGGCGCCACAAATCGGCTTGTCTCGACGAGGACCCGGAGCTCTTCTTCCCCATCGGCAACACCGGCCCCGCGATCATGCAGATCGAGGAGGCCAAGGTGGTCTGCCGTCGCTGCGACGTGCGCGACGAGTGCCTGCAGTGGGCCATGGAGTCCGGTCAGGACCACGGCGTCTGGGGCGGCATGAGCGAGGACGAGCGCCGCACGCTCAAGCGTCGCAACGCCCGCGCCCGCATCCGCACCGCCTGATCGGCTCTCTCCTGAACGACTCCCTCGGAGGCGCGCTCAGACCTCCAATGTGATGGCGACCGTGGTGCCGCCGCCGTCGCGCGGCTCGAAGGCCAAGGTCCCGCCGAGTTCGGTCCGCACCAAGGTCGTCACGATCGACAACCCGAGGCTGCCCGAGCCGCCGACGTCCTCGGGCATGCCGACGCCGTCGTCGCTGACCCGCAGGCTCATCCGGCCGCGCACCCGTCTGACCGAGACGATGATCTCGCCGCCCTCGGGGCCGAAGGCGTGCTCGGCGGCGTTCTGGATCAGCTCGGTCAGCACCATCGACAGCGGCGTCGCCACCTCGCCGGCCAGTCGGCCGAAGGATCCCACCCGCGAGGCGCGGACGGTCCGCTCGCCGGCCACGTCGAGCACGGTGCGCAGCAGCCGGTCGGCGATGTCGTCGAAGTCGACCTCGTCGCCGAAGGACTGGCTGAGCGTCTCGTGGACGAGCGCGATGGAGCCGACGCGGCGTTCGGCCTCGACCAGCGCGTGCTTGGCCTCGTCGGTCGACATGCGCCGCGCTTGCAACCGCAGCAGCGCCGCGACGGTCTGCAGATTGTTCTTGACGCGGTGGTGGATCTCTCGGATCGTCGCGTCCTTGCTCATCAGCTCGCGCTCGCGCAGCCGCAGCTCGGTGACGTCGCGCAGCAGGACGAGCGCGCCGGCCGGGTGGCCGCCGGTGCGCAGCGGGATGCGTCGCACGTGGAGCGAGGCCGCCGCGTTCTCCAGCTCGCCCGAGCCGCCCTCCAGCCCGACGAGCAGACCCGGGACGTCGGCGCGGGGGGTGCGCCGGTCCATCAGCTCGGCGGTGACCTCGGCCAGGTGGGTGCCGATGAGGTCGCCGACCAGGCCGAGGCGCCGGTAGGCCGACAGCGCGTTCGGGCTGGCGAAGCGCACCCGCCCACCGGGGTCGGTGCGCACGAAACCGTCGCCGACGCGCAGCGTGTCGACCACGTCGAGCCCGTCGGACGACTCCGGGAAGGCGCCGCCCCGAATCATCTCCAGCAGGTCGGCGGCGACGTCGAGGTAAGCCGACTCCAACGCGCCGGCGCTGCGCAGACCGGGCGCCTCGCGACGTCGCTCCACCACGGCGACGACCCGTCCGCCCCGGCAGACGGGGACGTACTGCGCGGACCGCTCGCCGCCGTCGACCTTCCCGGCGATCATGACGGCCTCGGCGAAGGCCCGCGTGATCGGCGACGCCTCGTCCATCGGCTGTGCGCTCCCGACGACGTCCTCCAGCAGCGCGGTCGGGCCGGTGGTGGGGCGGACCTGCGCGGTGACCCGGAACTCGGCGTCCTCGACCGACGGCACCCACAGCAGCAGGTCGGAGAAGGACAGGTCGGCGATCAACTGCCAGTCGGCGACCAAGGCGTTGAGCCACCGGAGGTCTTCTGTCGATATGTCGATATCACTGGCCAGGTCCTCCGCAGCGCTCACCGTCCCAGGGTAGGCGAGTCCGCGGCGCATGGCACGATGGAGGAGATGTCCATCTCGTACTGGCAAGCCGTCCGGGCCACGGGCGGCGACGTGCCCGGCGACCGCCCGCTCGACGACCTCACCGCCGAGCTGGTGCGCATGCTGGGCGAGTCCGACCCGCGCATCCGGGAGGGCCTGGCCTATCCGCTGCTGACCGGATGGCTCAAGCGCGGCGTGTACGACGAGCTGCTGGCCGGCCTCGGCGACGGCATCGTGCCGGGACTGCGTTTCGGCCTGGGCCGCGACGGCGACTCCTCAGTGATCCGCCGGTCGTACAGCGCGCTGATGCTGGCCGAGATCGTCGGGCGCGACAACGACGTGCAGGCGATGAGCGAGTCGACCATCTTGGAGTGGGGCGACGCGGCGACGAGTTGGTATGTGCGCGAGTTCGACCATCGGGGCTGGATTCCGGAGATGGGCTGGGCGCACGCCATCGCCCACGGCGCGGACCTGTTGGCGGCGCTGGCGCGGTCGCGGCACTTCGGGGCGATGGAGTTGACCGTGCTGCTCGACGTCGTGGCCGACCGGGTGCTCGCCCCGACCGCGCACGTGTGGCGGCACGGCGAGGAGGACCGGCTCGCCTACGCGGTCATGACCGCCCTGCACCGCAACGCCCTCGACACCTCGTTGGTGGAGCCGTGGCTGGCCCGCCTCGGCGCGGGTTTGCAGCCGCCGCGCACGCGCGGGCATCTGGCCGACGAGTGGCCGACGTCGGAGGCCCGCAACACCTCGGCCTTCCTGCGCGCGCTGCACCTGCAGCTCGCCCTCGGCGTCCAGGGCCGCTCCGACCTCAACAGCGACGCCGAGCTGTTCGCCCAACAGCCCGCCGACCGCGCCGACCTCATCCTCGCCGTGCTCGACCAGATCCGCGCCGAGAGCCCCTGGCTCTACCGCAGCACCTCCCGCACCCCCATGCCCGCCGACTAACGCCCCCCTCAAGGCGGTGAGTTATCCACCTTTGCCGGGTGGTCGGTGGCTCATCCACCGTATGAGCGCTCATAGGGTGGATGAGCCACCGGCGAAGGCTGAAAGGTGGACAACTCACCGCCTCGGTGGCTGTCGATACATCGGTGAACTGACTCGCCTGTAACCTGCCTCACATGACGGATGAGCAGTCGGTGCACGGTGGAGTGATCGCGACCGAGGTCGCGCGGGCGCATGGGGTCGAGGCGATGTTCACGCTCTCGGGCGCACATGTGTTCCCGATGTACGACGGGGCGGTGAAGGCCGAGCCGCCGATGCCGATCATCGACGTGCGGCACGAGCCGTCGGCAGTGTTCGCGGCCGAGGCCATCGGCAAGCTCACCCGCACGCCGGGGCTCGCGGTGCTGACCGCCGGCCCGGGCGTCACCAACGGCGTCAGCCCCGTCGCGCAGGCCCAGTTCGCGGGCTCGCCGCTGGTGGTCATCGGCGGTCGCGCCCCGGCGAACCGGTGGGGCCAGGGCAGCCTGCAGGAACTGGACCACCCGCCGATCTTCGAGACCGTCTCCAAGTCCTCGACCACCGCGCCCACCACCGCCGACATCGGCCCGACCGTCGACGAGGCGTTCCGCGCGGCGGGGTCGTCGCACCGCGGCCCGACCTTCCTCGACGTGCCGATGGACCAGTTCTTCGACGTCGCGCCGCGCCATGGGAGCGCAGGGCCGGTGGCGGAGCTCGAGCCCGACGGCGACGCGCTCGCCCAGGTCGCGGCGCTGCTGGCCGAGGCGACCCAGCCGGTGCTCATCCTCGGCACCGACGTGTGGGCCGACCACGCCGAGGAGGCCGCGCTGCGCTTCGTCACGGAGACGGGCGTGCCGGTCATCGCCAATGGCATGGGGCGCGGCATCGTGCCCGGCGGCCACCCGCAACTGGTCACCAAGGCCCGGTCGGCGGCGCTGAACGGCGCCGACCTGGTGGTCGTCGTCGGCACGCCGCTCGACTTCCGTCTCGGCTACGGCGTCTTCGGCGGCAAGGACGGCGCGACCCCGGCCAAGGTCGTGCACCTGGCCGACTCCCCCGGCCAGGTCTCGACCCACGCCGAGGTGGCCGCGAGCGCGTCCGGCGACCTGACGTCGGTCTTCGACGGCGTGCTCAGCCGTGTGCAGGCGAGCACGGGCGCCAAGCCCGACTGGTCGGCGTGGCTGGCGGAGTTGCAGACCCAGGTGGCCGCGGGCGTCGAGCGTGACAACGCGCTGCTCACCGCGACCGCCGACCCGATCCACCCGGCCCGCATCTACGGCGAGCTGCTGCCCCGCCTGGCCGACGACGCGGTCGTCATCGGCGACGGCGGCGACTTCGTGTCCTTCGCGGGCAAGTTCGTCGAGCCGAAGCGGCCCGGCGGCTGGCTCGACCCCGGCCCCTACGGCTGCCTCGGCGCGGGCCTCGGCGCGGCGATGGCCGCCCGCATCGCGCGTCCGTCGAGCCAGGTGGTGCTGCTGCTCGGCGACGGCGCAGCCGGCATGAGCCTGATCGACGTCGACACGCTCATGCGCCACAACCTCCCCGTCGTGATGATCGTCGGCAACAACAGCGCGTGGGGCCTGGAGAAGGGACCGATGCGCATGCTCTACGGCTACGACGTGGCCGCCGACCTCGCACCGGGCACCCGCTACGACCAGGTCGTCACCGCGCTCGGCGGCGGCGGCGAGCTGGTCACCGACCCGAACGAGATCGGCCCGGCCATCGACCGCGCCTTCGCCTCGGGCGTTCCCTACCTCGTCAACGTCCTCACCGACGTCGAGGCCGCCTACCCCCGCAACACCTTCGGCATCTGACCGGCGGGCGGTATGTCAGCAACCCTTCAACGACGTGGAAGGTAGACCAGCAACCTCTCCGCACCGTCGAAGGGTTGCTGGTCTACCTCTGGGCACGTCGTGAGGTTGCTGAGGTACCTCCCCGGGCGGGGATCAGAGGTTGCGGGTGCGGGCCTTGCGCCAGTAGCCGGCGATGTCGCAGGTGCCGCGGGCGAAGCCGCGGGCGCGGGCCCAGCGGCGTACCGGCTTGAGCAGGCCCGCCTCGCCGGCGGCCCACAGGTAGGTCTGATGGCCGTCGGGCAGCTCGACCGACTCCAGGTGGCGGCCAAGCACGTCGTCGCCTGGATCGTCGACGGAGTGATACCAGGTGACGGTCACCCCGTCACGGACCGCCAACTCCTGCTCGTCGTCGGCGTCGGGGACGAGCACCGCGACCTCGGCCGACACCGACGGCGACAGCTCCTCCAGCCAGCGGGCGACGGCGGGCAGCGCCGTGTGGTCGGCGAGCAGCAGATGCCGGTCGAAGCGCTCGTCGACCGGCTCGCCGGGACGCGGGCCCGCCACCCACAGCCGTTCGCCCGGCTCCACCGACATGGCCCAGTCCGACGCCAGCCCGCCCGGATGCACCACGAAGTCCATCCAGACCTCGCCGGCCTCGGCGTCGACCCGACGGATCGTGTACTCGCGCGTCGGCGGGAACGGACGCGGCCAGTCCAAGGTCTCCCCGTCGGCGGCGAGCGTCGGCGGACGGACCGCGCCGTCGGGATCAGGGAAGACGAGCTTCACATGGTCGTCGGGTGTCAGCGACGCGAATCCCGCCGCCTGCGGACCGCCGAAGACCACCCGCGCCATGCGCGGCGTCACCTGCTCGCGGCGCAGCACCGCCAACTCCCTGATCCCGGTCACCGGATCATTTTCCCTCTGGCACTGTGGACGCATGACCACCCCCACCCATGAGGCGACCCACACCGTGACCGACGCCGACACCGCCCGCGCGGTCGGCAGCGGCGACCTCGATGTGCTGGGCACCCCCGTGCTCGTCGCCTGGTGCGAGGCCGCCACCTGCGCCGCCCTCGACCTGCCCGCCGAGGCCACCAGCGTCGGCACGCGCGTCGACGTGCGCCACCTCGCCCCCTCCCCCGTCGGCGCGACCGTCACCGTGCGGGCGACCGTCGCCGAACAGAGCGACCGCGCCGCGACGTTCACCGTCGAAGCCCGTCAGGCGGACACCCAGATCGCGGCCGGAACCGTCACCCGCGCCATCGTCGACCGGCGGCGATTCCTCGACCGCGTGAACGGTGTGCGAGCATAGGGGCGTCAATTCTTCGAGGAGGACCCCATGGGCAAGACCGGACGCAAGCGCCGCGCACGCCGCAAGAAGGGCGCCAACCACGGCAAGCGCCCCAACGCGTGACAATGACGAAGCCCCCTGCGCGAGCAGGGGGCTTCGTCGTCTCCGACCTCAGTCGATCCGCGTCTCGGTGATCTGGACCTGCACGGTGCGGATGCTCATCAGCACGCGGTCGCGCAACGGCGCGGGGGCGGCCTCCTGACACGAGCGCGACACGAGGCTCTTGACGAGGCGCTCCAGGTCGTAGACGGTCAGACACTCGCCGCAGCCGTCGATGTGCGCCTGGATCTCCTCACACGACGCGTCGTCGATCTCCTGGTCGATGAAGAGGTAGAGGTTCCGCAGCGCCTCGCCGCAGTCGGGTCCGTCGCATCCCATGGCGCTCACCCTTCCTTCGACGAGGCCACGGCCATGCCGCGCTCGCGGGCGTAGTCGGCCAGCGACTCGCGCAACTGACGGCGGCCCCGGTGCAGCCGCGACATGACGGTGCCGATGGGGGTGTCCATGATCTCGGCGATCTCCTTGTACGGGAACCCCTCGACGTCGGCGAGGTAGACCGCGTACCGGAAGTCCTCCGGCAGCGCCTGCAGCGCGTCCTTGACGTCGGAGTCGGGCAGGTGCTCCAACGCCACCATCTCGGCCGACTTCAGGCCGGTCGAGGTGTGCGCGGCGGCCGCGGCGATCTGCCAGTCCTCGATCTCCTCGCTCACCTGCTGCGGCTGACGCTGCCTCTTGCGGTAGGAGTTGATGTAGGTGTTGGTCAGGATGCGGTACAGCCACGCCTTGAGGTTGGTGCCCGGCTTGAACTGGCCGAAGGAGCCGAACGCCTTGGCGAAGGTCTCCTGCACGAGGTCCTCGGCGTCGGCCGGGTTGCGCGTCATGCGCAGGGCCGCCGAGTAGAGCTGGTCGAGGAAGGGCAGCGCGTCGGCCTCGAAGCGCGCCTGGCGCTCGGCGGGCGTCTCGACGTCGCGAGGGTCGGACGGTCGGTCGGTGTCATCCATCGACTCCGACGGTACTTCAACAGGGCGGTCGAGCGTGGCGCAGCCGGTCATGGTGCCTCCTTCCTGAGGGACAACGGCCCGGGCGGGGCGGCTATTCCGCGAGCGGCCGCACCAGCTCGGGACCGTTGTGACGCACGTTCCCGACGGCGGGGCCGACCGGCCAGGCGTTCAACCGGCCCGGCGTGGCGGGGCGCAGCAGCCCCAGCAGCTCCTCGCGCGGCGCGGGCTCGGGGGCGAGCCAGTCGTCGAGGCCCTCCTCGGGGACCAGCAGCGGCGCGCGGTCGTGCAGCCGTCCGTCCTCGCCCTCGGCGGCCGTCGTGAGGATGGTGAAGGTAGCGAGCAGAGGCGCCGACGGCTCGCCGGGCGGGCGCCAGAACTCGTACAGCCCGGCGACCCCGATCCCGCGCCCGCCGCCGTCGGGCGTGCGCGCGGTGACGAAGTACGGCTGTCTCGGCGGCTTCCCGAAGCCCTCGTCCGGCGGCTGCCACCACTCGTAGTAGCCGTCCATCGGCACGACCGCGCGACGTCGGGCGAAGGCCTCCCGGAAGGACGGCTTCTCCTCGACCGTCTCGACCCGCGCGTTGATGAGACGGCCGGCGCCGGAGCGGTCCCTCGCCCAGCCGGGCAGCAGCCCCCACACCGCGCTGACCAGCAGCCGCTCCCGACCGGCGTCGGCGGCGGGACGGCCCACGACCAGCGGGGCGCGCGTCGGAGCGACGTTGTAGTCGACGACGACGTGGCGCGCGGCGTCGGTCAACGTCGCGTGGAAGTCGTCGAGAAGATGTGACGAGGTCCGCGCCGTGGCGTAGCGACCGCACATAAGTCCCGCCAGTCAGACAGTCAGCTGCGCGACCATGTGGGCCAGCCCGTCGGCGGACCTCGGCAGACGCTCGGTCCACACGCGGGGCTCCGGCAGGCCGACCAGCGCCGCGTCGAGCAGCCGCCCCAGCAGCCGCACGCCGACCACATCGGCCTCCTCGGACCGCAGCAGCGCTGCGAACCGGGCGGGCGCCAACGTGGCGATGGTCTCGTGGGCCGGGTAGGCGGTCTCCATCGCGTGCGCGACCTCGAGCGCCATGAGCGCGCCCTCCAAGCCGTGTCCGGGCCGGTGTCCCAGCTCGACCACCACCAGCGCGTGGGTCGACTGCGGGTCCTCGGCCCGGTGCGCCGCCTGCCGGTAGACGTCGTCCAGCCGCGACCGCAGATGCGCGACGGAGGACAGCGAGGTGAGCGGATCGTGGCACTCGACCTCGCCGACCGTCCGCGCGGACCCCAGGAATCCCGAGACCACCGCGCGGACCACCTGATAGGGCGGGTTCCCGTCAGAACTCGACTCCGCGACGCGGTCGAGGGCCTCCGTCAACGGCACGTCCTGCGACGCCGCGCTCGCCCCCACCTCGAGTGCCACGTCCACGACATGGGCCTCCCCGCCGAGCACAGCGTGACGAAAGGCATCCGTGGCGACCCCGAAATCGCGCATCGAATCCCCCTTCCTGTGGCATGCTCGTGTCTGAGACGACCTCGCCGCAGGTCTATGACGCGGCTTTTGCGAGAATTTCGTGCCGACGCCGTTGAGAGGAGACGACATGGCCATCACGCTGCCCGCCGTCGACGACGCCGTCACCGCCAGCGACGCCGAGCTGATCGCCGCCGTGCGCGCGGGCGACACCGAGGCCTACGGCGTGCTCTTCTCCCGCCACCGCCTGGCCGCCGAACGCCTGGCCCGCCAGCTCGTGGTCGGCGCGGGCGCCGACGACCTCGTCTCGGAGGCCTTCGTCAAAGTCCTGAGCCTGCTGCAGCGCGGCGCCGGGCCGAACGAGGCGTTCCGTGCGTATCTGCTCACCGCCGTCCGCCGTCTGCACATCGACGCGCTCCGCTCGGCCTCCCGCGAGCGTCCGACCGAGGACGAGGCCGACCTCGACCGACAGGTCGAGTTCGTCGACCCGGCGGCGATGAAGTTCGAGCGCGGCGCGGCCGGCCGGGCCTTCGAGTCGCTGCCGGAGCGCTGGCAGCTCGTCTTGTGGCACCTCGACGTCGAAGGGCAGACCCCGGCCGAGATCGCCCCGCTGCTCGACATGGCCCCCAACAGCGTCTCCGCCCTGGCCTACCGCGCCCGCGAAGGGCTGCGCCGCGCCTACCTGCAAGAGCATCTGGCTCCCAGCCTCGACGACGCCTGCCGCGCCGCCATCGGCAAGCTCGGCTCGCACGTCCGCCACGGCCTGTCGGCGCGCGACACCGCCAAGGTCGAGGCCCATCTCGACGTCTGCGCCCGCTGCGCCGGACTCGCCCTCGAGCTGCGCGAGGTGAACGACCACCTCGCCGCCGTCCTCGCCCCGGCGCTGCTCGGCACGGCCGCCAGCGGCTACCTCGGCGGTCTGCTCGGCGCCGGCGCCGCGCCGATAGTCGGCGTGGGCGCGGCGTCGGGCGTCTCGCTCTCCCACATGAGCCCGACGTCCGGGTCCGGCCCCGGCCTGGCGGGCGCGGCTCCCGCGGCCGCCGTCGCAGCGGTCATCGTCGGCACGGCGGCGATGGGCAGCGTCCCCGCCGCGACCGACACGACGCCGACGCCGACCAGCCGCCCCTCCGTCGCGTCGGAGGACCACGCGCCCCGGCCGCTCCCCGACCACCCGGCGAGACGTCCTCTCTTGCTCCCGCCCGTGCCGATGGCGGCGGCGGCCGTTCCCGTCGCCGTCGCGAGCGCGGTGTTGCCCGCCCTGGCCCCGGAGGCCGCCCCCGTCGCGCGACGCCCCGACTCCCCGCCACCGGACGGAGACCGCTCCCCGGAGGCCCCTCCGACCACGCCTCCGACCGCCCCCACCGACTTCACCCTCGGAACGCCGCAGCTCGCGGAGACGGCCGACGGAAGCGGCGACTACCTCCGCACGCTCACCCTCCCGATCACCGGCGCCGCCACCGGTCCGACGGTCGCCGACCAACAGCTCACCGTCCGGATCGACTTCTCCCAGCCGGTCTGGTTCGAGTCGGTCGGCGACGGATGGTCGTGCGCGGACCCGACCGGGTTCTTCATGTTCTCGATCACCTGCTCGGCCACCGCCGTGGGCGGCGAGGCCCCCGCCTACTCGCTGCGTTTCATGGCCGCCGACCCTATCGCCACCGTCACCCTCACCGTCGAGGACGACCCCGACGGCACGGGCGACACCGCCTCCTTCGACGTCCCCTGGCTCTGAGCCTGGCGGCTCAGGGGCGCCATCGCTGCGAACAAGCGCCCCGCATGCGGTAGGAAAGACCCATGAGCCTCTCCTCGCGCACGCCGTCGATCCGGTCCGCGGCACGTCCCCTGCTCGCGTCGATGTTCGTGGTCGGCGGGCTGGCCTCGCTGCGCGGAGCGGACGACCTCGCGCCGGCCGCGGCCCCGGTCGCCGACGCGGTCGCCCCCCTGGCCCCCTCGCTCCCGGTGACGCCGACGAACCTGGTGCGCGCCCACGGCGCGCTCAACGTCGTCGCGGGGCTCGGACTGGCCACCGGCCGCCTGCCTCGCGTGTCCGCCTTCCTCCTGGCGCTCGGCCTCGTCCCGGCGACGGTCCGCGGCCACCGGTTCTGGGAGCAGGCCGACCCGGCCGAGCGGGCCAACCAGCAGATCCACTTCGCCAAGAACGTCTCGCTCCTCGGCGGTCTGCTCTACGCGCTGCGCGACAAGGCTCCCCGCCAGGACCGGGTCGATGGCTGACCCGCTGCCCTGGCTGGCGCCCACTCCGAGGAAGCCGGTCACCGGGTCGATCCTGGTGCCGGGGTCGAAGTCGCTGACGAACCGGGCGCTCATGCTGGCGGCGGTGGCCGACCGGCCCTCGACCGTGACCCGGGCGCTCGGCTCCCGCGACACCACGCTCATGATCGGCGCGCTCACCGCCCTCGGCGCCCGGGTGGAGCGCGACGGCATCGACTGGACCATCTACCCGGTCGGCACGGCCTCGACCGATCCGGTCACCGTCGACTGCGGCCTGGCCGGCACGGTCATGCGCTTCGTGCCGCCGCTGGCCGCGCTCGGCTCCGCGCCGGTGACCTTCGACGGCGACGACCGGGCGCGGGAGCGTCCGATGGACGTCACGATCAGCTCGCTGCGCGCGCTCGGCGTGGAGGTCGACGACGGCGGCCGGGGCACGCTCCCGTTCACCGTGCGCGGAACCGGCGGCGTCGTCGGCGGAGCGGTGGAGATCGACGCGTCGGCGTCCAGCCAGTTCGTGTCGGCGCTGCTGCTGGCCGCCCCGCACTTCGCCGAGGGACTCGACCTGCGCCACGTCGGCACGACCCTGCCCTCGGCGCCGCACATCGCGATGACGGTGCGGCAGCTGCGCTCGCGCGGCGTCGAGGTGACGGTCGACGGCCCGCGCTGGCAGGTCGCGCCCGGGCCGGTGTCGGCGCTCGACGTGGAGATCGAGCCGGACCTGTCGAACGCGGGCGTCTTCGTCGCGGCGGCGCTCGTCACCCACGGCGAGGTGCGCATCCGCAACTGGCCGAGCACGACCGACCAGGCCGGCGACGCCTGGCGCGACCTCGCCGCGGCCTTCGGCGGCACGGCCGAGTTCGAGGGCGACGACCTGGTCGTCACCGGCCCGAAGAGGCTGAACGGCGTCGACCTCGACCTCGGCGCCGTCGGCGAGCTGACCCCCGTCGTCGCGGCGGTCGCGGCGCTGGCCAAGACGCCCTCGCGGCTGACCGGCATCGCCCATCTGCGCGGCCACGAGACCGACCGTCTCGCCGCCCTCGCCACGGAGTTCCGACGGCTCGGCGGCGATGTCGACGAGCTCGACGACGGCCTGGAGATCCGGCCCCGAAGGCTGCACGGCGACGTCTTCCGCACGTACCACGACCACCGCATGGCGCACGCCGCCGTGGTGCTGGCGCTCAAGGTGCCCGACGTCTTCGTGGAGAACGTCGTCACGACGGTCAAGACCTACCCCAACTTCGCGCCGGTCTGGGAGCGGCTGGTCGACCGGTGAGCCGGCACGACGACGAGCACGCGCGGTTCGAGCGCCCGAAGCGGCGCACCCGGCCCCGCACGAAGGAGCGCCCGGACTACTCGTCGTTGCCGCTCGGCCGGGTGACCACGGTCGACCGGGGCCGGTACACCACCCGCCTCGACGACGGGACGGTCGTGACGGCGGCCAAGGCGCGACAGTTGCGCGGCATCGTGGTCGGCGACCTCGTCCGGCTCGACGGCGACGTGTCGGGACGCAAGGACTCGCTCGCCCGGATCGCGGAAGTCCAGCCGCGCACCACCGAGCTGCGCCGCACGGCCGACGACGACGACCCGATCGAGCGCATCGTCGTGGCGAACGCCGACCAGCTCGTGGTCGTGGCGGCGCTGGCCGACCCGCCGCCGCGCCCGGCGCTCATCGACCGCTGCCTCGTGGCCGCCTACGACGCGGGCCTCGACCCGCTGGTGATCCTGACGAAGGCCGACCTCGCCTCCCCCGACGTCATGGTCGACGCGCTGAGCCCCCTCGACGTGCCGGTGCTGGTCGTCGACCCCGACGCCGACCTCGACCCGGTGCGCGCGGCCCTCGCCGACCGCACGAGCGTGCTGATCGGGCACAGCGGCGTCGGCAAGTCGACGCTCGTCAACCACCTGGTGCCCGACGCCGACCGCACGACGAGCCACGTCAACGCGGTCACCGGCCGGGGCCGGCACACCTCCACCTCGGCGGTCGTGCTCGACCTGCCCGGCGGCGGGCACATCATCGACACCCCCGGTTTCCGGTCGTTCGGGCTGGCGCATGTGGAGGTCGGCCGGATCGTCACGGCGTTCACCGACCTCGCCGAGCTGACCGCCGACTGCCCGCGCGGCTGCGCGCACGCTGCCAGCGACCCCGAGTGCGCGCTCGACGCCGCGGCGGCCGAGGGGCGGCTGCGGCCCGAGAGACTGGCGTCGTTCCGGCGTATCGTCGAGAGCCGGGACACGCTCTAGGACTAGGTTGGACCCATGAGCCATTCGTATGCCGACGACCTCCGCCTGGCGCACGTGCTCGCCGACACCGCCGACAACCTGTCGATGGAGAAGTTCGGCGACCTGGACCTGCGGGTCGAGACCAAGCCGGACCTGACCTGGGTGACCGAGGCCGACCAGGCCGTCGAGGAGGCGTTGCGGCGCACGCTGCACAACGCCCGCCGCCGCGACGCGGTCTTCGGCGAGGAGGGCGGCGAGGAGGGCGGCACGGACGGGTCGACGCGCCGCTGGATCATCGACCCCATCGACGGCACCTCGAACTTCGTGCGCGGCGTCCCCGTGTGGGCGACGCTCATCGCGCTGGAGGAGGAGGGGCGCATCGTCACCGGCCTGGTGTCGGCGCCGGCGCTCGGACGCCGCTGGTGGGCGCACGAGGGCGGCGGCGCGTTCACCGGCAAGTCCATGATGAAGGCCCGTCCGATGCAGGTCTCCGGCGTCGGCTCGCTCGCCAACGCCTCGCTGTCGTTCAGCTCGGTGGAGAGCTGGGAGGAGATCGGCAAGGAGCAGTCCTTCGCCGCGCTGACCCGGCAGTGCTGGCGCACCCGCGCCTACGGCGACTTCTGGTCGTACATGCTAGTGGCCGAGGGCGCGGTCGACATCGCCGCCGAGCCGGAGCTGAACCTGTGGGACATGGCGCCGCTCGACGTCATCGTGCGCGAGGCGGGCGGCCGGTTCACCTCGCTGGCCGGCCAGGACGGGCCGTGGGGCGCCAACGCCATCGCGACGAACGGACGCCTGCACGACGCGGCGATGGCCTACCTCGGCCACTTCCCCGACACCGACCCGCTCGACGACGGCTGGGATGACGACGAGACCCCGATCCTCCCCGCCCAGCCCGCCGCCCCCCGCGACCTCGGCACGGTGCTCGACTTCGAGCGCTGAGCGCCGTTTTCCCAAGGCCCCGGGAGCTTCGGTTCTCGGGGCCTTGCTTTCGACAGCTTTCCGATATATCGTTATTGCATCAACAGAACATCACCGACGTGCATGCGGCACGTTGACGACCTTCCAGGAGGAAGCATGAACTCCCCTCACGAACACTTCGACCGCCCCTTCTTCGACAGCCCCGGCCGTGAGCGTCCGCCACGTGGACCCCGCCGAGGCGGCCCCCACCCCGGCGGCGGCTTCGGCCCCGAGTTCGCCGACTTCGGCGAGTTCGGCCGGGGCCGTCCGCGCGGACGACGCCGGGGCCGTCGCGGCGGCGACGTCCGC
>NZ_JASGEK010000019.1:0-87155 GCF_047606445.1 Aeromicrobium sp. | reverse complement strand
TGTCCTCGTCCTCCTCGTCCGCGGCCCGGCCGCGACCACGACCCGAACCGCGGCGGGCGGGCTTCTCGTCGAAGTCGTCGTCGTCCTCGTCGTCGCGGCTGCGGCGCGAGCGGGACTTGCGGGCGGGCTTGTCCTCGTCTTCGTCGTCGAGCTTGGCGCGCTTCGGCTTCTTCTCGTTCTTCTCGACCTCGGCGGTCGCCCAACGCAGGTCGGGGGCGATGGAGTCGGCGACGATCTTGGTCATCGTGAGGACGACCTCGTCGTCGTTCTCGTCGACGACCTCCTTCTCGTAGCTCTCCAGGTGGCCCGAGACGATCACACGCGAGCCCTTGCCGACGGACTCGGCGGCGTTCTCCGCCAGGGTCCCGAAGGCCTGCACCGCGAGCCAGTGCGTGCGCTCCTCCGGCTCGTCGGAGCCGTCGCCGTAGATCGGCTGGGCGACCGCCACGCTGAAGAAGAGCGAGCTCGTGCCCTTCTTGGTGGTCTTGAGCTCGAGATCACGGCCCAAGTTGCCGACGATCGTCACGTTGTTGTCCCTGGCCATGGTGGTGCTCCTGTTCACGTTGGTCTGTGTCGACCGGGCCCGCGAGCGCGTGCTTGGCCATTCCTGTGCGGCTCGGTCCCGACCCGTCGACGTCTGGCGTCAGCGCGCCTTCCCGTCAGCCGCGCCGCGCCGCGAGGACCAGGTGGACGTCGACCTCTCAGCACCCCCGCCGTCCCGCCGCGCGCCAGGGCCGCCGGGTGACAGGCGGGCGGCGTACCATGGATTCCCTGGGGTGACAGCGGTGCGAGCCCAAGGTCGGCGTGCGGGTCTCACGTCGCCCGACCAGACCTGACCTCTGGGTTAGCGTTCAAGTCCCCCCTCGGACACGGACACGGCTCCCACCCGAACGGTGGGAGCCTTTGTGTCTTCAGGAAACAATCGGTGTGTCACCGCTTCACGTCGAAGGTGGTGTCTCCGTTGCCAACGGCGGCAATTGGCGCCAATCCGCATGCCGGCGCGCTGCCATCGGCCCATGAGCGCTCAGATCGCCGTTCGACTCCCTGACGACATCGCCAACCACATCGACGCCGAAGGCCGCCGCCGGACGCGCTGCGAATCGCGCCGTCGTCGTACGACGCGCGTTAGAACGCGAGAAGCGCCACCAGACGAGACGTCGGCCGATACGGAGAACCTCAAACGCTCACCAACCGACGACGAGTTCACCGGACCGGCTCGACACGCCGGACGCACGCCACCCGACCCGGACTGAACACATGCGACCGACCCACCTCGCGCGCCCCGCGCCAAACACGATCCAGTGCCCCTTCCGACGCGAGAGACGATCTGACCTCATCTGACCAATACGACGGTCGCGCCCATCACGCCGACCGTCCGCGGACCGCCGACCGAACTTCCCGTCGGCATCCGCAACGGACCCGATCACGACCCGATCATCACCCTCGACAACATCAACACCATTCTCGTGCCCGACCTTGGCCGACAACTCGGATTCCCCCACCCGGACCACGAACACAGACTCTCTGAGGCGATCATCAACGCATTCGACCTCCAACCACGAGCCCCGCTCACCCCAGGCGGTCGACGTAGGCCTTCGCCTCGGCCAGGCCCCAGCCGGTGTGCTCGCGGACGTACGTGACGGCCGCGATCGGACCGGAGGCCTCACAGACGGCGCGGGCGCCGATGGCGAGATCCCGGTCCGCGACGGACGGGGGACGTGGCGGCTCGCCGCTCGCCCCGGTCCGGTAGCTCCCGCTCTCGACGGCGTCCTTGGCCTCTTTCAGACTCAGGCCGGTCCGGTCGAGCAGCAGCTTGATCGCATGGACCGACCTGCCGGCGGCGACGAGCCGGTCGATCTCGGCACGGGTCGCGTCGTCGAGCGACAGCAGAACCGGAGGGGTCGGCGGCGGCGTCGGACCCCGGTCCAGCTCAGGCCGGAACACCCACAACAGCACGACCACCAGGGCCAGCACGCCGAGGAGGGCCAGAAAGATCTGCCAAAAGGACATGCGACGATCCTAACCAGACGTCGGCCGCAGCTCCCAGCAGGCGATGGCGACCGAGGCGGCGACGTTGAGCGAGTCGATGGCCGGGTTCATCGGGATCGTCGCGCGGACCAGGCTCTCGTGCTCCCAGCGCGGCGACAAACCGTGTCCTTCCGAGCCGAGCACCAGCGCGAGCGGCCGGTCGGTCGGCACCTGGTCGAGCGGGACAGCGCCGTGTCCCAACGTCATTGCGACCGTCTGGAAGCCCGCCTCGCGCAACAGCTCCGGCGCGCCGTACCAGTCCTCCAGGCGGGCGTAGGGCAACTGGAACACCGCGCCCATCGCCACCTTGATCGCCCGCCGGTACAGAGGGTCGGCGCAGCGCGGCGACAGCAGCACGCCGTCCCAGCCGAGCGCCGCGACCGTGCGGAAGATCGCCCCGACGTTCGTGTGGTCGGCCAGGTCCTCCAAGACCACGACCCGCCGCGCGCCGTCGAGCACCTCGGCGGACGACGGCAGCTCCGGCCGGTGCATCGCCGCGAGCGCGCCCCGGTGCACGTGGAAGCCGGTGATCCGCTCGACGGCGTCGTCGTCCAGCACGTAGCAGGGGGCTTCGGTCGCGGCGAGCACGTCGCCCAGGCTGTCGAGCCAGCGCGGCGACATCAGGAACGAGCGCGGGGCGTGCCCGGCCTCGACCGCCCGGCGCACCACCTTCTCCCCCTCGGCGAGGTAGATGCCGCGATCGGTCTCCAACAGCTTGCGCAGGCTGACGTCGCGCAGGCTCACGTAGTCGCGCAGCCGCTCGTCGTCCGCGGACACTTCACACATGGTCGCCACGGCGCTAGGTTAGGCGGCATGAGCCTCGAACGCCCCGTGACCCCGGACCCCTATCCGCTGCTGCCCGCCGCCGCGAGCTTCACCGTGACCAGCGAGGACGTGACCGACGGCGCCCCGGTCAAGGACGATCAGGTGTACGCGCACGGCAACACCTCGCCCCAGCTGTCGTGGTCGGGCGCGCCGGAGGGAACGCGGTCCTATGTCGTGACCTGCTTCGACCCCGACGCCCCGATCCCCTCCGGTTTCTGGCACTGGGTGGCCGTCGACATCCCCGCCGACGTCGCCAGCCTCGCCACCGGCGCCGGAGCGAGCGACGACACGCTGCCCGGCGGCGCCTTCCACGTCCGCAACGACTTCGGCACGCGCGACTTCGGCGGCGCCGCCCCGCCCGAGGGCGACCAGGTCCACCGCTACTTCTTCGTCGTGCACGCGGTCAGCGAGCCCACGCTCGGCGTCGACGGCGACGCCAGCCCGGCGGTGGTCGGCTTCAACCTCGCATTCAAGACCCTCGGCCGTGCCATCGTCACCGGCACCTACCAGCACTGACCCTCCGGACCGCCCGGTCGCTCAGCGCTCCGTGAGGAGTTCCTCGAGCGGCCGGGGTTCGGCCCAGCGTTGCTCGACGAGCATCGGCCGGTCGTAGAAGCGCTCGACGGGACCCAGGCACAGCACCGCCACCGGCTCGTCGCCCTCGGGAAGCTCGAGGAGGGCGGCCAGTTCCGTCGGCTCGAACAGCGACACCCAGCCCATGCCGAGGTTCTCGGCGCGCGCCGCGAGCCACAGATTCTGGATCGCGCACGCGACCGAGGCCAGGTCCATGTGCGGCATGGTGCGACGCCCGAAGACATGACGATCACGATCTCCCGTGACGGACACGACCAGCAGCTCAGCACAGTCGCGCACGCCTTCGACCTTGAGCCGCAGGAACTCCGCAGCCCTCCCGCCGAGCGCCTCGGCGGTGTGCTCGCGCTCGATGTCGACCAGCCGGGCGATCGCCTCACGGGTCTCGGGTCGCACGACGCGGACGAATCGCCACGGCGCCATGAGACCGACGCTCGGCGCCGCGTTCGCGGCCTCGAGCAGCCTCCGGAGCACGGCGGGGTCGACCGAGCCTCCGTCGAAGTGCCGCATGTCGCGACGCTCGGCGATGACCCGGTAGACCGCAGCGCGTTCGTCGGCGTCGAAGTCCCGCATCAGGCCTGCCGCGGGGGCGGCGGGGCCTCTCCGCCCGCCACGGGCGTGCCCGGGTTCTCGGCCAGTTTGGCCGCCTCCAGGGCCTCCTCGACGGCCTCGGAGGTGTCGATGGTCGACGGGACGACGACCTCCTCGTCGAGGTCGACCGGCTTCTTCGAGCCGCCGCCGTCGACGGGGATCGTCCCGATGGCGCCTCCCAGCGTGCCGAGCGCCTTGGTCAGCTCGGCCGGGATGATCCAGGTCGAGGCGTTCTCGCCGCCGGCGATCTTCGGCAGCGTCTGCAGGTACTGGTACGACAGCAGCTTCTGGTCGGGGTTGCCGTTGTGGATCGCCTGGAAGACGGTCTCGATGGCGCGCCCCTCGCCCTGGGCCTTGAGGATCGCCGCCTGCTTCTCGCCCTCGGCCGACAAGATGGCAGCCTGCTTCTCGCCCTCGGCGGTCAGGATCTGCGACTGCTTCTGGCCCTCGGCGGTGAGGATGGCCGACTGACGCTCGCCCTCGGCGGTGAGGATCGCGGCGCGACGGTCGCGCTCGGCGCGCATCTGCTTCTCCATCGCGTCGATGATGGTGGCCGGCGGGTCGATGCTCTTGAGCTCGACCCGGCTGACCTTGATGCCCCAGCGGCTCGTCGCGGCGTCCAGCTCGGCGCCGAGGGTGCGGTTGATCTGGTCGCGGCCGGTGAGCGCGTGCTCCAGCGTCATGCCGCCGATGATGTTGCGCAGCGTGGTCATGGTGAGCTGGTGGATCGCCTCGATGTAGTTGACGATCTCGTAGGTCGCCGACACCGGGTTGTTGACCGTGAAGTAGATGACGGTGTCGATCGAGACCGTCAGGTTGTCCTCGGTGATGACGTCCTGGGGCGGGAACGACACGACCTGCTCGCGCTGGTCGATGACGTACTTGAGCCGGTCGAGGAAGGGCACGATGAGGTGCGGGCCCGAGTCGAGGGTGGTGCGGTACTTGCCGAGCCGTTCGACGATGCCCGCGCGTTGCTGCGGGACGATCTTGAACGACATCGCCACGATGACGATGGCGAGCGCGATGAAGAAGAACGCGAAGATCAAGGCGACCGAGGCGATCACGATGACTCCTTTCCGGCCACGTACGCCGTGGCCCCGTCGATGCTGACGACCTGCAGATGAGTTCCGGCGTCGAAATGTTCCCCCGACGCCGCGCGGGCGGTCCACAGCTCGCCGTCGATGGTGACCCGGCCGGAGAACTCGCTGACCGGCTCGTCGACGATAGCGGTGCGTCCGACCAGATTGTGGTGGCCGACGGTGAGGGTCGGACCGGCGTGCAGTTTGCGGGTGAAACGCGGACGGATGAACGCGAGCAGCAGCAGCGACACCACGCCGAAGACGATGAGGGTGACCCAGTCGGGCGCGAAGGTGGCCGTGCCCGCGGCGGCGAGCGCCGCGACGGCGAACATCAGCAGCACGAGGTCGAGGCTCATCAGCTCGGCGACCGCGAGCAGGCTGGCGATGCCGACCCATGTCAGCCAGAGATTGTCTTTGATCCAGTCGAGCATGCTCACTCTTTCCGTCGGGCCGCACGACGACCGTAACGCACGCGGCGCGCGGTGTGGCGGCCGTCGTCGCTGGACAGCTCCAAGGCGGTGCCGAAGGTCTGCGACAGGTTCTCCGACGTCAGCGTCTCGGCGATGGGCCCGGAGGCCACGACGCGTCCCTCGCGCAGCAACAGCACGTGGGTGAAGCCGGGCGGGATCTCCTCGACGTGGTGGGTGACCAGCACCAGCACCGGCGCGGCGGCGTCGGAGGCGAGGTTCTGCAGGCTGGCGACAAGATCCTCCCGCGCGCCGAGGTCGAGGCCGGCGGCGGGCTCGTCGAGCACGATCATCTCCGGGTCGGTCATCAGCGCCCGGGCGACGAGCACCCGCTTGCGCTCCCCCTCGGACAGCGTGCCGAAGGTGCGGTGAGCCAGTCGGGCGATGCCCATCTCGCCGATGATCTGGTCGGCTTGCGTGGTGTCGACGTCGTCGTACTCCTCACGCCAGCGTCCGGTGACGCCGTGGGCCGCCGAGAGCACGGCGTCGCGGACGACCTCGGTGGCCGGGATCTGGTCGGCGACGGTGAGGCTGGTGTGGCCGATGCGGGTGCGCAGCTCGAAGACGTCGACCGTGCCGAGCTCGTGGCCGAGCACCGCGGCCCGTCCGGAGCTCGGGAAGGAGTTCGCGCTGGCGATCTGCATGAGCGTGGTCTTGCCCGCGCCGTTGGGGCCGAGCACCACCCAGCGCTGTCCCTCGACGACCTCCCAGTCGACGCCGTCGAGCAGGACCGCGCCGGAACGCGTCACGGTGACCTGCGACAACTCGATCGCGGGCGTCATAGTCCCTCCCTGGTGTGCGCCATCTCCGGGGACCAACCTATCGCGCTAATCTCGTGGCGATGACCAGCCACACGCCCGTCCCCCACCTCACCGACCCGACGGTCCTCGTGACGCTGGTCGGTCCCGACCAGAAGGGCGTGTCGACGCGGCTGTTCGGCGTGCTGGACGGCTTCGACCTGGAGGTCATCGACGTCGAGCAGCTGGTCGTGCGCGGACAGCTGGTGCTGAGCGTCCTCGTGACCGACCCAGGCGAGGACACGCCGCTCGAGGAGAAAGTCCGCGAGCTCGGGGCGTCGCTGAACCTGACGGTGACCTTGGAGCGCGGCGTCGGCGACAACCGGCCGCGCCGGGTCGGCCGGGCGCAGGTCGTCATCCTCGGCGCGCCGATGCGGCCGCACGCGCTGGCGGCGCTGACCGCGCAGATCCGCGCCGACCACGGCAACATCGACCGCATCGTGCGCATGGCGCGCTATCCGGTGACGGCGATCCGCATGGAGGTCAGCGGCGCCGACCCCGACGTCCTGCAGGCGTCGCTCGCGCGGGTCGCCTATGAGCAGGGCGTCGACGTCGCGGTGCAGGAGAACGGCATCTTGCGGCACGCGCAGCGGCTCGTCGTGATGGACGTCGACTCGACGCTGGTCCAGGGCGAGGTCATCGAGATGCTGGCCGCGCACGCGGGTTGCGAGGCGGAGGTCGCGGAGGTCACCGAGCGGGCGATGCGCGGCGAGCTCGACTTCGCCCAGTCGCTGCACGAGCGGGTGGCGAGGCTGGCAGGCGTTCCGGCGTCGGCGCTCGACGAGGTGTACGACTCGCTGTCCTACGCCCCCGGCGCGCGCACGATGATCCGGACGCTGAAGCGTCTCGGCTACCGGTTCGCGCTGGTCAGCGGCGGTTTCACCCCGATCATCGAGAAGATCGCCGCCGAACTGGGCATCGACTACTACCGCGCCAACGACCTGGAGGTCGTCGACGGGGCGCTCACGGGCAAGGTGCTCGGCGAGGTCGTGGACCGGGCCGGCAAAGCGCGGGCGCTGCGCGAGTTCGCCGCCGACGCGGGCATCCCGGTCAAGAACACCGTGGCCATCGGCGACGGCGCCAACGACCTCGACATGCTGGCGGCGGCCGGCCTCGGCATCGCCTTCAACGCCAAGCCGACCGTCCGCGACCAGGCCCGCACCTCCGTGAACGTCCCCTACCTCGACACCATCGTCTACCTCATGGGCATCACCCGTGAGGAGGTCGAGGCCGCCGACGCGGCCGACGGCCGCTGATCTTGCCGCCGGGAGCGACCGCCTTACGACTGTCAGCCGCGAGCGCTCACTCGTCGTCTTCGAGGCGGAAGCCGATCTTCATCGTCACTTGGTAGTGCGAGACGTCCGTGTCGGCGATCTGACCGCGGATGCCCTGGACCTCGAACCAGTCCAGGTGGCGCAGCGTCTGTCCGGCGCGGTAGATGCCGTTCTCGATGGCCTCGGTGACGCCGTCCGGGGAGGTGCCGACGATCTCGGTGATGCGGTAGGTGCGGTTGCTCATGGTCCCATCATGCCTGCTGCCGGGGGGCCAGGGCGTAGGCTGAGGGGGTGAAGCAGCGAGATGATGAGGTCGCGGTCATCACCACCGCGCCGGAGGCCCCCAGCGACGCGATGGGCGCGCGGGAGCGTCGCTACATCGTCTCCATGTCGATCCGCACCGCGTGCTTCATCGGCGCGTGCCTCGTCGAGGGGCCGCTGCGCTGGGTGCTCATCGTCGGCGCGATCGTGCTGCCCTACGTCTCGGTGGTCCTCGCCAACGCGGGCGTGCGTATGCGCGGCGCCAGCGGATCGGACTTCGTGCCGATGGAGCACCACGCCATCGGGTCGCGCTCCGACGCCCCGAACGAGCTGTGAGCGCCGACGGCGCGGCGCCGGAACTGACCTGCTCGGCCAAGGGCTGCGCCGCCCCGGCCGCCGTCGAGGTCCGCTGGAACAACCCCAAGATCCACACCCCCGACCGTCGCAAGATCTGGCTGGCCTGCCCCGACCACCGCGACCACCTGCAGTCGTTCCTCTCGGCGCGCGGCTTCTGGCGGGAGACCGAGCCGCTCGGGTCCGCCGATGAGTGAGTGGCGCTTCCTCGCCTCGGCCCGCTGGATCGGCTTCGCGATCTTCGTCGTGCTGCTCGCGGGCGTCTGCGTGAGATTGGGCCTGTGGCAGTTCGGCAAGGTCGACGACCGCTTGGAGCGCAACACGCTGATCGAGGCCCACCTCGGCAGCGAGCCCGTGCCGCTCGACGAGGTGGTGGCCCCCGGCGACACCGTGGACGCCGGCCAGGAGTGGACCGTCGTGTCCGCCACCGGCCGCTACGACGTCGACCACGAGGTCACCGTGAAGTACATGAGCCGCGACGGGCGTCCCGGCGTCGACGTGGTCACCCCGCTCGTCCTGTCCGACGGAACCGCGCTGCTGGTGGACCGGGGCTTCATCGACACCGAGCGCACGAACGAGCGCCCCGAGGCGATCCCCGAGCCGCCGGAGGGCGAGGTCGAGGTGTCCGGCTGGCTGCGCGTCGACAGCGGCGCCGCCGGCGACGCGGTGCGGGTCCACGACGGCCAGATCCGGGCCGTCTCGTCGGTCGGCATCGCCGACGACCTCCCCTACGATCTGCGCTCGGGCTATGTGAACCTGCAGGAGCAGACGCCGACGACCGACGGCCTGCAGGCCGAGCCGGTCCCCGACCTCAGCCAAGGCCCGCACTTCTTCTACGGGCTCCAGTGGTGGTTCTTCGCGTCGCTCGCTGTCGTCGGCTACTTCTGGTTCGCCCGCGCCGAGCGGATCGAACGCCGCAAGAACGCCGCTCAGGCCAGCGCGATCAAGTCCGCGTAGTCGTCGTTCCAGAGGTCCTCGTCGCCGTCGGGCAGCAGCAGCACCCGGTCGGGCTCCAAGGCCTGGACGGCTCCCTCGTCGTGGGTGACGAGCACGATGGCGCCGGTGTAGCGGCGGATCGCCGACAGCACCTCCTCGCGAGAGGCGGGGTCGAGGTTGTTGGTGGGCTCGTCAAGCAGCAGCACGTTCGCGCTGGAGACGATGAGCCCGGCGAGCGCGAGCCGGGTCTTCTCGCCGCCGGAGAGCACCGCGGCGGGCTTGTCGGCGTCGTCGCCGGTGAACAGGAACGCGCCGAGCACGCTGCGCGCCTGCGTGTCGGTCAACTCCGGGGCGCTGGCCTGCATGTTCTGCAACACGGTCTTCGCAGGGTCGAGCGTCTCGTGCTCCTGGGCGAAATAGCCGATCTTGAGACCGTGGCCCGGCTGGATCTCACCGGTGTCGGACTCGATCTCGCCGGCGAGCATGCGCAGCAAGGTCGTCTTGCCCGCGCCGTTGAGGCCGAGCACGACGACCCGGCTCCCCCGGTCGATGGCGAGGCTGACGTCGGTGAAGATCTCCAGCGACCCGTACGACTTCGACAACTCCTCGGCCATGAGCGGGGTCTTGCCGCACGGCGCGGGCTTGGGGAAGTCGATCTTGGCGACCTGCTCGACCTGGCGCTCGCCCTCCAGGCCGGCCATCATCTGCTCGGCGCGGCGCAGCATCTGCTGGGCGGCCGACGCCTTCGACGCCTTCGCGCGCATCTTGTTGGCCTGCATCGTCAGCCGCTCGGCGGTCTTCGTGGTGATCTCCCGCTCGCGCTTGCGCCGCGCCTCGTCGGTCTCACGCTGGCGCAGGTAGTGCTTCCAGCCCATGTTGTAGACGTCGATGGTGGCTCGGTTGGCGTCGAGGTAGAAGACCTTGTTGACGGTCTCCTCGATCAGGTCGACGTCGTGGCTGATGACGATGAGGCCGCCGGAGTAGTTCTGCAGGAAGCCGCGCAGCCAGGTGATCGAGTCGGCGTCGAGGTGGTTGGTCGGCTCGTCGAGCAGCATGATCTCGGCGTCGCTGAACAGGATGCGGGCCAGCTCGATGCGGCGGCGCTGACCGCCCGACAGCGTCTCCAACTTCTGCGCCAGCACCCGGTCGGGCAGCCCGACGGCGTGCGCGATGGTCGCGGCCTCGGCCTCGGCGGCGTAGCCTCCGGCCGATTGGAACTCCGCGTCGGCGCGGTCGTAGGAGGCCATCGCCTTCTCCGCGACCGCGCTGTCGGACGAGCCCATGTCGCCCTCCGCCTTGCGCAGCCGGCGGATCGCGTCGTCGAGGCCGCGCGCCGACAGGATGCGGTCGCGGGCGGTGACCGAGAGGTCGCCGTTGCGCGGATCCTGCGGCAGATAGCCGATCTTGCCGGTGCGGGAGATCGACCCGGCCGACGGCTCGCCGCCCGCCCCGGCCAGCATCCGAGTCAGGGTGGTCTTGCCGGCGCCGTTGCGGCCGACCAGGCCGATCTTGTCGCCGGGGGCGACCCGGAAGGAGACGTCGGACATCAGGACGCGCGCGCCGAAGCGCAGCTCCACCTGGGAGACGGTGATCATCGAGTGCTTTCAGTGAGAAGTGGGAAGGCGTCAGAGCGGAGGCCACGTCACTCTCGTTGAATCAGCACCGCCCTAGGCTACCCGCCCTCGCTGACGGCGACCACTCCCCCGGCGATCAGCCCGAAGCGGGCCACGCGTCCGACGAACACCGCCGCCGCGAACAGCCAGACGTTCTGTCGCGACATACCGGCCACGAACGCCACCAGCAACAACGGCGGGACGCCGACGAATGAGGCCGCCAGCACGGTCACCGCGCCCAGGAACCGGTGTTCCAGCCAGGACATCAGCATGTCGTTGACCCGACGCAGCCAGCGCCGCACCGGCCCGGTCGCCGGCTTCTGCTCCCGGCGCCGCCCGACGAACTCCTTGCCGCTGCGACCGCCGTGGAAGACGATCACCTTGCCGATGGTGGTGCCGACCGACAGCGCCGTGACCATGCCGACGGCCATCGCCGGACCGAAGGCGACGACGTTGGCGACCACATAGGCCTCGGCGTTGAAGACGGGGATCGTGGCCGACGCGATGCCGAAGCCGAAGGCCGCCAGCAGCACTCCCAGCTCGGTCACGCAGCGGCTTCGCTTTCCCTCACCAACGCCACCACCCGGCGCGCGCTCCAGATCTTCACCGAGATCTGCGCGAGCACGATGACCAGCGCGACGGGCAGCGAGCCGATGACGACCGCGACGATGATGCCGATGTTGTTGAGCGCCTTGGCCGGGTGCGACCAGTTCATGACGAAGACCTGGCGGTCGACGGCGAAGAAGTGGTTCGGGCTGACGATCGGCCACAGCAGGAACGACATCGACAGCAGGCAGTCGAGCACCATGAAGTTCAGCAGGAAGACGACGATCGCCGGCCAGAGGTCGGGCTGCAGCACCATGAGGTTGGCCGCGCACAGGGCGGTGCAGAGACGGTCGCTGACGATGTCGTGGATGGCTCCGGCGCGGGTCTCCTGGTCGAGCACGCGGGCGGTCAGGCCGTCGAGGCTGTCGCCGAGGTAGTAGACGAGATAGGCCGCGACCACCCATCGCAGCGGGTCGTCGATGGTGAGCGCGTAGGCCGCCAGTCCGACCGCCACGACCGTGCGGATCACCGTGATGAGATTGGGGATCGTCGGGATCGCCCCGATCTCGGAGGTCTCCCGCACCGTCTTCATTCCCCCATCCTGGCAGGTCCGACCCGCGCCCTCAGCCATCGCGCTGTGTCCAGTGCCACAGCACCTGAGATTCCCTGTTCGGAGGATGACTACTGCCAGTCGTTGGCCACCCGTGCCCGAGGGAAATACGCGGTCGAGCGAGTCGACGGGCGTCGGAGCCGGGTTTCGTCGTCGTGGCCTCGCTGACTCCCGATTCCGGCACACGCCTCAGCTGGACCGGCCCCGCTGGCGGCTGCCCCGGTGGTAGGACTCGCGGCTCATCTTCGACATACGCGAGGCGCCGCGACGACCCGCCGCCCGGCCGTGCTCCTCCAGCCGCTCGACCTCGGCCAGCTCGGCGCTGATCTCGGGCTTGAGCGCGTCCGGCGCCGCCACCAGCGAGGCGGCCAACCGCGTCCGCGTCTCGCCGATCAGACGCTGCCCGCACTCGAACTCGCCACGCTCGTACGCCTCCGACGCCTGACGTTTGACGTCCTGGGCCTCCTGGAAGAGCACCTCGGAATGGACCGTCGGATGCGGCACACGGCCGGCCGCCTCGGCGCCGGGGACGACGTTGACCATGATCGGCAGCGACGCGACCTGCTCGACCAGAGCCGGCAACTCGACGTAGGCGAGCTCGAAGGTCGCGATCCGGGACAGGCCGAGGGTCTTCATCGCGGGCACCGCGAACTTCAGGAGCACTTTGCGCCCCTCCCGGGCGTACAGGTCGCCCAACTCGACCATGATCCGTCCGTCGTCAGTCCGCGTCGTCGGCAGATCGTTGTAGAGCCGCGCGAACTCCACCGACGGCTCGACCGTGATCGTCAGCGAGATGGCCTGCACCACTTTGTCGAGCAGTCCGGTCGCCTCGCCGGCGATGGCGGAGCCCGCCGCGTCGGGGTCGTCGGCGAACACGTGGTTGCCCGAACCGGAGCGAGAGATCGCCGAGAGGAGGCTCTCGTCGTAGCCTTGGCCGTAGCCCAGCGTCGAGGTCACGATCCGCTCACCGTACGCCTTCGCCGCGACCCCCGCGAACTCGTCGGCGGCGCGCACGCCGACGTTGACGTGGCCGTCGGAGATCACCAACACCGTGCCTCCCGCCTCGCCTGCGACCCGACGGATCTCACGCAGCCCGCGCAGGTAGCCGGCCGACAGATCCGTCGTGCCTCCGGGCCGGACCCCCTCGATCAGTCGCACGACCTCCGTCTTGTCGGTCAACGGACCCGCCGGGACCACGACCGCGGCGGAGTGGTCGAAGACGACGAGACCGAAATTGTCCGTCGGTTCCAGGCGACGCGCCAAGGCCGCGAGCGCCTTCTTCGCCCCTTCCAGAGGAGCGCCCGCCATCGAACCGGACCGGTCGAGGACGACCTGCAGCGAGGCGGGCAGACGCTCGGCGTCCTCGGCGGCCGCGGGCGCCTCCAGGTCGACGAGGACGGCGACCTCGTCCTCGGACTCGTGCGCGACGAGGTGCACGTCGAGCAGCGTGTCGATTCTCATAGCGAGTCCTTCCAGACGGTCATGCCCGCCATCGTGCCACCCGCCGCCGACCAAAAACGCGACCACACGACGGTCCTGCGCTCTTTCCTCCCCGACCGCCGACTCACTCCTCCGGAAGATTCATCGTGTAGGGAATCGAGTTCTGAGCCAGCAGCTCGACGACCTCCTCGTCAGGTCCCACCTGGCCTTCCTCATCGGGGTAGAAATGCCACACGATCTCATCGACCTCGGTCGCCGGGTCATCACGTAGCGCGACGTCGTTCGCCAGTTGACGGCGTAGCGACTTCGTCGCCCGGACATGCCCTGTCCTGACCTCGCCGGCTTCCTGGGAAACCGGATCGTAGACGTCGATCACCCGGATACTCGCCGTGCTCGACGGCGCGTCACCCGGACCGACGACAACGACATCGGTCTGCCATTCTCCGCCGAGTCCGACGAAATGCTCGACCGCCTGCGACTCATCGATGAAGTGTTCTGAGGCCTTCACCACCTTGCGCGCCTTCTGAACAGCGTTGGCGACATCACGTAGATCGACACGCTGACTCGCCATCGCAAGAGCCACTCCCGCGTGCAGCCCCTCATCCTTCAAAGAGCGCCACGCCTCGCCATAAAATCGGGCGAGAATCTCCTTGCGCGCGGACTTCGGCACGGTGCCAGACTTCATGACATACGCCAGCCCGTCCAATTGTCGTCCACGAGGCACACGGTTCAGGAAACGGACCGTCTTTGCCACCACTGACGCGGCGTCGCCCGCGACGGGAAGAAGTCCTCCTATCGCCAAGCCGGCCCCGACGACATCGAGTTCCATCAAATTCCCCAGAAGATCGGCGACATCTTTGTACACGAAGAAACCGCCGCTGATGGAACCCGCGAGAAAGGCGGCCGAATCACCCTGACACCAATCCGCGCCGTCGGGACAACTCGCACCCGCCACGAACGCCTTCACGTATCCCATAGGGGTCATCGTCGTGTCGTCAACGTTCGGATCGAATCCGGTATCGAAGTGATCGACCTCCCACTGGTCGTCATGGCTGTCGCCATCGCTATCGCTATCTAATGGATCGGTGAGGTACATGTCCCACTCGTCACCGTCGGTCAGACCATCGTCGTCAGAGTCCGGCTCCCACGGGCCGGTCCCCGCCTCGAACTCATGCGCGTCAGCCAATCCGTCACCGTCGGTGTCGCTCTTCGTCGGATCTGACACGACATAACGCAGACCGACAAGCCCCAGTTCCTGCGCGAGCAGATCAGCGGCGCCCGACGATCCGAACGAGTCGAGGTCGTTGGTCACCTCTTGACCATCTGTCAAGCCATCGCCATCAGTGTCCGCGCGCGCAGGGTCGGTCACATGAAAGCCGCCCTCGTTATCCCATGCGCCACGTTCCTCCAGGCAGTCTGCGAGCCCGTCGCCGTCAGCGTCGGGCCACTCCCCTCTCGCCGCTTCATCTACGACGAGCGGCGCCGTTGATCGCACCACCGAGTAACCGCCGCCAAAATCCTTGACGAAATGGTCGAGAATCTCCTGGTCCGCTGAAACACCTCCGGCGACGATCACGATGTCGGCGGGCGAGTCATCGGTGATGACGTCCAACCTCGCATCGTCGGCGTCGATCTCGTCGGTGAACGCGATCACCACCTGGTCTCGCTGTTCGCTCGCTCCTTCCGCGAGTTCGTCGACGGCGGCCCGAACTCCCTCAAGAACATCCGCCGGGCCTTCGTATTCTCCATCGACCACCGCGTCGACCAACTTCTCACGTTTCTTGGTGAGACCCTCGACTCGCCATCCTTCGCCATCCGCCGACACCACGGCCATACGAGCCTGCGGAGGCAGCCCGTTGATGAGAGAGATGCTGATGGACTCGTGCCGTTGCGTGAATCCGGCCATGCCGCTCACCTCGAGTGAGTCCACCACCACGACCACGTCACGATCCACCGGGTCACACGGACCGTCGAGATGATCGCTCAGACGCCCGTCGAGAGGACTGATGAACGCAAGGACGATCACAACAGCCGCACCCGCCCGGACCGAACGACGAGATCGTGACCACCGTTTGGTCGGCACTCGGCGTCTCATGGACCGAAGAGTATCGGCGGGATCGGACATGTTCGGTTCAGCGGTTGACCCTTCACAGGAACGGTCATGCCGTCCACGTACTGGAATTCACGACCCCGTCAGGCGGTTCACGCCACCATGGACTCATGACCACCACCTACCCGATCCTCAACTCCGTGGTGCTCGACACGACGGACGCGCGCGGCCTAGCCGAGTTCTACCGTGAGCTGCTGGGCTACTCCTACCGGCTCGGCGACGAGCCGCCGGCCGAGGGCGAGCCGGACCCGCGCGGCGACGACTGGCTCGTGCTCATCGGACACGGCGGCGCCCTGCGTATCGCCTTCCAGCAGGTGGCCGAGTTGACGCCATCGACCTGGCCGTCCGACGAGGTGCCTCAGCAGATGCACCTCGACCTGCTCGTCCAGACAGAGGAGGAACTGCTCGCCCAGCACGAGCGCGTCCTGGCGCTCGGCGGCCGGGTCATCGTCGAAGCCGACGAGGAACCGCTGTCCGTCTACGCCGACCCCGCCGGCCATCCGTTCTGCGTGTTCGTCGGCGGGTGACCACGGTCGCTATGTCATGGTTCGTTGACATAGCATGAATGTCACCGTACCGTGACATCATGTTCGCCATCTCCACGGTCGCCGACCTCGGCAACAGTGTGCGCACCGCTCGACACGACCGTGGCCTCTCCCAGGCGGAGTTGGCCCGACGCTCCGGAGTCTCCCGCGCCTGGCTGATCCGGCTGGAGGACGGACACCCGCGCGCCGAGCTGGTCAAAGTCCTCGCCGTCCTCGACACCCTCGGACAACGCGTCGAGGTCCGCGACGAAACGCCGACCGACTCCACCGACGCCGACCACCTCCGGCGACTGTTCGGTGAGATCGATGACTGACGAGCTGGCGGTCTATCTGCTCGGACGTCACACGGGAACACTGACGCGAGGCCCGCGCGGGCGACTCTCCTTCGAGTACACACCCCAGGCCGCCGACGACGGCCTGGAACTCTCGCCGCGCCTGCCCACAGGCCACGCCGCCTCCAGTCGCGCGATCACGTCGTTCGTCGCCGGACTCCTGCCCGAACGCCCCGAAGTCCGCGAACGATGGGCGCACGACCTCGGCACCACCACATCGGACTTCGACCTGCTGACCCACATGGGGCTGGATTGCCCGGGAGCCGTGCAGTTCATCGCACCCGAACGCTCCGACGAGCTCGAACGCCCAGAGACGTACGCGCCCATGAGCGAGACCGCCTTCGACGACCGACTCACCGAACTCGCCGACGGAGAACCGGAGTGGACGCTACCGGGCGAGCACTGGAGCCTGGACGGCTACCAGGATAAGTTCGCCGTCGCCCGACTCGACGGGCAATGGCTCACCGCCACCGGCTCGGCGGCGACGACCCACATCGTGAAACCGGGCATCCGTCGCATGCGCGGGCAGGCGTTGGTCGAGCACGTCACGATGCGCGCCGCCGCGCGCTGCGGCCTCGCCGTCGCCCGCACCGAGTACGTCGAGCCGGGAGGCGTCGGCGGGATCGTCGTCGAACGGTTCGACCGAGTCGTCACCGCTGACGGCGTCCGCCGATGGCATCAGGTCGACCTGTGTCAAGCGCTCGGCGTCATGCCATCGAGCAAGTACGAGCAGGACGGCGGTCCTTCGGCGGCTGACATCGCGACGCTTCTGCGTCCCGCCGACGTCCGGCGCCTGTCCGACGCGCTGATCTTCAACTACCTCTCCGGGTCGAACGACGGCCACGCGAAGAACTACGCCCTGCTCTACGCAGCGGGCCAACGACGCCTCACCCCGCTCTACGACGTCGCCTCCGGCCTCCCCTATGGCGCCGAGGCCGCCGAGCGGACAGTGGCGATGTCGATCGGCGGGCAGCGGCGTCTCGGCTCCGTCGGTCGCGCCGAATGGGAACGCCACGCCCGACAGCTCCATCTCGATCCCACCGAGCGCGTTGACCGTGTTCGCCACCTGGCCGAGCGACTGCTTGAGGCCTTCGAGGCAGCGTTCGACGAGGTCGCTGGGAGCCTGGAGGCCGCGACGATCCGCAGCCGACTCCTACCCCGACTCGAACAACACCTGGGTGACACGTTGCGCGCTGTCGGCTGACGGCGGGCAGGCCTATGCGGCCAGGAGCGTGTCTTGTTGGTGTGCGGGCGCCGCGTCGAGCAGGCCTCGATGGATCAAGTGATGACATCGGGAGCAGTAACCCGCGAGTTCGTCGAGGTCGGTACGTCCGCCGTGTGACCACCAGGTGGTGTGGTGGATCTCAAGGTGAGTGTTGGTGCAGCCGGGGGCGGCGCATCTGCCGTGTTGTCGGGCGACGATGGCTTTGCGTTGTCGTGGGGTCGCGAGGCGGTGGTCGCGGCCGACGTTCAAGATTTTGGCTTGGGGGAGGTCTTTACCGCTGGTGAGGATGGGGGTGATGTCGCCTGTGCAGCCGAGGTAGTTGAGTAGTTGGTTGCCGATGGGTCCGAAGCCGACGAGTTCGGCGGGTTTGCCACTGTTGTCCGGCTGGTTCGTGAGGGCGTTGTGGAGTGTCTCGACGTCGACGTTCACCAAGAGGTGGGGTCGGATGCCCTTGTCGGACGGGAGCCCGTTGTTGAGGACGTTGGTGAGGAGTTCGTCGAGCGCCTGGACCCGTCGCTGTGGCGGGGTCCGCACGTCCTCGATGGAGGACGGCTTGCTCAAGGAGTCGAGCACGGTCTTCAACTTCGCGCCCGTCGCCTGGTTGAGGAAACCGTTGATGTGCCATCCGTCAGGAACGGGACTGATCTTCAAATCCTCCCGATCCATGCCACGAATCCACGCCTCATCGAGAGAATCCGGATAGACCGCGTGACGCAGTTCCTTCATCACGGCCCGGAGTTTCGAGGGCTCACAGGTCTTCGCGACCCTGAGTAGCCAGTTGGTCGACTCACGGATCACCTCGTGACCGATGTGCTTGAGCCCGTAAGCGAACAGATTCAGATGCTCCATCCGGACTGAGCCAGCGACGGCGGCTTCCGCGACCTCCGGCAGATCGCGCATCGTCTTGGCGCACCGGACCGCCGTCCGGGTCTGGGCGGGCTCCAACCGCAACTCCCGACGAGCCCAGTTCGTGACCGACGACGCCCCGTCCAACTCGTAGTCCCGAGTTTCTTCGAGCTTCCCGAGCAGATGAGCCTTCGCCACATCCAACGCGTCTTGAGCCGCCTGCACAGCACGCAACGCCTCCCGCGTCTCACCACCACGAAGCGCGTGCGCGGCGGTGCGCATCGCGTCGATGGTGGTTGCTGTGCTCATACTCCAAGCCTAGACGAACATATGTTCGAGTCAAGGGTTTGCGCACGTTCATGCAGAAAAATCTGAACTGTCCGACCCGGACGTTAGAGTTCCCCTCGTGATCACCGGCGAGCTCAAGAGCAGGATCGACCGAGTCTGGGACGCGTTCTGGTCCGGCGGCATCAGCAATCCGCTGGAAGTGGTCGAGCAGATCACCTACCTGCTGTTCTTGCGCCGTCTGGACGACCTGCAAACGCTGTCGGAACGCAAAGCCCGCGTCGCCGGCGGGCCGGTCGAGGGCGTGTTCGGCGACCACCAGGACCACCTCCGCTGGAACAAGCTCAAACACGATCCACCGCAGGTCATGTTCGACACCGTCGCCGGTCAGGTGTTCCCGTTCCTGCAATCGCTGGGCGCCCGCGCGGGCGGCGAGGAGTCCGCCTACGCCGAGCACATGCGCGACGCCCGGTTCACGATCCCCACCCCGGCGCTGTTGGGCAAGGTCGTCGACATGCTCGACCGGCTGCCGCTCGACCAGCGCGACGTGAACGGCGACCTGTACGAGTACCTGTTGTCGAAGATCGCCTCGGCGGGCGTGAACGGGCAGTTCCGCACGCCCCGGCACATCATCGAGCTCATGGTCGCGATGACCGACCCGAAGCCCGGCGACGTGATCTGCGATCCGGCCTGCGGCACGGCGGGCTTCCTCGTCGCGGCCAGCGAGCATGTCCGCGCCCAGCACCCCGACGCGCTGCTCGACGCACGGCGGCGCGAGCACTTCCACCGCTCGATGTTCCACGGCTACGACTTCGACTCCACCATGCTCCGCATCGGGTCGATGAACATGCTCATGCACGGCGTGGAGTCGCCCGACATCCGCTACCGCGACTCGCTTTCCGAGGGAGCGAGCGGGGATGCGGCGAGGTACACGCTCATCCTCGCCAATCCGCCGTTCGCGGGGTCGCTCGACTACGAGTCGACGTCGAAGGACCTGCAGGACGTCGCGAAGACGAGGAAGACCGAGCTGCTCTTCCTCGCGCTGTCCTTGAAGTTGCTCAAGCCGGGCGGCCGTGCGGCCGTCATCGTCCCCGACGGCGTGCTGTTCGGCTCGACGAAGGCCCACAAGACGCTTCGGAAGATGCTGGTCGAGGAGCAGAAGCTCGACGCGGTGGTGAAGCTGCCGTCCGGCGTGTTCAAGCCGTACGCCGGCGTGTCGACGGCGATCCTGTTGTTCACCAAGACCGACTCCGGCGGCACCGACGACGTCTGGTTCTACGACGTGACCGCCGACGGGTTCAGCCTCGACGACAAGCGCCAGCCCACCGACGCCGACGACCTCCCGGACCTGCTGGCGCGCTGGCGCGACCTGGCCGCCGAAAAGGAACGGACGAGGACCGACCAGTCCTTCCTCGTCCCCCTCGCCGACATCGTCGCCCACGACTACGACCTCTCCATCAACCGCTACAAAGAGATCGTCCACGACGAAGTCGACCACCGCGACCCCTTGGACATCATCGGAGACATCGAACAACTGGAAACCGAGATCAGCGCCGGGCTCGCCGAGCTGAAAGAAATGCTCACGTGACCTGGCCACAAGTAACACTCAGCGAGGTCGCCGAGGTCGAACGCCGCTCGGTCAATCCCGCCGACCTGCCGCCGGATACCAGGTACCTCGGCTTAGAGCACATCGAACGAGGAGGACGGATCCTCAGCCACGACACGGTGGCTAAGGCAGGCCTCACCAGCAACAAGTTCATCTTTGCTCCCGACCACGTCCTTTTCGGAAAGCTCCGTCCCAACCTCGGCAAAGTCGCTCGCCCTGCTTTCGACGGCGTCTGCAGCACCGACATTTTGCCCATCAAGCCCGGACGTTCGCTCGACCGCAATTACCTCACTCACTACCTCCGGCAACCAGCAATCATTCGATACGCCGCGTCACGCGCATCAGGCGCGAACCTTCCTCGACTCAGCCCCACAGCGCTCGGAAGTTTCACCATTCCCCTCCCGCCCCTGGCCGAACAACAACGCATCGCCGCCATCCTCGACCACGCCGACACCCTCCGCACCAAACGCCACCAACAACTCACCCACCTCGACACCCTCCCCCAAGCCCTCTTCCACCACATGTTCGGTGATCCTGACGCTGCTAGCTCGACGATTGAGCTGGGCGAAATCGCGACTCTTTCGGGCGGTCGGAACCTGGTAGCCGGCGATCCCACGTTGGACTCGCCCTTCCGCGTGCTGAAGATCAGCGCCGTCACCTCAGGACAGTTCAAGCCGGAAGAATCCAAGCCTCTTCCCGCAGACTACGAGCCACCGCCAGAACATCTCGTTCAAGTGGGCGACCTGCTCATGAGTCGCGCCAACACCACCGAACTCGTCGGCGCCGTCGCCCTTGCGACCTCAACGCCACCCAACCTGGCATTGCCGGACAAAGTCTGGCGCTTCAACTGGAAGACCGAAGCCGATCCGGTTTTCTATCACGCGCTCCTCTCGACCCCAACCATCCGCCGCCGCATCAGCCGCCTCGCCAGCGGCACCGGCGGATCGATGAAAAATGTCTCGAAGGCCAAGCTCTTAAAGATGCCGATCCCTGTCGCTTCCATCACGTTGCAGCGAAAATTCGTAAAACAAGCCCAACAGGTCAGCCAACACAGCGAAATTCTTCGACAGGCCAATCTAGCGGGTGATAGACTTTTCACCTCGATCCAATCGCAAGCCTTTAAAGGAGAAATCTGATGGACCCTGAAATGCAACAAATGGCAATGAACCTGACCGAGGCCCTCGTTAGGAACACCGCATCATCAGTTTCCGACAAAGTCGCAGCACTAAAACAGCGCGGAAAAGATAGAGAAACCATCAACGGGCTCGAGGAGTTGGTTAATGATCTCATCGCAGACAAGGCCGAAATTGCACGCATCGCGCAAACCTACCAGGAAGAACTTGTCGCGCAGCGCATCTCACCGGAAGATATCGAGTACATCACAAAAACAGTGGTTCCCCTAATTAAAAAATTTGCTTCAATTAATGGCGAAGACCAGACTGATCTCATCGAAACGGTCTCTTCACTTATATCAGCGGAAACAGTCAATGTCTTACAGATCCTTGGCTTCAATTTCCGGAAAGCCATCGGCGAACCGCTGACCAGTCTCGTCGAACGGGCAATCATCGCAAAAGCCCCAGTCATGGGACCCGCAGCAGAGGATCTACAAACACTGCAGGTCCAACGCGAGAATCTTCTTTACCAACTGGCCTTGGATCCCGAAGCGACAGCACGGCTCAAGGAACTCATCGGTCGCCGATCACCGTGACCTCCGACTCGAAGGGGACAGACGTGACGGGACCTCGCGTCTGTCCCCTTCGAGGCTCCGGGCGCGGGGTGCCCTCCGCACCTCAGAGGTGCGAAACCCACCACGATCTTCGGGCAGCAGTGGCCAGCCTGACAAGCAGTTGAAACGGCCCACCCTGACGGGTGGGCCGTGGTCGGACTCGCACCTCGGTGTCCCAAAGCGACTGTCAGCCCGTATAGAAAATGTTACAACCAGCACTGACAGTTTCCAACCAACGCCGCCATGACTGACCGAAACGTCGTCAGTGGGCTTGGGCTGTCTGCGTGTCGGCCGCCGTCAACCGGAGGATCGGCGCGTCCTTCGCACGAGCATGAGCCAGTTCCTCCGGGTCCATCACCACGACGTCACACGCGTTGCCCGTCCATAAGGTGATCCGGTCGTGCAGGTCGTCCATCTGCCGATCCCAGACCTCCTGCCGGTCTTCTCCCAGCTCAGGACTCACCACCATCACGTCGACGTCCGACTCCTCGTCCGAGACGCCCTGTGCGACGGAGCCGAAGAGGTCGACCGAGACGGGCTGAATCTCCCAGCCCCGCACCAACTCCGCGACCCGCTCGCGTAACAGCTCGCGCGCCGCGAACAGGCCCTCGACACTCGGCCAGAGCAGATGGTCACGGTTGACGTGGTAGGTGTAGCGGCTGCCGATACGCTCCTCGATCACGATCCCCTGCGTCACCAACCGGCCGATCGCCTTCCGGACACCCGCCTCACTGGCGTCCTCGACTAAAGCAACGATCTGCGACCTCGTCAGCGAGCCGTTCACTCCCGCCAGCGCACGCAGAATCGGCCCCTCCAATGTGGGCGAGATGACCCGATAGGGAGCCGAGAAGTCCATGATCCAGAGCGTACTTTAGTACGCTAAATCGCACAATAGTACGTTCTCATCACAGGCGCGGATAGGGCTTCCGCTACACGCCGCCACAGGATATCGTGAGATATCGGAGGTGCTTCATGACCGACCTACTCATCCGCAACGTCGATGACGACGACGTCCACCGACTCGATGACCTAGCGCGACGCCTCGGCGTATCCCGAAGCGAGTTGCTGCGACAAGAACTCAAAGGACTCGCCCAACGGGCCGCCGTTCCGTCGGTGACACGCGAGAACCTCGAGCGCTCCACTGCCTTGCTCGACGACGCCCTCGACGACGAGATCATGGAGCAGGCGTGGCGATGAACCAACGATGGCTGATCGACAAGTCAGCCTACGTCCGCTTGCTCCGCTCCCCGGACGCCGACGCATGGATCGAGCGCATGAACCGCGGACTGGTCAGCGTCACATCGCTCACGCTCCTCGAACTCGGCTACTCCGCGCAGTCAGCCGATCACTGGCGGCGAACCATCACAGCGCCTCCGATCTCTTCCCTTCCCGTGGAAGCTCTGCGACCATCCACCGAGGACCGCGCCGTCGAAGTACAGGGGCTCCTAGCCGAGCGCGGTCATCATCGTGCCGCGAAGATCCCCGATCTCCTCATCGCCGCCACGGCTGAACTGGCAGGATTCACAGTGCTCCACCTGGACAAGGACTTCGAACTGATCGCGAGTGTCACCAGCCAGTCAGTCGAACGCCTGACAGGTGACTTCTGAACATCTCTGTGACGCGCGCCATTGGTAGGTTCAGTGCCCATGGGCAACTTCGACTTTCTCGCGCGGGCGTTGCCGAAGACGCTCCATGACGACTGCGCGCGGGCCGAGTCGTACTTGGCGGCCGATCCGCGGTCGGCGTGCTTCTACAGTCGGCGGGCCGTCGAGTCGCTCGTCGGATACCTCTACGACGTGCTCGGGCTGCCCGAGCCGTACCGGTCCGACCTCGCCGCGCGCACCAACGCGGCCGCCTTCAAACACGTCACCGGGCAAACCGTCAACGCCAAGCTCAACATCATCCGCGACATCGGCAACAAGGCCGTCCACGACACCCGGCCCATCGCCCCGCAGGCCGCGCTCCAGGTGATGCGCGAACTGCATCACGTCATGGTCTGGGCGACGCTGCACCACTCCGCGCACCCCGAGTCCGCGCCGACCCGCACGCCCTTCGACCCGGCCATCGCCGCGAAGGCGGCGCCCCTCTCCCGCGAGGACGTCGTCAAACTCGCCGCGAAGTTCAAAGCCCAGGACGAGGCCAACGCCCAAGCGCTCGCCGAACGGGACGCCGAGATCGCCGCACTGCGCGCGCAGATCGCCGCCGCCCAGCAAGCCCAGACGCCCGTCGACGACCGCGACTACCACGAGGCCGACACCCGTTCGCTCCTCATCGACGTGCTCCTCGGCGAGGCCGGATGGGCGCTCGACGGCCCGAACGACCGCGAGTACCGCGTCACCGGCATGCCCGGCGGCGGACAGGGCTTCGTCGACTACGTCCTCTGGGGAGCCGACGGCCTGCCGCTCGCCGTCGTCGAGGCCAAACGCGCCACCCGTTCAGCCCACGACGGACGCCAGCAGGCCGAGCTGTACGCCGACTGCTTGGAACGCCAGTTCGGCCGACGTCCGGTGATCTTCTACACCAACGGCTACGAGCACTGGCTCCTCGACGACGCCTCCGGTTACCCTCCGCGCGAGGTGGCGGGCTTCTACACCGCCGACGAGCTGGAACTCATGATCCAGCGGCGTTCCAGCCGACAGCAGCTCGCGAACGTCCCCGTCGACACCGACATCGCGGGACGCCCCTACCAAGTCCGCGCCGTCACAGCCGTCGACGACGCCCTGACCGCCCACGAACGCTCCGCGTTGCTCGTCATGGCCACCGGCTCGGGCAAGACCCGCACCACCATCGCGCTCGTCGACCAACTGATGCGCGCCGGATGGGTCAAACGCGTGCTCTTCCTCGCCGACCGCACAGCCCTGGTCAAACAGGCCGCCAACGCCTTCACCACCCACCTGCCATCGGTCGCCACCGTCAACCTCGTCACCGATAAGAGCACCGAAGGCCGGGTCTACGTCTGCACCTACCCGACCATGATGAACCTCGTCGAAGAGCGGACGGACGGCCGACGACGCTTCGGACCCGGTCATTTCGACCTCGTCGTCATCGACGAGGCGCATCGCTCGGTCTACGCGAAGTACGGGGCGATCTTCGACTATTTCGACAGCCTGCTCGTCGGTCTCACCGCCACGCCCAAAGACGAGGTCGACCACAACACTTACCGCCTCTTCCAGCTCGAACAAGGCGTGCCCACCGACGCCTACACGCTGGACGAGGCCGTCGCCGACGGCTATCTCGTGCCGCCGAAGGGCGTCAGCGTCGGCACCCAGTTCCTCCGCGCGGGCATCCGCTACGACGAGCTGAGCGCCGAAGAGCAAGACCAATGGGACCTGCTCGACTGGGGCGACGACGGACCGCCCGACGAGGTCGGCGCCGAAGAGCTGAACCGCTTCCTGTTCAACACCGACACCGTCGACAAGGTCCTCGAGACGCTCATGACCGGCGGTCACAAGGTCGTCGGCGGCGACCGACTCGGCAAGACCATCGTCTTCGCCAAGAGCCAGCAGCACGCCGAGTTCATCGCCCGACGCTTCGACGTCGCCTACCCCGAGCTCGGCGGACAGTTCGCCCGCGTCATCACCCACGGAACGACCGACGCCCAAGCGTTGATCGACCGATTCTCAATGAAGGACTGCGCCCCGCACATCGCGATCAGCGTCGACATGCTCGACACCGGCATCGACGTGCCCGAGGTCGTCAACCTCGTCTTCTTCAAGATGGTGCGGTCGAAGTCGAAGTTCTGGCAGATGATCGGTCGCGGCACGCGTCTGTGCCCCGATCTCTTCGGGCCCGGCCGGGACAAGAAAGACTTCCTCGTCTTCGACTTCTGCGGCAATCTCGACTATTTCAGCCAGGACCTGCCCGGAGCCGAAGGACAGACGCAGAAATCACTGTCGCAGCGCCTGTTCGAGGCACGGCTCGGCCTCGTCACCGCATTGGACGACACCGAGCCCGACCTGCGCGCCGCCACCGCCGACACGCTGCGCGGCATCGTCGCCGGGATGAACCTCGACCACTTCGTCGTGCGTCGCCGACGCCGCGCCGTCGAACGTTTCGCCGACGCCGAGGCCTGGACGACGCTGACTCCGGGCGACGTCGAGGAGGCCCTGACCCTCGCCGGACTGCCCTCGTCGGTCCGCGACGACGACGAGGACGCCAAACGCTTCGACCTGCTGGTGCTGCGCCGCCAATTGGCGCAGGTGGAAGGAGACGCCACCGGCGCCGACCGCGTCCGCCAGACGATCCAAGCGATCGCCGTCGCCCTCCTGTCCAAGACGACGATCCCCGCGGTCGCCGAGCAGGCCGTCCTCCTGGAGTCGGTCGCGGGCGACGAGTGGTGGGAGGACGTCACCCTGTCGCTGCTCGAACTCGCCCGTCTCCGCCTGCGCGGCCTGGTCCGGTTCGTGGAGAAGACCTCGCGCAACCCGGTCTACACCGACTTCGAGGACGTGCTCGACGCGGGAACCGAGGTCGCCCTCCCGGGTATCACCCCCGGCGCCGACCTGGAACGCTTCCGTGCCAAGGCGACCGCCTATCTCCGCGACCACGAGGACCATGTCGCCCTGCAACGCCTGCGACGCAACAAGCCGCTGACGCCCGCCGACCTCGCGTCGCTGGAGGACATGCTGCTCGCCAGCGGTGCCGGACGTCCGGTCGACCTCGCGTGGGCGGCAGAACAGGAGGGCGGGCTCGGCGTGTTCGTCCGCGGACTCGTCGGCCTCGACCGTGAGGCGGCGAGCGAGGCGTTCTCCCGCTATCTCAGCGACAGCCGGTTCACCGTCCAGCAGGTGCGCTTCGTCCAACTCATCGTCGACGAGCTGACGCGCAACGGCGTGATGGAACCGCGTCGGCTCTTCGAGTCGCCCTACACCGACCACGCGCCCACCGGTCCCGACTTCCACTTCCCCGACGACGACGTCGAGGTGATCGTCGAGATCCTGCGCACGGTCCGCCAGAACGCGACCCCGACCGAAGTGGCGTGAGTCCCGGACACGGCCAACGCCCCCGAGCGCTCGGCGTCGCCCGCCGACTCATCGCCATCCAGCCTCGGGCGACCACGCCGAACGCCTGCGCGAACTCGACATCCCGGCGCTCGTCCTGCACGGCGAGACCGACCCGCCAATGCGGGTCGAGGGCGGCATCGCGACCTCCGAGGCGATCCCCGGCACCTCTCCGGGCATGACGCGCGAGCTGTGGGACGACCTCGACGGCCGGACCGTCACGCATGCCCGCACGGCCGTTTGGGTCACTCCGCTGTCCTAGACTTCGTCGCGTGACCGACCCCGTCCTCGACAGCCTCGCCGCAGCCGTCCAGGCCGGCCCCGCCGACACCGAGTTGCGCGCGCTGTACGCCGACCGCCTCGCCCAGGCCGGACGGCGCGACGAGGCCCTCGGACAGGTGTTGGTCGTGCTCGCGCAAGACCCCGAACACGCAGGCGCCCTCGCCCTCCAGGCACAGCTCTCCGAGAGCGAGCCCGACGTCGACTGGGCGCGGCTCGAGGAAGAGATCCAAGACGAGATCGACCCGGTGTCCGTGGAGCTGCTGCCCGATCCTCAGCCGGAGTTGGAGCTGCGTGCGGACGGCGTGACCTTCGCCGACGACGAGTCCTCCCCAGCCGTCGTCAGCGCCGAGACCCTGACGCTCGACGACGTCGGCGGCCTCGTCGCGGTCAAACAGCGCCTCCGCGAGACCTTCCTCGACCCCATCGCGCACCCGGAGATCGCCCGAGCCTTCAAGCAGAACGTCGGCGGCGGACTGCTGCTCTACGGCCCGCCGGGCTGCGGCAAGACCTATCTCGCCCGCGCCATCGCGGGGGAGCTCGGCGCGAGCTTCCTCTCCGTCACCCTCGCCGACGTGCTCAGCAAGTACATCGGCGAGAACGAGGGCAACATCCACAAGACCTTCATGGAGGCGCGCGGCAAAGCCCCGGCGGTGCTCTTCTTCGACGAGATCGACGCCGTCGGCGGCAAGCGCAGCTCGCAGAGCCACCAGTGGATCCGCAACCTCGTCAACCAACTCCTCATGGAGATGGACGGAATCGGCGCCGACAACGACGGGCTGTTCGTGCTGGCCGCGACCAACATGCCCTGGGACGTCGACCCGGCGCTTCTGCGTCCCGGCCGGTTCGACCGCATGGTGCTGGTGTCGCCGCCCGACGAACCCGCCCGTGAGGCGATCCTGCGCATGCACCTGTCCAAGCGGCCGACCGACGACCTCGACCTCGACAAACTCGTCGCCAAGACCGAGGGATTCTCCGGCGCCGACCTCACACACCTCGCCGACACCGCCGCCGAGAAGGCCATGTCGGACTCGATCGCGAAGGGCTATGTCCTGCCGATCACCTCCCGGCACATGGCCAAGGCCCTCAAAGAGGTCAAGCCGTCGATCGGCCCGTGGCTCGACAGCGCCCGCAATGTCGTGCAGTTCGCCAACAACGACGGCCAGTACGACGACCTCGTCGACTTGTTGAAGCGGTTGAAGCGCCTCTGATGGACGCCTCCACCATTCTGAAGCGGGCCGAGGCGCTAAGGCATTTCAAGCGGGTCGACCAAGCCGTCACCGAGCTTCAGCAGGGGGTCGCCCAGTTTCCCGACGACCCCGACCTCGTCGGTCTGCTCGGTTGGCTGATGTTCTTCGACGGCGACCCGGTGGCCGCCGAGGAGTACGCGCACCGAACCCTGGCCTTACGCCCGCACGATTCGCGGGCGTTGTGCACGCTCTGCGAAGTCACCGTCGCGCTCGGCCGCCACGAGGAGGCCCTCGCTCACGCCGAGGAGCTCTGCGAACACCACGGCGACTGGACCACGTCCCATCTGCGCCTGGCGTACGCGCTGGTCTACGACACACGGTGGCCGGTCGCGACGTATCGACAGAGGCGCGTCCGAGCACGCGACGCCATCGACCGGGCCATCTGCCTCGATCCCGACGATGTCGAGGCGATCCGGTGGGCTGGCGGCCTGTTCCTGCAGATGAACGACAAAACGCGGGCCAAGGAACTCGCGACACGCGGCCTCGCGTTGGAGCCGGAGCACAAGGGACTCGCTCGGATCGCAGCGCTAGCCAGTCAGACCGGCACCGTCGACGTCTCGCCCGGCGGCTCAGCCGGCCGGGCCGCGCGCTCGGCCTTCGCGAAGGCGACCGCCGACCAGTTGTTCTGCGGCACGCTCGCCGCGCCGCATCACCGCGAGGCCGCTCGCACCATGACCCGAGACGTGTGGACGCAGCTGCGGTTCCTCGCCGGCACGGCGACCTTCACCACCGCGACGCTCCTGCTGATCGCCCATTACCTCATCGGTCCGTCTGGCCCCACCACCCTGTTCGCCTCCGTAGCGCTTCTCGCCGGGCTCATCGTGCCGTCGCTGCTCACAGTGGCCTGGTCGCTGCAACTGTTCGTGTTCCGCCGGTGGTCGCCGAAGCGTTTCGTCCGACGGTTGTTCGCCAACGCCTGGTGGGCGTGGATCGGCCTGCTCGTCATCGTTCTCAGCGGCCTCGTCGTCATCGGCATGACCATCGACATAGGCGCACACGCCGTGACGATCGCCGACACGCGTGCCGACTACGCCGGCGAGGTGACGCATGCGCTGGGATACACGGCCTGCTCGCTGCTCGTCGCCGAGCTGTTCGTCATCTTCGCCCGGCTGCGCGCCGACACCCGGCTGGGGCTGCTCCCGTCCGACAGCACCGATGAACGGGCCCGTGACGACGGGAAGCTGCCGTGGGCGTCTGTCCTGCGCGTCGGTGTCGCCGGGCTGATCGCGCTCGTCTACGCGCGCCCGCAGCGATGGGACGACGACCCCGCAGGGGGCGCCTTCACCGCAGTCGTCGTCGCCATCGCGCTGCCCCCGTTGGCCGCCGTCCTCGCGGACCGGTCTCGCGGACGGGGTCGGCTTCGACGCCGTCGGCTCGTCGCGGCCTCGCTGGCCCTCTCCGGGGCGGGCGTGGCGCTGGCTCTCACGGTCGCTGGAAACGGCGCGGCGGTCGGCCGCACACCTCCGGGGTCGTTCAGCGACGAAGTCGACGAACCCAGCGGACCCGACGTCCCCGCGCCCGTCGACGTCGACCTCTCCACCGTCGACCCTGACGGCCGACTGAACCCGCCGGCTCCCTGATGGACGCCTCCACCTTCTTCGAACGCGCCGAGGCCCTGGCCGGTCTCGGCCGGTTCGACGACGCCGTCGCCGAACTACGACGGGGCCTCGCACAGGTCCCCGACGACGCCGATCTGCTCGGCTATCTCGGCTGGCTGTCGTTCTTCGCCGCCGACCCCGAGACGGCCGAGGACTGCGCGCGACGGACGCTCGCCCTACGACCGCACGACGCCCGCGCGCTGAACACGCTCTGCGAGGTGACGGTCGCGCTGGGACGCCACGACGAGGCGCGGGCCGTCGCCGAGGAGCTGTGCGAGCGCTACCCCGACTGGCCGACATCGCACCTGCATCTGGCGTACGCACTGATCCACGACAAGCGGCGCCCGTTCAAGGCCCGGAGGGAGCGGCGCGCCCGCGCCCGGGAGGCGGTCGACCGGGCGGTCTCGCTCGACCCCGACGACGTCGAGGTGCTGCGTCGGGCCGGGGCGCTGCTGCTGCAGTTGCATGAGAACGCCGAGGCCGAGAAGCTCGCCGAACGGGGGCTCGCGCTGGAGCCCGAGCACGAGGGGCTGATGCTCGTCGCGGCGCACTCGAAGCAGTCAGCCGACCCGGTGGCCTCGGCGGGCGGACCGCTCGTCGACGCCATTCGGTCGGCGTCGGCGCAGGCCGCCGCGAACAAGCTGTTCTCCGGCGTCCTCGCCACCAACCCGCAACAGCGGGGCGTGGCTCGGGAGATGACCGACGGGCTCTGGACGAGGATCCAATTCTTGGCGAGCGCGGCGGTGTTCCTGGCCGCCGCGCTCATGGTGATCGCCTATCTCGTCGTCGGCGACCCCGCCCCGACCTCCCACCGCACCCGCGTCAAGGCGGGCGAGGCGCTGCTCATGCTGCCGCTGCTGTGGCTGCTGTTGATCTTCACAGTTCGCAGCGGGCTGCCGAAACGGTTCATCCGCCGGCTGTTCGCGAAAGCCTGGTGGGTGTGGCTCGCGCTGCCGATGACGGCGGCGGGCGGCCTGGCCGTGATGGCTCTGGCGATGGGCATGGCCACCCGCTCCACCTCCGGCATGGTCGCGACGCAGGGCAGCTATGTCGGCGGCATCACCCGCGCCATCGGCTATACGGTCTGTTGGCTGGTGGCCGCCGAGTTGTTGATCGTCTTCGCCCGGCTGCGCGCCGACGCCCGCACCGGCCTGTTCCCGCACGACGACGAGGGCGACCGCGCGGCGCTGGTTGCGGCGAAGGGCTCCCTCGCCGGGCTCGGCCGGGTCGGCTTCGCGGCAGTGTTCGCTCTTGTTCCGGTGTTCGCGCAGCGGTGGGAGACGCGTCCGGAGGCGGCGGGCGGCTTCGCGGCGGTCGCCGTGGCGCTGGCCGTCCCGCCGCTGGTGACGACAACCGCCCGGTGGGCACGGGTGCTGCGCGGGCCGCGCCAGAAGGCGCTGGTCGTGGTCTCGCTGCTCGTCGCGGGGGCGGGCCTGGCGCTGGCGGTCGAGTTCGCCGACCGTCACGCCGACGAGTACGACCCGCCGCCCACCCCCTTCCAGGAGGACCTGCGCGAACGCCTCCCCGACCCCCTCGACGTCCCCACCTTCGCCCCGATCGACCCCGTCGTCCCGCCGCCAACCCCGTAACGCACACGTCCGGGGCGAACCCAACGGGCACACATGGGATCTATGTCCCTGGGCTAAGTCCGGCTCGCCATCAGCGAGGTCGGCGGATCTGCTGTCCGAGCAGGACGAGGGCGTCTCTCACAGCGCGTGCGACACCGCGTGGATCCACAACCCCGCCAGTCCTCCGACCACCGTCCCGTTGATGCGGATGAACTGGAGGTCGCGGCCGACATGCAGTTCGATGCGCTGGGCCGTCTCCACTCCGTCCCAGCGGGAGACGGTGGCGGAGATGACGGTGGCGAGGTCGCCGCCGTGGCGCTCGACCGTGTACGAGGCGACGTCGGCGGCCAGCTCGTCGACCCGGGCGGCCAGCGCCTCGTCGTCCAGCAGCCGCTGGCCCAGCGCGCGCACCTCCTCGACCGCGCGACGCCGCAGCAGTCCCGACTCGTCGGTCAGCGCCTCGGTCAGCACGCCCTTGAACGACGTCCACAGCGAGATCGCCGTCGCCACGACCTGCGGCTGGCTGAGCATGCGCTCCTTCAACCGCTCGGCGCGGTCTCGCGTCTCGGCGTCGAATTGCAGGTCGTGCGCCAACTGGGCGAGCCAACGGTCGAGGGCCGAACGAGCCCGATGCGTCGGGTCGCGCCGCACGTCGGCCACCCAGCGCCGGGCCTCCAGATGCAGACGCTCGGCCACCTTCCGGTCGAGCCAGTGCGGCGTCCACGAGGGAGCCCGCTCCTCGACCAGCAGCATGACCTCCTCGCCGTTCTTGCCGAGCCAGCGGTGCAGCTCGTCGATCACCAGGTCGACCACACCCGTGTGCGCCCCGTCGGCGACGATCTCGCCCAACATCTGCCCGGCGGCCGGCCCCAGCGGCTCGGTCATCAACTTCGGCACGGCCACCTCACGCACCAGCGCGGCCACGTCGTCGTCGCTGATCCGGTCGAGCGCGTGCGCCGTGATCCGCGACCCCGCCCGCACCAGCTGGTCGGCGTGCTCGCCCTCCAACAGCCACTCGCCGCCGTGCCGCGCCACACTCAGCGCCGACAGACGGTCGCGGACGATGTCGGGCTGCAGGAAGTTGTCGGCCACGAAGTCCTGCAGGCTCTCCCCCAGCGACTCCTTGCGCTTCGGGATGATCGCGGTGTGCGGGATCGGCAGGCCGAGCGGATGCTTGAACAGCGCCGTCACCGCGAACCAGTCCGCGATGGCGCCGACCATGGCCGCCTCGGAGGCCGCGTTCACATAGCCGACCCACCCCTCGCCGTCGCGGGTGAACACGAAAATCACCGCCGCGAGGGCGAGCAACGACGTCGCCACGATCCGCATCCGGCGCAACGCGCGGCGGCGTTCGGCGTCTTTGGCCGATAACTCGGGCGACAAGGCGAAGGAGTCGGGCACATGCGAAGCCTACGCTGCGTAGACTCTGGCCTGTGAGCTTCAACGACAAGGCGCGCCTCGACACCAGCCAGGTCATCGGCGGCAAGGGCGGCGCGATCGCCGGCGGCGGCATCGGCGGCGTCATCCTGCTGCTCGTGGTCATGTTCCTCGGCGGCGGCGAGGGCGGCACCGGCGGACTCCCCTTCGACCCCTCCCAGGTGTTGCAAGGCGGCAGCGGCGAGCAGGTCGACGTCTCCCAGTGCGAGACCGGCGCCGACGCCAACGAGTCCGACGTCTGCCGCATCGTCGGCACCGTCAACAGCGTCCAGGACTACTGGGGCGACGCGCTGCCCGCCGACGCCAAGACCGACTACCGCGAGGCCAAGACGGTCATCTTCTCCGGGACCACGCAGTCGGCCTGCGGCACCGCCAACGCGGCGGTCGGCCCCTTCTACTGCCCGGCCGACGAGCAGGTCTACATCGACGCGGCCTTCTTCGACGAGCTCACCAGCCGCTTCGGCGCCGACGGCGGCAACCTCGCGCAGATGTACGTCGTCGCGCACGAGTACGGCCACCACGTCGAGCACATCCTCGGCTACCTCGCCGAGGCGCAGAAGGACACTTCCACCGGTCCGACCAGCGGCGGCGTGCGCGTCGAGCTGATGGCCGACTGCCTCGCCGGCGTGTGGGCGCACCACGCGGCCACCACGGAGGACGAGAACGGCGTCACCCTCATCGAGCCGCTGACCAAGGAGGACGTCCGGTCCGCGCTGTCGGCGGCGGCGGCGGTCGGCGACGACCACATCCAGGAGGAGCTCGGCGGCGGCACCGTCAACCCCGACTCCTGGACGCACGGGTCGAGCGAGCAGCGGCAGAAGTGGTTCCTCGCGGGCTACGAGTCCGGCTCGATCGGCTCGTGCGACACCTTTAACACCGACGACCTGTGACCGAGCGGTCGCGGACGAAAGCCGAGGTCTGGATCGTCCTCGGCCTGTCCCTCGGGCAGTCGGCGGTCTACGCCGTCCTGAGTTTGATCGTCAAGCTGACCGACGGCGGATTGAAGTCGTCGACGGCCACCCTCAACGCCTCGCGGGCCGAGCAGCAGTGGCTCGACCTGACCCTGCAAGTTCTCTCCATCGGCTTCGGACTGGTGCCGGTGGCGCTCGCGCTGTGGCTGCTGGCGGGACGCTCGATCGGCCTCGATCCGCGCTCCCCCGGCCGTGACACGCTGATCGGCGCCGGGCTCGCCGCGCTGATCGGCCTGCCCGGACTCGGCGTCTACTTCGCCGGACGGGCGCTCGGCGTGACGGCCGAGATCGTCACCGCGCCGGACACGGTCTACTGGTGGACCGCGCTCATCCTCGTCGCGGCGGCGCTGCAGAACGGCCTGCTGGAGGAGGTCGTGGTGGTCGGCTATCTCCAGACCCGACTGCGCGACCTCGGCTGGAACGTGGGGACCGTCATCGTCACGAGCGCCCTGCTGCGCGGGTCGTACCACCTTTACCAGGGGGTCGGGCAGGCGTTCGGGAACGTCGTCATGGGGCTGGTCTTCGGCTGGTGGTTCCACAAGACCGGCCGCGTCATGCCGCTGGTCGTCGCGCACACGCTGCTCGACGTGGTCGCGTTCGTCGGCTATCTGGCCCTCGCCGACCAGGTGGCCTGGCTGTGAGGATCCGTTTCGACGACACCCTGCCGATCTCGGCACGCCGTGACGAGATCGCCGACGCGCTGCGCGACCATCAGGTCGTCGTGGTCGCTGGTGAGACCGGTTCGGGCAAGACCACCCAGTTGCCGAAGATCGCGCTCGGGATCGGTCGCGAGAAGATCGCACACACCCAGCCCCGCCGGATCGCCGCGCGCTCGGTCGCCAAGCGGATCGCCGACGAGTGCGAGGTGGAGCTCGGAGCCGAGGTCGGCTACGCGGTGCGTTTCGACGACCGCAGCGGCGCCGACACGAAAATCCGCCTCGTCACCGACGGCCTGCTCTTGCAGGAGATCCACCACGACCGGAATCTGAGCCGCTACGACACCGTCATCGTCGACGAGGCGCACGAGCGGTCGCTGTCGATCGACTTCCTGCTCGGCTATCTACGCCAACTCCTCCCCCGTCGCCCCGACCTGAAACTCGTCATCACCTCGGCGACCATCGACGTCGACCGCTTCGCCGAGCTCTTCGACGCGCCGGTCATCGAGGTCAGCGGGCGCACCTATCCGGTGGAGGTCCGCTACCGGCCGCTGCACGAGTCCGACGCGGCCGACCTGCTCGACGGGATCGCGGCCGCGGTGGAGGAACTGCCCAAGGACGGCGACATCCTCGTCTTCCTGCCGGGTGAGCGCGACATCCGCGACGCCGACGAGCATCTGTCGGGCAAGAAGTACCGGAACACCGAGATCATCCCGCTGTACGGACGGCTCGCCGCGCACGACCAGCAGAAGGTCTTCTCCTCCCACGCGGGGCGGCGCATCGTGCTGGCCACGAACGTCGCGGAGACCTCGCTGACCGTGCCCGGCATCCGCTACGTCATCGACCCGGGCCTGGCGCGTATCTCCCGGTTCAGCAACCGCCTGAAAGTGCAACGGCTGCCCATCGAGCCGGTCTCGCAGGCGAGCGCCGCCCAGCGCGCCGGTCGCTGCGGGCGTGTCGCCGACGGTATCTGCGTCCGTTTGTACTCCGAAGAGGACTTCGAGGGGCGCCCGGAGTTCACCGACCCGGAGATCCTGCGCACCAACCTCGCGTCGGTCATCATGCGCATGGCCGCGCTCGACCTCGGGCCGATCAGTGAGTTCGGCTTCCTCGACCCGCCCGACCATCGCGCCGTGGCCGACGGCACAGCGCTGCTGCGGGAACTGGGCGCAGTCGTGGACGCCAAGGGCGGCGGGCTGCGACTGACGAAGCTCGGCCAGACCATGTCGCGCCTGCCTGTCGACCCGCGCATGGCCCGCATGATCGTGGCCGCCGACCGGCTCGGCTGCCTCGGCGACGTGCTGGTGGTCGTCGCGGCGCTGTCGATCCAAGACCCCCGCGAGCGTCCGTTGGAGAAGCAGCAGGCCGCCGACGAGAAGCACGCGCGTTTCCGTCAGCCCGACTCCGACTTCCTGTCCTGGCTGAGCCTGTGGACGTATCTGGGCGAGCAGCGCGACGCCATGTCGCACTCGAAGTTCCGCAAGATGTGCCACGAGGAGTTCCTGCACTATCTGCGAGTCCGCGAGTGGCAAGACGTCCACTCCCAGCTGCGCCGCACGGTCCGCGACCTCGGCATGAAGCCCGGCAAGCCCGCCGGCGACGCCGACGCGATCCATCGGGCGGTGCTCACCGGACTGCTGTCGCACATCGGGTTGAAGGACGCCGACGGCCGCGAGTACACCGGCGCGCGCGGTGCCCGGTTCATGATCTTCCCGGGCTCGGGTCTGGCGAAGAAGCCGCCGTCGTGGGTGGTGGCCGCCGAACTGGTCGAGACCACCCGGCTGTGGGCGCGCACCGCCGCCAAGATCCAGCCGGAGTGGATCGAAGAGGCCGCCGGGCACCTCGTCAAACGTCAGTACGCCGAGCCGCACTGGTCGAGCCGGCGGGGCGCGGCGATGGCGCGCGAGCGGGTGCTGCTCTACGGCTTGCCGGTCGTCGCCGACCGGCGTGGGCCGCTGTCGCGCTTCGACGCCGAGTTGGCCCGCGAGTTGTTCGTCCGGCACGCGCTCGTCCAGGGCGAGTGGCGCACCCATCACGGCTTCTGGAAGCACAACACCCGCCTGCTGGCCGAAGTCGAGGAGTTGGAGGCCCGCTCGCGCCGCCGCGACCTGCGCGTCGACGACGAGACGCTGTTCGAGTTCTACGACGCCCGGGTGCCCGCCGAGGTGGTCTCGACGCGCCACTTCGACCGCTGGTGGAAGCAGGCCCGACGCGACACGCCGCACCTGCTCGACCTCAGCATGGACGACCTCTTGCGGGCCGACGTCGACGCCGACGAGGAGTTCCCACGCGAGTGGTTCTCCGACGGCGCCCCGATGCCGCTGACCTACTCCTTCGAGCCGGGCGCGGCGCACGACGGCGTCATGGTCGACGTGACGCTGGAGCAGTTGCCGACGCTCGACGGCACCGCCTTCACCTGGCAGGTCGAGGGGCACCGGCGCGAGTTGGTCGAGACGCTGATCCGCTCGCTGCCGAAGAGCCTGCGCCGCCAGTTCGTGCCGGTCCCCCAGGTCACCGGCGAGGTGCTGCCGCTGCTCGACCCGTCGCGCGGATCGGTCGCCGAGGAGTTGGCGCGGGTGCTCGGGGCGCGGATCGGCGAGCCGATCCCGGCGGAGACCTTCGACCTCGCCGCGCTGCCGGAGCATCTGCGCGTCAAGTTCCGGGTCACCGACGGCTCCGACGAGGTCGCGCGTGGGTCCAATCCCGACGAGTTGCGCGAGCGGTTGAGCCTCCGGCTGCGCGAGCATCTGCTCGACGCCACCGGCGACATCGAGCAGACCGGCCAGAAGGCGTGGACTTTCGGCGAGATCCCCGCCGAGACCCGGGCGCGCGGCCAGGTCGGCTATCCCGCCGTCGTCGACGAGGGGAAGACCGTCGGACTCAAGGTGCTGCACTCGGCCGCCGAGCAGCGGGCCGCCGGGATCCGCGGCCAGGCCACACTCGCCTCCTTCGACCTGCCGTCGGTGGTGCCGACCATCGGCCGCACGCTCGACGTCCGCCAGAAGCTCACCTTGCAGACCGGCCCGTACAAGGACGCCGCCGAGGTGATCGAACAGTGCTGGCTGGCCGCGCTCGACCATCTGGTCGAGGCGAAGGGCGGGCCGGTCGCCGACGAGGCGGCCTTCGCCGCACTGGTCGAGCAGGTCAAACCGGAGGTCTTCGCGATCACCCAGCGGGCCGTCGTCCAGGTGGTCGCCGCCTACGACCGGCTCGGCGAGCTACGCCCCGGCGCCGACGAGGCGGGCGAGGACGTGAAGGTCCAGCTGTCCTGGCTGGTCTACCGCGGTTTCATCCGCGACATGGGAATCAAGCGGCTCCCCCGCCTCGCGGTCTATCTGAAGGCCGCCGCCGCCCGGCTGGCCATCGCCGGCACCCCCGACGATCTGATCGCGGCGCAGGACCTGGAAGTCGAGTTCTACCGCCGCACTGGCGACCTGTCGTCCTGGCGCAAGCTCGCCCCCGACGTCGCCAAGGTCCGCTGGGCGTTGGAAGAACTACGGGTCAGCCTCACCGCGCAGAAACTCGGCACCGCCCACCCCGTCAGCCTCAAACGCGTCCGCGCCCTCCTCGACGGCTTGACCGTCTGAGAAGGGCGCGGAGCAGGAGAGGGTGTCGTCTCAGCCGACGTCGAGCAGGTCGATGACGAAGACGAGGGTCTTGCCGGACAGGCGGTGGCCGCCGCCGGCGGGGCCGTAGGCGAGGTGCGGCGGGGCGACGATCTGACGGCGTCCGCCGACCTTCATGCCGGGGATGCCCTCCTGCCAGGCGCCGATGAGCTTAGGCAGCGGGAAACGGGCGGACTGGCCACGGTCCCACGAGGCGTCGAACTGCTCGCCGCTCTCGAAGTCGACGCCGACGTAATGCACGTCGACGAGGCCACCGGGGACGGCCTCGGCGCCGTCGCCGACGACCAGGTCGGTCACCTGGAGCTCGGTGGGCGGGGGTCCGGGAATGAAATCGATCTCAGGCTTAGAGGTCATGGGCTCGATCCTTCCACACCGTCGCAAAGGCACAATGGGCCCATGCGAGCCACCGTCCTCCACGCGCCCGGCGACATCCGTGTCGAGACGCTGCCCGACCCCGATCTTCGTGATGACACCGACGCGATCGTGCGGGTCGTCGCCTCGTGCGTGTGCGGTTCGGACCTGTGGCCGTATCGCGGCGCCGACCATGCGGGCGAGCCGCGTCAGATCGGCCACGAGTTCGTCGGCGTGGTCGAGCAGGTCGGTTCGGCGGTGGCCGGCGTCTCCCCCGGCGACTTCGTCATCGCGCCGTTCACCTACAGCGACAACACCTGCGCGCTGTGCCTCAAGGGCGTGCACACGTCGTGCGTGAACGGCGGCGGGTATGTCGGCTGCCAGTGCGAGCTGGTGCGCGTTCCCTTCGCCGACGGCACGCTGGTGACGGTTCCCGGCGAGGTCGACGAGGCGATGCTGCCGCACCTGCTGACGCTGTCCGACGTCTTCCCCACCGGCCATCACGCGGCGGTCAGCGCGGGCGTGACCGAGGGCAGCACCGTCGCGGTCGTCGGCGACGGAGCCGTCGGCCTGTCGGCGGTGCTCGCGGCCAAGCGACTCGGCGCGGCGACGGTGATCGCGATGTCGCGGCACGAGCCGCGTCAAGAGGTCGCCCGGGCGTTCGGCGCCGACCATATCGTCGCCACGCGCGGCTCCGAGGGCGCCGCCGAGGTGTCCGAGATCCTGGGCGGCATCGGCGCGGACGCGGTGTTGGAGTGCGTCGGCACGAATGACTCGTTCAAGCAGGCGTTCCGCACGGTGCGCCCCGGCGGCACGGTCGGCTATGTCGGTCTGCCGCACGGCGTGGAGCCGAACATCCCGGTCATGTTCTACACGAACCGCAACCTCGCCGGCGGCGTCGCACCCGTCCGCGCCTACCTGGAGGACTTGCTCCCCGACGTCCTCAGCGGCGCGGTCACCCCCGGCGACGTCTTCGACCTCACCCTCCCCCTCGACCAGGTCGCCAAGGGCTATCAGGCGATGGACGAGCGCACGGCGATTAAGGCTTTCCTCCGGGTTTAATATTCAGCGGACATGAGATAGGTCGCCCGACACTAGCAACGCAACACCGACTTCTCAAGATCGTCGAATGACGCGCCGGAGACAACCTGGATTGCCTGGACGGTTGTTGCCGGCTGCATAGCTGTGCCGACCTCGAAAACGAGGGCACCCTTCTCACCGAACAGCGAATAACCGAGCATTTCGCCTCCTTCCCCTATCCACTGACCAAAGTGAAGGCGCTCACCATAAATCTGCTGCAACTCATCGACGGTGGTTCCGATCCCCAGACCTTCAACTGTCCGCGGGAGTCCTTCGGAAGGAACGCCCGTTATGAAAGTTTCCGCGTCGAAGACTCGTAGGCCGTGGAGCCCTCCATTGCCGGAACTCGGATTCTGGCTTGCGTCACTCAACATGTAGACGAAGGGGGACAGGACACCGATGCCTTCCCAAATGCCAGTGCATACATCGTCGGGAATCTTTTGCGCGTAGCCCTGATCAGCGATCTCAGCCATCGGCATACCCACCTCCAGTGGACCGAAGTAACCGGGGCCGATCTCCCATTCGCTCGGGTCGTCGCTCCAGCGCTTCTTCGGCATGCACTTGCACAGGATGATCTGAGTGATCGTTCCCGACAGCGAGTCGCCCTCGCCGTCGAAGCTGATCTCGTATCCGGTGCCCGTCGCCGGGTCCGCCGGGTAGACGACGGTGCCAGCCTCGGTCGGCTCCGACGGCAGGCCGTCCAGGTTGTACAGCTCCTCGGCCGCCGCGACGTCGTCGCCGACACCGACACCGTCGATGGTCGTCATCTCCTCGTCATCGGAGACGACCCTCGTCAGCACGCCCTCTTCGAAGACGAGCGTGCAATCGACGTAGACCACCTCGACCGTCCCCGAGGGCTCCACGTCGGGAAGCTTCTCGCCCGCGTCCTCGGCGGCCGCCCGCGCCTCCGCGACCGTCATGCCCGGCCGGAGTCCGCGATAGCCCGCCGGCTGGATCGTGCTCTCCGCCCACGACGGGTCCAACACCGCGGGCAGCCGGGCCTGCAGTTGGCCCGGATTCGCCGCGTCCAGGAACAATCCGCCCGTGGCCTCGGCGACGCAGCTCAACTGCTCCATCGCCGCCTGGTGCGCCTCGGTCTTGAATCCGACCGTGTGGACCGTGACGCCGTCCAAGGCCTTCGCCACCTCGCAAGGGTCCTCGCCCAGACCGAGTTCACCGCACTTGTCCTCGCCGTCGGACACGATCACGATGGCGCGTTCGCCCTCGGCAGGCAACAGTTCGGCCGCATGGGTCAACGCGACGGCGATCGGTGTGAATCCGCTCGGCGCGACCTCCTCGACCGTGGAGATGTAGGTGTCTTTGTCGAGCGGGCCGAGTTCGATCAACGTCGACACGTCCTCGCATCCGGCCGCCTGTTCGGCCTCCGTCGCCCCCGTGCCGTTGCCGAAGGCCACCAACCCCAGCTCGTGGTCGTCAGGCAACGCCTCGACCAACGAGCCGATCGCGCCTTGCGCCGCCTCGAAACGCACGCCCGGCGCGTCGTCGGTCAGCATCGACGCCGACGCGTCCAAGGCGATCACCGTCGGAATCGCCGGGACTTCGGCCGCAGGACTGTCGCCAGCGTCCTTCGTCTGACCATCGTTCCCGCATGAGGAGAGCAACAGCGATGCGACCGCCACCAGGACGGCGAACTTTCCAGACGTCACAGTCATGCTCAGAACTTAAGCCCCCCCCCCGCCGGTTTGTCCAACTTTCGGCGTCACCATTTTCGGGGGTTGCCAGCACGACGGAAACTTGTTAAGCCGCCCACACTCGCGAGAGACTTCTGCACCCCTGATGAGAGAGTCGTGGCCCGCGAGGCAGGTGCGAAAGTCTCTCATGAGCGGGTCACAACTCTCTCGCGAGCGGAGAGTCAGCCCCTGAGATGTCGACGATCCGTGACTCAGGACGACAGGACACGTAGATTGGTGGCATGACCTTGCTCGTTCCCAGCGTCCGCTCGATGGAGTTGCGTGGGCTCATCGAGCGACATCGTGACGAAGTGGCGGCGATCCTCCGACGGTACGGCGTCTCGAATGTCCGGATCTTCGGATCAGTCGCCCGTGGTGACGCTGATGAGCACAGCGACATTGACCTGCTTTTCACCCGCCCTGACGGCATGGGCTTGTTCTCGATCGTCGCGATGGGACAAGAACTGTCCGATCTGCTCGGGGTGACCGTCGACGCTGTCCCCGACGGCGCGCTCCACCAACATCTTCGCTCTGATGTTCTCGCGGATGCTGTCGCACTATGAGCAAGCGAACAGACGCCCAACGTGTCGCTGAGTCGTTGACTCATCTCGACGCGCTCCATCGGCACCTCTCCCGTCACGACCTCGATGATGCCACCGTCGCCGACGCTGTCAGCATGCGTTTGTCGGCCGCAGTCGAAGCTCTCCACCATGGCGACCCTTTACTGGGCAAACGACTCTTCGGCGAACAGTGGCGACAGATCTGGGGAACCCGTAATTACATCGCCCACGGATACGCGTTCGTCGACTTCGCCACGATCGCTGACACGATAACGAGCAACCTGGCCGATTTCGAGCGAATTTTACGAGAAGAACTGGCACGCCTCGAAAAGGACTCCTAGACTCGCTCAGCCCGACGCCTCGGCCGAGTCGTTGAAACGGCGCATGAGGCTGATGAAGGTGTCGAGGTCGTCGAGGTCCCAGTCGGCGAGGAACTCGTTGAGCCGGTCGCGCATGGCGGCGCGGTAGGCGGTCTGACGCTTCAAGGCGTCGGGGGTGGGGACCAGCAGACGGGCACGGCCGTCGCTCGGGTCGGGACGCTGCTCGACCAGTCCGAAACAAACGAGGGCGGCCACCGCGCGGCTCGCGGTGGACTTATGCACGCCGGTCATCTCGGCGAGGTCCGCGCCGCGCACCCGGCCGGGTGCGTCGCAGATCGCGAGGAAGAACAGATAGGTGCCGTAGTCGAGGTCGGGATGCAGCTCGGAGACGAGTTGCACCGAGCGTCGACGCAGTCTCCTCGCCAGGCGCGTCAACTCGAGTTCGAGGTCGATGTCGGGGCCGGACATGCGTCCAACCTACCGACATCGACCTCGAACCCGTGCGGTCAGTCCGTCACTTGAGCTGTGACGACGACAGGTTCAGCAGACGGCGCGCCACGATGAGCTGCTGGATCTGCTGGGTGCCCTCGAAGATGTCGAGGATCTTGGAGTCGCGGGCCCACTTCTCCAGGAACTCGGTCTCGCTGTAGCCCAGCGTGCCCGCGAGCTCGACGCAGCGCAGCGTGATGTCGTTGCCCACGCGGCCGGCCTTCGCCTTCGACATGGACGCCTCGACGGAGTTCGGCTTGCGGTTGTCGGCGAGCCAGGCGGCCTCCAACGTCAGCAGCAGCGCGGCCTCCCAGTCGGCCTCCATCTGCAAGAAGGTGGCCGCGGCGTAGGACTGCGTCGCCGCCGGACGGTCGTAGTCGATCTCGACGCCGGCCTTCTCCAGGATCTCGCGCATGAGCTCCAGCGACGCCCGGGCGCAGCCGACGGCCATGCCGGCGACCAGCGGACGGGTGTTGTCGAAGGTCGCCATCGCGCCGGCGAAGCCCTGCTTGACGTCGATCTCGGGGTTGCCGAGCAGGTTCGACTCGTGCACGCGGCAGTTGTCGAGCACGATCACCGCGGTGTCGGACGCGCGGATGCCGAGCTTGTGCTCGAGCCGCTCGACCCGGATGCCCGGGGTGTCCTTGGAGACGACGAAGGACTTGATCGCCGCGCGGCCGAGGCTCTTGTCGAGCGTGGCCCACACGACGACGGAGTCGGCCCGGTCGCCGGAGGTGACGAAGATCTTCTCGCCGTTGAGGACGTAGTGGTCGCCGTCCTTGACCGCCGTGGTCTTGATGGCGGCCGAGTCCGAGCCGAAGCTGGGCTCGGTGATCGCCATCGCGGCCCACGTGCCCTTGTAGCGCTCCAACTGCTCGTCGGTCGCGACCGAGGCGATGGCCGAGTTGCCGAGGCCCTGGCGCGGCATCGTCAGCAGCAGGCCGACGTCGCCCCAGCACATCTCGATGACCGACAAGACCGACGACATGTTGGTGCCGTTCTTGATCTTGTTCTTGCCCTTGACGGTGTCCTCGTCCTCGCTGCGGCGCACACCGGTCGCGCCGGCGCCCTGCCCCTGGCCGGAGTCGCTCATGCCGTCGATCAGCGAGGCCAGCAGGTCGAGCTCCTTGGGGTAGGAGTGCTCGGCGAGGTCGTACTTGCGGGAGTTGGCGCGCAGGAACTCATTGGCGACCTGGTTGGCCTGGCCGATGAAGGCGCGGAACTTCTTGGGGGTGTCCAGATTGATCATGTTCTGTCCGTCCTCAGACGAGGACCGCTCCTTCCATCACGGCGACGGCCCGCAGATCGCGGTACCAACGCTCGACCGGGTGCTCCTTGACGAAGCCGTGGCCGCCGAGCAGCTGGACGCCGTCGGTGCCGATCTTCATGCCGTACTCGGCGGCGAGCTTGCGGGCCAGGGCGACCTCGCGGGCGTGGTCGCTGCCCTGCTCGGCGCGCGAGGCGGCCTTGAGGGTGACCAGGCGCATGCCCTCGAGCTCGATGGCGATGTTGGCGACCATGAAGGCCACCGACTGGCGGTAGGCGATGGGCTCGCCGAACGCCTCGCGGGTCACGACGTAGTCCTTCGTGTAGTCGAGGACCGACTTGGCCGTGCCGAGCGCCAGGGCGCTCCAGGCCAGACGCGAGAGGCGGATCGCCTCGCGGTAGTCGTCGAGGGTTCCCTCGCCGAGCAGCTGGGCCGGGGTGGACTCCAGCTTGAGGCGGCTCAGGCCGGCCGCGCGCAGACCCATCGACGGGTCGGCGGCGACGCTGACGCCCTCGGACTTCGCCTCGACGAGGAACAGCGCGGACTGGCCGTCGAGGTCGGCGGCGACCACGAACAACTCGGCGGCCGCGCCGCGCACGACGCCGGACTTGAGGCCGTCGAGCACGTAGCCCTCGCCCCTCTTGGTCGCCTTGGTCGACAACACGAAGGGGTCGAACAGCGGGGCCGGCTCGGCCACGACGAAGGCGGCGGCCGGGACGTCGTCGCCGGTGAAGGCGGGCAGGTAGGTCTGCTGCTGCTCGTCGGAGCCCCACAGGGAGATCGCGGTGGCGACGGCGGCGGGCGCCATGCAGGCCACGGCCTGACCCATGTCGCCGTTCGACAGCGCCTCGGCCACGAGCACGCCAGTGGTCACCGAGCGCTCCTCGGACAGGCCGCCGAGCTTCTCGGGCACGTTGAGCAGGCTCAGACCGAACTCGCTGGTCTGGTCGAGGACCGAGTCGGGCGTGTCGTCGTTCTTCTCGGCCTCTTCCGCGCCGGCGCGGAGGACGTCGGCGGCGAACTCGGAGACGACCGAGACGATCATCTCCTGGTCTTCGGTGGGCGTCAGGTCGAAGACGCCGGAGTCGCTGGAGGCGCTGGGGCGGGCGGGCTTGCCCGACCCCTTGACCTTCTTGAACGCGCGCGCCCCGGCTCCGGCGGCCTGGAAGCCGGCGCGGGTGCCGTGGTACACGGTCTTCTCGGCCTGCTTGCGCAGCCCGAGCTTGTCGATCGTGGGCGAGCTGGCGATGCGGTTGAGCACCGCCAGTCCGATGCCCATGGGGTCCTTGCGAGAGGCCACGAGAGCTCCTTTGGGAAACTAGGGGGAAGCCGGGTGTAACTCACGTTTGCACGCTGGCCTGACGATGATATCCGACCGTGTTCCGTTACGGTAGGGTCGTGAGCCCCCGCTTGAGCACTTCGCAGTCGCGCCCCTTGCCCGAGGGCGGCCAGGTCCGTCCGATCACCCGTTGGGGCACCCCGGTCATGCACCGCGAGCTCGACGACGTGACCGATTTCGGCGAGGAGCTGCAGACGCTCGTCGCCGACATGGTCGCCACGATGTACGCCGCGCGCGGCGTGGGCCTGGCGGCCAACCAGGTGGGCGAGAGCGTCAAGGTGTTCGTCTTCGACTGCCCCGACGCCGACGGCCAGAGCGTCACCGGCGTGGTCTGCAATCCGGTGCTCACGCTGCCCGACGGCGGCGACCGCCGTCTCGACGACGAGGACGAGGGCTGCCTGTCGTTCCCCGGCTCCTACGCGCCGCTGGCCCGCCCCGACCACGCGCACGTCAGCGGCGTCGACCAGTTCGGCGAACCGGTGGAGTTCACCGGCACCGGCCTGCTGGCCCGCTGCCTGCAGCACGAGACCGACCACCTGTTCGGCACCGTGTTCGGCGACCGCCTCGCCAAGCGGCCCCGCAAGAAGCTCGACAAGATGCAGGCCGAGACCGACGACCTCTACCCCGCCGACTGGCCCGTCAGCCCCCTGCGCGAGGACGACTGAGAAAGCTCAGCGAAGCTCGATCAGTCGCTGCCCCTGCTCGACGAGTTCGACGATCTGGTCGATGAGCGGTTCGAACCAAGCCAGCAACACCGCCTTTCGGGTGTTGCCGATCCTGACCCAGACGACGGCTGGCGCGTCACCACGCATGGCGAACATGAGGGAGAAATCCTCGTCCTTGGTCACGATGACCGCCTGGTTCCGCAAGGCGTAGAGCCAGAGGTCGTGGTCGGGTGTGTCACCGGGAGCGATGTCGGTGACGTGGTCGGCCTCGTGCCCTCGGTCACGCAACAGTTTCGCCAGGGCTGGCGGCAGCTGAGCGTCAACGAGAAATCGCATGCTTACGAGGCGATCACGACCGTATGATCGGCCTGAGCCGCCGCATACGCCAGACAGGCTCGGATGTCCTCACCGGAGAGGTAGGGGTAGTCCTCGAGGATTTCCGTCTCGTCAGCTCCGGCGGCGAGAAGCCCCAGCACGTCGCTGACTCGCATTCGAGTTCCCTTGATCGCGGGACGGCCATGAACGACGTCCGGCGAGATCAAGATGCGGTCGAGTAAAGACATAGGGGAAGTCTAGCCCCGGCTCAGGACTGCTCGTCCTCCTCGCGGAGGCGGGGCTCGGTGCGGTTGGCGGGCTTGATGCCCTGCTTGTCGGCGTAGAAAGCCCGCACGACGTCCATGTCGGCGCGGAAGTCGCCGGTCGGCGTGAACGGCTCGCCGAAGCCCATCGTCTTGGTGGATGGCTCGAAGAACGCCAGCGCGACCGGCAGGTCGGCCTCGTGGGCGATGCGCAGGAAGCCCGACTTCCAGTACTTCCCGGGCGAGCGGGTTCCCTCGGCGGCGATGACCAGCCGGAAGGCCTCGTTCTGGCCCGCCTCGTCGACGAAGGTCTGCACGACGCCGCCGGCGTTCTTGCGGTCGAGCGGGATGCCGCCGAAGGCCTTGAGCAGCCAGCCCAGCGGGCCGACGAACAATTCCTTCTTCACCAGCACGCGCGGGTGGGCGCCCTCGTGCCACATCACGATCAGCATCGTGACGAAGTCCCAGTTCGACGTGTGCGGCGCGCCGACGAGCACGCCGCGCTCCGGCACCGTCCCCACCATGCGATAGCCCAACACACGAGTCACCAGGCGGGCCAACCGCTGACGCATCATGCGCCGAGCCTAGCGGTGGATCACCCCAGGCGGTCGACGTAGGCCTTCGCCTCGGCCAGGCCCCAGCCGGTGCGCCCGCGGACGTACTGCCGTCAGTGACGAGCCCGTCGATCTCAGCGCGCGTCGCGTCGTCGAACGACGGTCCGCTGTCCGACCGGCGACGGGTGCTCGAGCTCGCCGAGGCGACCCGACTCCCCACCTCCCCGATCGGACGTGGAGCGAACCCGACCCTGGCGCGCCGCAAAGCCTGCGGAGGGACGCAATAGGAGCCGTTTCTGTCAGCCGGTTGTGGTGAGATGGACCCCATGGCCTCGACCAACGCGCACCCCGCCGACTCCCACGACCAGATCACCGTGCGCGGAGCGCGCGAGAACAACCTCCGAGGTGTCGACCTCGACCTGGCCAAACGCCGTCTGACGGTGTTCACCGGCGTGTCGGGGTCGGGCAAGAGCTCACTGGTCTTCGGCACCATCGCGGCGGAGTCGCAGCGGCTCATCAACGAGACCTACAGCGCCTTCGTCCAGGGGTTCATGCCGCAGATGGCGCGGCCCGACGTCGACGTGCTGGACGGGCTGACCACCGCGATCCTCGTCGACCAGGAGCGCATGGGGGCCAACGCCCGCTCCACCGTCGGCACGGTCACCGACGTCAACGCGATGCTGCGCATCCTGTTCAGCCGCCTCGGCGAGCCGCATGTCGGCGGTCCGCAGGCCTTCTCCTTCAACGTCGCCTCGATGAGCGGGGCCGGCGCGGTGACGGTCGAGAAGGGCGACACCAAGGTCAAAGAGCGCCGCGAGTTCAGCCTGCAGGGCGGCATGTGCGCGCGCTGCGAGGGCATGGGCCGGGTCAGCGACTTCCACCTGCCCGCCCTGTTCGACGAGGACAAGTCGATCAACGGCGGCGCCATCACCATCCCCGGCTACTCGATGGAGGGCTGGTACGGGCGCATCTTCAACTCCTGCGGCTTCTTCGACGCCGACACCCCGATCAAGGACTTCACCGACGCCGAGTTGCACGATCTCCTCTACAAGGAGCCCACCAAGATCAAGGCCGAGGGCATCAACGTCACCTATGTCGGCCTGATCCCGCAGATCCAGAAGTCCATGCTCAGCAAGGACCGCGAGGCGATGCAGCCGCACATCCGGGCCTTCGTCGACCGGGCGGTCGTGTTCACCGAGTGCCCCGACTGCGAGGGCACCCGGCTCAACGCCGAGGCCCGCTCGTCGAAGATCGCCGGCAAGAGCATCGCCGACCTGTGCCGCATGCAGATCAGCGACCTCGCCGTATGGGTGCGCGAGTTGGAGGCGCCCGGCGCGGAGCCGCTGGTCGAGGCGCTGAGCGACACGCTCGACTCCTTCACGCACATCGGCCTCGGATACCTGAGCCTGGAGCGCCCGTCCGGCACGCTGTCGGGCGGCGAGGCGCAGCGCACCAAGATGATCCGCCACCTCGGGTCGTCGCTGACCGACGTCACCTATGTCTTCGACGAGCCGACGGTCGGCCTGCACCCGCACGACATCGACCGCATGAACGAGCTGCTGCTCCGCCTGCGCGACAAGGGCAACACGGTGCTGGTGGTCGAGCACAAACCGGAGACCATCGCCATCGCCGACCGTGTGGTCGACATGGGACCGGCGGCGGGCACCGGCGGCGGCGAGGTCGTCTTCGAGGGCACGGTCGAGGAGCTGCGTCAGGCCGACACGCTCACCGGACGGCATCTGAGCTACCGGGCGAGCTTGAAGGACGAGGTGCGCACGCCGACGGGACGCATCGAGATCCGGGGGGCGAACGAGCACAACCTGCGGGAGGTCGACGTCGACGTGCCGCTGGGCGTGCTGACGGTGGTGACCGGCGTGGCGGGGTCGGGCAAGAGCTCGCTGATCCACAGCCACGTGTCGCTGCGGGAGGGGGTCGTGGCCATCGACCAGGGGGCCATCAAGGGCTCGCGTCGGTCGAACCCGGCCACCTACACGAGCCTGCTCGACCCGATCCGCAAGGCGTTCGCGAAGGCCAACGGCGTCAAGCCAGCGCTGTTCAGCCCGAACTCGGCCGGCGCCTGCCCCGCCTGCAAGGGCGCGGGCGTCATCTACAGCGACCTCGGCGTCATGGCCGGGGTGGCGACGCCCTGCCAGGACTGCGAGGGCAAGCGTTTCCAGGCCGAGGTGCTGGAGTACACCCTCGGCGAGAAGAACATCAGCGAGGTGCTGTCGATGCCGGTCGCCGAGGCGTTGGACTTCTTCTCCGACGGTGAGGCGCGCATCCCCGCCGCCAGCAAGATCCTCGCCCGGCTCGCCGACGTCGGCCTCGGCTACGTCACCCTCGGCCAGCCGCTCACCACCCTGTCCGGCGGCGAGCGCCAGCGGCTCAAGCTCGCCACCCACCTGGCCACCGACGCGAGCGTCTACGTGCTCGACGAGCCGACCACCGGCCTGCACCTGGCCGACGTCGCGAACCTGCTCGGCCTGCTCGACCGCATCGTCGACTCCGGCAAGAGCGTCATCGTCATCGAGCACCATCAGGCCGCGATGGCGCACGCCGACTGGATCATCGACCTCGGCCCCGGCGCCGGCCACGACGGCGGCCAGGTGGTCTTCGAGGGCACCCCTGCCGATCTCGTCGGCGACGCCTCCACCCTCACCGGCCAGCACCTCAAGACGTACCTCAGCTGAGAAGTCGCGCCCGCGCCTCGTCGAACTCGCCCTTCAGGCGGGTGACGAGGTCGGCGACGGGGACCACGGCCTCGACCGCGCCGATGCCCTGGCCGGAGCCCCAGATGTCGCGCCACGGCTTGGCCTCGCTCGCTCCGGACTCCTTCTCGTCGGAGCCGAAGCTCATCTTGGACGGATCGGAGGTGGCGAGGTTGTCGGGGTCGAGACCGGAGGCCTCGATGCTGCCGCGCAAGTAGTTGCCGTGGACGCCGGTGAACAGGTTGCTGTAGACGACGTCCTCGGCCGATGAGTCGACGATCATGTTCTTGTAGGCGTCGACCGCATTCGCCTCGTCGGTGGCGAGGAAGGCCGAGCCGACGTAGGCGAAGTCCGCCCCGGCGGCCAGCGCCGCGAGCACGGAGCTGCCGTGCGCGATGGCGCCGGACAGCGCGAGCGGGCCGTCGAACCACTGGCGGATCTCCCGCACGAGCGCGAAGGGCGACTGCGTTCCGGCGTGGCCGCCCGCGCCCGCGGCGACCGCGATGAGGCCGTCGGCGCCCTTCTCGATGGCCTTGCGCGCGAACTTGTCGTTGATGACGTCGTGCAGGACGACGCCGCCGTAGGAGTGGACGGCGTCGTTGATGTCGGTGCGGGCGCCGAGCGAGGTGATGACGACGGGCACCTCGTGCTTGACGACCAGCTCCATGTCGGCCTCGAGCCGGTCGTTGGAGCGGTGCACGATCTGGTTGACCGCGAAGGGCGCGACGGGCCGGTCGGGATGGGCGGCGGCGAAGGCCCGGTTGCTCTCGGCGATCTCGTGCAGCCAGTCGTCGAGCAGGCTCTGCGGACGCGCGTTGAGCGCCGGGAACGCGCCGATGACGCCCGCCTGGCACTGGGCGGTGACCAGCGCGGGGCCGGACACGATGAACATCGGCGAGGCGATGACGGGCAGGGCGAGCGGGCGCGCCAGGGCGGCGGGCAGGGCCATGAGGATCTCCACAGGTCACGACGGCTGAGACGTGGGCAGCGTACCCTCACCAACATGTCCACCGACCGTTTGCTTCCCACCGACGAGGCCCGCGACCTGATCGAGTTGACCCGCGAGATCGCTTCCCGCGAGCTGCGTCCGAAGGTCGACGAGGCGGAGAGGACCGCGTCCTTCCCTCGCGAGGTCTTCCGCGTGCTCGGTCGTGCGGGTCTGCTGGGCCTGCCCTATCCGGAGGATTTCGGGGGTGGCGGCCAGCCGTACGAGGTGTACCTGCAGGTGGTCGAGGAGATCGCGACGGCGTGGGCGGCGGTCGGCGTCGGCACGAGCGTGCACGTGCTGTCGTGTTTCGGCCTGTTCGAGGCCGGGACCGACGAGCAGAAGGCCGCGTGGCTGCCCGACATGATCGGCGGGGAGCGGTTGGGCGCGTACTGCCTGTCCGAGGCGCACGCGGGCTCCGACCCGGCGGCGATGCGCACCAAGGCGGTCCGCGAGGGCGACGAGTACGTGCTGTCCGGCGCGAAGGCGTGGACGACGCACGGCGGCGAGGCCGACTTCTACAAGGTCATGGCCCGCACCTCCGACGACGGCGGCAAGGGGATCTCGTGTTTCCTGATCCCCGCCGGCGCCGAGGGTCTGAGCTTCGACAGGCCCGAGGAGAAGATGGGCCTGATGAGCTCGACCACCGCCACGGTGGTGCTCGACGGCGTGCGGATTCCGGTCGAACGGAGGTTGGGCGCGGAGGGCCAGGGGCTGTCCATCGCGCTGGCCGGACTCGACGCCGGACGGCTCGGCATCGCGGCGGTCGCGACCGGGGTCGCGCAGGCGGCGCTCGACGCGGCGGTCGCCTACGCGAAGGAGCGCGAGGCGTTCGGCAAGGCGATCATCGACCACCAGGGGCTCGGATTCCTGCTGGCCGACATGGCCGCGGCGGTCGAGTCGGCGCGCGCGACGTACCTGCACGCGGCGCGGTTGAAGGACGCCGGACGTCCCTACGGACGTCAGGCGTCGGTCGCGAAGCTGGTCGCGACCGACCACGCCATGAAGGTCACCACCGATGCCGTCCAGGTGCTCGGCGGCGCGGGCTACACCCGCGACTTCCCCGTCGAGCGGTTCATGCGCGAGACGAAGGTGATGCAGATCTTCGAAGGCACCAACCAGATCCAGCGGCTCGTCATCAGCCGCCATCTGGCGCGGTGAGCATGGCCGACGAACGCGTCATCCGGGTGCGGGTCAAACCCGGCAGCAAGAAGGGGCCGCTGGTCGAGCCGTCGGCCGAGGACGGCGTCGACCTCGTCGTCTTCACCCCCGAGCGAGCCGTCGACGGCAAGGCCAACGCGGCCGTCGAGAAGCTGATCGCCGCCCACGCGGGCGTCCCGAAGTCCCGCGTCACCATCACCTCCGGCCATACCTCCCGCCTCAAGCGCCTCCGGGTCACCTTCTAGCCAGATTTGCGCCGAGTTCAACCGTTTCCCTTCGCTGACTCGGTTGAACTTGGCGCAAATCTGGGAAGAGTCCGAGCCAACTCCTAGGGTGTGGGCATGCGGATCTGGCACACCTCGGACTGGCACATCGGGCGGACCTTCCATGGGCACTCGACGCTGGACGCCCTGGAGGAGGTGTTGACGGCGATGGCCGGGGAGGTCGCCCGGCGTGGCGTCGACGTGGTCGTGGCGGCCGGCGACGTCTACGACTCGGCCACGCCCTCGGCCGACGCGATCGCGCTGTTCAACCGGGCGCTGCTGCGGTTGCACGACGCGGGCGCGCAGGTCGTGGTCACGGCGGGCAACCACGACTCGGCCACCCGCCTCGGCACCATGTCCGACTTCGCGAAGGCGGCAGGCGTGCACGTCATCACCCGTCCCGAGCAGATCACCGAGCCGGTGGTGATCGATGACGAGCACGGCCCCGTCCGCTTCTACGGCATCCCCTTTCTCGAACCGGCCAGGCTCCGCCACCTCTGGGACGCGACCCCGATGCGCAGCCAAGCCGACGCCCTCGGCGAGGCCATGCGGCAGATCCGCGCCGACGCCGCCCGCCACGACGCCCGCACCGTCGTCCTCGCGCACACCTTCGTCGCGGGGGCCGAGGGCGAGTCGTGCGAGTCCGAACGGTCCATCGTCGCCACCGACGTCGCCGTCGGCGGCGTCGACCGAGTGCCGGTCAACGCCTTCGACGGCGTCGACTACGTCGCTCTCGGCCACATCCACGGACGCTCCGAGCTGGCGCCCCATCTGCGCTATAGCGGCGCTCCCCTGCATCTGTCGTTCTCCGAGGAGGGCAAGCCGCGCGGCGGGTGGCTGGTCGACCTCGACGCGGGCGGGCTGGCTGGCGCCGAGTGGGTCGACCTGCCGGTCCCCCGCCCGCTGACCACCCTCACCGGGACCCTCGACGAACTGCTCACCGACGCCGCACACACCGACGCCGAGAGCCAATGGGTGCGCGCCCGCCTCACCGACGCCACCCGCCAGCGCGACGCCATGCGCCGCCTCCAGGAGCGCTTCCCCCACTGCGCCCACCTCGAATGGACCGGTCTGACAGTCACCGGCGGAGGCGGCGTCGACTACCGCGCGCTCACCCAAGGCAAGAGCGACCTCGAGGTGGTCGACTCCTTCCTGTCCATCACACGCGGCGCCGGCCTCAGCGACGACGAGCGCGCCATCATCGCCGAGGTCGTCGACGAGGCGCGGGTCGACGTGACCGCATGAGAATCCACACCATCACGGTGAAGGGCTTCGGCCCGTACCGCGACGAGACCCACGTCGACATCGACGCCTTCGCCGTCGACGGACTCTTCCTCATCGGCGGCAAGACCGGCGCGGGCAAGTCCTCGCTGCTCGACGCGCTCGCCTACGGCCTGTTCGGCACGGTCCCGCGCTACGGCGGCAAGGCCGACGAGCAGGTGCGCAGCCGTTATCTGGAGCCCGGCGAGCCGACGGAGGTCGCCGTCGAGTTCAGCGTCGGCAGCACGCGCTATCGCGTCTGGCGCTCTCCTGCCTATCAGCGTCCGAAGCAGCGCGGCGACGGCTTCACCACACAGGCCGCGCAGTTGACGCTCAGCCGTCGAGCCGGCGACGACTACGAGGTGTTCGAGACGAAGATCGGCAACGCCGAGCGGCACGTCCAGGGCCTGATCGGTCTCACCGCCCACCAGTTCCTCCAGGTGGTGCTGCTGGCGCAGGGGCAGTTCCAGGAGTTCCTCGTCGCTGGCAGCGAGGAGCGACGCGCGCTCTTACGCACACTGTTCCGCACCGAGCGTTTCGACCGCTACACCGAGGCGGTCCGCGAGCGCGCCCGCGCGGCCGAGGCCGAGGTCGGCGCGCAGACCGCCGCCATCGACCAGGCCACGGCCACCCTCGCCCGACACGCCGAGGTCGATCCGCCCGCGTCGTCCGAGCAGGTCGACGTGTGGATCGAGGACTTGCTGGCCACGCGGCGCGTGATCGTCGAGGAGACGAGCCGGCGGGCCGAGGCCGCTGAGAGAGCCCACGCTGACGCCGAGCAGCAGTCCCGCGAGGTCGAGCGGGTCATATCGCTCCAACGACGCCGGGCCGACGCCCTGGAACGCCGAACGCTCCTCGACCAGCGGCGGGAGGACATCGAGGAACAGCGTCGTGCCGTCGCCTCGGCCCAGCAGGCCGCCGTCGCGCACCCTGCCGTCCGCGCGGCGCGCACGGCCACGACCGCCCTGGAGGAGGCCGAGCGCAGCCATCGCCGCGCCGCCGAGGCCGCCCCCGGCCTGCCCCGCGACGACGTCGAGTCGCTGCGCCTCCAGGTCGTGTCGCTCACCGAGCAGATCGGCGCGCTGACGGCCCCCGCCGCGACCGAACATCAGCTCCCCGACCTCGAACAGCGATCGCGCGACGCTCGCGACGCCGACCAGGCCTTCAGCCAGACCGTCGAGCGACAGCGGGTCGAGCGGCGGCAGACGGACACCGCGCTGAGCCACCTCGCCGAGCGGATCGCGGCCGATGGCGACCTCGGCGCCCGGCACGCCGAGCAGCAGGCCGAGGTGGAGCGACTGACCGCTCGGTCGCACGCCGCACGCCGAGCGGCGACGTTCCGCGAGGAGGTCGCCGAGGCCGAACGCCACCGCCTCGCCCGACAGGAGGCCGCCCACGACGCCGAGAAGCGGCTCATCGACCTGCGTCGTCGACAACTGGACGGCTGGGCGTCCACAGTCGCCGCCGAGCTGAGCGACGGCGAGCCCTGTCCTGTCTGCGGGTCGGTCGAGCACCCGTCTCCGGCGCGTCCCGGCGAGGATCACGTCGATGGTTCCGCCGTCGACCAGGCCGAGATCGAACATCAACAGGCGCGCGACCGCGAGTCGGAGGCCTCGGAGAGCCTCACCCGCCTGACCACCGCGCTCGAAGCCGCCGAGGAGGAGGCCGGGGCCAGCCTTGAGGAGTTGACCACGCTCGCCGCCGAGGCCCGCACGGAGTGGGAACGTCGCAAGGCCGACCTCGCGGCGCACGAGGAGCGACAGGCCGAGGCCGCCCGGATCCGGCGCCGTCTCGCCGACCTCGACACCGCGCTCCTCGCGTCCGATCGTCATCAGGCCGAACTCTCCGAACAGGCCACGGCGGCCCAGATCACCTGGGAGAAGGCCGCCGCCGAGGTGGCCGAAGCCCGAGGCGACCATCCCTCCGTCGCCGACCGACTCCGTGACCTGCGCCAGACGAGCGAGGCCGCCCAGCGGCTCCTCACCGCCGCCGAGACGCTGACCCGACGTCGCGCCGAGGCCGACGAGGCCGAGCAGGCGCTCGCCGCCGCCCTCGCCGAGAGCCCTTTCGCGTCCGCCGAGCAGGTGGAGGCCGCCCTGCTCCCCGCCGTCGAGGTCAACCGGCTCGACCGCGAGGTGGCCGAGCACGACCAGGCGCGCGCCTCGGTCGAGAGCGTCCTGGCCGAGCCGGAGTTGGCCGACCTGCCCGCCGAGCCGATCGACTCCACCGCCTCGCGTGACACCTACCTGCGGACACGGACGGCGGCGCGTCAGTCCGCCGCCGAGCAGGCGACCGCCCAAGAGCGACTCGACTCGCTCACCGGTCAGGCCAGAACGCTGCGGAGCCTGATCTCCCGCTCAGCCGACCAGCTCGCCCGCTGTGAGACAGTCCGCGACCTCGACGAGGCGCTGCACGGCGCCGGGGCCAACGAGCTCAAGATGCCGCTGGAGACCTTCGCCTTGGCCGCCGAGCTCGACGACATCCTCGGCGCGGCGAACGGCCACCTCGCGCGCATGACCACCGGGCGGTACACCCTCCACCGCTCCGCCGACGTCGCGCGGCGCGGACGCGGCGGCCTCGACCTGCTGGTCCTCGACGCTCACACCGACGACGCCCGCACCCCCGCCTCGCTGTCCGGCGGCGAGAAGTTCCAAGCCTCGTTGGCGCTCGCCCTCGGCCTGGCCGAGGCGGTCACCGCGCGGGCCGGCGGGCTGCGCCTCGACACCCTGTTCATCGACGAGGGCTTCGGCTCCCTCGACCCCGAGACGCTGGAGGTCACGATGGAGACGCTCGACGCGCTGCGCGAGGGCGGTCGCGTCATCGGCCTGATCAGCCATGTGGAGGCGATGAAGGAGCAGATCCCCGCGCAGCTGCGGGTGGAGGTGGCCGACGGCGGCTGGAGCCGGATCGGCACCATAGTCTGATGGACCTCTCCCGCTGGCTTCCCGTCGCCGTCGCGCTCGCCCTCGTGACCGTCCCCGTCGTGTGGCCCTTCGCCCGCCACGCGGTGACGCTCGTCCACGAACTGGGCCACGCAGGCGTCGCGGTGCTGACCGGACGGACGCTGAACGGCATCCGGCTCAACGCCGACTCCTCCGGCCTGACCGTCTCGCGCGGCAAGCCACGCGGCCTCGGCATGATCGCGACCGCGGCGGCGGGCTATCTCGCGCCGTCGTTCGTCGGCCTCGCGCTGATCGGCGCGGTCCACGCGGGCTGGTCGCACGAGGCGTTGTGGGCGCTGCTCGGCGTCCTCGTGGTCACACTCGTGTTCATCCGCAACGCCTTCGGCCTGCTGATCGTCGTCACGGCGCTCGCCGCCGTCGGCGCGTCCTTGCGATGGGCCGACACCCTCTGGCAGACCACGATCGTGGAGACAGCCGCGTGGTTCTGGCTGCTCGCCGCGCCGCGCACGGTGCTGGAGCTCTGGACGAACCGACGCCGTCAGCGCAGCGGCACGACCGACGCCGACGTGCTCGCCCGGCTCACCCACCTGCCCGCCGCCCTGTGGAATCTGATCCTGTTGGCGCTCACCCTCGCCGCCCTCTGGCCCGCCGTCACCCGACTCCCCCTCGACGTCGGCTGATTGAATACCGAGGTGTTCGAACCGCTCCACGACGCCCCCGACTCCCGTGCCCGCACCGGGGTCCTCACCACCCCGCACGGGCAGATCGCGACGCCCGCCTTCATCCCGGTGGGCACGCGCGCGACGGTCAAGGCGGTGCTGCCCGAGACGATGGCCGAGCTCGGCGCACAGGCGCTGCTGGCCAACGCCTACCACCTGTACCTGCAGCCCGGGGCGGATCTGATCGACGAGGCGGGCGGCCTGGGCGCGTTCATGAACTGGCCCGGCCCGACGTTCACCGACTCCGGCGGCTTCCAGGTGCTCAGCCTCGGCGCGGGCTTCAAGAAGACGCTCGCGATGGACGCCAAGGGGGTCGCCTCCGACGACGTGATCGCGCCGGGCAAGGAGCGGCTGGCGCAGGTCGACGACGACGGCGTGACCTTCAAGAGCCACCTCGACGGGTCCAAGCACCGCTTCACCCCCGAGGTGTCGATGCGCATCCAGCACCTGCTCGGCGCGGACGTCATCTTCGCCTTCGACGAGCTGACCACGCTGATGAACACCCGCGGCTATCAGGAGGAGTCGCTGCGCCGCACCCAGGCGTGGGCCGAGCGCTGCGTCGCCGAGCACCGGCGGCTCACCACCGAGCGGGCCGACAAGCCGTACCAGGCGCTCTTCGGCGTGGTCCAGGGCGCGCAGTACGAGGATCTGCGCCGTCGGGCGGCCCGTGACCTCGTGCCGCTCGGCTTCGACGGCTTCGGCATCGGCGGCGCCATCGAGAAGGAGAACCTGGGCCGGATCACCGCCTGGGTCACCGACGAGCTGCCCGACGACAAGCCGCGCCACCTGCTCGGCATCGGCGAGCCGGAGGACTTGTTCACGGCCGTCGAGTCCGGCTGCGACACCTTCGACTGCGTCGCCCCGTCCCGGGTGGCGCGCACCTCGCGGCTGTACGCCTCCACTGGATACTTCAACTTGAAGGTGGCGGCGAACAAGCGCGACTTCGGCCCGATCGAGGAGGGCTGCGCCTGCTACACCTGCCAGCACTACTCGCGCGCCTACCTGCACCACCTGTACAAGACCGGCGAGTACCTCGGCGCGACCCTCGGCACGATCCACAACGAGCACTTCATCGTCTCGCTGGTCGACCGGATCCGCGCCAGCCTCGCCGACGGGACCTACGCCGACGTCAAGGCGGATTTCTTGGGGCAGTATCGGAGCAAGTAGGCCGAGGCCCCCTGCTGGCTACCGCGCCAACTCGGTGCCGTCAGCCGCGCGGAGTTTGCCTGTGGCGATGAGAATGAGGTCGACGAGCGACCACAGGCCCAAGCCGCCGCAGGTGAGCAGTTTCAGCACGCCGAGGCCGGTGTATCCGAGATAGAACCGGTCGATCCCGAGGCTGCCAGTGAAAACGGCCAGTAGCACTGCCGTTATGAACTGTTTGTCACCCTGCCGACCAAACAGCCCTGGCACTTCCGCCGCTGGAAACCACTGGCCACCGTTACGCGAGACCTGTGTCTCCGGATGCACGGCTCTGGTTTGCGCCTGCTGACTCAGTTGTTCCCCGCTGAACGGCCCCATCGGCTCCCCCATGACTATCGCGTAGTAGTCACCGCCTAGAATTTCCTGCGGAATCACTCGACGAGCCGTCTTCACGAAAACGGTGACGGAGAGAACGACCGTCGCAAGGAGTAAGACTCCCCCGCCGAATACCATCACCGGGGTAATCCATTCGACATTCGAACCAAACCCACCGTCCACATACAGGACAACGCTCAGTACGGCTGGCGGAGGAAGTACAAGCACCAAGCATGGGCCTGCCCAACGCGCCCAGCGGCTCCAGGCCAGAGGAAGAACCAGAATCAGCGGGGCGGTCGCCACGACCATGCTCCACACACTCGCCGGTTCGGCCCATCCACGACGAACCTCAGCCAACGCATACGCCGCGGCGGTCAGGCAGAGGACGATGTACAACACCGCGAAAATGCTGATCGTGATCCGCAAAGCGCGTGGCGTCTCTGGCCGCTCGGAACGTTGAACATCGTGACCCACCAGGTTTGACATACGTAGAGACTGCCCCCCCCCGCTGATTTTGGTCAATCACTCGACCGCTCTGCGAACCAGGAGTATCACCCCGACGTTCCAAGAGGTTCGGACAGATCCCCCCAGAAAATCCTTGAGAATCTGGCTCGAACCTTGTGATCGAACATTTGTTCGGATAAAATGAAGGCATGAGCACAACCGCCACCATCGACGCCATGCGCACCGCCGCGCACACGCTTCGTAGCGGTGACACGCGTGACTCCCTGCGCGCGGTCCAAGCTCTGCAAGACGCGCTCGACGCGACGAAAGCCCACCTGTTGTGCAAGCTTGAAGAGTCTCGGGACTACGAACTGGACGGGGCGTCCTCGGTGACGAACTGGGCACGCCGGGAACTGCGGTTGGAGCCCGCCCAGACGCGGACAGCAGTGAGGTGCGCGAAGACCATGCGGGAACTGCCGGAGGTCGAGGAGGCCGCCGCCGCTGGTTCGGTGCGGATGGAGCACCTGAATCTGTTCGCCTACGGAGTCAAGCACATCGGTCACGAGATGATCCGCGAGTCCGCCGGCTGGCTGTTGCGGGTCGCGAGGACCTGCGAGCCGTCCAAGCTGCGGGCCGTGATGAAGGAACTGCGTCAGGCCGTCTACCCCGACAGCCTTGACGAGGCGTGGATTCGTGGCATGGACCGCGAGGATCTGAAGATCAGCCCCGTCCCCGACGGTTGGCACATCAACGGTTTCCTCAACCAGGCGACGGGCGCGAAGTTGAAGGCCGCACTCGACGCCTTGAGCAAGCCGTCCTCTATCGAGGACGTGCGGACCCCGCCTCAGCGACGCGTGGATGCCCTCGATGAGCTGTTGACATCGGTGCTGGACAACGGGCTCCCGTCCGACAAGGGCATCCGACCCCACCTCTTGGTGAACGTCGACGTCGAGACACTCCACAACGCCCTCACCAACCAGCCCAACGAAGGCGGCAAGCCCGCCGAACTCGTCGGCTTCGGACCCATCGGCAGCCAGCTACTCAACTACCTCGGCTGTATCGGTGACATCACCCCCATCCTCACCAGCGGCAAAGACCTCCCCCAAGCGAAGATCTTGAACGTCGGACGCGACCACCGACTCGCCACCCCGAGGCAACGCAAAGCCATCACCGCCCGACAAAAAGGCAGATGCGCCGCCCCCGGCTGTACCAACACCCACCTCGAAATCCACCACACCACCTGGTGGGGCAACGGCGGCAAAACCGACATCGACGAACTCGCGGGTTACTGTTCCCGATGTCACCACCTCATACATCGCGGACTCCTCGACGTCACGCCTGCCCACCAACAGGACACACTCCTGGTCGCCTGACCTGGCGCGAAGGGTCAGTAGGTCGGCTCGCGCCGCTTCAACCAGGCGATGACGGCGACGGTCAGCGGCATGACGACGATCTCGACGGCGATCTTGAAGAGCACGCCGACGACGAGGTAGTTCCAGAACACGTCCATCGAGGTGATGCCGATGGCGCTGGCGGCGATGGCGCAGAACAGGAAGGTGTCGGCCATCTCGCCGACGCCGGTGGAGGCGGCCAGGCGACCGGCGAGGCCCTTCTCGCTGGTGCGCTCCTTCATCCTGACCAGCACCCACGAGTTGAGCAGCTGCCCGACGACGTAGCCGACGACGCTGGCCAGCACGATCTGCGCGACCGGCCCGGCGACCGCCTCGAAGGCGGGTTGGTTCTCGTAGAAGCTCGCGCCCGGCGCGATCTGCACGAGCCAGAAGGTGAAGGCGGCGAGCAGCGCCGCGCCGAAGCCGAGCAGCACCGCACGGCGGGCGGCTTTGAAGCCGTAGACCTCGGAGATCACGTCGCCGACGATGTAGGCGAGCGGGAACAGGAAGGCGCCGCCGTCCGTGACGATCGGCCAGAGTTGCAGCGACCCGATCGACAGTGATCCCGAGCCGAACTCGATGCTTTTGGTCGCGGCGATGTTGGACACCACGAGCACGACGCAGAACAGCGCGAGGAGGACGTCGTAATGAGATGTCACGCGGGTCGCGAAGCGGACGTCAGGTTGTGGTGAGGTCGCCTGAGAACTCATGGCGGCCATGATGGCGCCCTCTGCGAGAATCGCGATATGACCCTGCCCACGCAGACCGAAGTCCTCGTCGTCGGCGCCGGCCCCGCCGGCTCCTCGGCCGCCGCGTGGGCGGCCCGTCACGGATGGGACGTGACGCTCGCCGACGCGGCGCCCTTCCCCCGCGACAAGACCTGCGGCGACGGGCTCACCCCGCGCGCCATCGCCGAGCTCGACCGGCTCGGCCTGGGCGACTGGGTCCGCTCGCACACGCTCAACCGGGGCCTGCGCGCGGCCGGCTTCGGCGTGGAACTGCTGCTCCCCTGGCCGGGCGGGTCGCTGCCCGACCACGGCTCGGCGGTGCCGCGCGCCGAGCTCGACGCGCGGATCCGCGCGGTGGCGCTCGACGACGGCGCGGCGAGCCTCGACCACGCCCGCGCCGTGGACGTCGACCGGGACGCGGGCGGCCGGGTCACCGCCGTGCACTTCCAGATCGGCCAGGCCAAGACCCCGCACACGGTGGCCTGCGAGCGGCTGATCGTCGCCGACGGCGTCCGCTCGCCGCTCGGCCGGGTGCTCGGCCGCGAGTGGCACCGCGACACAGCCTACGGCGTGGCGGGCCGCTCCTACGTGAAGTCGACCCGCAGCGACGACCCCTGGATCAGCTCGCATCTGGAGTTGCGCGGCCCCGACGGCGAGCTGCTGCCCGGCTACGGCTGGATCTTCCCGCTCGGCGCGGAGGCGGGCGAGGTGAACCTCGGCGTCGGCGCGCTGGCGACCGCCAAGCGTCCCGCCGACCTGCGGCTGCGGCCGTTGATGGAGTACTACGCGACGCTGCGCCGCGAGGAGTGGGACCTCGCCGACGAGTTGCGCGCCCCGACGAGCGCCCTGCTGCCGATGGGCGGCGCGGTGTCGGGCGTGGCCGGGCCGAACTGGGCGCTGATCGGCGACGCCGCGGGCTGCGTGAACCCGCTCAACGGCGAGGGCATCGACTACGGCCTGGAGACCGGGCGCGTCGCGGTCGAGCTGATGGCGGCCGAGACCCGGCTCGACACCGCCTGGCCGCAGTTGCTCACCGGCCGCTACGGCGAGGCGTTCTCCATCGCCCGCCGCCTGGCCGGACTGCTGACGGTCCCGAAGCTGCTGCCGCTCGCGGGCCCGATCGGCATGCGCTCCCAGCGGCTGATGACCGTGGCGCTACGGGTCATGGGCAATCTCGTCACCGACGAGGACCGCGATCTGACCGCCCGGCTGTGGCGCTGGGCGGGCCGTCGCTCCATCGCGCTCGACGAGCGTCCCCCGTTCGCCTCCTAGGCCGAGCCCGCGGCTGACGAACTGATCGGGCGAACCCCTGGAACATCGGCCTGGTCTCAGACTATGCTCAGTTCGAACCCATCCCTGTGAAGGATCGAGGAAACTCATGAGCGGATTCCCACCCCCGACCACTCCCCCTCCCGGCGGCGCCGCGGGCCTTCCGGCCGAGTGGCCGCAGCGCGCGCTGGCCTGGTTGATCGACATGGCGCCGGCCTTCGTCGTCGGCATCCTCGGCGGCTGCCTGTCCGGCGTCTTCAGCGCGATCAACGAAGGCCTCGGCATGATCGTGATGCTGTTGATCTATGTGGCGATGTTCGGCTGGGTCATCTTCAACTACGGCGTCAAGCAGGGCACCACCGGCTACACGCTCGGCAAGGCCATCGTCGGACTCCAGCTCGTCGACGGCGCGACCCGTCAGCCGGTCGGCACGGGCATGGCGATCGCCCGCTACTTCGTGCACATCCTCGACAGCCTGCCCTGCTACATCGGCTGGCTGTGGCCGCTGTGGGACGCGAAGAAGGAGACCTTCGCCGACAAGATCCTGAAGCACGCCGTGGTCGTCGCTCCGAAGACCGACCCGAAGGCCCTCATCCTCGGCAAGTGACGCCTGTCGGCTGGCGACCCCGGCTGGCCCCGCGAGGCGGGGCCAGCCGGGGTCGTGCCGTCCCGAGTGCCGCCGCCGTGCCCCGCTCGACGCCTCCCCTCGGGCCGCTCTAGGCTGGTCCGATGCTGCGACTCGCCACTGTCAACGTCAACGGCGTCCGCGCCGCCTGGAACAAGAACCGCGGTCAGAGCAAGGGTCTGGCGGAGTTCCTGGCCGAGCGGGACTGCGACGTCGTCACCCTCCAGGAGGTGCGCGCCCCCGACGCGGTCGTCCGCGAGCTGCTCGCCGACACCGGCTACCACCTCGCCCACGCCGAGGCCGTCGACAAGGGCCGCGCGGGCGTGGCCGTGCTGAGCCGCGTCGAGCCGACCGCCGTCCGCGTCGGCCTGGGTGCCGGGCCGGACGAGTCGGGCCGCTGGATCGAGGCCGACCTCGCGCACGCTGGCGGCACGCTCACCGTCGTGTCGGCCTACGTCCACACCGGCGGCGTCGGCACCCCGAAACAGGACCAGAAGTACCAGTTCCTCGAGGACATGACCGTCCGCATGGGCGAGCTCAGGGCGGCCACGCCGCACGCGGTCGTCACCGGCGACCTCAACGTCGCGCACACCCCCCGCGACATCAAGAACGCCAAGGGCAATCTCAAGAAGGCGGGCTTCCTGCCCGAGGAGCGGGCCTACTTCAACCGCTTCTTCGGCGAGCTCGGCTGGGTCGACGTCGCCCGCTCGCTCGCCGGCGACGTGGACGGCCCGTACACGTGGTGGTCGATGCGCGGACAGGCCTTCGACAACGACACCGGCTGGCGCATCGACTACCAGGCCGCCACCCCCGATCTCGCCGCCACGGCGGTGTCCTCACAGGTCGACCGGGCCGAGAGCTGGGCCGAGCGGTGGTCCGACCACGCGCCCCTCGTCGTGGACTACGACCTCTGATCCGATCCTGTCCGTCCGGTGCTCTAGGGTGGTTGACCGTTGCAAGATGTGATGTCGAGCCGCGCGCCCGGGCCCGCCCGAGCCGGTCTTCGGTGGAACGTGAATTTGCGACTCCCGGGTGGAAGCGCCGCCCGGACTTCGCTGAAGGAGAAATGACATGGCCACCGGCACCGTCAAATGGTTCAACGCCGACAAGGGCTACGGCTTCATCGCCCCCGACGACGGCGGAGCCGACGTCTTCGCGCACTACAGCGCGATCCAGACCTCGGGCTTCCGCACCCTGAACGACGACCAGAAGGTCGAGTTCGAGGTCGAGGAGGGCCCCAAGGGCCTCCAGGCCGCGAACATCCGCGCGCTCTGATCTGACACAGCACGAGGCCCCCACCGCCAAGGTGGGGGCCTCGTGGCGTACCTGCGGGTCAGAGGTGGCCGTTCTCGTCCCAGGCGTGCTCGCCGAACTCGGTCGGCGCGGCGAGGTAGCCGAGGTCGGCGGGCTTCTCGGCCGGCGTGTGCGGCAGACGGTGGGCGGGGAATCGGTCGGAGGCGACGGCGACGGCCGTCTGATCGATGTCGAAGGCGTTCTCGTCCATGGGTGGCTCCCGGTCTCGGTGTCGGCGGCCGCAGCAGCCGCTCATGATTCGACGATAGCCCCACATTTCAAGGGCGCCACCCCTACCAACGAGTAGTTTTCACGCTGTTCACGGAATGACCTCGCCCCGTCGGCGGTTGACCCCGCCATGACCACCGTGAACCTCACCCGGGCCACCATCGACGACGCCATCGGCGACGAGGGCATCACCCTCATCGACTGGTGGGCCGACTGGTGCGGTCCGTGCCGCCAGTTCGCGCCGACCTACGAGGCCGCGAGCGAGCAGCACCCCGACATCACCTTCGGCAAGATCGACACCCAGGCCGAGCAGGCCCTCGCCAGCGCCGCGCAGGTCTCCTCCATCCCCACGATCATGGCCTTCCGCGACGGCGTCCTGGTGTTCTCGCAGGCCGGGGCGCTGCCCGCTCCCGCGCTCGAGCAGGTGATCCAGGCGGTGCGCGACCTCGACATGGACGAGGTCCGGGAGAAGCTCGCCGCCCGGCAGGCGACCGCTGACGAGGGCGCGGGGGCCCAGGCCTGAGAAGGACGACGCAGGCCCTTTGCGATGATGGTTCGATGACCACTCGCACCGATGTGACGCCGCTGCTGCGCCACCCGGTGCGATTCGAGGTCGGCGAGGAGCCGTCGACCTCGTATTTCGTCGTCGAGGCGCCCGACGGCGAACGCCATCTCACCGCCTTCGACGCGGTCGGGCCGCTCAGCCAGGGCATCCGCCTGGTCAACGCGCACGCGTCGGTGCGCGCGTGGGCGACGCCGGCGATCCTCGCGCTACGGCTGATGACCACCGGGCATCTGGCCGCTCCCCCCGGCACGACCGTCGACCAGCTCCGCACGGCGGGCGCGGCCATCGGCCCCGACCCCGGCAGCGGCCAGCGCGCGGTCTTCGCCTTCCTCGACGCCCTCGCCGTCGACGCGCCCGAGGTCGCCACGACGCCCCGGGCTCCGGCGGCCGTGCGCGTCCCGGCCCGTCAGCCGGAGACGCAGTTCTCCTACGTCTTCGAGGTGGCCTTCCTCGACATCCCCACCGAGGCCGAGTCGGCGGTGGTGCGCCTGCGGGTCGTCCCCCGCGCCCGGGCGGCCGCGCCCTTCGACGCCTCCGAGCTGTCCGTCGGCCCGGAACGCCCCATCGTGCTCGACGCCCGCGAGCCGACTGCGGCGATGCTGGAGCGGGTCGCCCGCTGGTGGGCGCCGGCCGCCCGACTCGCCGAGCCGCACACGCGCGGCGGGGTGACGGTCAGCGCCGACGAGCTGGCCGAGCTGGGCGGGAGCCGGCTCACCAGCGCGCTGCTCGCCAACCGCGCCGAGGTCCGCTGGCCGGAGTCGCTGATCCGCGAGCTCGACACCCGCGCGACGCTGCGCGGCGCCGACTCCGAGGAGCGTGCCCGCACCGGCCACGACCGCCCGGCGGCCTTCACCCAGCAGCAGCTGTTCCGCTTCGACTGGCAGGTGGCCGTCGACGGCCAGGCGCTCACCCGCGAGGAGGTGGAGCGGCTCGCCCGCGAGCACCGGCCCGTCGTGCGGATGCGCGACTCCTGGCTGATGGTCGACCGCGCCACCCTGCACCGGGCGCTGAACGCCTCGACCGCCCGGATCGACGCCGCCGAGGCGCTGCGCGCGGTCGTCACCGGCGAGCTGATGGTGGACGGCCATCGCACCCAGGTGGAGACCGTCGGCTGGCTCGACGACGTGCGCCGACGCCTCGCCGGACTCGACGCGGGCAAGCTCGCCACCGCCCAGCCGTCCGGCCTGCACGGCACGCTGCGCGACTACCAGCAGGGCGGCGTGCGCTGGATGAGCCAGCTGGCCGAACTCGGCCTCGGCGGCTGCCTCGCCGACGACATGGGCCTGGGCAAGACGGTCATGCTGATCGCGCTGCATCTGCACCGCGCGGAACAGGCGGCGGCCGAGGGCGGCCGGTCCGGCCCGACGCTCGTGGTCTGCCCGGCCTCGGTCGTCGGCAACTGGGAGCGGGAGATCCGACGGTTCGCCCCCGATGTCGACGTCCACCGGTTCCACGGCCCCGGACGCTCGCTGGCGGGCGTCGAGAGCGGCATCGTCGTCACGACCTACGCCACGATGGTCGGCTCCGCCGCCGACTTGCGCGAGATCGGTTGGGAGCTGGTGGTCGCCGACGAGGCGCAGAACGTCAAGAACCCCCGCACCAAGGCCGCCCGGGTGCTGCGCAGCCTCACCGGCCGCGCCCGGATCGCGCTCACCGGCACGCCGGTCGAGAACCATCTCGGCGAGCTGTGGGCGATCCTCGACTGGACCACGCCGGGCCTGCTCGGCTCGCTGCAGGAGTTCCGTTCGTCGTGGTCGCGGCCGATCGAGTCCGGCCGCGACCCGCATCGCGCCGAGGAACTGGCCGCGCTGGTGCGCCCGTTCGTGCTGCGTCGGCGCAAGTCCGATCCGGGGATCGCCCCGGAGCTGCCGCCGAAGATCGAGACGGACTACCGCGCGAGCCTGACCCGCGAGCAGATCGGCCTGTACGAGGCGGCGGTGCGCGAGCAGATGGCGCAGATCGAGCAGGCCGAGGGCATGAGGCGCCGCCAGTTGGTGATCACGCTGCTCACCCGGCTCAAACAGATCTGCAACCATCCGGCGCACTTCCTGCGCGAGTCTGAGGGGCGGCTCGACGGACGCTCGGGCAAGCTGACGGTCTTCGACGACCTGGTCGAGGAGATCCTCGACGAGAACGGCGCCGTCCTGGTGTTCACGCAGTACACCGCGATGGGCCGTCTGCTGACCCGGCTGCTGACCGAGCGCGGCATCGCGCACCGCTTCCTGCACGGCGGCACCGGGGTGCGGCAGCGCGAGCGCATGGTGGCCGACTTCGACGCCGGCGGGTTCGACGTGTTCGTGCTGTCGCTCAAGGCGGCCGGCACCGGCCTCAACCTGACCCGCGCCGACCACGTGATCCACTACGACCGCTGGTGGAATCCGGCCGTCGAGGACCAGGCCACCGACCGGGCCCACCGCATCGGCCAGACCAAGACCGTGCAGGTGCATCGGCTGGTCAGCGAGGGCACGGTCGAGGAGTCGATCGCCGAGTTGATCGCCAGCAAGCGGCTCATCGCCGACTCGGTCGTCAACGCCGACGAGACCGCCCTGACCGAGCTCAGCGACGCCGACCTCGACCAGCTGGTGCGGCTACGCCGCTGAGCGTCAGGTCCGACGGCCGAGCAGGCGTCCGGCCGACCAGCACTGGACGCCGACGGCGAGGGCGGCCGCCGCGGCCAAGGCCAGCGTGAGGGTGAGCGGCGCGCCCGTGGACGGCAGGGCGTCGCTCGCCGCGCCCGCGACGCCACCGCCGCCGCCGAGCCCGCGCGACGTCTCCCCCGCCGACGACGTCGCCGCCTGCACGGTCGCACCGTCCGCGTCGTCGTCCGGCGTCTCCTCCGCAGGCTCCTCCGACTCCGGGCAGCCGTCGGCGAACACGTAACAGCGCAGCGCCGGCTCCTCGGTGGCCGCGGGCGCGCCCGCGAAGTTGAGCGGCAGGGGCACCGAGAGGACGTGCGGCAGGGCGGCCAGGACGCTCAGCGCCTCCAGCGCCTCGTCCGACGTCAGGCCCGGCATGACGACGTCGAGGCAGGTGGACAACGGGTCGATGCGGCCGGGGTCGGCCGGCCCGTCGTTGTCCAGCGCGTCCATGACCACCGCGTAGGCGACCGGGTCGACGGTGCCGACCGCAAGATGCTCGTACAGGTACTGCGTCGGCAACGGGTCGCAGACGTCCTGCGTGGCGACGTTCGAGATCCGTCCCTCGCCCGTCGTCAGCGACGACATCTGCTCCGGCGGGGCGACCACCTCGTCGGTGAGGGAGTAGACCGACGTGTAGTCGATGCCCTCGAAGGTCTGCGGACCGGCGTTGAGCGCCGCCACGAAGTTCGACGTCGACCGCTGCTGCCACACCGCCTCGCTGCACGTGTACACCTCGCTGCAGAGCGGGTCGATCAGGGCGGTGCCGTTGTGCGGGGCGCCCATGCCGATCTGCTCGTCGACCATCGTTCGGGTGTCGGGCCAGAAGCGCAGCGACCAACGTGGGCTCATGCCGCCCTGGCTGTGGCCGAGGACCGCGATCTTGCGCCCCGCCGTCTCGTACGTCTCACGGATGCCGTAGGTGATGTACTCGGCCGACGTCTGGATGTCGCCCAGGGCCTGCAGCGGCAGGGTGACCGTGCAGTAGGAGCGGCCCTCGTCGCGGAAGACCTTGCCGTAGTTCCACTCGAAGGTCTGGTCGGGCGTGGCGCCGGTCGGCGGAACGAACAGCACCGGCTTGAGGTCGGAGGTGAAGTCGCCGGTGCATTTCAGCGACGCCGCGAGGTCGGCTTCGGGCACCGTCAGCTCCGGGCCGGGACGGTCCAGCGGCGCGTACTCGGGGTCGGCGGCGACCGCCGGAGCCGACCACAGACCGATGGACAACATCATGACCGCGAACGCCGTCAGCCCCCTGTGCCTCTTCCTCACCAGAGCACTGTAACTCACCTCACACCCGGATGAGCGTCTACGCTGTTCCCGTGATCGAGATGCTCGCGACCTGGGACAAGAACCGATGAGCGGCGGCCTGGTCGCCCTGCTCGACGACGTCGCCGCGCTGGCGAAGCTCGCTGCGGCGTCGGTCGACGACGTGGGCGCAGCGGCCGGGCGCGCGAGCGCGAAGGCGGCGGGCGTGGTCGTCGACGACGCCGCGGTCACCCCGCGCTACGTCGACGGCCTCGATCCGCAGCGCGAGCTGTCGATCATCGGCCGCATCGCCCGCGGGTCGATCGTCAACAAGCTCGTCTTCATCCTGCCCGCGGCGCTGCTGCTGAGCGAGTTCGCGCCCTGGCTGCTCACGCCGATCCTCATGTGCGGCGGCGCGTACCTGTGCTTCGAGGGCGCGGAGAAGATCTGGGAGAAGGTCTCCGGCCACGCGCACACGACCGACGAGCCGGCGAGCGTCTCCGGGCCGGAGCAGGAGAAGGAGGTCGTCTCGGGCGCGGTCCGCACCGACTTCATCCTGTCGGCCGAGATCATGGTCATCGCGCTCAACGAGATCGCCGACGAGCCGCTGGTCTCGCGCGCGATCATCCTCGCGGTCGTGGCGCTGGCGATCACCGCGCTGGTCTACGGGGCGGTCGCACTGATCGTGAAGATGGACGACATCGGCCTGGCGATGGCCGCCCGCTCCTCGGCGCCGTCGCGCAAGGTCGGACGCGGCCTGGTCGCGGGCATGCCGATCGTCCTGGCGACGCTGTCGGTGGTCGGCGTCGCGGCGATGCTGTGGGTCGGCGGCCACATCCTGCTCGTCGGGACCGACGACCTCGGCTGGCACGGCCCGTACGGCCTCGTCCACGACGCCGAGCACGCGGTGCATGAGGCCACGGGCGCGCTCGGCTCCATGCTCGGCTGGCTCGCCAACACCGCCGCCTCCGCCGTCATCGGCCTCACCGTCGGAGCAGTGGTCGTCGTCCTCCTCCACCTCCTCCCCCGCAGGGCCTCCCGCTGAACCTGAGGTCAGGCGAAGAGGGAAGGATCGCCGGCGCCCTCGCGGACCACCTCGGGGACGCCGTCGGAGAAGTCGACGACGGTGGTGGGCTGAGGCGTCACGTCGCCGGAGTCGACGACCGCCTCGACCTCGTGCTCCAACGCCTCCTTGACGCTCCACGCGTCGCTCATCGCCTCGGTCTCGCCGGGCAGGATGAGCGTGCTGGTGAGCAGCGGCTCACCCAGTTCCGCGACGAGCGCGCGCACGACCGTGTGCGTCGGGATGCGCACGCCGACGGTCTTCTTCTTGGCCTGCATCAGCCGCTTCGGCACCTCGCGGGTGGCCGGGAGGATGAACGTGTACGGCCCCGGCGTCGCGGACTTGATCGACCGGAACACCGCGTTGTCGACGTGCACGAACTGGCCGAGCTGCGAGAAGTCGTGGCAGATCAGCGTGAAGTGGTGCTTGTCGTCGACCTGACGGATCGAACGGATGCGGGCGAGGGCGTCGGCGGCGCCGAGCTGCGCGCCGAGCGCGTAGCCGGAGTCGGTCGGCAGCGCGATCAGGCCGCCGTCACGGATCAGGGCGACCGCCTGGTCGACGGCGCGTTGCTGAGGATTGTCCGGGTGGATGTCGATGAAGCGAGCCATGGCCCCGACCCTACCGGCCGGCCCCGCCGAAGCCGACCGGCGATGTGATGCGTGTCACGTGTTCACGTTCCGTGATGCGGACACGCCGTCGGGAAAATGGGTTCGCGCCGCACCCCGACCTACCCTGGACGACAGTCGACATCCCTGGAGTGCGTCTATGGCTGAAGCCACCCTCGCCGAGCGGCGTGAGCGTCAACTGCGCCACGACGCCGAGCACGCCGAACACCTCGCCCGGCGTGACGGCCTGCTCTCCCCGCGCCGCGACGACGCCGAGCTCCAGGCCATCGCCGAGGAGGCCGAGCGCCGCTTCGACCGCGACGACACCACCACCGCCGAGGTGCTCGCCTGGGTCGCCGAGACCTTCGGCCTGCGCACCGCCGTCGCCTGCTCGATGGCCGACGCCGTGCTGCCGGCCGTGGTCGCCGAGCACATCGACTGGGTCGACACGCTCTTCCTCGACACCGGCTACCACTTCGCCGAGACCCTCGGCACCCGCGACGCCGTGGCCTCCTCGATGCGCCTCAACGTCGTCGACGTGACCGCCCTCACGACCGTCGCCGAGCAGGACGCCGAGCACGGCCCGAACCTCCACGAGCGCGACCCCGCCCTGTGCTGCCAGCTGCGCAAGGTCGAGCCGCTGACCCGCACCCTCGGCGGCTACGAGGCCTGGATCACCGGCGTACGCCGCGACGAGGGCCCCACCCGCGCGAACACCCCCTGGGTCGCCTGGGACGCCAAGAACGGCCTGGTCAAGATCAACCCGCTGGCGAACTGGACCTTCGACGAGGTGCTCGACTACGCCCAGACGAACGACATCATCGTCAACCCCCTCGTTTCCGACGGCTACCCGTCGATCGGCTGCCAGCCCTGCACGCGCCGCGTCGCCCCCGGCGAGGACCCGCGCGCCGGACGCTGGGCCGGGTTCAACAAGACCGAGTGCGGCCTGCACACCTGAGACGAAGGAATCCATGACCGTCGACACCCGACGACTCACCCACCTGGAGTGGCTGGAGTCAGAGTCGATCCACATCATCCGCGAGGTGGTCGCCGAGTTCGAGCGGCCCGTGCTGCTGTTCTCCGGCGGCAAGGACTCCGTGGTGATGCTCCACCTCGCCGTCAAGGCCTTCTGGCCGACCCCCGTGCCGTTCCCGGTGCTGCACGTCGACACCGGCCACAACTTCCCCGAGGTGCTGGCCTACCGCGACGCCACCGTCGAGCGGCTCGGCCTGCGCCTGGAGGTCGCGAGCGTGCAGGACTACATCGACGACGGCCGCCTGCGCGAGCGCGCCGACGGCACCCGCAACCCGCTGCAGACCCAGCCGCTGCTCGACGCCATCGAGGGCCACCGCTTCGACGCGGTCTTCGGCGGCGGCCGCCGCGACGAGGAGAAGGCGCGCGCCAAGGAGCGCATCCTCAGCCTGCGCGACGAGTTCGGCCAGTGGGATCCGCGCAACCAGCGCCCCGAGCTGTGGAACCTCTACAACGGCCGCCACACCCCCGGCCAGCACGTGCGCGTGTTCCCGCTGAGCAACTGGACCGAGCTCGACGTCTGGCAGTACATCGGCCGGGAGAAGATCGAGCTGCCGCCGCTGTACTACGCGCACGACCGCGAGGTCTTCGAGCGCGACGGCATGCTGCTGTCGGTCGGCGAGTTCGCGCAGCCGCGTGAGGGCGAGACCGTCGAGACGCGCCGGGTGCGCTACCGCACGGTCGGCGACATGTCCTGCACGGGCGCGGTCGCGTCCGACGCGGTCACCGTCGCCGACGTCATCGCCGAGGTCGCCGCGACCCGCGTCACCGAGCGCGGCGCGACCCGCGCCGACGACCGGATCTCCGAGGCCGCCATGGAGGACCGCAAGAAGGAAGGCTACTTCTGATGAGCACGCTGCTGCGTCTCGCGACGGCCGGCTCGGTCGACGACGGCAAGTCCACCCTCGTCGGGCGGCTGCTGTACGACTCCAAGTCGGTGCTGGCCGACCAGTTCGACGCCGTCGAGCGGGTCAGCCGCGACCGCGGCCTGGAGCAGGCCGACCTCGCGCTGCTGACCGACGGCCTGCGCTCCGAGCGCGAGCAGGGCATCACCATCGACGTCGCCTACCGCTACTTCGCGACGTCCGAGCGATCGTTCATCCTGGCCGACTGCCCCGGCCACGTGCAGTACACCCGCAACACCGTCACCGGCGCGAGCACGGCCGACGTCGTGGTGCTGCTGGTCGACGTGCGCAACGGCCTGGCCGAGCAGACGCGCCGACACCTGGCCGTGTCCTCGCTGCTGCGCGTGCCGCACGTGGTCGTCGTGGTCAACAAGATCGACCTCGTCGACTACGACCAGGCCGCCTACGACGCGGTCGTGGCCGACGTGCAGGAGGCCGCCGGACGGCTCGGCCTGAGCGACGTCACGACGGTGCCGGTGTCGGCGCTGGTCGGCGACAACGTGGTCGACCGCTCCGAGCGCACCCCCTGGTACGACGGCCCGAGTCTGCTCGACCACCTGGAGCGCCTGTCCCCGATGGGCGAGCCGCAGTCCGAGCCGCTGCGCTTCCCGGTGCAGTACGTGATCCGGCCGCAGCAGGCCGCCGGCGACCGGTTCCGCGACTACCGGGGCTACGCCGGCCAGATCGCCTCGGGCCTGGTGCGCGTCGGCGATCCGGTGACGATCCTGCCGGGCGGGCGCACCAGCACGATCGCGGGTATCGACACCGCCGACGGCGAGCTGGAGGAGGCCTTCGCGCCGCAATCGGTCACCCTGCGGCTCGCCGACGACATCGATATCGCGCGCGGCGACGTCATCGTCACCTCGCGCAGCGTCCCGACGGTCACGCAGGACGTCGAGGGCACGGTCGCCTGGCTGTCGGACCGCGAGCTGCGGCCGCGCACGAAGGTGCTGCTCAAGCACGGCACGACGACGGTGCAGGCGATGGCCACCGGCATCGGCGGCCGTCTGGACCTCGACGAGGCGCGGCTGGAACCGGCCGAGCAGCTGGGCCTGAACGACATCGGCCACGTGACGCTGCGGCTCGCCGCGCCGATCCCGGCCGAGGAGTACCTGCACTCGCGGGCCACGGGCGCCTTCCTGCTGATCGACGCCCACGACGGCGCGACGCTGGCCGCGGGCATGGTCGGCGACGCGCTGCTGGCCACGGCCGCGGTCTGACGTGCCCTCGGGCAGTCTGCCGGTCACGCTGCGGCTGACCGGCCGTCGCGTCCTCGTCGTCGGCGGCGGCCGGGTCGCGACGAAGCGGGTCCGGGCGTTCCTCGACGCGGGCGCCGACGTCGTGGTGGTCTCGCCGGAGGCGAGCGAGCCGATCGCGGCGCTGGCGGCCTCGGGCGAGCTCGTCTGGCACGCGCGCGGCTACACGACGAGCGACGTCGACGGGGCCTGGCTGGTCCAGACGGCGACGGGCTCGGCGGTCGACGATCAGGTGGCGGCCGACGCCGAGGAGCGCCGGATCTGGTGCTTCAAGGGCGGCGACCCTGAGGCCGCGACCGCGTGGATGCCCGCCGTGGCGCGCGCCGACGACGTGACGGTGTCGGTGTGCGGGGGCGGCGACGCCGGGCGGGCGAAGCGGCTGCGCGACGAGGTCGCGCTGTCCCTCGACACCGGCGGGCTGCCGTTGCGCCATCGGACCCGCCACCCCGGCGGGCGGGTGGCGCTGATCGGCGGCGGCCCGGGCGACCCCGACCTGTTGAGCGCGCGCGGGCGGCGCCTGTTGGCCGAGGCCGATGTGGTCGTGGTCGACCGGCTCGCTCCCCTGGCGGTGCTCGACAAGCTGGACCCGGACGTCGAGGTGGTCGACGTCGGCAAGCATCCGGACCACCATCCGGTGCCGCAGGAGGAGATCAACCAGATCCTGATCGAGCACGCGCGGACGGGCAAGGTCGTGGCGCGGCTCAAGGGCGGCGACCCGTACGTGTTCGGCCGGGGCGGCGAGGAGCGGCTGGCCTGCGAGGCGGCGGGCGTGCCGGTGGAGGTCGTGCCGGGCGTGACGAGCGCGATCTCGGTCCCGGCGGCGGCGGGTATCCCGGTGACCCATCGCGGCGTCGCGGCGTCGTTCTCGGTGGTCACCGGCCACGATCAGTTGGCCCAGTTACCGGTCGGCGGCGACCACACGATCGTCATGCTGATGGGCGTGCGACGGCTCGCCACGACGACCGCCGAGCTGATCGCCGCGGGCCACTCCCCCGACACCCCGGTCGCGGTGGTCGAGCGCGGCTACGCCCCCGACCAGCGGGTCACCGTCGGCACGCTCGCCGACATCGCCGAGAAGGCCGCCGCCGTCGGCGCGACCTCCCCCGCCGTCACCGTCATCGGCGACGTCGTCCCCCTCTCCCCCCACTGGCCCTGACCAGGTCGCCTTCTTCCCAGATTTGCTGAGTAATCCACCGAATCCCGGCAGGGAAAAGGTGGATAAGCCAGCAAATCTGGGAAGGGCGCGACCCAGAGATTCAGGCGGGCGGTCGGGTGCGACGGAGCCACCAGAGGCCGACGAAGGGCAGGACGAGCGGGATATAGCCGTAGCCGACGCCGAAGCCGCTCCAGACGGTCTGCTCGGGGAAGAGCGCCGCGTCGACCACCGACAGCAGGCCGACGCCGAGCACGCCGACCAGCTCGAAACCGATGGTGCCGAGCGCGAGGCCCCGGCGGTCGGTGGCCAGCGCGTAGGTGGCCGCGACGTAGACCACGCCCGCGACCGCCGACAGCGTGTACGCGACCGGCGCCTCGGACGCCTTGACCGACAGCTGGTAGACCGACCGGGCCGAGGCCGCGAGCGCGAACACCGCGTACACCGCGACGAGCGCCCGCCCGAAACCTGCCGAGGTGGAGGAGTTCTCAGGCATGCCCGGCCTGCCAGATCTGGAGTTCGCGGACGAGGAGGATCGACACGGTCAGCATCGCCACGACCACGACGCCGCTGCCCCACCGCGACTTCTCCGCGATCCCCCACAGCACGGCGGCAGGCGGGATGACCGCCGTCGTGACCAGGTAGGAGATGAACAGGACGCCCTCGACGCCGTCGCCGTCCGGCCCGGCGAGCGCCACCGAGCCCGCGACCAGCAGACCGATCAGCGCGACCTCCAACGCCGCGATCACGTAGAACAGCGGATTGGAGAACGGCCGTTCGGCGACCATGTGCCATGCGGCGTAGGCGGCGGCGCCCAGGGCATAGACCGCCACCGTGTACGCGACGAGCTCGTTCACGCCGTTCCTCTCCGTCGAAGACGCCGTCGGCAGTCTGTCACACGCTGCGGCGGCCATCGGCGATGATAGAGCCCGTGACCTCGACACCTGTCATCCTCATCAGCCCGGCGATGGCCGTCGGCTCGCGCTACTACGGCCCGCTCGTCGCCGCGTTCGAGGAGCGCGGCTGGACGGCGAAGGCGCTCACCCGGCGCGGCTTCGAGAAGGAGCTGCCGAAGGCGTCGCGCGAGGACGACTGGTCCTACGCCGACGAGATCGCCGACCTCGACGCGGCCGTCGCCTACGCCCGCGAGGAGCACCCGGACCGTCCGGTGATCGTGCTGGGCCACAGCCTCGGCGGCCAGGTCGCGGCCGGGCACGCGCTGACCAGCGAACCGGAGCGGCGGCCCGACGGCATCGTCGGCGTCGGCACGTCGACGCCGTTCTTCCGGCGGTATCCGCACGCGGGCCTGCATCTGATCGCCGCGGGCGTCACGGCCTGGCCGCTCACCCTGGTCTTCGGCTATCTGCCCAAGCCGGCGTTCGGCGCGCCCGGCGCCCGCACGCTCATGCGCGAGTGGGCGCGCTGGGCGCTGACCGGGCGGCCGCCGTTCCCCGTCGACGCCACGCTCTCGGTCCCGACGCTGCTCGTCCAACTGGAGGGGGACGCCTACGCGGTGGCGCGCGCCGAGGACCACTACGCCGAGCAGTTCTGCGACCCCTCGCTGACGACCCGCTGGCGCTACACCCGCGCGCTCGCCGGCCCCGACCGCACCACCGACCACGTCCGTTGGGTCCGCGACCCCGAGCCCGTGGTCGACCGCGTCGTCGAGTGGTGGTCCGACGAGGTCGACGCCTACCCGGTGGAGACTCCTCAGGAGGAGTCCGTCACTCCCTGAGCCTCCCCCTACTCCGCGAAGGCCTCGGGGGGCGGGCAGGAGCAGGAGAGGTTGCGGTCGCCGTAGGCCTGGTCGACGCGGGCGACGGGCGGCCAGTACTTGTCGACGGTCGAGCCGGAGGGGAAGACCCCCTCGGCGACCTCGTAGGCGTGGTCCCACTCCAGCAGGTCGTGGGCGGTGTGCGGGGCGTTGACGAGCGGGTTGTCGCCCTCCACGAACTCCCCGGCCGTCACCTGGTCGATCTCCTCGCGGATCGCGAGCATGGCGTCGCAGAAGCGGTCCAGCTCGGCCAGGTCCTCGGACTCGGTCGGCTCGACCATGAACGTGCCCGCGACCGGGAAGCTCATCGTGGGCGCGTGGAAGCCGTAGTCGACGAGCCGTTTGGCGACGTCGTCGACGGTCAGCCCAGCCGCCTTCGTCAGGTCGCGCAGGTCGAGCACGCACTCGTGGGCGACCAGTCCGTCGGCGCCCGCGTACAGCACCGGGTAGGCCTCGCCCAGCCGTTCGGCGATGTAGTTGGCGGCCAGCACCGCCACCGACGTCGCCTTGCGCAGACCGTCGGCGCCCATCAGCGCGATGTAGGCGTACGGGATCGGCAGGATGCCGGCCGACCCGAACGGAGCGGCCGAGACCGGGCCGACGACCCCCTCGCGACGCGCCGGGTCCGGATGGTGCGGATGCGTCGGCAGGAACTCCGCCAGGTGCGCCGCGACCGCCACCGGACCGACGCCCGGACCGCCGCCACCGTGCGGGACGCAGAAGGTCTTGTGCAGGTTCAGATGCGACACGTCGCCGCCGAACTCGCCCGGCCGCGCGTGGCCGACGAGCGCGTTGAGGTTCGCCCCGTCGACGTACACCTGGCCGCCGTGGGCGTGTACGACCTCGCACAGCTCGGTGATGCCGTGCTCGTAGACGCCGTGCGTGGACGGGTAGGTGACCATGACCGCCGCGAGGTCGTCGGCGTGCGTCGCGCACAGCTCGCGCAGGTGGTCGAGGTCGACCTCGCCCTCGTCGGTGGACCTGACCACGACGACCTTCATCCCGGCCATGACCGCCGAGGCGGCGTTGGTTCCGTGCGCCGAGCTGGGGATGAGGCAGACCGTGCGGCCCTCGTCGCCCCGGCTGCGGTGGTAGGCGCGGATGGCGAGCAGTCCGGCCAACTCCCCCTGCGAACCGGCGTTGGGCTGGATCGACACCTTCGCGTAGCCGGTCAAGTCCGCGAGCCATGACTCCAGTTCGTCGATCAGCTCGATGAACCCGGCGGCGTCCTCGGCCGGGACGAAGGGGTGCAGGTCGGCGAAGCCCGGATAGCTGATCGGCTCCATCTCGGCGGTCGCGTTGAGCTTCATGGTGCACGAGCCCAGCGGGATCATGCCCCGGTCGAGGGCGTAGTCGCGCTGGCTGAGCCGGGTGAGATAGCGCAGCATGCGCGTCTCGCTGCGGTGCTCGTGGAAGACCGGGTGGGTGAGGATCGGGTCGGTGCGCAACAGGCCCGGCGGCAGCGCCGAGCCGCCTCCGCCCTTCATCGGGTCGACGCCGAAGGCGGCGAGGACGGCGACGACGTGCTCGCCGGTGGTGGCCTCCGAACAGCTGACGCCCACGTGGTCGGCGTCGACGAGGCGCAGATGCACCCCGCTCTCCCGAGCCCGTCCGACGATCTCGGCGGCGCGGCCGGGCACCCGGGCGGTGACGGTGTCGAAGAAGTGGTCGGCGACCAGCTCGACGCCGCCCTCGCGCAGGCAGCCCGCGATCCCCGCCGCGTGGCCGTGGATCCGCGCGGCGATCTGTCCGAGCCCGTCGGGGCCGTGGTAGACGGCGTACATCGACGCGACGACCGCGAGCAGGACCTGGGCGGTGCAGATGTTGGAGGTGGCCTTCTCCCGGCGGATGTGCTGCTCGCGGGTCTGCAGGGCGAGCCGGTAGGCGGGGCGGCCGTCGGCGTCGACCGAGACGCCGACGAGGCGGCCGGGCAGATGCCGTTCCAGACCGTCGCGCACGGCCATGAAGCCCGCGTGCGGGCCGCCGTAGAACATCGGGACGCCGAAACGCTGCGCCGAGCCGACCACGACGTCGGCGCCCATCGAGCCGGGCGAGGCGATCAGCACCAGGGCCATCGGGTCGGCGACGACGACCGCGAGCCCGTTCGCGGCGTGGGTGGCCTCGATCAGCGGACGCGGGTCGACGATGCCGCCGTCGCTGCGCGGATAGGCGAGGAGCGCGCCCGCGCAGTCGTCGGTGGGCAGGCCGCCGTCGGCCAGGTCGGCTTCGATCAGCTCGATCCCCATCGCCTCGGCCCGGGTCCGCACGACGGCGAGCGTCTGCGGGTGCAGCGCGCTGTCGACCACCACCGGGGCGTCGCCACGACCGCGCACGGCCCGGCGCACGAGCGTCATCGCCTCGGCGGCGGCGGTGGCCTCGTCGAGCAGGGACGAGTTGGCGGTGGGCAGGCCGGTGAGGTCGCCGACCATCGTCTGGAAGTTGAGCAGCGCCTCTAGACGCCCTTGGGAGATCTCCGGCTGATAGGGCGTGTAGGCGGTGTACCAGGCGGGCGACTCCAGCACGCCGCGCCGGATCACCGGCGGCGTGACGGTCGGGTGGTAGCCGGCGCCGATCATCGCCGCGCCGGGGTTATTGCGCTCGGCCAGTTCGCGCAGTCGGGCGAGCACCGCCTGCTCGGTCATCCCGCGACCCGCGATCTGCGAGGGCGCCTCGGTCCGGATGCCGGAGGGGACGGCCGTGTCGACCAGGGCGTCGAGCGAGTCGAAGCCGACCTCGCGGACCATGTGCTCGATCTCGGCGGCGCGCGGGCCGATGTGACGGTCGACGAAGAGGGTCACCGGGGCTCCTGAACCTAGGGTGCTGTTCCGCTCCCCTTCTGTCGGCCGGACCTCCAGAATCGCCTCGTCCGCGCGGTCCGGGCGCCGGAGGGGTCCGGGGAGGAATCGCCCCTTCGGCGCTGCCCTGGCTGGGTCAGTCTCTCCCGCACGGCGTCGTCAGCGCGTCCAGCCTAGCAAGGCTCAGCCGGTGTAGGGGCCGAGGTCCATGGTGCCTTCCTCAAGGCATTCAGTGACGCCGAGCACGCCTGGCGGCCAGCTCAGACTACGCAGTGTGGAACATTCCAACGGTGATTGAGCTCCGCCGTACTCGCTCACCCACGAGCCGGAGGCCTTACTCCAGTTCTGCCGGTCGCCGTCACAGGATCCGGCGAAGCCGTAGGCGAAGCCAGCGGTGCTATAGGCCTCGACCTCCACCATGGCGTCGCAGCCCATCTCAGCGCCAAAGTCTTCCATCTCCGCGAGAAGGTCCAAAAGAAGCTGCTTGAACTCCTCATCGGCTCCCGTCACCCGTTCGACGTCGCTAGGACCAGCGATGTTGATCGGGGGATCGAAGAAGAACTCCTCCACCTCCGGCTCGGGCATACACAGACACAGGATGATCTTGGTGATCTCCCCCGCCACCTCGTCGGTCGACGACGGCGTGAAGGTCACCTCATAGCCCGTCCCCGCGTCGACGTCGAGCGGATAGACGACCGTGCCGTCCTCGGTGACCCGCGACGGTTCGCCCGCCACGCCGTACAGCTCCTCGGCCACCGTGATGTCGTCGCCGACCCCGACACCGTCGATCGTGGTCACCTCGTCACCGTCCGGAACGACCTGGACCAGCACACCGTCGGCGAACACCAGCGTGCAGTCCACATAGACCACCTCCACCGTCCCCGTCGCAGCGACCTCCGCCAACTCCTCGCCCGCCGCCTCAGCGGCGGCGCTTGCCTCCTCCGCCGTCATACCGGGACGCACGCCCCGATACCCCGCCGGCTGCATCGTGCTCTCGGCCCACTCCGGATCCAACACCGCCGGCAACCGTGCCTCCAACTGCGCCGGATTCGCCGCGTCCAACGCCAACCCGCCCGTCTCCTGCGCCATGCAGTCCAACTGCTCCGTCGCCGCCGCGTTGCCCGTCGTCTTGAAACCGACCGTGTGCACGGTGATCCCCTTCAACGTCCGCGCGACCTCGCACGGCTCCTTCCCGAAACCCTGCTGCCCACAATGGTCCTCGCCGTCGGACACGACCACGATCGACCGCTCTCCCTTCTCCGGCAACGCCGCCGCAGCCTCCTCCAACGCCTTCCCCATCGGCGTGAAGCCCTGGGGGACGACCTCGCCGACCGTCGCGACGAACTCCTCCTTGTCGAGCGGGGCCACCTCGATCAGCGTCGAGACGTCCTCGCAGCCGGCCTCCAACTCCGCGTCCGACGTGCCCGTCCCCGTGCCGTAGACGACCAGACCCAGCTCATGGGACTCCGGCAGCGCCTCTGCCAGCGACGTCACCGCCGCCCGAGCCGCCTCGAAACGCACCCCCGGAGCGTCGTCGGCCAACATCGACGCCGACGCGTCCAACACGACCACCGTCGACGTCCCCGGAACCTCCGACCCGGACTCCTCGCCAGCCGCCCGCTTCCCCGTCCCACCGCCGCACGCCGACAACGCCGACAACGCCGACAACACAACCACAACGACAACGACTCTCCGCACCATCCACGACGACATACGAAAAAGCTAGAGGGACGCTCCCCCCCCCGTCAATGGGGAGAACTCCCCTGCGTTGTTCACCTTGCGTTGTTCAGCTCGCGCTGCGGACCGCGCGGCGGGCGGCCAACTCGTCGGACGGGGCCTCCGCGCTGACGGCGCGCTCGCTCGGCAGCTCGTGCAAAGTGCCCCAGACCTCCTTCCAGACACCGCCGATGGCGATGCCGAAGACGCCCTGGCCGCCGCGCAGCAGGTCGATGACCTCGTCGGCCGAGCGGCACTCGTAGACGCTGGCGCCGTCGCTCATCAGCGTGACCTCGGTGAGGTCGTCGGTGCCGCGCTCGCGCAGGTGCTGGACCGCCGTGCGGATCCGCTGCAGCGACACGCCCGCGTCGAGCAGGCTCTTGACGATCCTCAGCAGCAGGATGTCGCGGAAGGAGTACAGCCGATGAGTGCCCGACCCGGTGGCCGAGCGCACGGTCGGCTCGACGAGCCCGGTGCGCGCCCAGTAGTCGAGCTGGCGGTAGGTGATGCCCGCCGCCGCGCACGCGGTGGGGCCGCGAAAGCCCAGATCGTCGGGCATCGCCGCGACGTCGTCGTCGAAAAGCCGTCCCTGGTCGCTGACGTCGTGCTCAGCGGCGCGGGGCTCGGTCATGACAAGGCCTTTCAGGGGCATGAGATTCGACAACCCTCAACCTAAAGTTCAGGTTAAGACTCGTCAAGCACCTCCCCGGCGTGTCAGCGGTCGAAATCCTCTGGAGCCACCTCGTCGAGGAACTCCCGCAACCGCTCGACCTCGGCCTCCTCGTCGGACTCGGGAACGATACCCGCCGCGTCCAGCACCTCCTCGGAGCAGTACACCGGCGCGCCGCACCGCAGCGCCAGCGCGATGCCGTCCGAGGGCCGCGACTCGACCACCACGCCACCCGAGAAACACAACTTCGCGAAGAACACGCCGTCGCGCACGTCGACGACGTCGACCCGCTCCAACACGGCGCCGAACGCCCCGACGATAGAAGCCATCAACTCGTGGGTCAACGGTCGCGGCGCCGGTGTGCCCTGCAGCGCGAAGGCGATGGCCGAGGCCTCCACCGCGCCGATCCAGATCGGGATGTGCCGGGGACCGCTCTTCTCCCGCAACAGCACGAGCGGCTGGTTCGACGGCATGTCGACGCGCACGCCGACGACTTCCACCTCGCGCACGTCTCAGTCCTGCAAGAGCGAGCGCAGGACCAGCGTGTGCAACCGGATCGACCCGGCCGCGAGCTTGGCGGCGGTCTCCTCGGCGGCGGCCCCGCCGCGCGGCCCCATCACCTGGCGGACCAGGTCGGCCTCGCGCTGCGCGGCGCTGCGCACCTGGCGCAGATGGCGCGGCTCGACGCCGAGGTGGGCCAAATCGGCCACCGCGCTGACCACGGCCAGGTCGTCGCCGTCGTAGTAGGTCTGCCGCGGGCGGCGGACGATCAGCCCGTGCGCCTCGATCTCGTCGAGCAGGGCCGCGTCGACCCCCGCGCGTTCGCACAGGTCCTGGCGGGTCAGCCGCTCGCGGCTCGGCTTCTCGGCGAACGTCGTCTCGGTGGGCAGCCCGTCCTCGGCCAAGGCCAGATGGCGGCCCGTCCGCGAGTCGGGCTCGCCGCCGGGGGCGCGGCCGTTGTCCATGTCGTCGAGGACTTGACGGATGTGGCTCAGCGGCCAGAAGGCGTCGCGCTGCTGACGCAGGATGAATCGCAGCCGCTCGACGTCGGCGAAGCTGAACTTGCGGTAGCCCGACGGCGTGCGCTCGGGCTCCAACAGGCCCTCGGACTCGAGGTAGCGGATCTTGGTGATCGTCAGATCGGGAAACTCCGGCCTCAGCTCGTCGAGCACCTTGCCGATGCCGAGCCGTTCGAAAGAGGCGGCGCTCCCCGTCATCCGCGACCTCGGGCAGCGCTGTCGAAGTAGAGCAGCCGGAACTTGCCGAACTGCACCTCGTCGCCGCCGGACAGGGGGACGTCGCGCTCGATGCGGTCGCGGTTCACGTAGGTGCCGTTGAGGCTCGCCTTGTCCGAGACGACATAGGACTCCCCCGCCCGCGTCAACGTCGCGTGACGGCGCGAGACGCTGATGTCGTCGAGGAAGATGTCGGAGGCGGGGTGACGGCCCACCGTGACGCTGTCGGTGTCGAGCAGGAAGCGCGCACCGGCCCCCGGTCCGCGCTGGACCAACAACATCGCCGAGCCGCTCGGGAGCTTCTCGACCGCCGAGAGGTCCTCGGCCGACATCTCCTCGGTGTCGTGCTCGACCGCCGGGACGAGCCCGGTGTGGTCAGGCAGACCCTGAGCGTCGGGCGTTCCCTCGCCTGGCGTCGTCATGTGGCTCACTCCTGCGTACGGCGGGCGCGCGTCGTCTACGCGCCGTTCACCGACCAACCTAACACCCTGGCGGAGCCACCGGAGAAGGTCACGGCGTGATGAGCCCGGCGTACTCCTCGGCGCTCATCAAACCCTCGACGGCGTCCGGCGCGACCCGCACCTTGAACAGCCAGCCCTCTCCGTACGGATCGGTGCCGAAGACCTCGTAGTTGTCGTGCAGGCCGTCGTTGCTCACCACGACCTCGCCGGCCACCGGGCTGAAGACGTCGCTGACCGCTTTGGTCGACTCCAGCTCGCCGACGGTGCTCCCGGCCTCCACCGAGTCACCCGGCTGCGGCAGGTCGGCGTAGACGATCTCGCCGAGCTGCTCCTGCGCGAAGTCGGTGATCCCCACGGTCGCGATGTCGTCGTCGAGACGCACCCACTCGTGCTCGTTGCTGTAGTACAGGTCCTCGGGAATCACAGGCTCGCTCCTCGTCGTGTCACAAATCTCCCTGAGCGTACTCGGGTGCCGCCGCGTCGACCAGCGCCGTGATGGTGATCTCGTCGACGCGCTCGACCGTGAGCGATCCGCCGCGCGCCGCGACCCGGTCGGCGATGCCGCCGCGAAAGCCCATCGCGGGCTCCAAGGTCGCGGGATCGCCGATGGCCTCGACCACATACGGGGCCTCCACCGACTGCCCCGACACCAGCACGTTCGAGTCGGCGTCGTCGGCGAACCACGTCTGGGCGACCACCCGCGCATGACCGTTGACGACGATGGCCTCCGCGCCCGCGTCGCGCAACTCCTGCACCAGGTCGAGCAGCAGCGAGGCGCCCACGCCGCCCTGCTCGTCGGTGATCGTCAGCCGCACGCCCGGCCCGACCGCGCCGACGGCCCCGGCCAGGATCGACAGGTCGTCGAGGCGCCGCTGGGCCTCGGTCCGCGCGGTCTCGGAGGCGTCCGTCGAAGTGCTCAGCTCGTCGCGGGTGGCGGTCAGGTCGGCGATCTGGCCGGTGAGCCTGCCGTTGGTGGCGTCGAGGGTCTTGAGCAGCTCGACCAGTTCGGCGCTGCGGAGATTCTGGTACGTGTCGTCCTCGTCCTGGCCCAGTTGGACGGTGATCGCGAAGGCGAGCAACCCCAGCAGCAACGCAGTCGTCCATCGCGCACGGCGGGCGGGCCGGGCGCGCGACCCCCCGGATTCCTCCCCGCCGCGGGGCTCGGGCTCACGCACGGAAGACCCTCCGGCGGATGGCGGCGGCGTTGGCGAAGATGCGGATGCCCAACACCACGAGCACGCCGGTCGACAGCTGCGACCCGACGCCGAGCTGGTCGCCGAGGAAGACGATGAACGCGGCGATCAGCACATTCGACAGGAAGGAGACCACGAACACCCGGTCGTCGAAGCGACGCTCGCCGAGCGCCCGCAGCGCGCCGACGACGGCGTCGAGGGCCGCGACGATGGCGATGGGCAGGTAGGGCTGGAGAGCCACGGGCACCTCCGGTTGCAGCACCAGCCCGACGCCGACGCCGATCAACAGCCCGAGCACCGGGATCATGGGAGAACTCCTTCTGCCGTCGGCGCCATCGTCGCGCGTCGCACCGAGGTCCGATGCTCCGGGGCCGCCGGGACGGTCACGTCGTCGGCCTCCCGGAGCGTGTAGACGAGGCCGTCCGTCTCCTCGCGCCCCCGCCAGTAGTCGGCCTCCCCGCCAGCCTCGAAGCGGTCGATCATCTGCCGCCGGTCGCCGATCGCCTCGACGACATAGGGCGGTCCGATCGACGAGAAATTGACGGCGATGACGCCGCCTGCGGTGCGCAGCGACGTCAAGGCGCCCCAGCGGTGGCCGTTGACGGCGACCGCCTCGGCGCCGCCGATCCACAGCTCGTTGACCAACGAGCGCAGCTCTCCGTCGGTGACCTCGGCGTCGGACGGCGAGTCGATGGCGATGGTCAGGCCCTCGCCGTGGACGGCGGTGGCTCCGGTGGCGATCTCGACCGCCTGCCGCTCCGGTGTCGCGCCGGGACCGCCGCTGAGCCGATCGACCTCGGCCTCCAGCGCGGCGACCTGGTCCTGCAGTTCGGCTTGGAGCGCCTGGCCGCGCTCGACGTCGGCGGCGAGCGCCTCGCGCGTCTGGCTCCGGGAGGGCTGGTCGAGGTAGTACTGCACGGCGGTGATCGTGACCATCAGCGCGAAGAGCCCCAGCACGGCCGCCGTCGCGACCGTGTTGAGGCCGCGTGAGCGCGAGTACCGGCCCGTGCGGACGACGTAGTAGTCGTCGTCGAGGGCGCGCTCGGCGATCTGGTCGAGCAGGCTGACGGCCTGCCGGCCGTAGGACGGCTCACGCGTCTGGCCGCCGTCGAGCACATCGAGCACAGGGACTCACCCCGCCGCGCGGGCGTCGCTCCCGTCGCGCGACTCAGGATCGACGCGCTCGGTGCTGGCCAGCAGCTTGCGCACTTGGAAGGCGTACAGGATCCCGCCCCACCAGTAGAGGGCGACGCCCCAGATCGTGAAGGCCCAGCCGAAGACGTTCGCGAGGTCGGCGACCACCCCCGTGCCGTCGCCTAGCAACAGCAAGGGGAAGGCGTAGAGCAGGCCGGCGGTGGCCGCTTTGCCGAGGAAGTGCACCGGCAGCGAGCTGTAGCCGCGGGTGCGCAGGAAGGGCACGAGGCTGAACAGGAACACGTCGCGCAGCGGCAGGATCACCGCGAGCCACCACGGGATGATGTCGCGCAGGCTGAGCCCGACGACGACGGCCAGGATGTAGAGGCGGTCGGCGACCGGGTCGAGGATCGCGCCGATCTTGGAGGTCTGTCCGAGCTTGCGGGCCAGCTTGCCGTCGAGGTAGTCGGTGACGCCGGAGACGACCAGCACGACGAGCGCCAGCTCGTCCCATTCCGGCCCCAGCACGAGGTACAAGAACACGGGAATGAGGAGCAGGCGCGCGAAGCTCAGCGCGTTCGGCACCGTCAGCACGCGGTCCTCGGCCCGCTCGTCCTTGGTTCTCATCAGTGCCACCCTAGGCCATCGCCTCCGGTCGTCCGTAAGATGCGAGGAAGACCCGTCTACCTGAGGAGTAACGCGTGGCTGATTACAGCTTGCCCGACCTGAACTACGACTACGGCGCCCTCGACCCCCACATCTCCGGCAAGATCATGGAGCTCCACCACTCCAAACACCACGCCAACTACGTCAACGGACTCAACACCGCGCTGGAGAAGCTCGAAGAAGCCCG
>NZ_JASGEK010000018.1:0-49461 GCF_047606445.1 Aeromicrobium sp. | reverse complement strand
TCGGCGCGCGCCTCGGCGGCCACCCGCGCGGCCTCCGCGGCCTCCGCGGCGACCCTCTCGGCCTCGGCCTGGGCCAGCCGCACCTGCTCCTCGGCGATCCGCTCAGCCTCGACCAGCTTGGCCTCGGCCTCCTTGCGCTGCGCCTCGGCCTGCTCGGCGACCGTGCGCGCCTGCGCCTCGGCCTCGGTGACCAGGCGATGCGCGTCGTCACGCTCGCGAGCCAACTCCTCGGCCGCCGCGGCATGTCGCTCGGCGGCCTCCGAGGCGAGTCGCTCGGCCTCGACCTTGGCCGCCACCAGCTTCTCCTCGGCGGTGCGCTCGGCGTCGGCCAGCTTCACCGCGATGGCGACCCGCTCGGAGGCGACCTCCTGGGCGTACTTCTCGGCCTCGGCCTTGGCCGCGGCGACGTGCTGTGCCGCGCTCTGCTCGGCCTCGGCGACGATCCGCTCGGCCTCGGCCTTGACCTCGGCGAGTCGCTGATTGGCCTCCTCGCGCTCCTTCTCCAGCTGAGCGTGCGCAGCCTCGCGCTCCTTGGCGGCCAGCAGCGCCACTTCCTGCGCCTTGGCCTGGGCGGCCTGGATACGACGTTCGGCGTCGGCCTCGGCAGCGGCCAACCGCTCGGCGGCGGCCTTCTCGGCGGCGTCCTCAGCCTCGGCGATGCGCTGCTCGGCGTTGCGCGTGGCCTCCGCCTCGGCCTCCGCGACGAGGCGCTTGGCCTCGGCCTCGGCAGCGGCGATACGGGCGGCCGCCTCGCGCTCGGCGTCGGCCTTGGCCTGGGCGACGCGCTCGTCGGACTCCTTCTGCAGCTGCTCGATCCGCGCCTGCGCGGCAGACCGCTCGCTCTGGATATCGCGGTTGACCCGCTCAGCTTCCAGACGCGCGGCCTCGACCCGCTCCTCGGCGGCCTTCTCGGCCTCCTTGAGCTTCTTCTGGGCGAGCTCGCGCTGCTTGGCCTCGTCGGCCTCCAGGCGCTTGGCCAGCTCGGCGCGCTCGCGGGCGGCCTCGTCGACCAGTCGGGCGGCCTCGGCCCGTGCGTTCGCGACCCGCTCCTGCGCGGCGGCGCTCGCCGCGGCCAGCTTCTCGGCGAAGGAGGTGCTGAGCGCGGTGGTCCTGGTCTCCAGCGTGAAGGGCTCGGGCGCCGGCTCAGGGGCGACCGGCTCCGGAACGGCCACGACGGGCTCGGGCTCGACGACAGGCTCCGGCTCGGGCTCGACGACAGGCTCCGGCTCGGGCTCGACGACAGGCTCCGGCTCAGGAGCGACGGGCTCGGGCTCCACCACGACGGGTTCCGGCTCAGGTGCGACGGGCTCGGGCTCCGGCTCGACAGGTTCCGATTCCGGCGCGACCCGCGCGGGTTCGGGCGTCCACGACCAGGAGGACGCGACCGGGTCGGGCGACCAGGCGGGCGTCTTCGTCTCGGGCTCCAGCGACGTGCGCTCGACGTGGCGCGGGGCCTCCGAGGAGTAGCCGTAGGAGAGCGGATCGTCGAAGGACGTCCTCGGCTCCTCCGTCGGCACAGGCTCGGCGCGCGGCGACCAGCGGTCCTCGGAGCGGAGCGGCTCCGGCTCGACCGGGGTGTCGCTCGTGAGCTCGCCCGCGGTGGCGGCGTTCCACAACCGGCTGAACGGCGACTCGCGCGGCGAGTCCAGCAGGCTGTCGCCCGGCAACTCGGGAATCGACTCGACCTCCGGCTGCGCGGCGGTGACCGGCTCAGAGGGAGACAGGTGGTCGGGCTCCTGACCGCGCCGCAGCTCTGCGGCGATGTCGTCGCGCGAGATCTCCGCCGTCGGCGTCGGATCGGGAATCACGATCGGGTCGCGGCGCTGCTGTGCGGCCTCCTGGCGCTGCGCGGCGGCCTGACGGGCGGCCTCGAGCTTCTGCGCCAAGGTGAGGCCCTCGGTCGCCGGGGCGGCCGGGGTGGTCTCGGCGACGGCGGGCGTCTCGACGACCGGCGTCTCGCGCTCGGTCCGCTCCTCCCGCTCGGACTCGTCGGAGCCCTTGCGTCCGGAACGCTCCTCGCGACGTCGCTGCGCGGCCTTCAGGCGCGCGGCCTTCGCGGCCGCGCGGCGCTCCCGCGGCGTCAGCGGACGTCCGGTGGGGATGCCGTCCTCGCCGTCCTCGATCATCTCAGCGGCGATCCGGTCAGCTGGAGCGCGGCCCGTGGCCGACTTGTCCTGTGAGTCGCTCATGACTCCCTTTCCTCGCGCGAGCGTGTGCCTTCACGTCCGCTGTCAGTATGCCTCACACGGTGGCCTTGTCCACTGTTTCACGGCTGAGCCGTGGACAAGAAAATCCGGTCAGCTCCCGGTGAAGGTGGCCTTGCCGGGCCCATTCTCCACGAACGAGCTCATCCCGGCGGTCCGGTCGTCGGTGGCGAACAGCCCGGTGAACTCGGTCCGCTCGATGTCCAAGCCGGTCTGCAGGTCGACCTCCAGGCCCCGGTCGACGGCCGACTTGGCGGCGCGCAGAGCGAGCGCCGGACCGCCGACGAACTGGCTCGCCCAGCCGACGGCGGCCGGGTAGACCTCCTCGGCGGGCAGCACCCGGTCGACCAGGCCGATCCGCAGCGCCTCGGCGGCGTCGATCATGCGTCCGGTGTAGATGAGGTCCTTGGCGACGGCCGGGCCGACGAGCCGGGCCAGACGCTGGGTGCCGCCGGCGCCGGGGATGATGCCCAGCGCGATCTCGGGCTGGCCGAGCTTGGCGTCGGCGGCGGCGAAGCGCAGATCGGTCGCCAGCGCGACCTCGCAGCCGCCGCCGAGGGCGAAGCCGGTGATCGCCGAGACGGTCGGCTTGCCGACGGCCGCCAGCGCCCGCGTGAAGTCCTGGAGCAGGCGTCCGTGGCGCACCATGTCCTGGTACGACATCTCGGCCATCTCCTTGACGTCGGCGCCGGCGGCGAAGACCCGCTCGCCGCCGTAGACGACCACCGCCGCGACGTCGTCGCGCGCGTCGGCCTCCCGCGCGGCGTCGATGATCTCGGTCTGCATCGCCGCGTTCAGGGCGTTCATCTTCGGACGGTCCAGGCGGATCGTCGCGACGCCGCCGTCGACCTCCAGACGGACGAGTTCTCCCACGAAGGACTCCTTACCCGCCGGGGCCTCCCGACGTCATCGCTGTGTGGCGGCCCTCACGGCCCGCCCCCGAGCATAGGGGAACGGCCGTCAGCTCGCCGAGGCCGCCGCGAGCCGGCTGATCGCGTCGGCCTCCAGCCGGTAGCCGACCCATTCGTCCTGCGGCACGGCGCCCAGCGCCTCGTAGAAATCGATCGACGGGGTGTTCCAGCGCAGCACCGACCAGTCCATACGGGCGTAGCCCCGCTCGACGCAGACCCTGGCCAACGCGGCGAGAAGCGCCCTGCCCGCGCCGGTCCCCCGCGCCTCGGGCCGCACGAACAGGTCCTCCAGGTAGAGGCCGTGCACGCCCTCCCACGTCGAGAAGTTGAGGAACCACAGCGCCGTGCCGACGACCGCGCCGTCCAGCTCGGCCACCTGCCCGAAGACCGCGGGCCGGTCGGCGAAGAGCGCGCGCCCCAGGTCGGCGGTAGTGAGATGGCAGCTCTGCGGCTCCCGCTCGTAGGCAGCGAGCTCGTGGACCAGCTCGACCACCACCTCCAGATCGCGCCGTTCCACCGGGCGGACCGTCACCTGCCGTGTCATACCGTGATCGTTTCACGGACGGCGGCCCGCGACCGCGTACGGTGGAGGCCATGGACGTGCGCGAGTTCGGCGACGACACCGTGACGGTACGCCCGGAGCGGTCCCAGTCCGGCTTCGAGGGCTACAGCGTGTGGGCCGACGACCAGCGGATCGGCTCGGTGGCGCTGCGCGACGAGGGCCGCTCGACGTGGTCGGCGCGCTGGAACCTCGGCGCCGGCCCCGACTCCTTCGGGCACGCGGTGCGCACCGCCGGCCTCGTCGTCGAGCACGTCCTCGGCGCGCTCGGGGCGAGCCGGGTCGAGGCCCGCATCCCCGTCGAGCGCACCGGCGACATCCGCGCCGCGTCGATCTGCGGCCTGCGCAAAGAGGGCGTCGTCCGCGGCTCCGGCCGCGAGCCCGACCGCGTGCTGATGGCGCGGCTCGCCGAGGACCCCCCGGTGCGCTCGCGCGACGGCTTCATCGCGATCCTCAACGCCGGCCTGCCGACGAAGCGCGTCATCTCCCAAGGGCTCTGGCGCGACGCCGAGGGCCGGGTGCTGCTGTGCGAGCTGACCTACAAGAAAGAATGGGACCTGCCCGGCGGCGTGATCGAGGTGGGCGAGTCGCCCGCCGTCGGGCTGCGCCGCGAGCTGGCCGAGGAGTTGGGGATCGAGGTCGAGGTCGGCGACCTCGTGACGGTCAACTGGCTGCCCGCCTGGCGCGGCTGGGACGACGCATGCGTGTTCGTCTTCGACCTCGGCCGAACCCCGGTCCCCGACCGCGAGGCGCTGACCCTGCAGGCCGCCGAGATCGCCGACGTCCACTGGTGCGACCCCGCGACCGTCCGCGAGCGCGCCACCGCCGCCACGATCGAGCTGCTGGAGGCCCTCGACGCCGGCGTCCCCGCCTACCGCGAGTCCCCGCAGGCCGACTGACCGTTTCCCTGGGCTTCGTCGGAACGTCGTCCTATGCTGAGGTTATGAGCAGCCAGGCGGTCCAGACACGCGAGCGGGTCCACCCCGCCCACGCGCTAGCCCACCACCGCGAGGCCGTCAAAGAGTTGGTGCGCCAGCATCAGGGCACGGATGTCTGGGTATTCGGTTCCGTGGCCCGTGGCGAGGCGACCCACGACAGCGACATCGACCTACTCGTTGACTTCACCGATGACGTCACGCTCCACGATGAGGCAGTCCTCCATCAAAGACTGGAAGAACTACTCGGAGTCTCCGTCGATCTGATCGGCGTCGAGGATGTTGACGAACATGGTGGATCAATCGCCCGTGACGCGAAGTGGCTATGAGCCCGAGTCCGGCCGCTCAAACGTTCATCGACGCCTACGACGAACGGACGGCCTACGCCCTTCTCGACTTCGTGGCCCACGCGGAAATGTCCCGCCGATCGATCACCTCCGTCAGTCACGCCGACTATGAGGACAGCCTCGTACTTCAACTCGCCGCAGAGGCCATGGTGTCCCGTCTGGGCGAGACGGTGCGTCGCATGGATCGGCAGTTCAAGGATGACCACCCACATGTCCCCTGGTCAGATATCCAACATGCCCGTAACCGTGTCGTCCACGAGTATCACCATGTCCGCCATCTTGTGCTCTGGAAAGCCCTCACGGGGCATCTGCCCAGCAACGTCGAGTCCGTCCAGGCCATCATTGACGAGCATGAGTTGACCACGATGCCGAGTTATCAACCGCCGCTGCTTCACGCGCAGATCCGGGAGAACCGAAGCGATCCCGAGCGACAATGGCAGCCAGCGGCTGACCCGAGCGACGGCTAACTCGTCGTCTCCAGGATGTCGAGGTCGGGCAGGTGATCGACGATATCGACCGTCTCGACGCTGACCGTCACCACGCGGGCGAGCAGGTCGAGGATGTAGCGAGGGTCGCCGACCTCACGCGACCAGTCGTTGGGATCGTTGACGATGCCGGACTTCTTGTCGGTCTTGACGTGGTAGCGGTCGATGACCCACTCCACGGCCGACCGGCTGCCGAGCTGGTAGCGGTACGCCTGGTCGGGAATGTCCCCGACGGTGATGCGGTCGTTGTAGTGGATGGTCGAGCGATCCTTCTCGCGCCCCTTCCCACCGAAGCGCATCTTCTTGTCGCCGACCGCGTAGAAGTCGTAGGGATCGATCCCCTCCGCCGGCCGCACGTCGAGTCCGCTGAGCCGGTAGGGCTCGACCGACTCGTATCCCAAATGCAGCTCTGAGAGGCACCCCCCCCCCGTCACGAAATCGCGGAATCCACGGACGAACGGGATACGGGGGAGCGACTTCTTCAAATCGGCGGCGTACGTCTGGCGGTATTGCGGCGAGTGCAGCAGCCCGTAGACGTAGAAGAAGATGTCGTCCTTGTCGACTTTCTCGCCCGGATACGCCTGCCGGAACCGCGCCAGCGCCTCGTCGGTGATGTTGTCGATGCGCCGGTAGCTGTCGACCACGTCATCGTCAGCGACGCCGAAGTCGAGCATGCCGGAGTCTTCGACCTGCTCGTAGCGGTAACGCCCCAAGTACCGTCCACTATCAACAACGTGGAGATCTGGGATCGCGTCAATCATCAAGAAGGTGTTCGGACTGTGCGAACCAGCGCTCGGGACAACAATGCCGAAGTTCTGGGTCGCCGCAGTCGGAATGAGTTGAGGGAGCCGGTAGCGACGCTCGTTAAGCGTCGCATCGAAGTATCCCCGCATACGTGAGAAGGGGCGGTAAACAACGATGCCGACTCGGTCTTGTTGGAACGTGAGCTGTTTCCTCGCCTTGAACGCCGCTTCGAGACCGCCGCTCCACGAGATGCGACGCGGGTCCTTCGTCTGGACACCGTTTGCAAGACCGTCTGCGTAGGTCGAGAGGAGCTCCTGGATCGACGCGGCGAGTTGTCCCGTCCCGAAGTTGTAAACCCATGCGTCACGGTTCGACTTCACGCCACCGCTCAGAACGTCAAAGACCTCCTCTGCTCCAAGAAACGCCTCAAAGTCATCGCTGCGCTGGTTAAGCCAGTCGCCGTGCTCGTTCGGCGTGATCGCCACCGACGGCAGGGTCAGCACACTCTCAGCCGCTGCGATGCGGGATAGTTTCTCCTCGCGGCTGAGGTAGTCGCCGATGTCGGTGTAGTGGATGGTGGCAGGGCCGGTCGCCCGAGGTTTCTTCACGAGCACAGTGATCGCCACCGTCGCTCGACTGCCACCGCCGAAGACCTTGCCACCTTCTTTGCGTGACTGCTCGCCAGCCGTCCGTTGGTTGCCACGCAGGTTGTAGACGTGGATCGCCGAGAACTCCTCCGCCAAGCTCTGACGCATACCGTCGGCGGTGTTGGAGTCGAGCCAGCCGCCATTGGTCACAAAGGCGATGACGCCCCGATCCTCGATCCGCAGCGAGGCCCACTTGATCGCCCGGATGTAGGAGTCGTACAGCGAGTTCTTGTTCGTCGCCGACGAGCGTTCGGCGTAGGTGGAGCGAATCTCCTCGTCCAACTTCGGATAGGACTCGTTCGCGTTGTCGTCATTGGCCGAGTCCTGACCCGAGGAGTATGGAGGGTTACCGACGATCACCGTGATCGGCAGACTCTTGAGCCGTTCCAGGCGGGCGTTGTTCTCCTTCATCACGCCCAAGTCGGGACGGTCGTCCGGTTCCCACGATTGGAAGGTGTCGGTAAGCACCAGGCCGGGGAAGGGAGCCTGCGCTCCGGCCAGTTCCAGGTAGGTCTGCTCGATGTTGACGCAGGCGATGTAGTAGGCGAGCAGCAGAATCTCATTGCCGTGCAGCTCGCGGGCGTACTTGCGCGCCAGGTCGTGCGGCTCGATCAGGCTCGACTGCAACAGCCGCACCAGGAACGTCCCGGTGCCGGTGAAGCCGTCGAGCACGTGCACGCCCTCAGCGGTGAGGCCCTGTCCGAACTCCTGGCGCAACACCGCGTCGGCCGAGCGGAGGATGAAGTCCACGATCTCGACCGGTGTGTAGACGATGCCGAGGCGGTCCACCGTCTTCTTGAAGGCGACCGAGAAGAACTTGTCGTACAGCTCGATGAGGATGCGCTGCTTGCCCTCGGCGTTGTCCACCCCGGCGACGCGACGGCGCACCGAGGCGTAGAAGCCTTCCAAGGTCACGTTCTCCGCGTCGAGTCGGTGCTCGCCGAGAACGTCGAGCATGCGTTCCATCGCCTGCGCGACCGGGTTGTGGCGGGCGAAATCGTAACCCCCGAACAACGCGTCGAAGATCGGCTTGGTCACCAGATGCTGAGCGAGCATGTCGACGGCCTCAGCCGGTGTGACGCTCTCGTTCAGGTTGCCGCGCAGTCCGTCGAGGAACACCTCGAACTCGTACGCCGCCACCGAGTCGTCATCATTCAGCAGGCCGTTGATACGCGCCACATGCGCGGCGGCAATGTCGGCGACGTCCCTGGCCCACGTCTCCCAGTAGCGCCGCTCCCCCACCTTCTGCACGACACGCGCGTACATCGCGTCACGGAACTCGTCCGTCGGGAAGGTCCACGCCAACTGGCGATCCGGCTCAGGCTCGCGCGAGGTCGCCACGTCGTCGCCGTCCAACGGACCGGTGACGGGGATGATGTCGAGCCGTTCGGTGGGCTTGTTCTTGTTCAACTCGATCTTGTTGACCATCGCCTGAAAACGGTCGTCGTGGGACCGCAGCGCTTGCAACACCTGCCAGACGACCTTGTAGCGGTCGTTCTTGCGGAGCGCTTCCTCCGGCGCCACACCGGACGGCACCACAACCGGCAAGATGATGTAGCCCAACTCTTTGCCCGGCGACTTACGCATCACCCGCCCGACCGACTGCACCACGTCAACCTGGGAGCCACGCGGCGTCAAGAACATCACCGCGTCGAGCGCCGGGACGTCGACGCCCTCGGACAGGCACTTCGCGTTGGTGAGGATGCGGCAGACGTCGCCGGAGGTCTGCTCTTTGAGCCAGTTCAGATGTCTGTTGCGCTCACGAATGCGCATCGTGCCGTCCACGTGTCGCGCCTCCACACGTAGCGCGGGACGGTCGTCCGGTACGTCCTCGACAGCCCGGTCCGCCATGACAGGGAAAGCCGCAGCGGCGTTCTGAGACGCCTTGATGTTCTGCGCGAAGGCGACGGCCGTGCGCATCGGCACACGGTCGCCTGGCTGCTCGGCACCGAAGTTCTTGGCCAGACCGTTCCAGCAGCCGATGAGCTTGGCGGCCTCATCCAGCTTGATCTCACCCGACTCGGCCATCGCGCGCTGGAAGTTGTCGGCGACATACGCCTCGTCCACCGCGAGCACCAGCACTTTGTAGTCGGTGAGCAGCCCCGCCTCCACTGCGTCGCCGAATCCCAGCCGGTGCAACTCTGGGCCGAACACGTCCTCATCGCCCATGTCGGCCAACACCGCGTCGGCATCGGTCGCTTTCTTGCGGACGTCATCGCCGAACACACGCGGCGTCGCAGTCATATAGAGCCGCTTATCAGCCTTCAGCAGATCGTCGTCATGCACTTTGACGAAGGCCGACTCGTCCTGTCCGGCCAGCGTGACGCCCGTCGTCCGATGCGCCTCGTCGCAGATCACCAGGTCGAAGGGAGCCAAGCCCTGCCGCTGCGCCTCGATCACCACCTCGATGGACTGATAGGTGGCGAACACCACCGTCATCCGTGGGGTCGCGTGGCGGCCTGTGCTCATCTGCGCCAGCAACGTCGCGGCATCCGTGGTGGCGGGCTCCGTGAGGTCGATGACCGACAGGTCCCCATCGTCAGATGTCTGACGTCCGACCCGTACGTCCGAGCACACAGCGAACGGCCTGATGTCCACCTCGGCGTTGGCCATGTACTCGCGCAAACTCTGCGACAACAGCTGGATGCTGGGCACCAGGAACAACACGCTGCCGCCCTCACCCACCATGCCCTCGGCGATCTTCAGCGAGGTGAAGGTCTTTCCCGTCCCGCACGCCATGATGAGTTTGCCCCGGTCGCGGGTCGCCAGCCCATCGCGTACCGCGTCGAGTGCCTGCTGCTGATGTGGCCGTAATGTCTTGGGGCCGGTCGGGACGACGACCTCCGGCGTGGACCAGGAGAACCGCTTCCAATCGATCGGCGCGTCGGCCAGGTACTCGATGCCGATGCGTTGGACTTGTCCTTGCGACTGCTTCTCCAGATTGCCCGTCCAACCCGCCGAGGTGTCCACGACATAACGGCTGACAAAACCGAAGTCCGTGCGGCCTGAGGCAGCGATGAACGAGTCGATGTCGCTCTTGGCGACCTTACGCCCTTCGTCGTAGAACTTGCACTGAATCGCCGCGTACTGATCGCTGTCACGAAGCTTGGCAACCAGATCGACGCCGATGTCGGCGATACCGTCCCGGCCCTCCCACTCCGACCACAACCACACGTCATCGAAACGCGCGGTCCACTCAGGATCAGTGGTGAAATACGCCTTGACCAGTCGTTCGAACTTGTCGCCCTTGTCCCGCTCGTCCAGAGAGGATTCCCGCAAGTCATCCAGGACGTCAAACATCGTCGCGGTCATGCGCGGCATTCTGCCACGCTCGGGGCCGCTCAGCTCTGGTCGACGCCGACCACGCCGCCGTACTGGCCGATGGCGGTGACCTGGCCGGAGCCGGCCGGGATCCTCAGCAAGACCTGATGGGCGAAGCGGACCGAGCCGCTCCCGGCGATGCCCTCGGGTGCCAGCGCGTTCTGCACGGTGCCCGCCGGCCAGGTGACGCTGCTCCCCGACGTCGCCTCGAAGCGGTCGGTGCGACGCAAGGTCGCGAACACGAGGGCGCCGCCGTCGGCGGTGCGCACCGCGTACTCGACCGGGTCGGCCGCCCACTCCTGCGTGAAGACCACGTCGGGGAGGGTCGCGTTCTGCTGATAGGAATCGGCCATCTGCTGCACGAAGTCGTCACCCCCGTCGGGAGCCTCCGGCAGCCGGGACAGCTGCTCGGCGTAGGCCTCCACCGCCTCCTCAGGGGAGGCGGCCATGCCACGACCGTCGTCGACCGGAACGACGACCGCTGTGGCCTCACCCGCCACCCGTAGCTCCGGCAGGCCGACGCCCTCGACGATGCGCGGGCTCGCCACGAGCATCCAGGAGTCGACGGAGTGGCCGCGTGCGAACACCTGGACGCGCCGACCCTCCTCGTCGGCCTCGGAGGCCAGCGCGACGAACCACAACGGGTAGCCGTCGAAACTCGGGATCGCGGCCTGCTCGGCGCTCAACGTGGAGGGCTCGTCGTCGCCGTCGACGCCGAACGCAGCGGTGTCGATGTCGAGCACCGCTCCGCCCTCGACCACCGACAACGGCTTGCCGTCGCCGATCTCGACCGCCGCGTTGTAGATCTCGCGATACTGCTCGTAGACCGCGTCGACCTCGCCCTCGGGGATCGCGAGCTTGGTCATCGGTCCCTCGTCGGCCTCGCGCTCGTGCGGGATCGCGCAGGACACGAGCGTCAGGCAGACGAGCAGCGCGACCATGAACCGACGCGTCATCGCTGGTCCTCCTCGTCGGCGATCTCGTAGTCGTCCAGCTCCGAGGCGTCGACCTCGCGCTCGACGCCGTCCTCGTCGACGAACACATAGACGACGGGCTCCTCGTCGCCGGACTCCTCAGTCCCCTCGTCCGGGTCGGGCGGCGGCTGGACCTCCTCCTCGACCAGCTCGTAGCCGTCGAGGTCGGCCGGGTCGACCTCGTGCTCGACGCCGTCCTCGTCGATGTAGACGAAGACCTCCTCGGCCTCGTCGTCGCGGACGTCGGTCCAGGCGAACTCGTCCTCGCGCCACAGCCGGTCGCGCCAGGCGAGCAGCGCGCCCCAGCACAGGCCGACGCCGATCAACGCCAGTCCGAGCCCCCGTCCGAAACCGCCCTTGACGCCGTAGGCGATGGTGACCTCCAGACCGGTGAGGTTCGTCGAGCCGACCGAGAGCACCGCGACGGAGACGGGCTCGTCGGGCAGCGGCAGGCTGATCGTGGCGCCGCCGAGACCGGCCTGTCCGGCGAGCCACCAGTCGAGGGCCGTCGGTGCCGACGGCAGATTCGGCTGCCCCTCGACCTCGGTCGTGCTGACCTTCCACGGCGTCTCATAAGAGACGACTTCGAGGCGTTCTGTGTCGGCGACGTAGTTCTCGACGTCGATGGAGTTGCCGACGCCGACGAAGACCGGCTTGTCGATGGGCACCTCGACCTTCACGTCGAGTTGCACGCCGGTGTGCTTGACGACGCCCGGCGTGGTGACCAGCGCGGAGGTGTCGGTGTCGATCGGGTGCGGGCCGGTCGTGAAACGGCCGTCGGGGCCGAGCACGACCATGACGCCGACGCCGAGCACGGCCGTGACGACGCCGACCACGGCGAGCAGCCCCGCCCCTGCTTTGCGCAGCATCGTCACCCTCCTCGCACGGCCACGGCCCGCTGGCCGCGACGACGACCCTATAACGCGGCGGTGACAACCGGGCCACGGCACGCGGCGGACCGACTCAGAACAAGGCGGTGGCGAGGGCGCGGCGAGCGGTGGCCACGCGAGGGTCGTTCGCGCCGACGACGGTGAACAGTTCAAGGAGGCGCTCACGCGCGCGCTCCCGGTCGTCCTCGCGCGTGCGGCGCACGAGGTCGATGAGTCGGGCGAAGGCGTCGTCGACGTGACCGCCGCTGACGTCGAGGTCGGCGACCAGCAGTTGCGCGTCGACGTCGCCCGGGGCGTCGGCTGCGGCCGCGCGCGCCCGGCTCAGGTCGGCTCCCGCGACCCGGATCATCAGCCGGGTTCCGGCGAGGCGCTCGGCGACCTCGGCGTCGCCGGGGTGCTGGGCGGCGAGCCGCTCGTACGAGGCGGCCGCGCCCTCCAGGTCGCCCGCGGCGAAGGCCGCGTCGGCCTCGGCGAAACGCGGGTCGGGCGCGTCATCGGCCTCGTCCTCGGGCGCGGAGCCGACGGCGGGCGCGCGACCGGTGACGCCGTGCTGCGCGCCGAGACGGATCAGCTCGTCGAAGTAGGCCCGGATCTGCTCGTCGGGGACGACGCTCTGGAACAGCGGCACCGGCTGGCCTTGGACGAGCCCGACCACGAGCGGGACCGACTGCGCGCCGAGCGCCTGCCCGATCGCGGGATTCGCGTCGAGGTCGACCTGGGCCAACAGGATCTGCCCGTCATAGGCGTTCGCGGCGGCGGCCAGCCGGGCGTTGAACTCGGCGCTCTGCGGCGCCCGCGGCGACCAGAGGTTGAGCACGACCAGGTGGCCCATCGACGCCTCGAGCGCGACCTTCTGGAAGTCCTGCTCGGTCACGTCGACGACCCACGAGCCCCCCGGCTCCCCCGCCGGTGTCGATGAGGGCGAGCCCGCCGTGGGACGGACGAACGCGGACAGGTCGATCGCTCCCGGACGCGAGAAACTCATGAGTCCATCCTAACGTGCGTTTAAACCCTTGGTCGGAGGTCGCCGGAGGCCCGGGCAGCCCACGACCCTCGGACCACAGTCGCGGCCTGAAATCCGCAAAGAGACCGCCTGCCGAACGTGGCACAGCCCAATTCTTCTCGTCGTCCTCGCCGCCCTGTCCCTCGCCTCGCTCGTCTCCCTGGCCCGCACAGTCGTCCGAGACGGCCACGGCTCGAACCCGCTCCCCCGCAGCCGCCCCCGAGACGCGTTCGAGCCCGGCCATCCCTGGGGATGACCGGGCTCGAAACGGGCTAGCTCAGCGGATCACTCGCCGCCGGTGAGCTTCTCGCGCAGGGCCTGCAGCGCCTCGTCGGAGGCCAGCGAACCGGCGTCCGGCTCGGGGGCCTGCGAGGAGTAGTTGCTGGTCTCGCCAGCCTCCACGTTCGCCTTCTCGGCCTCGGCGATCTGCTTCTTGTGGGCCTCCCAGCGCTCGTGCGCCTCGGCGTACTGCTTCTCCCACGCGGCACGGGCGTCCTCGAAGCCCTCCTGCCACTCGCCGGTCTCCGGATCGAAGCCGTCAGGGTAGATGTAGTTGCCGTCCTCGTCGTAGGAGGAGGTCATGCCGTAGAGCGTCGGGTCGAAGTCGTCGGCGACGGCGGCCTCCGTCTCGTTGGCCTGCTTGAGCGACAGCGAGATGCGACGACGCTCCAGGTCGATGTCGATGATCTTGACCATGACCTGGCCGCCGATCTGGACGACCTGCTCGGGGATCTCGACGTGGCGCTCGGCCAGCTCCGAGATGTGCACCAGGCCCTCGATGCCCTCCTCGACGCGCACGAACGCGCCGAACGGGACGAGCTTGGTGACCTTGCCCGGCACGATCTGACCGATCTGGTGGACCCGGGCGAAGTGCTGCCAAGGGTCCTCCTGCGTCGCCTTGAGCGACAGCGAGACACGCTCGCGGTCGAGGTCGACGTCGAGCACCTCGACGGTGACCTCGTCGCCCACGGCCACGACCTCGTTCGGGTGGTCGATGTGCTTCCAGGACAGCTCCGAGACATGCACCAGGCCGTCGACGCCGCCGAGGTCGACGAAGGCGCCGAAGTTGACGATCGAGCTGATGACGCCCTTGCGGACCTGGCCCTTCTTGAGCTCGTCGAGGAACTTCTGGCGGACCGCCGACTGGGTCTGCTCCAGCCAGGCGCGACGCGACAGGACCACGTTGTTGCGGTTCTTGTCGAGCTCGATGATCTTGGCCTCGAGCTTCTGACCGATGTACGGGTCGAGGTCGCGGACGCGGCGCATCTCCACCAGCGACGCGGGCAGGAAGCCGCGCAGGCCGATGTCCATGATGAGGCCGCCCTTGACGACCTCGATGACGGTGCCCTCGACGACGCCGTCCTCGTCCTTGATCTTCTCGATGTCGCCCCAGGCGCGCTCGTACTGGGCGCGCTTCTTGGACAGGATCAGACGGCCTTCCTTGTCCTCCTTCTGGAGGACGAGGGCCTCGACGGCGTCGCCGACGGCGACGACCTCGTTGGGGTCGACGTCGTGCTTGATGCTCAACTCGCGCGAGGGGATGACGCCCTCGGTCTTGTAGCCGATGTCGAGCAGGACCTCGTCGCGGTCGACCTTGACGATCGTGCCGTCGACGATGTCGCCGTCGTTGAAGTACTTGATGGTCTTGTCGATGGCGGCGAGGAAGTCTTCCTCGTTGCCGATGTCGTTGACCGCAACCTGCGGGGCGGTGGCAGGCGTTGCGATACCAGAAGTCATAGCCGTCGGGCTCCGATGGGTGGATAGTAGGAATGGATCAGCGCCGGGACAGGCGTCCCGACACCCGGTCAAGCCTACGGGACGGCCCGCTATGCCATATCGGCGGGGGCGGGGGCAAATCGGAGCGAGTAGAGCGCGGAGAAGCCTCGTCGGCGACGGACCTGGCACGCCCTGAACTCTGCGACGGCTCCGACCGTCAGGACCAGCGCCGGACCAGCCGCACACCTTCCACGTCGGCCGGCCTGAGCGTCACCCTCCAGTTTTTCCACCGGGATAGCGGCGCGATCAGGCGGTCGGGCACCGGATCGGACGCCGTGTTCGGCGCGCTGGCCGCCCTCGCCGGAACCGGCCTCATCCACCGGCGACGCCGCCACGGCAACGCCTGACACACCACCAGCAAGAGGGGGCTCCCCATGGGGAGCCCCCTCTTGCTCATCCCACGACTCCTGAGAAATCTGGCTCGAACCCTTGCACTCGAACATGCGTTCGGATAAAATGGCGGCATCCCCGCCGGAATCGAGGTGGTCGTCGCCGCCGGGTTGGGACGCTCCACTTCGACATAGGTCGCGACGAGGTCGTCCAGACCCGCCGAACCCACCAGATTCGGGTCGTCGAACTTCGCCTCGACCGTGTGCGATGCTTTCGCTTACGAGGTGACCTTCGTGAGCCGACGAACGAGTCTTGAGCACGCCGGATCCTCCCAGCCACAAGGGCGTTCTCGCCCTACGGCACGCTCAACCCGCCACGTTCACCGGTGGATCAGGGCTCAGTCGAAGGCGAGCAGGTCGGCGAACTCGTCGCGGCCGACCCCGCTGGCGGCGAGCAGGTCGGCGGCGAGCGAACGGACCTGGGCGCCGATGGCGGCGGCGTTGATCGTCATCTCGCCGGACAGGCAGGTGATGGCGATGCGGGCCGCCTCGACCACCTCGTCCCGCGCTTCGAGGAAACTGCCCTGGCTCGACAGCGCCTCGGCGTACAGCCGCACCGCCCCGGCGAGCCGCCGGATCGCTACCTCCATCTCCGGCGGCGCCGACTCGGCGAAACGCAGCATCGCCGCGACCCGGCGGGCGAGGACCCGGGTGTCGCGGATGGCGTTGTCGAGGTCGCGCACCGAGCCGACGAACCGCTGCAACTCCTCGCGCTGCCGCCACCGCATCGGCGACATGCGGGCGATCTCCTCGACGTTGAGCGCGGTCGCCGAGACCGTGTCCATCAGCGGCTGCGAGTCCCGTGCCTGGCCGAGCGCGACCTCGCAGAGCGCCGGGTCGCCGGTGCGCATCGACCGCGCGACCCGGTCGAGCACCTCGGCCATCAGGTCGAGCAGACGCTGCACCTGCCGGTTGACGTCGCGCACGGGATCGCGCGGCAGCAGCAAGACCATCGCCAGCCCGCACAGTCCGCCGACGAGGGCGTCGAGGAACCGGGTCAGCGCGGGGTCGCCGCCCCCGGCCACCGGCAGGACCGCCGCGAGCAACACGCCGGAGTTGGCCGCCTGGGTGAGGGCGAGGCCCTTCAAACCGACCAGGGTCGCGACGACGACCGTCAGCGCGACGATCACCGCCATCTGCCACGCTCCGTGCCCGATCGCGAGGATGAGCAGCTCGCCGACGAACACCCCGACCGCGACGCCCACCACCAGCTCGATCATCGTGCGCGAGCGCTGGCCGACCCCGGCGATGATGACGATGACGGCCGCGACGGGCGCGAAGAACGGCTGCGGGTGGCCCAGCGCGTGCAGGGCGACGGCGTAGGCGGCGGCCGTGGAGACGCTGAGCCGCAGGATCAGCCGCCAGCGGCGTCGCAAGGTGGTGAGCCGTTCGTTCACAGGCGCGGGCCGGTCCGACCTTCCCCGACGCACGACCCGGCTCCGGCGAGCCGACGGCCTGCGCAGACCGGCAGCCGGCCGCTCATCAGCGCATCAGCCGCCGCACCACGACGGCCGCGGCGATGGTGCCGGCGACTGCGGCGACGATCGGCACGATGGTCTCGGGGCGGGGCGAGCCGTTCTCGTCGACGAAGCGCGCCTTCACCGCCTCGACGTTGCGCCGCATGATGGTCTTCGGGCTGGTCCGGTCGATCAGCTCGTCGATGGTGGCGGCCAAGTTCTCCCGCACCTGATCGATCTGGGCCACCAAGTCGTCGGTCTCACGCGCCACGTTCTGCTCCTGTCCACCCAGACGAGCCGGAGTACCCGTCTTGGGCAAGGATAGAGCCCATGACGACACGATTGCAGCCCGGCGACACGGCGCCCGATTTCACCCTGCCCACCGACACCGGCGAGACGGTGACCCTGTCCGACTTGCGCGGTCGGAATGTCATCGTCTACTTCTACCCTGCGGCGATGACGCCGGGGTGCGCGAAGCAGGCCTGCGACTTCAGCGACTCCATCGACCGGCTGAACGCCCAGGGCTACACGGTGGTCGGCGTCTCGCCCGACACGCCCGAGAAGCTGGCCGAGTTCCGTGAGCGCGACGGCCTGACGATCACGCTGGCCTCCGACCCGGAGAAGGAGGTCCTGCTCGCGTACGGGGCCTTCGGCGAGAAGAAGCTCTACGGCAAGGTCGTCGAGGGCGTCATCCGCTCGACCTTCGTCGTCGACCCCGAGGGCACGATCACCCACGCCGCCTACAACGTCAAGGCCACGGGCCACGTCGCCAAGCTCCGCCGCGACCTCGGCCTCGACTGACCCCTCCCCCTGAGGCGGTGAGTTGTCCACCTTTGCCGCGCGGTCGGTGAGTTATCCACCGCATGAACGCTCGCAGGGTGGGTGAGCCACCGACGAAGCTGAAACGTGGAAACTCACCGCCCTGCGGGAGTGCCGGTGACAGGATTTGAACCTGCACGTCCGAGGACACAGGAACCTAAATCCTGCGTGTCTACCAGTTCCACCACACCGGCGAGTGCGGGCTCCAGGCTAAGCCCTCAGGGGCAGAGCTTGGGCAGGCCCTTGCCGATCACGACCGTGAGGATCTTGGCCACGACCGGGGCGAGGCCGGGCACCGCGGCGTCGAAGCCGATCGTGTAGTCGAGGCGGGTGCCGCCGTCGGCGGTGGCGGCGAGCTCCTGGCGGCCCCAGTGGCCGCGCAGGGGCGAGCCCTGCGTGATCTGGTACTCGATGAGCGTCGGCCGGTCGGCGGTCACGGTGGTCTCGACGAAGCCCGGCAGCGGGCCGATCTTGACCGTGCGGGCCGAGCCGACGCCGTTGCGCTCGGTGTCGCCGTCTTTGAGCCGCTTGATGTTCGCGCCGAGGACCGGGCCGAGGTTCTCGTGCTCGGCGAGCTTGTCGAAGACCTCCTCGGGGCTGGAGGAGTACACCTGGGTGAGACGCACACGCGTCGGAGCAGTCATGGTCGGATCATAGGGGGCTAGGCTGCGGAGCGTGTTCGCGATCTGTTTCATCGAGCCGCGCATCGCGGGCAACACCGGCTCGGCCATCCGGCTGGCCGCCGCGACCGGCGCGCATCTGCACGTCGTCGCCCCGCTGTTCGACTTCGAGGACAGCAAACTGCGCCGCGCCGGGCTCGACTACCACGACCTCGCCGTCGTCACCGTGCACGACGACCTCGACGCCGCGATGCAGGCGCTGGAACCAGCTCGCGTGTTCGCCTTCACCACGCAGGCGACCCGCCTCTACACCGAGGTCGAGTACGCCGAGGGCGACGTGCTGATGTTCGGCCCCGAGCCGACGGGACTGTCCGAAGAGCACCTGTCCCATCCGGCGGTCACCGACCAGCTCCGGCTGCCGATGCAGTCCGGCCGACGCTCCATGAACCTCGCCAACTGCGCCTCCGTCGCCGTCTACGAGGCCTGGCGGCAACACGACTTCGGCGGCACGCGCTGAGGCCGAGGCGCCGACTCGGTAGCGTGGCCCTCATGACGACGGAGCACCCTGGAGCACACGGATTCGGCCTGGCCACCCTCACCGAGGACGGCACGGTCCTCGACGTCTGGTACCCGGAGCCGCGCCTCGGCGCGCCCGGCGAGCACGACCACGAGCCGGAGGCGCTGACCGCCGCCGAGCGCGAGGACGCGGTGCGCGCCGTGCGGACCGTCGTCGTGCGCACGGTCGTCGACGACCTCGGCCAGGCGCCGACCGACGCCTACGACGCCTACCTGCGTCTCCACCTGCTGTCGCACCGCCTCGTCGCGCCGCACGGGCAGAGCCTCGACGGCGTCTTCGGCCTGCTGACGAACGTCGCGTGGACCTCGCTCGGACCGGTCGCCGTCGACGAGTTGAACGCCGCCCGCGCGCGGGCCCGCGCCCAGGGCCTGCACCTCGCGGTGACCAGCGTCGACAAGTTCCCGCGCATGACCGACTACGTCGTGCCGTCGGGTGTGCGCATCGCCGACGCCGACCGGGTCCGGCTCGGCGCGCACCTCGGCGAGGGCACGACCGTCATGCACGAGGGCTTCGTCAACTTCAACGCAGGCACGCTCGGCACGGCGATGGTCGAGGGCCGGATCTCGGCGGGCGTCGTGGTCGGCGACGGCAGCGACGTCGGCGGCGGCGCGTCCATCATGGGCACCCTGTCCGGCGGCGGCAAAGAGGTCATCAGCGTCGGTGAGAACTGCCTGCTCGGCGCGAACTCCGGCATCGGGATCAGCCTCGGCGACAACTGCGTCGTGGCGGCCGGCTGCTATGTGACCGCGGGCTCGAAGGTGACGCTGCCCGACGGGAAGGTCGTCAAGGCCGCTGAGGTCTCCGGCCAGGACAACATCCTGTTCCTGCTGAACTCCGAGACCGGCACGCTGGAGGCCCGCCCGCGCGGCGAGCAGGTCGGCATCGAGCTGAACGCCGCCCTCCACGCGAACTGACCGGACGCCGGGGAGGTACCTCAGCAACCTCTCCCCGGCTCGAAAGGTAGCTCAGCAACCTATCCGTCATCGGATGAGGTTGCTGAGCTACCTCTGGCAGGTTCGTGAGGTTGCTGAGCTACCTCCCAGCGCTCAGCCAGGCGTGTCAGCCGACGAACGGCTCCGTGCCGGGGACCAGTTTCAGGCCGGCGATGCCCGAGTGGGCCTGGGCGTAGGCCAGCTCGGAGGCGAGGTCGCCGACGCCGTTGCTCAACGGCGTCGGGGCCAGCGCGAGGGTCGACAGAGTGCCGAGCGCGCGACCCTGGCCGTCGAGGAAACCCGAGCCGGAGTCGCCCGGAACGCCCGGCGTGGCGGTGTAGACGGTGTGCGACCAGCCGCCGCCGACCTCGCCGAGGCTCGTTCCGAGCTTCGGCGACAGCGCCTCGACGCCCGCTCGGAGGCTGGAGTTGCCGTAGGAGAAGACGGTGGAACCCGCCTCGCCGGGGCTCACCGCGACCGGACCGCCCCAGAACGGCACCGACGGGTTGACGTCTCCGACCGAGGCCGCGTCGACCTTGACCAGCGCGAAGTCGTTGTAGGCGCAGACGTCCGCGTCGCCCTCGCCGCGCTGCTGCATCGTCCGCCAGGACGAGTAGGCGAGCTTTCCGCTGCCGACGCTCCGTCCCCCGCCGAGCAGCGAGCCGCCCTCGACGAAGTCGACCCGTGTGCCGAGCGGCAGCGCACCCGCCTCGCAACCGTTGGTGTCGGTGGCCTCGCCGAGCCCCGCGCAGTGCGCGGCGTAGCCGACGTAAGTGTTGCCTGCGGCGTCGCTGAAGACGAAGTTCGCCGTGCACTGGCTTCCGTTCGTGTACATCTGGACGCCCGGATGGATGCGTGCGCTGTCGGCGTCGGTCCAGCTCGCCGCCTGCGCCGTGGTCGACAGACCGACCACGCCATAGGCGACGCCGAGCACGGCGCCTGCGATGGCCGCGACCAGGCGACCCGTTCCCCGAGAGATGAAATGGCTCATGTCCTAGCAAACGAAGGGATGCCTCAGTGAGTCACGCCACACCGATATCTCTCAGGCACCTCTCAGCCGATGTCACGGCGGAAGGTGGTGAGCCGGCCGAGCAGGGCGAAGACGGCGCAGTAGGCGAGCATGAGCAGCACGCCCGCCCAGCGGGGCAACAGGTCGACACCCAGGCCCGTCGTGCCGAAGAAGCTCGTGCCGAGGACCGCGTCGGCGGCCGCGCCCGGCAGGTAGGCGGCCACGCCCTGGGTCGCGTCGAAGGCGGCGAGCGCCAGGCGGGCGACCGGCTCGACGAACTGGGTGAACGCCAGCAGCGTCACGATGGCCGCGACCTGGTTCGAGACCAGCGTGCCGAAGCAGACGCCCATGACGGTCCACAGCGCCAGCACGACCACCGACATCAGCAACAGCTTGATCGTCTCCCCCTCGCCCAGGAACGCGCCGTCGCCCAGGAAGGCCAGCACCGGCGCCCCGACGACCACCACCACCAGCGTGGCGACGAGTCCGTAGAACAAGCCGACGGGCACACAGGCGAGCACCTTCGCGAGGACCGTCACCGACCGGCGCGGCTCCACGAGCAGCGTGCCGGTGATGGTCTGGTGGCGGAACTCCGCGGTGACCGCGAGGCTGCCGATGACGAGCGCGAAGGCATAGCCCATCGGGTTGGTCAGCGCGTACACCGAACGAGCGCCCTCAGCCCCGGGGATCGGCACGGCCCCCTCGATGTCGCCGCTCTGCGCCAAGGCGGTGGTGAGGCCCATCATCGCGGCGAGGAAGGCCAGATACGCGGCCATGACGATCAGCAGCAGCCACCACATGCGGGTGCTGACGAGTTTGCGGTACTCGGCGATCAGCGCGGCGGTCATGACGCCTCCCCTTCCTTCGGCGGTCCGGGCGGAGGCGCGGTGGCGCTGCCGGTGAGCCGCAAGAACACCGTCTCCAGGTCGCGTCCGACGTCGGCGAGCTGATGCACCTCGATGGCGGCGAGGAAGAGCGCGGCGCCGATCTCGGCGGCGTCGACGTCGAGGATCACGTGGTGGCCGGGGTGCGCCTGAGACCGCCAGCCCCGCTCCCGGATCAGCCGTTCGGTGGCGCGGTAGTCGGCGGTGCGCAGCAGCACCTGCCGGGAGGCCAGCGCCTCCAGCCCCTCCAGGGTCGAGGCGTGCAGGAGGCGTCCCCGGCCGATGACGACCACGTCGTCGACCGACTGCTGCACCTCGGCGAGCACATGGCTCGACACGAGCACGGTGCGCCCCTCGTCGGCGAGCGAGCGCAGTAGCCCGCGCAGCCAGGCGATGCCTTGCGGGTCGAGGCCGTTGGCGGGCTCGTCGAGGATCACGACCGAGGGGTCGGCGAGCAGCGCCGTGGCGAGGCCGAGCCGCTGGCGCATGCCCGTCGAGTACTGGCCGACGCGGCGCTTCTTCGCGTCGGCCAGCCCGACGAACTCCATCAACTCGTGGCAGCGGTCGTCCGAGACGCCCGCCTGCGGCGCGAGGGTGCGCAGGTGGTTCAGCCCGGACCGGCCGGGGTGGAAGCTCGACGCCTCCAGCGCCGCGCCGACGAGCTGGGCCGGACGCCGGATCTGGGCGTAGGGCTTCTCCCCGACGAGCGCGCGGCCCGAGGTCGGCGCGACCAGCCCGAGCAGCATGCGCAGGGTCGTGGTCTTGCCCGCCCCGTTGGGGCCGAGGAAGCCGGTGACCCGCCCCGGCGCGACGGTGAAGGACAGGTCGTCCACCGCAGCCACGTCGCCGTAGCGCTTGGTCAGGTGCTCGATGGTGATGGCCGCTGACGTCATTCGCCGCCCCTCCTGATGTCCTGCGCCCGACCCTACCGCTTGGCGGTCTCGGGTCAGCCGATCAAGCCTTCGGGATGGTGACCGCCTCGGCGCGGTTGGCGGCCGAGACGACCGCCCTCAGCGAGGCGCGCACGATGTTGGGGTCGATGCCGACACCCCACACGATCTCGCCGGCGATCTCGCACTCGACGTAAGCCGCCGCCAGCGCGTCGCCGCCGGCCGACAGGGCGTGCTCGCTGTAGTCGAGCACGCGGATGTCGGAGCCGGCCTGGCGCATGCCGTCGACGAAGGCGTCGACCGGACCGTTGCCCTCGCCCTTGAACGAGCGCGCCTCGCCGCGCACCACCAGGTCGACGATCTGTTGGTCGTGGCCGTCGGCCGAGGTGGTCGAGCTGAAGGCGTTCAGCTGGTACGGCTCCTCGCTCTCCAGGTACTCGGCGCGGAAGGCCTCCCAGATGGCGTCGGCGTCGATCTCGCCCGCCTCGCCCTCGGACATCTGCTGGACGACCCGGCTGAACTCGATCTGCAGGCGGCGCGGCAGGTCCAGCTGGTGCTCGGCCTTCATGATGTAGGCGACGCCGCCCTTGCCGGACTGGCTGTTGACCCGGATGACGGCCTCGTAGGTGCGGCCGACGTCGTGCGGGTCGATCGGCAGGTAGGGGGCCTCCCAGGCGATCTCGGAGACCGGCACGCCCTGCTCGGCGGCCTGGCGGTCGAGATCCTCCAGGCCCTTCTTGATGGCGTCCTGGTGCGAGCCGGAGAAGGCCGTGTAGACCAGGTCGCCCGCGTACGGGTGACGCGGGTGGACCGGCAGATTGGTGCAGTACTCGACCGTGCGGCGCACCTCGTCGATGTCGGAGAAGTCGATCTGCGGGTCGATCCCCTGGCTGAACAAGTTCATGCCCAGCGTGACCAGGTCGACGTTGCCGGTGCGCTCGCCGTGGCCGAACAGGCAGCCCTCGACGCGGTCGGCGCCGGCCATGACGCCCAACTCCGTCGCCGCGACGGCGGTGCCCCGGTCGTTGTGCGGGTGCAGGCTGATCGCGACGTGCTCGCGGCGGCTGATGTTCCGGCCGAACCACTCGATCTGGTCGGCGTAGACGTTCGGCGTGGCCATCTCGACGGTGGCGGGCAGGTTGAGGATGATCTCGCGGCCCTCGCCCGGCTGCCAGACGTCCATGACCGCCTCGCAGACCTCCAGCGAGACCTCCAGCTCGGCGCCGGTGAAGATCTCCGGGCTGTACTGGTAGCCGAACTCGGTGTCGCCCATGTTCTGCTCGGCGTACTTCATGACCATCTCGGTGCCGCGGGTGGCGATGGCGCGCACCTCGTCGACCGAGGCGTTGAAGACGACGCGGCGGAACAGCGGCGCGACCGCGTTGTACAGGTGGATGTTGGCGCGCTTGGCCCCGGCCAGCGACTGCGTGGTGCGCTCGATCAGGTCCTCACGGGCCTGCGTCAGCACCGAGACGGTGACGTTGTCGGGGATCAGGTCCTCTTCGATCAGCGACCGGATGAACGCGAACTCGGTCTCGGAGGCGGCCGGGAAGCCGATCTCGATCTCCTGGTAGCCCATCTTGACCAGCAGGTCGAACATGCGGCGCTTGCGAACCGGGGTCATCGGGTCGATGAGCGCCTGGTTCCCGTCGCGCAGGTCGGTCGACAGCCAGCGGGGGGCCTTCGTGATGGTCTTCGCCGGCCAGGTGCGGTCGGGCAGGTCGATCGGCGGGAAGGCCTGGTAGCGCCCGAACGGCATCGGGGAGGGGGTCTGCGGCGAGACGGCGTTGTTCTTCATGTCGGGATTCCTCGTGGGTGAAGCGGATTCGCGGTCGGCCGTGCGAGACTCCGCGGCGAGGTGTCCGACCTAATCAGATTCGCCGCGGCAGCTAAGAAGGAGGCTCCCGAAGAACGTCACCGGGTTAGCGTAGCAGCATGAGTTCTGTGTCTCGCCACTTGCTCGTCGTCCAGCACGCCCCCACACCGACTGTGCGCCGGTTGGCCGACGCCGTGGTCGCGGGGGCCCGCGACGACGCGATCGAGGGCGTCGAGGTCGTGGTGCGGGAGGCGTTGGAGGCGAACGCCGAGGACGTGCTCGCCGCCGACGGCTACCTGCTCGGCACGCCCGCCAACTTCGGCTATATGAGCGGCGCGCTCAAGCATTTCTTCGACACGATCTTCCTGCAGGCCGGCGGCGCGCTCGCCGACGACGGCAGCGGCGGCTCGGCCTCCTCGTCGGGCACGAAGAAGCCGTGGGGCCTGTGGGTCCACGGTCGCTACGACACCACCGGCGCGGTGCGCTCGGTCGAGTCCATCGTCGGAGCCCTCGGCTGGCGCCGGGCCGCCGACCACCTGACCGTCCTCGGCGACGTCGCCGCCCCCGAGACCGACCGCGCCCACACCCTGGGCGCCACCCTCGCCGCGACCCTCATGGGGTAGCGCTCTTCCCAGATGTGCGCCATTTTGGGTCATTTCTTCCCAGATTTGCTGACTTATCCACCGTTTGCCCGGTGGCGAACGGTGGATAAGTCAGCAAATCTGGAGAAAAGGTGACCCGTCAGAAGCCGAGCTTGCGGAGTTGTTTGGGGTCGCGCTGCCAGTCTTTGGCGACCTTGACGTGCAGGTCGAGGTAGACGGGGGTGCCGAGGATCTTCTCGATCTGGCGGCGGGAGGCCGCGCCGATCTCGCGCAGGCGCGTGCCCCTGTGGCCGATGACGATGCCCTTCTGACTGTCGCGCTCGACGTAGACGTTCACGCGCACGTCGGTCAGCGGCTTGTTCGCCGGACGGTCCTCGCGCGGCACGACCTCCTCGACGACGACCGCGAGCGAGTGCGGCAACTCGTCGCGCACGCCCTCCAACGCGGCCTCGCGCACGACCTCGGCGATGAGCGTCTCGGCGGGCTCGTCGGTGAGCTGGCCGTCCGGGTAGAGCGGCTGGCCCTCCGGCAAGGTCTGGATCAGCAGGTCGCGCAGCAGCTCGACCTGGTCGCCCGCCGTCGCGCTGACCGGGACGATCTCGGCCCAGCGGACGCCCGCCTCGTCGCCCGCCTTCTGGACGTCCATCAGATGCCGGGCCAGCCGCGTCGGCGAGACCAGGTCGGTCTTCGTCGCCACCGCGAGGATCGGCTTCCTGCGCAGCTGCGCCAGCTCCTTGACGAGGAACTTGTCGCCGGGACCGACCCGTTGGTCGGCCGGCAGGCACATCGCGACCGTGTCGACGTCGGCCCAGGTGGAGCGGACGAGGTCGTTCAGCCGCTCCCCCAGCACCGTGCGCGGCCGGTGCAGGCCCGGCGTGTCGACCAGGATCAGCTGGGCGTCCTCGGTGTGCACCAGACCCCGGATCGCGTGCCGCGTGGTCTGCGGCTTGGACGACGTGATGGCGATCTTGTCGCCGACGAGCGCGTTGGTCAGCGTCGACTTGCCCGCGTTCGGGCGGCCGACGAAACAGGCGAAACCGGAACGGAAGGCGGTCATCAGGTGTGCTTGACCGTGCGGACCGTGCCGTCGGGCTCGGCGGCGTAGACCGGCAGCCCCTCGCCGCCCAGGTCGCGCATCGCGTCGAGGCCGATCACCCGGTCCTCCGGGCCGACGACGGCGGCCGCCTCCAGACCCTTCGCGCCCGACGACACGGCCATCGCGACGGCGAGGTCGAGCGCGTTGACCGACAGCGACTCCAGCCAGACCGTCGCCGCCGCGTAGGTGCGGCCGTCGAGGTCGCGCACCGCCGCCCCCTGACGCGTGTTGGTACGGGCGCGGGCGGCGCGGGCCAGCGTCACCAGCTTGGCGTCCTCGGGCTCCAACTCAATGCTCATGCGCCCGAGGCTACCGACTCGTCGGGGGCGCCCAGGCGCCACACGCGCACATGGCCGACCTTGTTGCGACGTCCCGAGGCGCCCTCGGCCACGAGCCGCAGCCCCGACGCCTCGGCCTCGGAGCCGGGCAGCGGCACCTGGCCGAGGTGCTTGGCGAGCAGGCCGCCGACGGTGTCCAGCTCCTCGTCGTCGATCTCGACCCCGGTCAGCTCGGCGAGGTCGTCGAGGTCGCAGCGCACGCTGATCCGCCACGACCCGTCGGCCAGCTGCTCGGCCTCGTCGGGATCGGAGTCGTACTCGTCGGTGATCTCGCCGACGATCTCCTCCAGGAGGTCCTCGATGGTGACCAGTCCCGCCGTGCCGCCGAACTCGTCGACGACGATGGCCACATGCGTGCGGGCGGCCTGCATCTGCCTCATCAAGCCGTCGGCGGGCTTGGTGTCGGGGACGAACAGGCACGGCCGCATGATCGTGGCGACCCGCTCGACCTGCTCGGCGCCGTGATGGTCGAAGACACGGCGGGTGAGGTCTTTGAGGTAGACCATGCCGACCACGTCGTCGAGGTTCTCCTCGACCACCGGCAGCCGCGAGTAGCCGCTCCGCAGGCACAGCGCCATCGCCTGCCGCAGCGTCTTGGTCCGCTCGACGGACACCACGTCGGTGCGCGGCACCATCACCTCTCGCACGATCGTGTCGCCCAGCTCGAAGACCGACTGGATCATCTTGGACTCGTCGCTCTCGATCAACGAGGAGGCGGCGGCCAGGTCGACCATCTCGCGCACCTCGACCTCGGAGGCGAACGGACCCTCGCTGAAACCGCGACCCGGGGTCAGCGCGTTGCCGATGAGGATGAGCAGTCGGGGGATCGGGCCGAGCACCCATTCGAGCACGGTCACCGGGAGTGCCGAGAGCACCGCGACCTGCTCGGCGCGCTGACGGCCGAGCGTGCGCGGGCCGACGCCGATGAACACGAAGCTGACCAGGCCCATGACGAGCGTGGCGACGAGGAACTGCCGCCAGAGCCCGTCGACCTCGCGCGCGACGAACAGGGCGGCGAGCACGACGGCGGCGGTCTCGGCGAGCACCCGCAGCAGGGTGACGCTGTTGACGTAGGGCGCGGGGTCGTCGAGGATCTTCAGCAGTCGCGCGGCGCCCGCCTGCCCCTCGTCGTGCAGCTCCTCGGCGCGGGCGCGGGAGAACGACGACAGCGCCGCCTCCACGCCGGCGAACAGGCCCGCGACGAAGGCGAGCAGCACCGCTGCCACCACGGGCGTCCAACTGACGGGGTCGGGCATCAGGCGTCTTCCGGGTCGACGCCGAGCAGGAATCGTTGCCATTCGAGCAGCAGGCGGCCCTGCAGCCCGAACATCTCCCGGTGCTCCTCGGGCTCGGCGTGGTCGTAGCCGAGGAGGTGGAGGATGCCGTGGGCGAGCAGCAGGTCGATCTCGTCGATGGTCTCGTGCCCGGCGGCCGGGGCCTGCTGCGCGGCGACCTGCGGACAGAGCGCGATGTCGCCGAGGTAGCCCTCCTCGACCTGGTCGCCGGGCGTCAGCTCGTCCATCGGGAAGGAGAGCACGTCGGTGGGGCCCTTCTTGCCCATCCACTGCTCGTTGAGCATGGCGATGGTGTCGGGCTCGACCAGCCGCACGGTCAGCTCGGTGGACGGGTGCAGCCGCATGCGTCGCAGCACGAACCGCGACAGACGGGTCAGCCGGACGACGTCGACGCCCGCACCGGACTCGTCAAGAACCTCGACGCTCACGGCTCCCCCGTCCCGCGGACTGGTTCGCGCCCGCGTCGAAATGGTCGTAGGCGGCGACGATCTTGCCGACGAGACGGTGCCGCACGACGTCGCGGGAGCTGAGCCGCGAGAAGTGGATGTCGTCGACGTCGCCGAGGATGTCCTGCACGACCCGCAGCCCGGACCGCTGTCCGGCCGGCAGGTCGACCTGGGTGACGTCGCCGGTGACGACGATCTTCGAGCCGAAGCCGAGCCGGGTCAGGAACATCTTCATCTGCTCGGCTGTGGTGTTCTGCGCCTCGTCGAGGATGATGAACGCGTCGTTCAAGGTCCGTCCCCGCATATACGCCAGGGGCGCGACCTCGATGACCCCGCTAGTCAAGAGCTTGGGGATCGTCTCGGGGTCGATCATGTCGTGCAGGGCGTCGTAGAGGGGACGCAAATACGGGTCGATCTTCTCGCTGAGGGTGCCGGGCAGGTAGCCGAGCCGCTCTCCGGCCTCGACGGCCGGACGGGTGAGGATGATGCGGCTGACCTCTTTGGACTGCAACGCCTGCACGGCCTTGGCCATCGCGAGATAGGTCTTGCCGGTGCCGGCCGGGCCGATGCCGAAGACGATGGTGTGCGCGTCGATGGCGTCGACGTACCGCTTCTGGTTGAGCGTCTTGGGGCGGATCGTGCGCCCCCGGTTGGACAGGATGTTGAGGCTCAGCACCTCGGCGGGCCGCTCCTGCGTCTCGGCGCGGAGCATGCCGACGCTGCGCTCGACGGTCTCGCGGGTCAGGCCCTGGCCGGTGCGCACGATGGCGACGAGCTCGTCGAGGAGCCGTTCGACGAGGGCGACCTCGGACGGCGCTCCGGTGACGCTGACGCGGTCGCCGCGCACATGGACGTCGGCTTCGAAGTCGCGTTCGATCAGCCGGAGGAACTCGTCGCCCGGACCGAAGAGCGCGACGGCGTCGACGCTGCTGGGCACGGTGAACGTGTGAGCGGGGTGCTCGGTGGCGGGTTCAGTCATATCTTCGGTCCATGGTAGGCCCTGCGACGACAGGAACGACCGACGACGGCGAGGGGCGTGCTCCAGTCGCCTGGGACACGCCCCTCGCTCGTTCGGAGTCAGCCGGTCACACCAGCCTCTGGCGGCGGCGCTCCCGCACGACGACTCCGCCGACGCCGACGGCCAGACCGCCGATCAACAGTAGCGCCAGCATGACCGCCGCGCCCGTCGAGGGCAGCAGGCCGGACTTCTCGGCCGGCTTCTCCGCCGAGACCGTCGCCGTCGACGGGTCGGAGGAGAACTCCGAGCCGCCGGGCACGTTGCCGCGCGCGGTCGCCGTGTTCAGGACCTCGCCGGCGGCCACGTCGGCGTCGGTGACCCGGTACGGGTCGGCCTCGATCGTGGTCTCCTCGCCGGGGGCCAACGTGACGCCCGTCTCAGGCAGGCCGGTGACCTTCGGGTCCACCACGCGCACGTTCTCCATCGTCGTGTTGCCGGTGTTGGTCACCGTGAACGAGTAGCCGATCATCTCGCCCTCGTCCGCGACGCCGTTGCCGTTCGCGTCGTCGTGGTCGGCCGACTTCACGATCGTCAGCTCCGGCCGCGCGACGAGCGTGTCGCTGTCGACCGAGTCCGGGGGCGAGGTCACGACGTCGGTTCCGCCGCCCTCGAGCGGGTAGGAGCCGGCCGCGGTGGCCGTGTTCCGCAGGAAACCGGCGTCCAGGTCGGCCTGCGTCACGGTGTAGGTCGCGGTGAACTCCGCCTCGCCGCCCGGCTCCAAGGTGACCGGGTCGACGGCCGGGGCGACCGGGGTGATCGCCGACAGGCCCTCCATCGGGTCGTCGACCGTCACACCGCTGACCGTGAGGTTGCCCTCGTTCGTGACCGTGAACGTGTAGGTGACGACGTCGTCGACGTCGGCCTGCCCGTTGTCATTGGCGTCGGTCGTCAACGCGTCGGTCTTGTCCAGCACGAGGCGCGGGTCGGCGTCGGCGGTGGTGGCCGTCGAGCTGTCCGGGTCGGAGGTGCGACGGACGTCGTCGATCGGGCTCAGACCCGAGGCCGTGGCCGTGTTGACGACCTCGCCGGTCACCACGTCGTCCTCGTCGACGGTGTACGTCGCGGTGAACTCAGCCTCCTCGCCGGGGGCCAGGCTCGCGACGCTCGCCGGGTCCAACGCCGACAGGCCCGGCATCGGGTCGGCCACCTGCACGTCGGTCATCGTCGTGTTGCCGGTGTTCGTCACCGTGAAGGTGTAGGCGACGACGTCGCCGACGTCGACCGTCGCGTCGTCGGCGACGTCGTTGGCCTTCTCGATCGCCAGCTTCGGATCGCGCGGAGCGGGGACGAACGTGTCGTCGTCCGGGTCGCTCTCGATCGGGTCGCCGCCGCCCTGCGGAGTCCCCGTGGCGGTCGCGGTGTTCTCGATCAACCCGCTGTCCACATCGGCCTGTGTGACCGTGTAGGTCGCGGTGAACGTCGCCTGGCTCTTGCCCGGGATGTCGACCGAGGCCGGGTCGGTCGCCGACAGGCCGGCATGGTCGTCGACGATCGTCACATCCTCGACCGCCGAGGCTCCGTCGTTGCTCACCGTGAACGTGTAGGTGATGACGTCGCCGACGTCGGCCTGGCCGTCGCCGTCGACGTCGCCGTCGTCCAGCAGGGCGCTCGTCTTCACGATCTCAAGACGGCCCGGAGCGGGGCAGCCGGTCACCATCTGCGACAGGCCCCACTGGCTCGACGTGCCGGACGTCAAGGTGATGCCACCGGCCTGGAAGGTCGGTGTGGCGGCGTCGGGGTCCTCGATCACCGAGATCGTGCCCTGGCCGTACTGCGCCACGTACATGCGGCCGTCGGGACCCCGCTTGACCTGACCGCCGTTGCCGGCGGTGACGTTCCCGATCAACGTCTGCGAGGCGGCGATGTCCGCGGCCTGCGTGTCATAGCGCAGCACGCCCGGCGCGCCGCCGCCCGTCGCGCTGAAGATCTTCGACACGTAGACGTACCGGCCCGAGGGCGAGAAGTCGGCCACGTAGCCCTTGGCGCCGCCCGTGCCGGCGTCGGTCAGCCACTCGGCCCTCAACGAGGCCGCGCCGGTCGCGGCGTCGAAGTTCAACAGCCGGACCCGCGAGGCCTGTCCCGTGTTGTTGTTGGGGTTGGTGCTGTGCAGGCTGTCGAGCTGTACCAACTGCTGCAGGTCGGCGTCGAAGGCCAGGGAGCCGTAGCCGCTCACACTGTTGCTCGTCGGCATCGCGCTCGTGACGACCTCGCCCGTCGGACCGGTGTCGCCGAACTTGTAGGCGATGATGTTCGGCGAGTCGTAGGTGTAGGTCAGCACCCAGTAGCCGGTGCCGTCGTCGGTCGGCACGGCGGTGACCGCCTCCGAGGCGGCGCCCGCCGCGCCCAGGGCGACGTTCTTGTTCGTGGCGTCAACCTCGCCCAGGCCGTCGGACGTGTTCATGTTCACCTGCGTCCAGAACAACTGTCCCGGATTCGGCTGCCCGGCGCTGGTGGACACGACGAAGTACCGTCCGGCCACCCCGGACGCGGCGAAGGCCGCCACCGAGGTCGGCGTGCCGGTGACGCCCGCGCCGTTGGTCATCACCTGGTGGTTCTTGTTGTAGATGTTGCCGCCGCCGCCATCGGTCCAGAACTGCAACTCGCCGCCGGTGTTGGTGACCACCGTGGTGCCCTCCTGGGAGGAGACGCCCGTGGAGGTCAGCTGCGTCGGACCCGCGTCGCCGCTGGTGCCGAAGTCGAAGCCGACGCCGTTGCCGAAGAACCAGTACCGCTGCACCGCGCGGTCGTCCTCGGCCGAGCAGGTCGACGGGGCGGTCGGGGCGGTGACCGTGAGGGTGGCGTCGTTCGGCTCGTCCAGGCCGACGGCGGTGATGTCGTCCGCGCCGTTGACGACCGAGCCCGCGTCGGCCGGGGCCTGCACCATCACGGTGATCGCACACGACGACGCGCCCGCCGCCAACGATCCGTTCGTCACCACGACCTCCTCGTCGCCGGGAGCCGCGGTGACCGTGGCGGCGCAGTCGTTCAGCGACACCGGCGACGGCACATTCGCCACCTTCAGGCCGCCGGGCAGGGCGTCGGTGAACGACCAACCGGTCTTCTGACCCCGTTCGGAGGTGTTGGTGACGGTGAACGTCAGCGGGACGACGTCGCCCGTCTTCGCCGTGTACGACTCGGTGTAGAAGCCTGCGGCACCGAAGTGCTTGTCGAGCTGCGGGGTGACGTCCAGGACCTTGATGTCGTCGATGGCGCCGTCGTTGCCCGCGGCGGTGGCCGTCATATTGCGCATCTCGATGCCCAGTTCGTCACTGGTCATCAGGAACGCGCTGTCGGCCGTCAGGGTGGCGGACATGTAGTAAGGCCCCGACGGGTTGTTCGACGTGCCCGTGTTGACGTACCCGGCGCACGGGTCCAGGTCGGACGCGGTGACCTGGTGCTTCTCGGTTCCGTCGACGAGGAAGAACCGCATGACCGGGTGCGCCGCCCAACAGCTGGTGGCCGCGGCGTTGACCGAGAAGGAGATGAACCTGCCCTGCGCCTCGACCGGCAGGGGCGCGGTGGTCGCGAACTGGACCACGTCGCCCGGGTGGTTCCAGCCGCTCGTGTAGGCCGCGAGGACGTGGTTGTCCGCCACCGGATCGGTGCCGTTCAACGTCCCCAAGGTGCTGGCCAAAGTCCGCAGCGAGTCCTTCGCGGAGGTATTTCCCGTGGGGACGCCGACGGCCTCCATCGCGGCGTTGGTCGAGTTCCCGTCGTACACCAGTCCATTCCAACGCGCAGGCTTGTCCCATGGGTCGTCGGCGGTGTAGGTCTCGCCGTTCTTGCCCACGTAGCCGCCCGACCCCGTGTCGACCAGCGGGACGACCTCGCCGGAGTCCATGCCGTACTCGAAGTCCTCATGCCACAGCTCCCCCGGGACTCCAGGGGTGCCAGGCTGTCCGGCGGGGGCCGCCTCGACGGGGGCCACGGCGGCACCGACCGCCATGACGAGCGACACGCCGACCAGCGCGGCCGCGAGACTCAGAGGGACAAGACGGCGTGTTCGAGTTGCTGGCACTGTTCCTCATTCACAGACAGGACAAAGCGACGACACAGCCGCCGCCACACTGCGCAGCCTAAAAGCAGACCCCCCCCCCGTCAAATCCCGGTCGACAGTGGCGAGCAGCGCCCGACCGACCCGGCGAAATTCACCCCCGCCTTCATCCCTTGGCCAGCTCGGATCAGGGAGGCGGACCACCGTTTGTCGGGGGCGCGGGGGGCGCGCCGGGGCTGGACTCGTGCGAAGGTCTCCGATCAGCAGGCGGCGGGTCTGCGAGGCGAGCACGATGTCGCCGAGGGACGCCTGACGGGCCCGACGGACTGGCTCCTGCGGACTCCGGAGGAGTTGCTCTCCCTGCGGTGAGGATCCTGTGCCGATAGGTTGCCGGCATGGCCGACCGGCGTGCAGCACTGACCACCGATCCCGTGACCTGGGCGCGTGAGGTGTCCGCCGACGAGGTCGATCTCGTCCTCCTGGACGCCTTCTTCGCCGCGCTGGAGGCGGAACTGGGACAGTCAGCCCCGTAGCTCGGAGAGCCTGAACGACACCGGGAACGGGCGGTCGAGGCTGACCGTGTCATCGCCGCTCCACCGGCCGACCTCCACGTAGGCCTGGGCGTCGGGCCGCAGTTCCAGGGCGGTCAGCACGAGGTCGGGGTCGGTCTCGACGATCCAGTACGCGGCGATGCCCTCGGCGGCGTAGCGGGCGCGCTTGATCACCTGGTCGTGGCGGGTCGAGCCCGGCGAGACCACCTCGACCACGAGGTCGACGTCGCCGGGGCCGAGATGCCGGACATTCCACACGTCCACGCCCTCAGCGGTCACCGCCAGATCCGGCACCAGGTAGGTCGCGTTCGCGAAGTCGACACCCACCGGTGAGAGAACACGTTGACGCGCAAGGTGAGTCTTCAACACGAACGCGAGTTCGCCCGCCGCCAACTCATGCCGTGGCGCGGCCGCCGGGGACACGATCAGCCACCCGTCGAGCAGTTCGTAGCGACGGCCGTCCTCGGGCAGGTCGTCGACCGTCCACGGCCCGAGACCCTGTGGGACAGAAACCGACATGCTGATCCTCCATCAGTGAGCGCCACCGCTACCGGCAGTGTGACACGGCTGAGAGACATGCCGCCAGAATCACGTCGATGATCTGATCTGTCGAGGCTCTTATCCACAAGGCTTGGACCCCACGGAACAGCACCCGCTACAAACACGCTGGCATCTTGTGGACCCACGTGGGGCGGTCCATCAGCCGGTTGTAACGCACCAGCGCGAGGAGGGCCTGTTCATCGCCAAGCGCCGATCTCGCGATGATCTCCGGCGTGGCGTCAGGGATTTTCGTCACCTCTAAGGCGAGGTTGGGGCGCACTCTCACCTGCGCAGGGATCAAGTCGAAGGCGTACCTCGACCTTCCGATGGAACGGATGATCCATTCCATGCCTTCCGGGGCGACCTCCAGCATGACGGCCGGCACGCTGATCCGGTAGCGGATCGAGTACACGACGTCTCCAAGGTTTTCGGCAACTCAATGCCAAGAGCCTGCGCCGCCTCAGTCAGCTCGTCTCGCCTCCGCTCGACGTGGGTGTCACCGGCGACGTAGTGCTTCTCAAACACCCAGGCCGCGAGCCGCTCATACCGATTCTCGCCACCCACCTCAGCCCGCCTTCCGGTCACGCTGTGGAATCACTCGTTGTTCGAGCCCGAAATAAGCATGAGCCTGACCCGATGCCATCGACAGAAGCTCAGGCGATCCAAGACTCACCGGCGTGCGGCCCGTCCTTTGAGGCTCCACTCCATCAGCGGCGAGGATCGCAGCACCGACAGCCCGCCCGAGCCTCGCGGGCACAGAGTTGCCGATCTGACGGAATCCGTTCCATTTCGTGACGTGGAAGCGGAACCAGTCCGGATAGCCGTGCAACCGAGCGGCCTCGCGCACCGTGATGACCCTCGGACGCACCGGGTGGATCGGGCGGGGAGCTGTGTACGCGCCGCGATCAGAAGCGGTGCCCGCGCGTAACGTGTTGCAGATACCCTCTGGATGCAACCTGAGGAAGCGACTGACCGGCTCAGTGTCTCCGGGCTCCGCGGCTGCGAATCGATCAATGGACTTCTGCGTGTGCAGAGTACGTGCCGACGACGTGAGATCTCGCCCGACAGAGGGCCTCGGCCTCGAGAAGTCCGTCGGGTCGTCACCCGGATCGCGCAGCGACCTCGCGTAGACGCTCGGCTCGCCGTAGACGACCTCACTGACGTGGTCGCCTTGCAGGAGCTCCTCGAAGTCGTCGGCGTCAGGCAGATCAGCCAGCGCGTCATTCACGCTGGGACCGAGCGGCAGGCCGCCCTCCTCGACCCGCGGAACGACCCCGCGCAGTGTGCGCGGGATGTGGGTCGGCTCGGGATACGACGGGAGCGTCAACCCCCGACGCGCGCCGAGGAGGATCATGCGCTTGCGAGACTGAGGCGATCCGTAGTCGGCGGCCTGCAACACCTCCACAGGGGTCAGGACGTCGTACTCACCGCTCGCCTCACACATCTCGATCACCTCCTCGAGCAGCTGTCGGTGACCACCGACCATGAGGCCTGCCACGTTCTCCATCAGGAAGTAGCGTGGCTTCAACTCCAGCACCCTGCGCACGAACTCTTTCAAGAGGGCGTTGCGCGGATCGTCGATCACCCGACGTCCCATCATCGAGATGCCCTGGCAAGGCGGCCCACCGGCGACAAGATGGATCTCACGGTCACCGATCTCGGAGTTCCCCCGTATGCACGCGCCCGTGATCGTTGAGACGTCCTCACAGAACGTCTTCGCCTGAGGAAAATTGAACTCGTGCGTCGCCGCGTGGATCGGATCGAACTCGACCGCTGCGGCCACCTCGTATCCGGCCTGCTCCAGTCCCAACGACAGCCCCCGGCGCCGGCGAACAAATCCACGGCGAGCGGACGACGAACATCGATCAGCACACACATCACCCTACGTCCCGGCAGTCCCAGCGGACCACTACCAGCCTGCTTGAACCGCCATCAGCCGCAGCAGTTCCCATCCCATCCACCGTAAAGGCCGCCACTGACATTCTTCGAACGCACATACGACGATCAGGCCTTCGGCCAGCGCGTCAGATCGGGGAGATGGACCGCCGTTTGTCGGGGACGCGCTGAGCACGGCGAGGCTGGGCGCGGGTGAAGGTCTCGATCAGCAGGCGGCGGGTCTCGGAGGCCAGCACGACGTCGTCGATCCCGAAGCCCTCGGCGGCCAGCAGCGGGTCGATGTTGGCGCGGAACAACTCCAGGAACTCCGCCCGCTTGGCCTGCGGGTCGTCGGCTTTCTCGTACTCGGACTTGAAAGCGATGTCGACGGCGCTCTCCACCGGGATCGCGCAGATCTCGGCCGTCGGCCAGGCGATCGACAGGTCGGCGTCGATGGAGCGGCCGCCGCCCATCACCACATACGCCGCGCCGTAGGCCTTGCGGGTCACGACCACCGCGCGCGGCACCGTGGCGATACCCAACTCGTAGCCGATACGGGCGCTGCGGCGCACCAGTTGGCTCTCCTCGGCGGCCACGCCGACCATGAAACCGGGCAGGTCGATCAGCAGCACGACGGGCAGGCCGAAGGCGTCGCACACGCCGATGAAACGGGCCGCCTTCTCCGAGGCCGGGCTGTCGAGCGCGCCGCCGAGGCGCAGCGGCTGGTTCGCGACCACCCCCACCGGACGTCCGCCGAGCCGGGCCAACGTCGTCACGACATTCGGCGCGAAGTCGGGTTTGAGCTCGAACACCGAAGCGTCGTCGCACAGCGCCTCGACCACCTCGCGCACGTCGTAGCCCTGGCGCGTGTTCGCCGGGACGAGCTGGTCGATCCGGTCGGCGTCCGGGCCGGGCTCGGCGCCCGCCGAACCGAGATTCGGCGCGCCGTCCTGCCACGACGGCAGATACGACAGGTACAGCCGGATCGCGTCCAACGCCTCGGCCTCGTCGTCCACAGCGAGGTCGACCACGCCGCGTCGCGCGCAACGGTCGGCGCCGCCCAACTCCTCGTTGGTGGCCTCCTCGCCGGTGCCGTTCTTGACGAGGAAGTCCGACGACAGCCCCATCGTTCCCGTGCCGCGCACGATCGTCACGAAGTCGCAGGACGCCGCGATATTGGCCGGAGCGCCGAAACCGGGCCCCATCATCGCCGCGACGAGCGGGACGTAGCCGGACAGGTCGGTGATCTTGAGCAGGAACTCCGAGCCGGGCGCGGCCAGCCGCGAGTCGAGCGCCTCCTGCATGCGGTGGCCGCCGCCGTCCATGAGCAGAACGAAGGGCATCTTGTCGCGCAGGCAGCGGTCGGCGCAGCGCATGAGCTTGGCCATGCCGACCGCGCCGTTGCTGCCGCCGAGCACCGTGAAGTCGAAGGCGGCCAGCGCCACCGGACGCCCGTCGACGTAGCCGATGCCGGTGACCACGCCGTCGCCCGGCGCGACGAGCGGCGCGGCGCCGTTGTTGGCCGGTCCTGGTCCGGCGAGGCCGCCGAACTCGTAGAACTCAGAGGTGAGGGCGGCGATGCGCTCGCGGGCGGTCTGTTTGCCGCGCGCGTGCTGCTTGGCGACCTTCTCGGCGCGCTGCTCGTCGAGCAACGCCTCCTTGGCCGCCCGGACGTGGGCGATCAGCTCCTCGTTCGTGCTCATGCGGGCAGCGGTTCCCTCGTCCTCGCCGGTGTGCTCGCGGCGATCAGGTCGCCGATCAGGGTCTCGACCGTCTCCTGCGCGCAGGACTTGTTCGTGCCGAGGAAGCCGGTGGGGCCGCGCTTGATCCACCCGACGACGTAGTGGCCCGGACGTACCCGGCCGCGCTCGTGCGGGACCGTGCCGGTCGCCTCGTCGAAGGGCAGGCCGTCGATCGGCAGACCGCGGTAGCCGATGGAGCGCAACACCATGCCGCACGCGATCCGCTCGACCTCGCCCGTGGCGGACCAGCCGTCAGCAGTCGGCACGCGGCGCTCCACCTCGACCGCCTCGACCCGCTCCGCGCCGAGGATCGCGCGCGGCGCGGCGCCGAAGCGCAGCACGATCCGGCGGCGTCCCTCGCGCGGCTCCCGGGCGGCCAACTCGGCCAGCACGCGGCCTTTCTGCGTCGACTCGTCGATGTCCAGACCCGCGGCGTCGACCAGCACGTCGACGTCTTCCAAGGCCGCGAGTCCGAGCAGCTCCGGCAGTGTGAAGGCCGCGTCGAGCGGGCCGCGCCGGCCGAGCACCACGACCTCGCGCACCTGGCTGTCCCGCAGCGCTGTGAGCGCGGCGCGGTCGAGACTGGTCGACGCCAGCGTCTCGGGGTCGGCGGTGAGGATGCGCGCGACGTCGAGCGCGACATTGCCGTTGCCGACCACCACGACCCGCTCGTGCGACAGGTCGACGGGCAGGCCGACATGGTCGGGGTGGCCGTTGTACCAGCCGACGACCGAGGTGGCCGAGACGCTGCCAGGCAGATCCTCGCCCGCGATGTCGAGCCGCCGGTCGGTCGACGCGCCGACGGCGTGCACCACCGCGTCGTAGTCGCGCTCCAACGCGGCCAGCGAGACGTCCTTGCCGACCTCGACGCCGAGGCGATACCGGAAGCCCTTCTGCCGCTCGATCACCGCGAACAGGTCGGCGATCTGACGGGTCCGCTGGTGGTCGGGCGCGACGCCGTAGCGGGCCAGTCCGTGCGGACGGTCCAACTTCTCGAACACATCGACCGTCACGCCGGGGCGGCGCAGCAGTTCGTCGGCCGTGTAGAGGCCGGCCGGCCCGGACCCGACGACGGCCACCCGCAGGCGCAGGCCGTGCGGTGTCGCCCGACGGTGCGGCACGGCGGCCAGCACCGGCCGGTCGGCGTGCGGCGACTCGGCGAAGTGACGGGCGTTGACCTCGAGGAACGGCAGCTCGCCGGGCAACAGGGCCGTGTGCGGCTTGATCGCGTCGACCGGGCAGGCGGTCACGCAGGCACCGCAGTCGACGCAGGCCAACGGGTCGATGTAGACCATCTCGGCGGCGCCGAACTCGTCGGTGGTGGGTCCGGGGTGGATGCAGTTGACCGGGCAGGCGACGGTGCAGGACGCGTCGCTGCAACAGGACTGCGTGACGACGTGCGGCACTCAGCGCTCCCCGTGCGCGAGGGCGGCGCGCTCGTGCGTCTCGCCCCGGAACCGCGACGGCGCGCCGTCGATGCCCATCGCCTTCCAGATCGGCCGGGTCCAGCGGGTGCGGATGCCCATCTGGTCGGCGAGCATGCGGACGTCGCCGAACATGTCGCTGAGGAACTGCTTCGACGCCGGGTCGCGCCAGTACATCTGCTTGCGGACCTTGCGCGGGATGCCGAGCTTCTTGGCCGAACGGGCGTCGGGCGCGAGGATCATGTCGCACATGATCCGCATGACGATCGGCGTGAGCAGCGCCAGCAGCGCGCGCTTGACGAAGCCGACCTCTTGCGAGCGCTTGACGAGGTAGCTGTGCGCGAAGGAGATGTGCCGGGCCTCCTCGGCGACGTGGATCTGGGTGATCCGGCGCATCAGCGGGTGCAGCTCGTCCTCCGAGGCCCGCAGGATGTGCTTCTGCATGTGGTCGATCGGCTCCTCGCCGCCGAGCACCATGACGAAGAAGAACTCGGGGAAGATCGTCGAGAACATCGGGATGACGTGGTGGAAGGGCTTGGCCCACCACCGCAGCCCGGGCGCGTCGGCGCCGGTCCGGTTGACGAACTCCTGGAACATCTGAGTGTGGTGCGTCTCCTCGGTCGCCTCGTGGGTGACGTACCGGAACTCGGGGTTGTCGTTGTCGAGGGTGAAGACATAGCCCATGAGGCCACGGATCAGCAGGTTCTCGAAGTGCAGGCCGACCTTGCACATCTGCGCCATGAACCAGGTGCCGACCTCGATCTGCCGCTCCTCGGGCAGCGACTGGTACCACTCGGTCTGGGCGAGCAGGTGGGAGGTGGGGGCCTTCAGACGCGGGTCGCTCGCCTCGATGGCGAACGCGGGCTCATCCCACGCGATGTCCTCGAAGGCGTCGAAGTGCTGGTGCACCGACCCCTCCGACAGCACCGCGAGCTTCTCGTCGTACGACGTGGTGACCGACATAGCTGACTCCTGATCGACGGGGAGGACAACATACCGAGAGTACCCCGGACATCGCGTCGATGCTATTCGGGCGTGATCCCCAGGTCCATGACCGCGTCCACGTCGACGTCAATCCCGGCCCCACGGCCGCCCGCCTCGACGATCCCGCAGATGGCGTCGGTGAGGAAGGCGACCAACTCATGCGTGGTGGTGACTTTGGCGCCGGTGGCGAGCCAGCGGTTGACGACGCTGTCGACCAGGCCGACCGCCCCGTAGGCCAGGTGCTCGGCCACCCCCGGCGGCAGCGACCCCTCGGCGACGGCCTGCGCCCACGCCGCCTCGATCAGGTCGCGCACCCGCGAGGCGAAACTGCGCTTGCCGCTGCGGCTGGCGCGCGACTCGGTGGTCGGCGCGCTCTGCGAGCCCGACCCGATGAAGCGGTGCAGATGCGGGTGCGCGGCCACCCACTCGACATAGGTCTCCACGCCGCCGCGCACGAGGTCGCGGATGCTGCCGGTCGCGACGAGGCTGTCCCAGATCGCGGCGCTGACCTCGGCGACGATGCGCTGCCGGATGTGCTCGTCGAGGTCTTTGCGGTCGCCGAACAGCTTGTAGACCACCGAACGCGGCATCTCGGCGGCCTTGGCCATCGCCGCCACGCCGACCCCCGAGCCCTCCGCGTCGATCAGCGAGATCGCGGTGTCCAGGAAATGATCGCGCCGCGCCTGACGGTGGTCGTCCCACCGGCGATCGCGGCCGTCGCTGGTCGCGGGCGCGTCCTTCACCGTCTGTGCCATGGCACGACGATAACCCCCACCCTTGCCTAGACATCTTGTCCGGGGTACTTTGTCCCGGACAAGATGTCCATGGTAGATCGCGAGACGGTCTCCGCACACCCGCGAGGAAAGCGTTCATGACAAGCAACAAGGTGTACGTCGTCGGCGTCGGCATGACGAAGTTCGAGAAGCCGGGATCACGCGACTGGGACTACCCCGACATGGCGCGCGAGGCGGGCACGAAGGCCCTGGAGGACGCCGGCTTCGGCTACGACCTCGTCCAGCAGGCCTACGTCGGCTACGTCTACGGCGAGTCCACCGCCGGGCAGCGCGCCGTCTACGAGCTCGGCATGACCGGCATCCCGGTCGTCAACGTCAACAACAACTGCTCGACCGGCTCGACCGCGCTCTACCTCGCCGCCCAGGCGGTCCGCGGCGGCCTGGCCGACTGCACGCTCGCGCTCGGCTTCGAGAAGATGCAGCCCGGCTCGCTCGGCTCGACCTTCGACGACCGTGAGCAGCCGATGATGCGCCATCTGCTGGCGCTGGCCGAGCTGCAGGAGTTCGCCATGCCGCCCGCGCCGTACATGTTCGGCGCCGCCGGTCGCGAGCACATGGAGCGGTACGGCACGACGCCCGAGCAGTTCGCGAAGGTCGGCCTCAAGAACCACCGGCACTCGGTCAACAATCCGTACGCGCAGTTCCAGACCGAGTACACGCTGCAGGAGATCCTCGACGCGCCGACGATCTACAGCCCGCTCACCAAGCTCCAGTGCTCGCCGACCTCCGACGGCTCCGGCGCGGCGATCCTCGCCAGCGAGGCCTTCGTCGAGCAGCACGGCTTGTGGGGTCAGGCGGTCGAGATCATCGGACAGTCCATGGTCACCGACATGACCAGCACCTTCGACGACCAGTCGGCGCAGTCGCTCGTCGGCAAGGAGATGACCCGCCGCGCCGCGCAGGAGGTCTACGCGCAGGCCGGCGTCGGCCCCGAGGACGTCAGCGTCATCGAGCTGCACGACTGCTTCAGCGCCAACGAACTGCTGACCTATGAGGCGCTCGGCCTGTGCGCCGACGGCGAGGCCGGCAAGCTCGTCGACAACGACGAGACCACCTACGGCGGACGCTGGGTCGTCAACCCCTCCGGCGGCCTCATCTCCAAGGGCCACCCGCTCGGCGCGACCGGCCTGGCCCAGTGCAGCGAGCTCACCTGGCAGCTGCGCGGGACCGCCGACAAGCGTCAGGTCGAGCGCGCCGCGCAGCCCGGCGGCGTCGCACTGCAGCACAACATCGGCCTCGGCGGCGCGGTCGTCGTCACGGCCTACCGCAAAGCCCACTGAATCCCACCACCGAAGGAAAAGAGAGAAGTCATGGCCAACGTCTCCGTCACGCAGGACCTGTCTGTCAGCCCCCAGGCCGCCTGGGACCAGCTCACCAACCTCGAGAGCTGGGAGAACTGGCTGACCATCCACCAGGGCTGGAAGTCCGAGCTGCCCTCCGAGATCACCGTCGGCGCCCAGATCACCGAGGTCGTCTCGGTCATGGGCATGGCGAACAAGATCGAGTGGAAGGTCACCGAGGTCGACGCCCCGCGCTCGGTCGCCATCGAGGGCGCCGGCATGGCCGGCGTCCAGGTGAAGTTCGCGCTGAGCATCGCCGAGACCGACGGCGGCTCGTCGATCACGATGGACGCCGAGTTCACCGGAACGATGATCGTCGGCCCCATCGGCAAGGCCGTCGCGAAGAACACGCAGAAGGACCTCGAGGCCTCGCTCGCGAAGTTCTCCGATCTGGTCGCGGCCTGATGCCCACGGCGGTGACCTTCGAGGACGAAGGCCTGGAGAAGTGGAGCGAGGACCTCGTCTTCGAGGTCACCGCCGAACGCGTCGCCGAGTACGCGGCGGCCACCAACGACCCCATCGAGGCGCATCGCGACGGCACGGTCGCCCCGCCGCTGTTCGCCGTGGTCCCGACGTTCATGTCGATGGCCCCGGCGGCCCTGGAGGTCGCGCCGGTGGAGCTGTTGATGAAGCTCGTACACGGCGAGCAAGACTTCCACTTCCACCGGCCGATCCGACCCGGCGACGTGCTCACCTGCAAGGCCAAGGCCACCGGCTACGCCTCGCTGAGCACCGGCTCGACCGTCGTGATCTACGCCGAGACCCGTGACTCAGGCGGCGAGCTGGTCAACGAGCAGTGGATCACCGCCTTCTTCCGAGGTGTCGACGCCGGCACAACCGTCGGCGAGCTGGCCCCGGGGCACGCGTTGGACGCGGCGATCACCGCGACCGCGCCGGTCGCCGAGGTGACCCAGCACGTCGACGAGGACCAGACCTTCCGGTACTCCCCCGCCTCCGGCGACCCGATGCCGATCCACCTCGACGACGAGATCGCCCGCATGTCGGGCCTGCCGGGCATCATCAACCACGGCCTCTGCACGATGGCGTTCACCTCGTGGGCGGCGCTGGAGCAGTTCGCCGGCGGCGACGTCGCGCGGCTCAGGCGGCTCGCGGTGCGCTTCACCAAGCCGGTCCTGCCCGGCCAGGACCTGACCACCCGTTTCTGGGACCTCCCGTCGAACGACGGCGAGCGCGCCGTCGGCTTCGAGACCTCCGTCGGCGACGACCTCGTCCTGCGCGACGGCCTCGCCGTCATCACCGACTGACCCCTCTTCTTCAAAGGACACACATCATGGGAACTCTTGACGGACGCGTCGCCATCGTCACCGGGGCGGGGCGCGGCATCGGCCGCGAGCACGCGCTGCTGTTGGCCTCCGAGGGCGCGAAGGTCGTGGTCAACGACCTCGGCGGCGCCAACGACGGCAGCGGCAGCGACGCCGGACCCGCCCAGCAGGTCGCTGAGGAGATCGTCGCCGCCGGCGGCGAGGCGGTCGCCAACACCGACGACGTCGCTAGCTGGTCGGGCGCGGAGAACCTGGTCACGCAGGCCGTCAACACCTTCGGCGGCCTCGACGTCCTGGTCAACAACGCCGGCATCCTGCGCGACGCCTTCATCCCGAATCTGGAGGAGTCGCAGTGGGACGCGGTGCTCGCCGTGGTGCTCAAGGGCACCGCCGCCCCGCTGCACCACGCCGCCGCCTATTGGAAGGCGCAGAGCAAGGCCGGGCAGACGGTCCAGGCCTCGGTGGTCAACACCGCCTCGGCCTCCGGCACCTTCATGCCGAACGCCGGCCAGGCCAACTACGGGGCCGCCAAGGCGGGCGTGGCCGCGCTGACCCTGGTGGCGGCCGACGAGCTCGACCGGTACGGCGTGCGCGCCAATGTGATCGCCCCGATCGCACGCACCCGCCTCACGCTGGCCACCCCCGGCATGGGCGCGATCTTCGCCGACGAGGTCGAAGAGGGCGAGTTCGACGCCTTCAGCCCGGCCAACATCTCCCCGCTCGTGGCGCGCCTCGCTGCGGCCGATTGCACGCTCAACGGCAAGTTCTTCGCCGTGCAGGGCGGCGTCATCCAGGAGATGGCCGGCTGGCACGAGGTCGCGATGATCGAGTCCGAGGGTCCGTGGGAGATCGCCGACCTCGCCGACCGTCTCGGCTGAGGACTCTGACATGCACGCCTGGTCCGAGACGGGCCACGCGATCAAGGCCGGGAAACTGCCGACCCTCGCCGAGGCCTCGGCGATGAAGCTCTACTCGACCGAGGCCGCCACCGACGTGGCGATGGAGGCCGTCCGGTTGTTCGGCGGCAACGAGATCCAGGTGGCGCACGTCGCCAAGGGCCTCCTCGCCGGGAACTGAACAGGAGAAACATGGCACGCCAGCACTATGAGCTGGTCCTCGGCCTGACCCCCGAGCACGTCGACCTCGCCGCGGCGGTGGCCGATCTCGCCGACAGCGTCATCACCCCCGACGCGGTCCGCGCGATCGTCGAGGCGAAAGGCGAGCCGGAGCAGCCGGTGTTCTGGAAGGCCCTGGTCGACTACGACCTGCTGGGCCTGCACGTCGACGAGGCGCACGGCGGCTCCGGCGGCGGGCTGATGACGCTCGCGGTCGCGCTGGAGGCGCTGGGACGTCGGGCGATCCCCGGCTCCTTCACGCCGACGGTGCTGACGTCGGCGCTGCTTCAGGCCGACGGCGGAGCGGCGGTGTCGCTGTTGCCGTCGTTGGTCGACGGCACGGCGCCGGGCGCGACGGCGCTGGCGGCGAGCGGAACGCCGGAGGCGACCGGCGAGGGCGACGGCCTGCGGGTCACGGGCGCCTGGGACGGTGTGGCTGGTGGCGGCCAGGCCGACGTGCTGGTCCTGCCGGTGACGGCCGACGGTGCGACGCGCTGGGTCATGGTCGACGCCGGCCAGGTGAAGGCGTCGCCGCAGGACGGACTCGACGTGCTGCGTCCGGCCGCCCGGGTCGTAGCCGACGGCCTCGTCGTTCCGGCCGACCGGCTGCTGTCGCTCGACGAGAGCCGGGCGAACGCCGTGGCTGCGGTCGTGCTCGGCGCGGAGGCGGTCGGCGTCATGGCGCGGGCGGTCGCCGAGGCCTCGGAGTACGCGAAGATCCGCGTCCAGTTCGGCCGTCCCATCGGCCAGTTCCAGGGGGTCAAGCACACCTGTGCCCGCATGGGCATCGCCCTGGAGCAGGCCCGCGCCGCCGTGTGGGACACGGCCGCCGCGCTCGACCGGGGCGACGGCACCGCCGGATTCGCCGGAGACGTCGCCGCCCTCGTCGCCCCCGACCTCGCCGTCGAGGTCACGCAGGACTGCATCCAGGTCCACGGCGGCATCGGCTTCACCTGGGAGCACGACGCCCACCTGTACTACCGTCGCCCGCACGAACACCGGCGCCCCGAAGCACCAGGGCATCGCCTACTTCCTGCTCGACATGTCCAGCGACGGCGTCGACGTCCGGCCGCTGCGCGAGATGACCGGGTCGGCGCTGTTCAACGAGGTCTTCTTCGACGACGTCTTCATTCCCGACGCCTACGTCGTCGGCGAGGTCGACCGGGGCTGGGAGGTCACCCGCACGACGCTCGGCAGCGAGCGGGTCATGCGCAGTCAGAAGACGGAGGCCTACGCCAACGACGGCGACCTGCTGCGCTTCACCCAGGGCCGGGAGCTGTCGGCGGTGGCGCGTCACCAGGTGGGCGAGTTGATCGCCGAGAGCCAGGCTGTCGACGTGATGGGCGCGCGGGTCGTGCTCCAGCAGTTGACGGGCGCCGACACCTCCACCACGTCGAGCGCGGGCAAACTGCTGGCGATGGGCATCAGCCAGAAGATCGCGGAGTTCATCGTCGCCGAGCTGGGCGTCGCCGGGACCGTGGCGGTCTCCGGCGAGCCGAGCGACCACGCCGTCGAGCAGTTGCTCGCGGGCCGGGCGACGACGATCTACGGCGGCACGACCGAGGTCCAGCTGAGCGTGATCGGCGAGCGCATGCTCGGCTTGCCGCGCGACGCCGAGGCATGAGCGAGCACTACGACGTCGTCGTCATCGGGTCCGGCTTCGGCGGCTCGGTCAGCGCGCTGCGGCTGACCGAGAAGGGCTACCGGGTGGCGGTGCTGGAGTCTCACCCGGCGGTCCCCGAGGGCGTGTCGGGCGCACTGCGTCTGCCCGTCGTCGGCGTCACCCACCGCCAGAAGAGGGAGGACTCATGAACCCGCTGCACCGCGCGTCCCTGGAAGTCCGGTCCGTCGCCGCCATGGTCCGTGCCGGAGTGCTGCCGTTGACCGCGCCACACACGCTGCCCGGCGTTGTGCTCGCGATGAAGAAGTTCGGCCCGTTCGGCGGGGCGGTGCGGGCTGGCGCGCTGCACCACGGCCGGTTCCCGGCGGTCGCCGACGAGCGCGGCGAGATCAGCTACGCCGACCTCGACGGGCAGATCAACCGGGTGGCGAACGCCTGGCGCGAGCAGTACCGACCCGGCCAGACCGTCGGCATGCTCTGCCGCAACCATCGCGGCCCGATCGTCGCGGCGATGGCGGCCTCGCGCGCCGGACTCAACACCGTCTGGCTGAACACCGGCTTCTCCGCGCCGCAGGCCCGGGAGGTGATCGCCCGGGAGGGTGTCGACCTGCTGGTGGTCGACGCCGATCTCGCGGCGGCCGTGGAGGGGATCGGCCTGCCGATCCTCTGGACCGACGTCACCCGTCCCGCCGACGACCTCACCGACCTCGCGGACGCGTCCTCGGCCGCTGTGCCGCCCGCGCCCGAGAAACCTGGCCGTCTGGTCTTGCTGACCAGCGGCACCACCGGCGCCCCGAAGGGCGCGCCGCGCACCGAGCCGCGCGGCTACACGCTGCCGGGCAGCCTGCTCGACCGCATGCCGATGCGCGCCCGGGAGGCGACCGTCATCGGCCCGCCGCTGTTCCACGGGACCGGGCTCATCATGACGGTGCTGTCCTTCGGGCTCGGCGCGAAAGTCGTGCTGCGACGGTCCTTCGACCCCGAGGCGTTCCTGTCCGACATCGCGACCCATCGGGCGGCGACGGTCTGCACGGTGCCGGTCATGCTGCAGCGGGTGCTGGCGCTGCCCCGGGAGACGGCCGACCGCTACGACACGTCGTGCCTGCGGGTCGCCTTCTGCTCCGGCGCGGCGCTCCCGGCGGCGGTGTCCCGTGAGTTCCAGGACCGCTTCGGCGACGTCCTGTTCAACCTGTATGGCTCGACGGAGGTGTCCATCGCGACCCTGGCGACGCCCGCCGAGGTGCGCCGCTATCCGACGTCGGTCGGACGCCCCGCGCTCGGCTCCCGCGTGGTCATCGTCGACGACGACGGCCGGCCGGTCCCGACCGGCGAGAAGGGCCGCGTGTTCGTCGGCACCGTCACGCCCTTCGAGGGCTACACCGGCGGCGGCCACAAGGAGATCGTCGACGGCCTCATGGCCACCGGCGACGTCGGTCATTTCGAGGACGGCCGTCTCCACATCGACGGCCGCGACGACGACATGATCGTCTCCGGCGGCGAGAACGTCTTCCCCGCCGAGGTCGAGGAGTTGCTCGTCGCCCACCCCGCCGTGCGCGAGGTCGCGGTGGTCGGCGTGGACGACGCGGAGTTCGGCCACCGGTTGCGCGCTTTCGTCGCCGTCCACGACGGCGCCGAACTGACCGTCGACGGCCTCAAGGCCCATGTCCGCGAACGGCTGGCCCGTTATAAGGTCCCGCGCGATGTGATCTTCCTGTCCGAGCTCCCCCGCAACCCCACGGGCAAGGTGCTCAAACGCTTACTCGTCGGGTGGAAGGACTCCGAATGAACGCCACGACTCTGCTCCGCTCGGCCCGTACCGCGTGGGCGCTCTCGCCGCTCGGCCCTGGCGTCGAGCAGTGGGAGGGAACGCCCTCGACCGTGCTGTACGAGGAGCCGCACGCGCTGGTGCGCCGGGTCGCGCCGTCGCCGGAGCAGTCCGGGAACCCGGTGCTGCTGGTGACGCCGCTGGCGGTGCCGGTGTCCTGCTGGGACCTGCGGCCGGGGCAGAGCCTCGCCGCGCACCTGGCGCAGGCCCGCCCGACCTACACGATCGACTACGGCGAGATGACCTTCGCCGACCGGGCGATGGGCTTCGAGCACTGGGTCGACGACCTGCTGCCGACGGCCGTCCAGCGGATCGCCGACGAGCACGGCCAGCCGGTCCACCTCGTCGGCTGGTCGCTGGGCGCGTCGATGTCGCTCATGCTCGGCGCCCACCTGCCCGACCTTCCCATCGCGTCGATCACCGGCCTGGCCGCTCCCATCGACTACCGGCGGACGGCCACCTACGCGCCGCTGTTCGCCGTCGGCGACGTCGTCGGCATGGCTCCGCTGCTCGCGCCGATGAAGCTGGTCGGCGGCGCGCCCGCCGTGGCGACCCGGCTGGCCTACCGGTGGCTGTCGCCCGTGCGCGAGCTGACGAAGCCGTGGACGCTGCTGACCAACCTCGACCAGCCCGAGACTCTGGCGCGCATCGAGGCGACCGACCGGTTCACGTCGTCCATGCCCGGCTATCCGGCGCGTCTGCTCAACCAGTCCATCGCGCTGCTGACGTACGGTCGGGCGTTCATGCACGGCGAGGTCCGACTGACCGACGACCTGACCATCGCGACCCGCGACCTCGCGGTCCCGACCCTGCTGGTCGGCAGCAGCACCGACGCCATCGCCCACGCCGAGTCCGTCAAAGCCGGCGTCGAGGCCTTCCCCGAGGCGAAGGTCGAGTATGTGGAGGTCGACGGCTTCAGCCACCTCGGCGTCGTCTCGTCCCCCCGCGCCAAAGACCACGTCTGGTCCGCCCTCGACCGCCACCTCGCCTCCTACGACCAGGTGTGACCTGAGGCGAATTCGGGACGCAGGCACAGGCGACGGAAGCTGACCGCCACCTCGCCGGTTCCGACGACCTGATCGATCGGGGTGAACGACCTCGCCCGGATCCGTGTCCGTGACCGGATGCGGATCCGGGCGAGGCCGGGATGTCAGGCGTGTCGGCGGTGTCTGACGGCCCGCAGCGCGAGAACTCCGGCGGCCGCGAGGAGCAGGCCCAGGAGCACATAGCCCGGGGTGAGACCCGAGCCCGTGCCCGGCAGGGCCGCCCCGGCCGTCGCCGTGGACACCTTCGACTCCTCCGACGTGTACGCCCCGCCCGACGGATCAGTGCCCGTCGCGGTCGCCACATTGTCGACGCTCCCACGCCGCACGTCCTCGGCCGTGACCG
>NZ_JASGEK010000017.1:0-120407 GCF_047606445.1 Aeromicrobium sp. | reverse complement strand
GGATGTGTTTGTGCGGGATATGCAGTCGGGTGTGACGCGTCTGGTGTCGGCGACCTCGTCGGGCGGGGGCGGCAACGACAGCTCTTACCATTCGTCGGTGTCGGCGGATGGCCGGTATGTGGCGTTCTACTCGGGTGCGTCAGACCTGGTGCCCGGCAAGAGCGGCGGCATCTTCCTCCGCGACCTCGGTGCCCCGTAACCCCTCCCACCCTGATTTCTCCGTGACAGGCCCCTGACATTTCCTGTGGGAGGCCACGGGAGGCCGTCGGCGTCCTCATACTGGGACGCATGAGTTCCTCACGCGTGTCTCGTCGACGTGCGGCCGGGTTGTCCCTGGTCGCCCTGATCGTCACCCTCCTGACGAGCGTGGGGGTCGCGACGGCCGCGCAGGCCGCGGACATGAGCAAGTTCCAGCCGGGCAACATCATTAGCGACGCGGTCTTCTTCAACCCCAACACGATGGGTCAGAACGAGATCCAGAACTTCCTCGACCAGAAGGGCACCGCCTGCTCCGGGTCGATGTGCCTGAAGAACTACGAGACGACCGTCCCGTCCAAGGCCGCCGACGCCTACTGCTCCGGCTACGCCACCGGCGGCACCGAGACCGCCGCGCGCATCATCGACCGCGTCGCGAAATCCTGCACGATCAACCCGCAAGTGCTGCTGGTTATCTTGCAGAAAGAACAAGGCCTCGTCACCAAGACCAACGCCACCGAGGCGGTCTACACGAAGGCCATGGGCTTCCGCTGCACCGACAGCGCGGCCTGCGAGCCGCAGTACGCCGGATTCGGCAACCAGGTCTACCACGCCGCCCGCCGCTTCCAGGAGTACACGAAGAACCCCTCCTTCAATTGGATCAAGGTCGGTCAGGTCAACCAGATCCGCTACCACCCGAACGAGGCCTGCGGGACCGCCCCCGTACACATCGCCAACCAGGCCACCGCCGGGCTCTACTACTACACGCCCTACCAGCCGAACGCCGCCGCGATCCAGGCCGGAGCGGGCACCGGCGACGCCTGCTCCTCCTACGGCAACCGCAACTTCTACCGCTACTTCACCGACTGGTTCGGCAATCCGGGCGGCCCCTTCACCGACGTCCCCCCGTGGCACACCTTCGTCTCGCAGATCACCTGGCTGTCGCAGCAGAAGATCACCAGCGGCTACGCCGACGGCTCCTTCCGTCCCGGACAGCCGGTGCTGCGCGAGCAGATGGCGGCCTTCCTCTACCGTTTCGAACACGATGGCGCGAACCCGACGGCGAGCGGACAACCCAGCGGCTTCACCGACGTCAGCTCGCAGCACGTCTTCAAAGAGCACATCGTCTGGCTGGCGGGCAGCGACATCACCACCGGTTACGCCGACGGCTCCTTCCGTCCCGGACAGCCGGTGCTGCGTGAGCAGATGGCGGCCTTCCTCTACCGGCTGGCCGGATCGCCGCCGGTGACCGACCTGCCGACCACCTCGCCGTTCAAGGACGTCTCGACCCAGCACGAGTTCTACAAGGAGATCGTGTGGATGTCGCGCACCGGCGTCACGACGGGCTATGACGACGGCAGTTTCCGTCCCGGCCAGCCGGTGTTGCGTGAGCAGATGGCCGCCTTCCTGTACCGCGTCGACCAGGAGGGCCTGTGACGTTGCGGGCGTCGAGCTGATCCGCGTGGGCGAGGATCCGGCGAGTGCGTAAGGTGGGCGCCATGTGGGGCATCGCCGTTTCCCTGATCGTCGGACTCACCGCTGGCTTGCTCGCCCGGACGCTCCGCGAGGAAGTGGCCCGATGACGCGGCGGATCCACCTGGTCCGGGCGATCAACGTCGGCGGCACGGCCAAGCTGCCGATGGCCACCTGGCGTGAGATCGCCGCGTCGTTGGGCGCCACCGAGATCTCGACCTATATCGCCTCCGGCAACCTGATCTGTGTGCCGCCCGGCGACCCGAACGAGTTCGACTGCGCCTTGGAGCAGGCCGTCGAGGAGCGCTGCGGCTTCTTCCGCGAGGTCGTCAGCCGCTCCCGCGAGGAGGTTGCGGCGGCGCTCGCGGCGCACCCCTTCGAGGTGGTCCGAGCCGATTTCTCCCACATCACCTTCCTCTCCGCCGAGCCGACGGCCGACGCGATCGCGAAGGCGCGGACCTTCGAGACCGGTGACGACCGCTGGGAGGTCGTCGGACGGGAGATGCACATCCGGTACGCGGATGGCGCCGGACGCCCGCAGATGAAGGACGCCTCCATCGGCCGGGCGCTCGGCGTGGCCGGCACCGCCCGCAACCTCAACACCGTCCAGAAACTCTTGGATCTGACCGCGTGAGCTGATCCGCGGTGAGCGTGCCAGGAGACTGGTTGGATTCCCTTCGACTCAGCTCAGGTGGCGGACCCGGATGGTCTCGGGCATCGCCGCCAGCGCCGTCAGCACGTCCTCGCCGACCTCGGTCGCCACGTCGGTGACCGCGTAGCCGAGTTCGCCGCGCGTGGCCAGCTGCTGGCCGACGATGTTGACGCCGTGCTCGCCGAAGAGCGTGTTGATCCGGGCCAGCACCCCCGGGGCGTTCTGGTGGACGTAGGCCACCCGGTGGCGGCCCTCCTCGGCGCGCAGGTTCATCTCCGGGAAGTTCACGCTCAGCGAGGTGCTGCCGTAGGCGGCGTAGGACCGCAGCTTCGAGGCGACGAAACGGCCGATGTCCTGCTGCGCCTCCTGTGTCGACCCGCCGACGTGCGGCGTCAAGATGAGGTTCGGCAGACCGCGCAAGTCCGACTCGAACGGGTCGCCCTGGCGCTTCGGCTCCACCGGGAACACGTCGATCGCGGCGCCGGCGATGTGCCCGGACTCCAAGTGCTCGCGCAGCGCCGTGGTGTCGACGGCGATGCCGCGCGAGAGGTTGAGGAACATCGCGCGGTCCTTCATCTGCGCGAACTGCTCCTCGCCGAAGAACCCGGCGTTGTTCGGGCGGCCGTCGACGTGCAGCGACACGACGTCGGACTGCGCCAGCAGCTCCTCCAACGTCGCGCAGCGCTGGGCGTTGCCGAGGGCGAGCTTGTCGTCGATGTCGTAGAAGACGACCCGCAGGCCGAGCGCCTCGGCGATCACCGACAGCTGGCTGCCGATATTGCCGTAGCCGACGATGCCGAGGGTGCGGCCGCGCACCTCGTGGCTGCCCTGGGCCGACTTGTTCCACACGCCGCGGTGCATGTCGGTGGACTTCTCGTGCAGGCGGCGGGCCAGCGAGATGATCTCGGCGATGGCCAGCTCGACCACCGAGCGCGTGTTGGAGTAGGGCGCGTTGAACACCGCGATGCCGGCGCGCGAGGCGGCGGCCAGGTCGATCTGGTTGGTGCCGATGCAGAAGGCGCCGACGCCGATCAGGTCGGAGGCGTGCTCCACGACCTTCTCGGTGAGGTAGGTGGTCGAGCGCAGGCCGAGCAGGTGCACGCCCTGGATCGCCTCGATCAGCTCGTCCTCGCCGAGCGCTCCGTCGCGGGTCTCGACCTGGTAGCCCTGGCCGCGCAGGAAGTCGCGGCCGTCGGTGTGGATGTTCTCCAACAGCAGGACGCGGACGTCGCCGTCGTCGAGTCGGCGGGCGGGGGCGGAAGTGTTGTGAGTCATCGTCGTCATCGTCATCTCAGGGGGCCTCTCGGTCAGCGGACTGACTCGTAGGCCCAGGCGAACGGTCCCGATGTCGGTGGTTCGCCGGCTCCCTGGTGGTCTCCCACCTCAACGCCAGTCGCCGACGACCGGGCCAGCTTAACCCGAGACCGCGCTCTTGAACCGCGCCGCCGTTTCCGGTGAGACCGGGACGTCGAGATTCGCGAGCCGCACCTGGCCCTGCGCGACGAGCTTGTCGTCGGTCCCGACGGAGTCCAGATGCCACAGCTGCTGGGTGCGGCCCCGGTGGATCGGCGTGGCGGTGACGGTGATCGTGTCGCCGACCTTCGCCTGACGCAGGAAGTCGGTGGAGTTGTTCGTGCCGACCACGACGCCCTTCTCGCCCAGCCAGATCTGCCCGGCGATGCTGGCCGTCGACTCGTGTACCGCGCAGTAGACGCCGCCGTGCGGGATGCCGAAAGGCTGCAGATGCTGCTCGCCGACGGTGAAGCGGACCACGACACGGTCGGCGGTCAACTCGACGTGCTCGACCCCGAGCAGTCCGTCGAGGCCGGGGATTTTCTCGCTCATGCTGCGAGAGTACGCGGACGGGTTTATCGTCGGAGCTATGAGGGGATTCGGGGCTGTGACCGTGGTCGCCGCGCTCGCGCTCACCGGGTGCGGCGGCGAGAACGTCGAGTGCGCGGCGGAGGTCCGGCGGGCGTGCGCCGACCCCTCACCGGATCCGGACCCCGATCCCAACTCCACCGACGAGGACTTCGTGTTGGGTGTGCAGATCAACCTCGGCACCGCGCTGCAGGCCGCCGAGCTGCCGGAGGACCGCAGCGACGACGACGCGTTGCTGGACCTCGCCGACGAGATGGCGGACGAGCTCGACGACCAGCTCGACGCGATGCGCGACTGGGAGGAGGAGTGGGACTTGGAGCCGGTCGTGTACTCGATCGCCAGCGCCTTCGCCCCTCCGGTGTACCTGGAGCCGGACGGCCGCCTGGAGCAGCTGGAGGAGTCGGAGGGAGCCGACTTCGACGAGCTGTGGATCGAGGTGATGAGCGACTACAGCGCGTCGATCGTCGACCAGGCCGAGGAGGTCGCCGACGACGGCCGCGACCCGGAGCTGGCGGAGTTCGTCCAGGAGATGATCGAGACCCACGAGGCCTGGCTCGAGGAGCTCGACGCCCTAAGCTCGGACGCATGACCTCCGCGCCGATGCCGCCGTCTGCGCCCGCTCAGCCGCCGATGGGGTGGGTGAGCCTGACGATCCAAGGCTCGGTGATGACGTCGAGCATGATCCCGCCGAAGGCGGCGATCAACGGCTATCTCGTGCCGGCGTCCTACGGGTTGAACCAGATCCCGGTGCCGGCGGGCCCTGTCCGTGTCGACCTGTCGGCCCAGTGGATGCGGACCTACGGCCAGGCGAGTCTTGAGTTCCAGTTGGCGGAGGGGCAGAACGTGCCGGTGTTCTACGCCGCGCCGCTGCACCAGTTCACCACCGGGTCGATCGGTTTCGAGCCGGTCAAGCGCAAGGGCGTCGGCGTCTTCGTCGTCATCTTGGCCGCCGCGATCCTCCTGCCGCTCCTCGGGCTGAGTCTCGCGTTCTTCTTGTGAACACAGTCTTCCTGTGACGCAGTGGACCCCCGAACGGGTAGTGACGCTGGCCGAGGCGGAACGGCTGACGGGAGAGTCCGACCCGCGGCTGCTCGGCGAGGGCTGGGACAACACGGTCGTCGCGCATCGGCGTCTCGCGTTCCGGTTCCCGCGTCGCTCCCTCGCGCTCGCCGGGGTCGAGCGGGAGATCGCGTGGCTGCCCCGTCTGGCCGAGCGGTTGCCGTCGCCGGTCCCGGTGCCTGCGACGACGGGGGCGTTCGGCGATCCGCCGTGGCCGTTCTGGGGTCATGAGCTGCTGCCGGGCGAGGAGCTGGCGCGACGACCCGACGTCGACCGGGCGGCGGTGGCCGCACAGCTCGGCGGCTTTCTGCGGACGCTGCACGACCTCCCTCACGACCTCGCCGCGCCGCTGCCCGTCGATCCGAACCGGCGGGCCGACGCGACGGACCGGGCCGCACGGGCGCGCGAGCTACTGGCGGTCCTCGTCGCGGACGGAGTGGTCGAGGGCGACGAGCGACGTGAGGAGTGGTTGGCCCGCGCCGACGCCGCCTCCGTCGAGCGCCGCCCGCTCGTGGTGAGCCACGGCGACCTCTACGCGCGCCATGTGCTGATCGACGGTGACCGGATCACCGGGGTGATCGACTGGGGCGACGTCTGCCTCGCTCCGGCGTCGGTCGACCTGTCGGTGGCGTTCAGCCTGTTCGACGGGGCGGACCGGGAGGCCTTCTGGACGGCGTACGGCGACATCGACCCGCTCACCGAGGTGCGCGCCCGGACGATGGCGGTGTTCAGCGGCGCCGCCTACGCCCACGACCTCGGCGACGACGTCTTGCTCGCCGAAGCGGTTCACGGCCTGGCGCGCGCCGTCGGCTGAGCAGCCGCTTAGCCTGGACCCCATGCCGCGCGGACCACAGGCCACCCATCTGACCGAGGACGAGATCGCGGCCAGGGGCGAGCCCGTGCTCGGCCGGATCGCGTCGCTGCTGCGGCCCTACCGGGGCAAGATCGCGCTGGTCGCGGTCGCCGTGGTCGTCTCGGCCGGACTCACCTCGCTCGTGCCCTTCCTGACCCAGGCGGTCTTCGACAAGGCGCTGTTCCGCCTCGACGGGTCCGGCCCCGACCTGGGGCTGCTCGGCTGGCTCGTCGTCGGCATGAGCGTCATCCCCATCGCCACCGCGCTCATCGGCATCGCGCAGAACTGGCTCACCTCGACCGTCGGCAACTCCGCGATGGCCGATCTGCGCGGCGACCTGTTCGCCCATCTGCAGAAGATGGAGCTGGCCTTCTTCACCGCCACGAAGACCGGCGCCATCCAGTCGCGCCTCGCCAACGACGTCGCGGGCGTGCGCACCGTGCTCACCGACACCGCCACGACGATCCTGCAGAACACCGTCACGGTCACGGCCGCGTTCATCGCGATGGTGCTGCTGTCGTGGCAGTTGACGATCCTCACGCTCGTCGTCATGCCGCTGTTCGTGTGGATCCAGCTCCAGGTCGGCAAGCGGCGGCAGCGGCTCGCCCGGCGCACCCAGGAGAACCTGTCGGAGATGACCGCGATCACCGAGGAGGCGCTCAGCGTCTCGGGCATCCTGCTGTCGAAGGTGTTCAACCGGGCCGACTCCGAGGTGCAGCGGTACCGCGAGGCGAACCGCTTGCAGACGCGGTTGCAGGTCGAGCAGGCGATGACCGGTCGGGCCTTCTTCGCCACGGTCCAGACCTTCTTCGCGATCACGCCTGCGCTGATCTACCTGGTGGCCGGGTACATGCTCACCGGACGGATCCCCGGGGGCGACGACGCGCTGACCGCAGGCACGCTCGTCGCCTTCACCACCCTGCAGGCGCGCTTGCAGATGCCGCTCCTGCAGCTGATGCGGGTGACGCTCGACGTGCAGACCTCGCTGGCGCTGTTCCGGCGCATCTTCGAATACCTCGACCTGGAGCCGGCCATCACCGAGCGTCCCGACGCGGTGGTGCTCGACGCCGAACGGCTGCGCGGCGAGATCGAGTTCCGCGACGTGTCCTTCCGGTATCCGTCGCCGCGTTCGCTGTCGGGGTCTGCGACCAAGGACCGCTTCGAGGAGAGCACCGCCCGGATCGAACGGCCGGAGGGCGCCGCCGAGCCGACCTGGGCGCTGCGCGACGTCTCGTTGCACGTGAAACCAGGACAGCTCGCCGCCATCGTCGGGCCGTCCGGGTCGGGCAAGACCACCGCCACCTACCTCGTGCCGCGCTTCTACGACGTGACCGACGGGTCGGTGCGGATCGACGGCCACGACGTGCGCGACCTGACGCTCGGGTCGCTGGCCGGATGCGTCGGCATGGTCACCCAGGAGCCGTACCTGTTCCACGGGACGATCCGCGACAACCTCGCCTACGCCAAGCCCGACGCCACCGCCGAGGAGATCGTCGAGGCGGCACGCGCCGCGAACATCCACGAGCGCATCCTGTCCTTCGACGAGGGCTACGAGACGATCACCGGCGAGCGCGGCTACCGGCTGTCCGGCGGCGAGAAGCAGCGCCTCGCCATCGCCCGTGTGCTGCTGATGGACCCGCGCGTGCTCATCCTCGACGAGGCGACGTCGGCGCTCGACACCGAGACCGAACGGCTCGTGCAGGAGGCGTTGGAGCGGGCCACGCACAATCGCACGACCATCGCCATCGCGCACCGTCTGTCGACGATCCACAACGCCGACGTCATCTTCGGTCTGGAGGACGGGAAGCTGGTGGAGTCGGGCACGCACAGTGAGCTGCTGGCCGCCGGGGGCCTGTACGCGCGACTGTACGTCGAGCAGTTCGGCGGCGGCGAGATCGAGGCGCGCTTCACCGACGGCGTCCGCTTCGCCGACGGCCGCACCGTCTGCGAACGCCCCAGTCCCCGGCGCGCCGACGTCAGCGTGTGAGCGACGCCCCCGGATAAGCTGGCGGACATGGACGCTTCGGGTCGCACCTATCTGCTGGTCGACGGCGAGAACATCGACGCCACACTGGGCAGCTCGATCCTGGGACGGCGGCCACAGCCGCAGGAGCGTCCGCGCTGGGACCGGGTGCTGTCCTTCGTCGAGCAGCACTGGGGCCAGCCGGTCACCGCACTGTTCTTCCTCGCCGTCAACGGCGACCTGCCGATGCCCTTCGTGCAGGCGCTCACCGCGCGCGGCTATCGGCCGGTGCCGCTGTCGGGAACGCCCGACCAGAAGGTCGTCGACCTCGGCATCCAGCGCACCCTGGAGGAGATCGCCCGCCGCGATGGCGACGTCATGCTGGTCAGCAACGACGGCGACTTCATCCCGCAGATGACGCCGCTCGTCGGCGAACGGCGCACCAGCCTGCTGGCCTTCAACGAGTTCCGCAGCTCCGGCTACACCGAGCTGATCGCGGGCGGCCTGGAGATCCTCGACCTCGAGTACGACGTCGCGGCGTTCAACGAGGAGCTGCCGCGCCTGCGGGTCATCCCCATCGACGAGTTCGACCCCGCCGCCTTCCTCTGACATGCGGACGATGCGCGCGCTGGTCGTCGACGAGGTGCGGGGCGACCCGGAGGTCCGGTCGGTCGACGTGCCGCACGTGCCCGAGGACGGGGTGCTCGTGCGGGTGCGGGCCACGGGTCTGTGCCGCAGCGACTGGCGCGCATGGGCCGGTCACGACGACCTCGCCTTCCCGCACGTGCCCGGACACGAGCTGGCCGGAGAGGTCTTCCAGACCGGCGCGCAGGTGCGGCGCTGGAGCCTGGGCGACCGGGTGACCGTCCCGTTCGTGTGCGGCTGCGGGCGCTGCGCGTGGTGCCGGGCCGGCGACGCGCAGGTGTGCCCCGACCAACGGCAGCCGGGCTTCACCGACTGGGGGTCGTTCGCCGAGTACGTCGTGCTGCACGCCGCCGACGCCAACCTCGTGGCGATCCCTGACGCGATGGACTTCCCCACGGCGGCCGGCCTCGGCTGCCGTTTCGCCACCGCCTACCGGGCGCTGGTCGGCCGTGCCCGGCTGCGCGAGGGCGAGTGGGTGAGTGTGATCGGCGCGGGCGGCGTCGGACTGAGCGTCATCATGATCGCCCGCGCGCTGGGCGCCCGGGTGATCGCGGTGGACCGCACGCCGCAGGCATTGGAGGCGGCGCGGGCGATGGGGGCCGAGCAGGTCGTGGTCGCCGACAGTCCCGACGTCCCGGGCGCGATCCGAGACTTGACCGGACGCGGCGCGCATGTGTCGGTCGACGCGGTCGGCAGCGAGCAGGCCGCCTCCGACGCGATCCTCGGCCTGCGGCGGCGCGGTCGTCACGTGCAGGTCGGCCTGCTGCCGCCGGTGGACGGCCACCCGCGCCTGCCGATGGACCGGGTGATCGCCTGGGAGCTCGACGTGTTCGGCAGCCACGGCATGGCCGCGGCCGACTATCCGGAGATGCTGGCGCTGGTCGAGCAGGGTGCGCTGGAGCCGAAGCGGCTGGTCGAGCGGGTCATCGGCCTGGAGGAGGCCGCCCGCCTGCTCCCCGTCTTCGACCAGATTCCGGTCGCCGGTATGACGGTCGTCGACCCGTCGCTCTCGGCCTAGGCGACCAGTTCGTCGAGGCTCGCCAGGCCTTTCTCGAAGTCGGGGCCGACGAACTTCTCGGGGTTGATCAGAATGCTGAACAGGCGCATGAGCAGGGGCCGGGGGCCGGTCATCGACCAGACGACCTTCGTCCCGTCGCCCTCGGGGGTCAGCGTGAAGACGCTGTGATTGGTGGACTTGAACGGTGTGAGGAAGTCGATGCGGATCTCGACGCGGCGGGGCTCGGCCGCGGTGACGGTCATATGACCCTCGCCGGCCTTCTTATTGCCCTTCCAGTGGTACTCGGCGCCCGCGCCGCTCTCCGCGCCGGAGTACTCGCGCTGGAGGTCGGGGTCGATGCCCTCCCACGGCGACCACCGCTGCCAGGCGCGCAGGTCGGCGATGAGCGGGGCGATGGTCTCGGGGGAGGCGGCGATGACGCGGGACCGTTCGACGGTGAAGGTGGAGGCCATGCTTCAGCCTAACCGCGCTTCTCGATCAACTTCTCGCGCACCCGCACCACGACGAAGGCGACCATCACGACGAGCACCGCCACGATGACGACCTTCTGGAAGACGTCGGCGTACGGCTCGACCTTCTCCCAGTTCTCGCCCAGCCGGTACCCGGCGACGACGAAGATCGAGTTCCAGATCAGGCTGCCCGCGGTCGTCAGCGCGAGGAACAGCCAGAAGCTCATCTTCTCCACGCCGGCCGGCAGCGAGATGACGCTGCGGAAGATCGGCACCATGCGGCCGAAGAACACCGCCTTGGAGCCGTGCTTGGCGAACCACTCCTCGGTCTTCTCCAGGTCGGAGACCTTGAGCAGCGGCGTCTTGTCGAACACCCACACGGCGCGGTCGCGGCCGAACGCCCGGCCCAGCCAGTACAGGGCCACCGCGCCGATCACCGATCCGGCGGTCGTCGCGAACAGCGCGCCCTGGAGCGAGAAGATGTCCTGGCTCGCCGCGAACCCGGCCAGCGGCAGCACGATCTCGCTGGGAATCGGGGGGAAGAGGTTGTCGAGCCCGACGGCGATGGCCGCGCCGAGCAGCCCTAATCTGTCCATCAGATCGACCATGAACCCGGCGAGGCCGTCGATCTCATGCGTCCCGGTCAGGTCGTTGCTGAGCATCACGCCGAAGAGCCTAACGGACCGCCGCCCGGCGACGCGCCCCACGAATCCCGCGAACGCTGGACAGCCACCGGCGCAGATGACAAGATCACGGCGGGGAGGCAACACCCGGATCCACCGCGATCCGGCAACGAGAGGAACATCATGGCCAAGCTCGATCCGTCCGTCGTCGAGGCGCTTCAGTCCGTCACCGACTTCGATGAGACCACGGTCAAGGCGCTCGCGACCCACGGCACCATCGTCAACGTGCCGGCCCGCTGGTCGCTCATGTGGGAGAACACCCCGGCCGACAAGGCGTACATCATCTTGGAGGGCGAGGTCGTGATCCGCAAGGACAACGCCGACATCGCCGAGCTCGGGGCCGGTTCGGTCATCGGCGAGATCGCCCTGGTCAACCACAAGCTGCGCAGCGCGTCGGTGTTCGCGCTGACGCCGCTCAAGGCGCTGCACTTCACCGACGAGGCCATCGCGGGCCTCGTCGCCGAGAACCCGAGCTTCGGCCAGGCCCTCGAGGAGGCCGCCGCCGCGCGCCTCGCGAGTGACTGACGAGGCGGGCGGAGACGCCTTCGACCCGGCCATCGTCATCGAGGTGGCCGGGTCGTACCTGCTCGGCGAGACGCCGAGCCTGACCCGCCGCGAGGTCGCCGAGCGCGCCGAGGTGCCGTTGGAGTGGGCCACCCGGCTGTGGCGCTCGCTCGGCTTCGCGGAGGTCGGCGACGACCGCGCCGCGTTCACCGCCGCCGACGTCGACGCGCTGCGTGCTGTGCGCGAGCTGTTCGAGCAGGACGTCTTCGACCTGGAGTCGCTGCCGGGGCTGACGCGCGCCATGGGCTCGTCCTTCGCCCGGCTGGCCGACTGGCAGAGCCGGATGTTCCTCGGCGTCGGCAGCGGGGAGCCGGCGCCGCTGGAGGCGCTGACCGAGGTCATCCCGCTGGTCGAGAAGGTGCAGTCCTACATCTGGCGGCGGCATCTGGTCGACGCGACGAGCCGCGCCTTGTTGCAGGCCTCCACCGACCCGCTGGCGACGCCGCTGGCGGTGGGCTTCGTCGACATCGTCGGGTACACCAGCCGCAGCCGTCAGCTCAGCACGAGCGAACTCGCCACGATGATCGAGACCTTCGAGCAGACCACCTCGGGCATCGTCGTGGAGGCGGGCGGCCAGGTGGTCAAGACCATCGGCGACGAGGTGTTGTACACGATCGCCGACCCGGTGGCGTCGGCCGAGGTCGCGCTGAACCTGGTGGAGCAGTGCGACCGCGACCCGGCCTATCCGCAGGTGCGGGTCGGCTCGGCCTACGGCACGGTGCTCGCCCGGCTCGGCGACGTGTTCGGCCCGGTCGTCAACATCGCCGCGCGGCTCACCTCCATCGCCCGACCGGGGCGTGTGCTGGTCGACGCCGAGCTGGCGCGCCTGCTGGAGGAGACCGACTTCCGGCTTCGCCGCGCCCCACGGGCCTCGGTCAAGGGCTACGACCACCTGGAGCCCTGGTCGCTCCGACGCCCGAAGAAGCGCTGACTCAGCGCCGGTAGGCGTCGCGGCGATGGTCGACGGAGACGACGACCACCACCAGCCGCCCCTCCTCGATCCGGTAGAGGACGCGGTAGTCGCCGCGCCGGGCCGAGTACAGCGGCGTCAGTGGCTCGCGAAGTGCTTTGCCGACGCGATAGGGGTTCTCCCGCAGCGGGCCGTCGATGAACTCGAACACGGCGGCGGCGACCGTCTCGGGAAGTCCGTGGGTGAGCGCCCGTCGGGCGCTTCTCGTGAGGACGACCTCGAAACGGTCGGTCACCGCGACAGCCTGCCGAGGTCGGCCATCTCGGCGCGGACGTCGTCGAGCGACGACACGCACCCTGCCGCCTCGTCGTCCAGGCCTGAGCGGAGGGCGGCGACCTCGTCGGGACGGCTCAGGACATCGAGCGTCTCCAACAGCGCGTCGAAGTCGTCGGCGGACAGGAGAACCGCCACGCGGTCCCCGTTGCGAGTCACGTCGAAGCGCTCGTGAGTGGTGACCGCGGAGTCGACGAGCGCCGAGAACTTGGCCCGCGCCTCAGCCAGAGGAAGCGTCGTCATGCACAGAATTCTAGCGCGTTCATGGGTGAATCAGAAGAAGTCGCCGGCGGCGGCCGCGTCGGCGGCGGGGGGCGGGGCCTCGTCGCGGGCCATGGGGGTGAAGCGCGAGTAGTGGCCCTGGAAGGTCACCGCGACCTTGACGCCGGCCGGACCCGAGCGGTTCTTGGCGATGATGACGTCGGCCTCGCCGGGGCGGTCGCCGTCGCCGCCGCCGTGCATGTCGGGACGGTGCAGCAGCATGACGACGTCGGCGTCCTGCTCGATCGAGCCGGACTCGCGCAGGTCGGACAGCTGCGGGACCTTGTCGCTGCGAGCCTCCGAGCCGCGGTTGAGCTGGCTGATCGCGACGACCGGGATCTCCAGCTCCTTGGCGAGCAGCTTGATCTGACGGCTGAACTCGCTGACCTCCACCTGACGGTTCTCGACCCGTTTGCCAGAGGTCATGAGCTGGAGGTAGTCGATGACGATCATGCCGAGGCCGTGGTCTTTGGCGATGCGCCGCGCCTTGGAGCGGATCTGCGGCATGGTCATGTTCGGGGAGTCGTCGATGACGATGGGCGCGCCCATGACCCGGGGCATCGCCCGGCTGATGGCGTCCCAGTCGAACTTGTTGACCGTGCCGCCGCGCATATGGCCGATGCTGACCTTCGCCTCGGCCGACAGCAGTCGCATCGCGATCTCGGCGGCGGTCATCTCCAGCGAGAAGATGGCGCACGGGGTGTCGCCCTTGACGGCGGCGGCGCGCACGAAGTCGAGGCCGATGGTGGACTTGCCGACGCCCGGACGGGCCGCGACGACGATCATCTGGCCGGGACGGAAGCCGGTGGTGATCGTGTCGATGTCGGGGAAGCCGGACTCGACGCCGGCCATCTCGCCGTCGCGGCTGGCGATGTCCTCGATCTCCTGGATGGCCAGCGGCATCAACTCGGCCATCGAGCTGTAGTCCTCGGCGCCCCGGTCGCCGTCGACGTCGAGCACGGCGGCCTGCGCCTGGTCGACCAGCTCGGCGACCTCGCCGGTCTGGTCGTAGCCGATCTGCTGGATGCGGGTGCCGACCTCGACGAGGCGGCGCAGCACGGCCTTCTCGTGGACGATGGCGGCGTAGTAGTCGACGCTCGCGGCCGTCGGGACGCCCGCGACGAGCGTGTGCAGATAAGGGGCGCCGCCGATTTTGGCGAGGTCGCCGCGCCGCTGCAGCTCGGCGGCCACGGTGATCGCGTCGGCCGGCTCGCCCCGGCCGTACATGTCGGTGATGACCTCGAAGATCAGCTCGTGCGACGGGCGGTAGAAGTCACGGCCTTGCAGCGTGTCGGCCGCCGGGTCGATGGCGTTCTTGCTCAGCAGCATCGCGCCGAGCACGCTCTGCTCGGCGCCGAGGTCCTGCGGGGGGACGCGCCCGCCGGTGAAGGCGTCCTCGTCGGGCGGCTCGGACGGGTAGACCTCGGTGACGCTCACAGGCGGACTCCTCTCCTCGGGCCGGGCGGTCGGCAGATGCGCTCAGGGTAGGCGCGGGCACGGACATTCCACGGCCACGATGGCTCACCTTAGGCCCCCGAGGCGTTCCGGGTCGAACCGAGATCACCAAGTTATCCACAGGCTGTGTGTGCAACGGGGGAAAACCTGTGCGAAACGCCGAACACGACTGTGCACAGGGTGGGGACAACTCTGTGGATATCCGCGAGAAGCCTCGGTGTCAACACTCTGACCTGCGCAAACGCCGTCCCCATCTGTGGACGGAGTGAATTTCCCACCGCCACTCATCCACAGATGGACATGTCGACAGGCTGCCGGGTCGACTCATTCGACGCGGAAACCGACCTTCGTCCAGTCGATCACGCCGAAACGGCGGGCGGTCAGCCCGACGACCTCCTCGTCGGCCACGACGGCCTGCGGCTCCACGACGAGCGGGATGATCGTCGCGGTCGCCAGCACGGCCTCGTCGTAGGCGCGCGCCGCCGCCCGGAAGGAGTCCGGGTCGGCGGCGGCGAGCAGCGCCGCGCCGGCGTGGGCCACGGCCGGGTCGGCGAGGCCGGTGAAGTTCGACGGCCCGTCGACCGGAGTGGAACGGGCGACGGCCGCCTGCGTCGCGAACGGGTCGCTCGACCACAGGAAGGACACCAGGTCGAAGTCGAGGGCCACGACGACGTCGTCGAAGAAGGTCTCGGCCGGGCGCGGCTCGACGTCGACGTCGACGCCGAGGTCGTCCAGGTCGGCCGCGACGGCCTCGGCGCGCTCGAGGGCGGGCTCATTGCCCTCCGGCACCGGGTAGCGCAGCGTCAGCGGCGCGCCGTCGGAGCCGACCCAACGCCCCTTCGACTCGGTGTAGCCCGCCGAGGCCAAGAGCTCGGTCGCCGCGTCGAGGTCGTGACCCAGTACATCGGAGGCAGTGTCGGCATAGCCCTGCTGGCCGGGCACGGCGACCACGCTCCCGGCTGCGGCCGCCTTCGACCCGACCGCGTCGGCCAACGCCTGTCGGTCGACCGCCCGGGCCACCGCCTGTCGCACGGCCGGGTGGGCGAGCGGTCCGCGTCCGGCGTTGAGGGTCAGGTGGCTCCACTCGCGCCCGGGCGAGACCGAGAGGGTCACCCCGTCGCGGTCGGCGAACTCGGTGATCGCGGTGGGCGGCAGGTCGATCGCGTCGAGGTCGCCCTCGGCGAAGGCCGTCGCCTGCCGGTCGGCGTCCATGACCGAGAACTCGACACCGTCGAGCGTCGGCTCCTCGCCCCACCAGTGGGGGTGGCGGCCGAGGGTCACGACGCCCTTCTCCCGGTCGACGGACTCGACGGCGAACGGTCCGCTCGTCGGCGGGGCCCCGGTGGAGAAGTCGTTGTACAGCTCGGCGGCGGTCGCCTCGGACGGCAGCCCCGGATAGACCAGCGCGGGCCAGTCGGCGGTCGGGGCGTTGAAGCGCACCGCGTACGTCCACGCGTCGGCCCCCGGATCGACGCCCGCGACCGCGCGCCACGGCTCGCCGTCGCTGGGCAGCTGTCCGCCCGCGCCGGTCTGCGCCGCGACGAAGGCCTGCATGTCGGCCGTGTCGATGGGCGTGCCGTCGGACCACACGGCGTCGGGGTTGAGCCGCACCGTCACGGTGAACGGCTCGGTCGCGGTGATCTCGACCGACTCCGCGTACCGCTCGTCGACGTCCCAGGAGCCGTCGTCGGCGAGCCGCACCGCGGAGCCCCGTGTCGGTTCCAGGAGCGTCTGCAGGGCCGGTGACGGCGTCGCCCGGTACGGGTTGAACGACTCCGGCAGCTCGCTCACCGCGAGCCGGAGCGTGCCTCCGTCGCGAAGCTCGACCGGCTCGTCCCCGCCACCACAGGAGGCGAGCAGGAGGAGGCCGGCGGCGCCGACGGCCAGACGACTGCGTGCCCAGATCATTCCGGGCATGCTACCGGCCGTGGCTGAGGCCGTTCTCAGCTGCGAGAGGCCCGCGTCATGAGGGTCATCCGGTAGCGGGTCAGCGCCAGGTGGCCCACCGCGCCGAGCGACGCGAGGACCCCGACGGCGATCGCCAGCCAGGTCGGCACGACGACGCCCTGGGTCAGGGAGGCGGCGTCGAGAGCGGCCCGCGTGGTGTCGTCGGCGGTCGTGACGTCGCCGTCGGCGGAGGGGACGGAGGCGGCCGGGGCGAACGGGTCGCCGCCCGGCGCGGCCGCGAGGCTCGATGTCGCGCCGTCGCCGGAAGCGGCGGCGGACGATCCGCCCGAGGACGGCGCCGCGCTGGCGGGAGAGCCGGACGCGGCGCCGCTGGTGACCGGGATCGCCGCGATGATGCCGGGGTTCGAGTCGCTGAGCCAGCAGGCGAGGTCGAGCGTGTACGTGCCGAGCGAGCCCGAGGCGACGGCCCGGCCCGTGAAGGCGATGGTGTCGGGCATGGCGGTCTCGGGGGCCTTGGCGCGCATCGGATTGGCCATCACGTTGTTGCGCGGCAACGCCAGCGTGACGCTGCCGCCGACGGTGCGCGGCGCGGTGAGGCTCGGGAAGGAGATCGCGCCTCGGACCAGGAAAGGGTTGCCGACCGCTTGCCGGGGCGTCTGCCAGCGGTCGGCGCGATGGATCGACTGGCCGTTGTTCATGCCGACGCCGACCGAGACGGTGTCGGAGTAGCCCTCGACGGTGTCGATCAGGCCGTTCATCTGGGAACGGAGTTCCTCGGAGAACTGGAGGGTGAGGGCGCCGCGCAGCGGGATTCTCTGCCCGGGCGACACGGCCGTGGGAACCTTCAGCCCCATCGACACGGTGACGTCGAGGATGTTCGCCTGACCGCCGAAACCGTACGCCTCCTGGCCGTCGAACATCATGGCGCACTGGTAGCCGGCCTGGTCGGCGACCTCGCGCTCGGCGGATGCCGCCGGGGCGGCCAGGGTGGCGGTGGTCGCCGCCATGGTGGCCGCCAGCAGAAGCCGGGTCGTCCGTCCGCGTGCCATCAGGTCAGTCCTTCAGCATCAGGCCGAGGCGGAAGCGGGTGAGGGCGAGGTAGGCGATGGAGCCGATGATCGCGATGACGCCGACGGTCGCCAGCAGCCAGAGCGGGACTTTGACGCCCTGGCCGAGGGCCACCCCGGTCGCGGTGCTCTGGGCGTCGGCGGCGGTGGTTCCGTCCTCGCCCTCGGCGAGCGTGCCGTCCTCGGCGGCGGCTGCTGCGGCGGCGAACGGGTCGTCCGGATTGGACCCGGCGGCCGTGCTGCTGCTCGAGGTACCGCTCCCGGCCGATCCCGAGGTCCCGCCGACGCTGCCGCTGGTGCCGCTCGTGCTGCTCCCGCTGCTGCCCGAGGCGCTGACGGGGATCTGGGCGATGATGCCGGCGGTGGGCTGCTTCAACCAGCAGGCGAGGTCGTAGGAGTAGGTGCCCATCGCGCCCGACGCCTGGGCGCGGCCGGTGAACGCCACGATGTCGGGCATCTGGTTGCCGTTCTTGGTGGCCCGGGCTTTCAAGGGGTTCTTCACCACGTTGTTCTGGGGCAGGCCGATCTTCACGACGCCGCTGGCGTTCGAGGGCACCGTGAAACTCGGGAAGCCGATGGCGCCCTTGACGACGAACGGGTTGCCGACCTTCTGCCGAGGGGTCTGCCAGCGGTCCGCGTTGTGGATGTCCGTGCCGCCGTTGACGCCGAGGGTCACCGAGGCGGTGTCGGAGTAGGCCTCGACGGTGTCCAGGAAGCCCTCCATCGACTGACGCAGGTCCTCGGGCATCTGCAGGGCGAGCACGCCGTTGAGCGGTACCCGTTGTCCGGGGGCGACCGATTCCGGCACCTGCAACTGCATCGACGCGGTGACCGTCCAGATGCCGGCCTCGCCGGCGACCTGGGTGTTCTCCTGGCCGTCGAACATCGCGGCGCACTCGTAGGCCGCCTGGGCCGTGGCGGTGCGGGCCTCGGCGTCCGACGAGGGGCCGACGGCGAACATCGCGGCCAGTCCGAGGGCGGTCAGCGCGGGGAGGGAACGGACGGGGGCGAGTTTCATGGGACTCTCCTTCCTCAGTCGGCGAACCGGGCGCGCACGTCGCCGCTGGCGATCTGGGCGAGCATGGTGCGGGTGCGCAGGTGCAGGGCATAGCCGACGATGGCCGCCGGGATCAGGGCGATCAACAGCACGATCAGCCAGGCGGGGATGAGGATGCCGCCGATCTTGGTGTGCTGCGGCAGGCCGGGGAAGGCGCTCGCGATGGCGTCGTTGACGCCGGCGGGCGCCTCGTCCGCGAGCGCCGGGGCGTCCAGCGCGGCATCGACGTCCAGGTCTGCCGACACGGCGGCGGACGTGTTCAGAGACGTGTTCAGGGAGGCGTTGTCGACGAGCGCGGCCACCTCGGCGACCGTCTCCGGCGAGATGTTCTCGACGCCGGCGGCGGTGCCCGCTCCGGCGGAGACCGGAAGCCGCACGAGCGCGGCGGCGGCCTGGTCGGCGTCGACGCCGCAGGCGACCTTGCGCGTCGTGGCCGGGACGAAGGTGGCGTACGTGTAGGCCTGGCTGACGACGGCGGTGAAGGCGACCTTCTCCGGGCTCGTCGACACGGTGTTCTCCACTCGTTCGCCGGTCGGCATCATGAAGGTCACCTCCTCGCTGTCGTCCGGCACGGTGTACTCCTCCAGCGTGAAAGGAGTGGAGATGGTCATGCCGGTGCTGTCGGTGGGAGGGGTGGCCGGGGTGGACTCGATCTCGTCGAGCGCCAGCAGTTGCTCGTCGTCGCCGGAGACCGCGACGACGCCGAAGGTGGTCTCGTCGAGTGCGAACTCCTGGGCCAGGCTGGTGCCGACCATCGACCAGGTGGTGGTCGAGGTGAATCCCAGGTCGAGCCGGCCGGAGAGCGTCACTTTGTCTCCGGTCTTCGCGTCCTCGGGGACGTCCTCGACGTACACCGAGACGCGTACGGCGTCGGCGCTGGCGTTCTCGATCAAGCAGTCGTAGTCGGCGGTGATGCCGAGCAGCGAGTCGTCGTCGGCCGAGGCCGGAGCCGTGCCGCTCAGCGCGACCACGGCGGTCAGGACGGTCGCGGAGACCGAGGCGAGTGTTCTCTTCATGATTCCCTCCTTCACCCTCGCGCCAGAGCGCGCGACGGCGGGATGTATGAGGCGCGCTCCATCGGCACCAGGGCGGCGGTGCGGATGAGGAGCACGGTGATTAGGGCGACGACGAGCACGGGGGCGATCACGAGCCAGCTGACCTGCGGCGGCAGGCCCAGGCCGACGGCGACGGCGCGGCTGGCGACGATGCCGACCAGCGTGCCGACGACGACCCCGAGCAGCGAGGCGACCGCGCCGACGAAGAGCACGCGGGCGGTGAGCAGACGGCCCAGCGACGCGCGCGGCAGGCCGAGCGCCCGCAGCACGGCGTGCTCACGGGCGCGTTCGGAGACCGACAGCGAGGCGGTGGCGGCGGCGCCCACGGCGGCCACGATCACCGCGACGACCAGGATCGCCACGGCGGCGGCCCGCGCGGTGCTGAGCGCCTCGCCGATGCGGATGTCGGTGATGACCGGGCCGGTCACCGGCAGCTGTCCGGCGAGGATCGCCACACCGGTGATCTCGTCGGCCACCTCGGTCCGGTCGGCCCCGTCGGCGAGCGCGATCCAGACCATGCGGGTCTCGCTCTTCTCGGTGGCCGTCTCCATGGTGGCCGGGCTCACGACGGCGGGCAGCTCGAAGTCCTCGATATAGACGACCTTCAGAGGATCGCTGGCGCCGTCGGGGCCTTTGAGCGTGACCCGCGAGCCCTCGGTGAAGGGCGGGAAGGCGACCTCGGGCAGGTAGACGGTGTCGTCGGCGATCTCGTTGACCGGGAAGCCGTGGGGCAGTGCTCTGCCGAGTTGGGCGGCGTTCCCGGCCACCACGCCGGTCGACAGCGAGACGTGGCCGGTCTCGCCCTGGCCCTCCACGGTCACGTCGACGCCGTGGTCGACCTGGACGGCGGTGTCGACGCCGTCGATCTCACGCAGGTACTCGACGGCCTCCTTCGGCACCACGCCCGCGCCGTCGGGGGCGCCGACGGTCAGGTCGGGCATCGGCGAGTCCGACAGACGCGCGGAGGTGGCCTCCTGGATCGAGGCGAGCGCCACCCACGACATCGCGATCATGCCGACGGCCAGCGCCACGGCGACCGCCTCGGTCGCGGCGGGCCGGGGGCGCTGCACGACGTCTCGCAGGCCGATGCGCACCGCCGCCGATCCCGCCCACCCGGCCAGCAGCCGGGCGAGCAGGGCCAGCAGCGGGGTGAGCAGCAGGCCCGCGCCGAGCAGCATGGCCGCCACCCCCCCCACGATCAGCCACAGGCGGGTGTCGTCGGCTCCCAGGAGCGCGGCGGCGGTGCCGAGCGCCGTCAGGACCACGCCGACGACGAGTCGGACGAGACCGGCCGACCGACCCTGCGGCGTCCGGGTCTCGCGCAGCGCCGCCTGCGGGGAGATGCGGGCGGCGAGCCAGGCCGGCAGCAGCGCGCCGAGCAGCGCGAGCCCGGCCGCGACCAGCAGCGGGACGACGACCGACGAGGCGTGCACCGTGAACGAGGAGCCTTGCAGCGGCGGCAGGCTGGGCACCAGGCCGACGAGCGGCAGCGCGAGGCGGGAGACCAGCAGGCCGCCGAGCACGCCGCCGACCGCCCCGACCGCGCCGAGCAGCAGCGCTTCGACGGTGACGAGCCCGGCGACATGCCAGCGGTTCGCGCCGATGCAGCGGGCCAGCGCCCAGGTGCGCCGACGGGTGGCGAGGCCGGCGACCGTCGTGGTGGCGGCGGTGATCGCCGCGACGAGGCAGGACACCCCGGCCAGCACCGCGACCACGGCGCCGAGGGCGGCGACCCGGCCGCCCTGGACGTCGGTGGAACTCGAGATCAAATCGGAGGTCTTCTGCGGCCAGCCGACGGGGGCCTTCTCGTTGACCCCGGCGACCACCTCGTCGAGGTCGGCGCCGTCGGCCGCGTCGATCAGGATCGTGTTGGAGCCCTCGATCCCGGCCAGCCGGGCGGCCACGCTGTCGAGCACGATGCCGTAGGCCGAGGACTGGCGGGTCAGCGAGCCGCGCGTGTCGACCACGCCGACGACGGTGAAGTTGGCGTAGCCGACGCCGGGATGGCCGATCTGCACCTGGTCGCCCAGGCCGATCAGCAGCTCGTCGAGGGTGTGCTGGCTGAGCGCGATCTCGGTGGTCTGCTTCGGCGGGCGTCCGGCCGACCAGCCCTGCCACTGGAAGCGGGTGTCGGTGGCCAGCGACTCCAGGCTGATGCCCCGGGCCAGGTCCCCGGTGCGGGCGACGGCCGCGGCGCGGGTCGTCGAGGCCACCGCCTCCACGTCGGGCAGCGCCGCCACGGCAGCGACGTTCTCCGGGGCGACGGAGGTCGAGGGCGACCCGAGCAGGGTCTGGGCGCTCTCCTCGGCGGCGGCGATCTCGGAGCGGACGATGACGTCGGTGTTCTTGAACTCGACCGACGCCCCGTCGGCGACGGCCGTCTCGACGCTGTCGCCGAGCACGAGGGCGGTGGTGAGGGCTCCGGCGCCGAGCGCGACGGTCAGCACCGTGACGACGACGCGTCCGGGCCGCCGACGGGCCTCGGCCACGGCGAGACGGCGCAGCGCCCCCGCCGTGCGTGATGTCGACATCGGCTCAGACTCCCGCAGTGGTCAGTTGGTCCAGCTGTCCGGCGGCGAGCCGGTAGACGCGGTCGGCTCGCCGGGCCAGACGGTCGTCGTGGGTGACGACGACGACGGCGTGCCCGTGGTCGTGGGCGACGGAGACCAGCACGTCGGTCAGCTGCTCGGCGGACTCGGCGTCGAGGGCGCCGGTGGGCTCGTCGGCGAAGACGACGTCGGGGTCGGCCAGCAGCGCGCGGGCGACGGCGACGCGCTGCTGCTGGCCGCCGGAGAGCTGGCCGGGCAGGTGGTCGAGCCGGTCGACGACGCCGAGGCTGTCGGCCAGTCGTTCCAGCCATGCGTCGTCGACCTCGCGGCCGTCGATCTCCAACGGCAGGGCGATGTTCTCGCGGGCGGTGAGGCTGTCGACGAGGTTGAAGGACTGGAAGACGAAGCCGAGCTGCTGGCGGCGCAGGCGGGCCAGGCGGCGGTCGCCCCAGCGGGTGATGTCCTCCCCGGCGATGCGCACGCTGCCCTCGTCGGGGCGGTCGAGTCCGGCGAGCACCTGCAGCAGAGTCGACTTGCCGGCGCCGGAGGGTCCCATGACCACGACCATCTCGCCGGGGGCCACCTCGACGGAGACGTCGTCCAGCGCCACCACCGGCTCGCCGCCGGGTCCGCCGAAGGTCTTGAACAGCCCCTCGGCCACGATGATGGGATCGGACACGGTGTCTCCTTTTATGGCGAGGCTCCCCTTACTAGTCACTGGCTGTACAACTGTCCCAGTTCCCCCGGGGTTACGGCCGAAAAGGTGAGATAGGCCACCAGGAACGCGACGAGGCCCGGACCGCTGGGCGGTCCGGGCCTCGTACGGCACCCCTCGACGAGGGGCATGAGTCACTTCGCGGCGACCACGTTCAACTTGACCGTGGCGGTCACCTCGGGGTGGACGCGCACCGAGACGGTGTGCGCGCCGAGCGACTTGATCGGGTTGCCGACCTCGATGCGACGTTTGTCGACCGCGCCGCCGGCGGCCTCCAGGGCCGAGGCGATGTCGGCGACGGTCACCGAGCCGAACAGACGGCCGCCCTCGCCGGCGCGGACCGGCACGTTGACCGGAGCCGACTGGAGACGGTCGCGCAGCGCGGTCGCCTCTTCGCGGTCGTGGATGGCGCGCGCCTGACGGGCGGCCTTGATCGACTCGACCTGCTTGGCCGCGCCCTTGCTCCAACGGATCGCGAAGTTGCGGGGCAGCAGGTAGTTACGGCCGTAGCCGTCCTTGACCTCGACGATGTCGCCGGGGTCGCCGAGGTTGCTGACCTCGTGGGTGAGGATGAGCTTCATCAGTGTCCCCTTCGCTCAGCGGTTGGTGGAGGTGTAGGGCAGCAGCGCCATCTCGCGCGCGTTCTTGATCGCCTTGGCGATCTGGCGCTGCTCCTGGACGGAGACGCCGGTGACGCGACGGGCGCGGATCTTGCCCCGGTCGGAGATGAACTTGCGCAGCAGCGCGGTGTCCTTGTAGTCGATCGTGGTGACGCCGGAGGTCGAGAGCGGGTTGCTCTTCTTCTTGGGCTTGCGGATGACTGGCTTGGCCATGATGCTCCTGGTGAAGTGAAAGTTGATGGGAAGCGGGGATCAGAACGGGGGCTCGGACGAGCCGCCGCCTCCCCAGGGGTCGTTGCTCGGGGCCGCCTGGCCGCCACCGGCCGGGGGCGCGCCCCACGGGTCGCTCGCGGGCTGGCTCGGGGCCGCGTTACCGCCGCCGAAGCCGCCTCCGCCACCGCCGGCGTTGTAGCCACCACCACCGCCGCCACTGCGCTGCGCGCGCTCGACCTTGGCCGTCGCGAAGCGCAGCGAGGGGCCGATCTCCTCGACGTTGATCTCGACGCTGGTGCCCCGCGAGCCGTCCTGACGCTCGAAGTTGCGGATGCGCAGCGTGCCGGTGACGATGACGCGCTGCCCCTTGGTGAGGGACTCCGCGACGTTCTCGGCCAGCTGACGCCAGGCCGCGCAGCGGAAGAACAGCGCCTCGCCGTCACGCCACTCGTTGGTCTGACGGTCGAAGGTACGCGGGGTGGACGCCACCGTGAAGTTGGCGACCGCCGCCCCGCTCGGGGTGAACTTGAGCTCGGGGTGATCGGTCAGGTTGCCGATCACGGTGATGTTTGTCTCGCCTGCCATGGCTGGAACCTTTCGTGAGAGTGCGTCGCGCCGTGAGGCTCAGTCAAGCCCATGCCCCGGACATCGCCAAGGCGTTGTCCACAGGCGCGGCGCGCGGCGTTCTCAGCGGGCGTCGGGCCGGACGACCTTGGTGCGGACGACGGACTCGTTCAGCGTGAGCTGACGGTCGAGCTCGGCGACGGCCGCCGGGGTGGCCTGGAGGTCGACGACGGCGTAGATGCCCTCGGACTTCTTGTTGATCTCGTAGGCGAGACGACGCTTGCCCCACACGTCGACGTCGTCGACCGTGCCGCCCTCGTTGCGGATGACGTTGAGGTAGGTGTCGAGGCTCGGAGCGACCGTGCGCTCGTCCAGGCTCGGGTCGAGGATGACCATGACTTCGTAGTGACGCAGCGACATACGCGCGCCCTCCTTCGGACTCAGCGGCTACGGACCATCCGCAGCAGGAGGTGTTGCCTGACAGGCAACCGGGTCAGCTTACGCGACAGCCGCGATTGCAGCCAAATCCGGCGGTGCTCGCGCGCACACTAAGATTCTGTGCTGACGGGTCGACGACCGGCACGAGGACGGACAACATATGGCACGCACGGGCGACGCCGCGTACGGATCGCTGTTGTTGGGCTCGGCCGATCAGGGCTTGCGGCGGCTGCGGGTCCGGGTGCAGGTGCTGCTGACCGTCCTCATCATCGCGACCAACGTCATCGGCGCGATGGTCGTGGCGGCGCTGAGCTTGGTGGTTATCCCCGGCGAGGGCATCAACGCTCGTTTCGGCACGGCGCTCGCCATCGCGACGCCCACCTATGTGCTGGCCGCGGTGGTCTTCGGCGCCACCTACGGCACGCTCAGCCTGTTCAAGAGCCTGCGCTGGGCGGTCCGGGAGCGCACGCCGACCGAGGCCGAGGGGCGCGAGGCGCTGCGGCTGCCCTGGCGGCTCAGCCTCATGCAGGCCTGTCTGTGGGATCTCGCCGCTGTCCTCTACGGGGTGCTCGCCTTCCTCCTCCAACCGCGCGCCGTGCTCGGCGTGATCGCGGGCGTGGTCATCGCCGGACTCGTGGTGACGACCATCGCCTACCTGTTCGCCGAGTTCGCGCTGCGGCCGGTCACCGCCCGCGCGCTGGAGGAGCACGACGTCGAGAAGATCCGCGGCGTGGGCGTGCAGTGGAGGCTGCTCGTGTTCTGGGGGCTGGGCACCGCCGCGCCGGTGCTGGGCCTCGTCGTGGCGGCGGTCATGGTGCTGGCCTTCCCGGAGTCGTCCAAGACGCAGTTCGCCATCGTCGTGCTGGGGCTGTCCGGGGTCGTCTTGGCCTTCGGCCTGCTGGTGACCGTGCTGACCACACGGTCGATCATCAACCCGCTGCAGTCGGTGACCGCCGCCCTCGGCCAGGTGCGCGACGGCGACTACGACACCCGCATCGTGGTCTACGACGGAACCGAGTTGGGCGTGCTGCAGGCGGGCTTCAACGACATGGCCGCCGGGCTGCGTGAGCGCGAGACGATCCGCGACATGTTCGGCCGTCACGTCGGGCGCGAGGTGGCGGCCGCCGCGCAGGCGGGCGAGGTCGAGCTGGGCGGGGAGACGCGCCGGGTGTCGGTGCTGTTCGTCGACCTGGTGTCGTCGACGACGTACGCCACCGAGCACACGCCCGCCGACGTCGTGGCGGTGCTCAACCGCTTCTTCGGCGTGGTCGTCGAGGAGGTCGACCGGCATCACGGGCTGGTCAACAAGTTCATGGGCGACGCGGTGCTGGCGATCTTCGGCGCCCCGGTCGACCGTCCCGACCACGCCGAGCAGGCGCTGGCCGCCGCCCGCACGATGGCCCGCCGCCTCGCCGCTGAGGTGACCGAGGTGGGCGCCGGGATCGGCGTGGCCACTGGCGAGGTCGTCGCGGGCAACATCGGCGACGAGTCGCGCTTCGAGTACACGGTCATCGGCGACGCGGTGAACTCCGCCTCCCGGCTCACCGACCTCGCCAAGGACGTCCCCGGCCAGGTCCTCGTCATGCAGGCCAGCGTCGACGCGGCGAGCGAGGCCGAGCAGTCCCACTGGACCCCCGCCGCCCCCGTCACCCTCCGCGGCCGCTCCACCCCCACCCCCGTCGCCGTCCTCGCCATCCCCTGAGGCGGTGAGTTGTCCACCTTTGCCCGTGGGCCGGTGGATCTTCCACCCTATGAGCGCTCATAGGGTGGATCACTCACCGACGACAGGCGAAAGGTGGACAACTCACCGCCCTGAGGGGGTCGTTACCGCAGGCGGGTGATCTCGACGGAGACGAACAGGTCGGAGTCGCCGTCGGTGGCGTGGATGCCGCGCAGCGGGGGGTTGTCGGAGTAGTCGCGGCCTCGGGCGACCACGACGTGGCGCGCGTCGGGGGCGAGGTCGTTGGCGGGGTCCCAGCCGATCCAGTCGCCGTCGAACCACTCGATCCAGGCGTGCGACTCGCCCTCGACCGTCGCCCCGACCTCCGGCTCGCGCGACGGGTGCAGGTAGCCCGACACGTAGCGCGCCGGCACGCCCGCCCAGCGCAGCGCGCCGACCATCAGATGCGCGACGTCCTGGCAGACGCCGGCCCGCGCGGCCCAGGCGTCGGCCGCCGTCGACTCGACGGTCGTGCTGCACGGCCGGTAGGCGACGGTCCGGTGCAGGAAGGCCCCGACCGACCACGCGAAGTCGCTCGGGGTCTGCGCTGCGGCGCGCAACGGCTCCAGCTCCTCGACCAGTTCCGGCGGCGCGGCCACCCACGGCGACGACATCAGGAACTCGCAGTGCTCGTCGGCGACCTCGCCGAGGTCGTCCCATCCCAGCCCGGCCGGGGAGGCCGACGGCACGCGCGTCTCGACGGTCGCCGTCGCCACGACCTCCAACGACGTGTGCTCCTCGTGCACCTCGAAGGCCGTCACCTCGGTGCGCCAGTAGTCGCGGAACTCGAAGGTCCACGGCGCCGGCCGTACCTCGACCTTCGAGCGCAGCACCGTCTGGTCGCCCGTGCCCAGCGGCGTCATGCGGGCCTCGTTGTACGAGCCGGACGCGCCCTTGGCGTAGCGGTAGCCGGTGGTGTGGCGGATGCTCAGCCGCAGGCTCTCCGGTGTGCTCACAGCAGACTCCCCTCGCTCCACTCGCGCGTCTCGGCATGCGAGAAGTACCGGTCGGTGATCGACTCGCTCGCCGCCGCGACCCGGCGCTGCAAGCGCTCCATCTCGGTCGGCAGGTCGTAGACGATCTCGGCGAGCGGCCGGTACTCCAACTCGGTGCGCGCCCGGCCGAGCAGCCGCAGAGCCTCGTCGTTGAAGCCGGACCGCCGTCCGCCGTTCTCCAGCCGCGCCAGCGCCTTCTCGGCGGCGGCGAGGGTGGAGACCACCGACCGGGGGAACCAGCGGTCGAGCAGCAGGAACTCCGCCGCGTACTGGTCGGCCTCGACGCCCCGGTACGCCCGGATGAACGCCTCGTAGGCGCCGCAGGCGCGCAGCGTCGTCGGCCAGGCGAGGTGCGCCTCGGAGGCCAGCGCGGCGGTCGACAGCATGCGGGCGGTCATGTCGACCCGCTCCACGCTGCGGCCCAGCACGAAGAACCGCCAGCCCTCGTCGCGGGTCATGGTCGAGTCGGCGATGCCGGCGATCATCGCCGTGCGGCTGCGCACCCAGCCGGACAGGTCGACCTGGCGCATCGTGCGGGCCGCGCTGAGCCCCCGCCACGTCATGTTGATGCTCGCCCACATGTCGGTCGAGAGCGTCTCGCGGGCGCCGCGCGCGTTCTCGCGGGCCATCTCGATGGCGTAGGCGATGGACGACGGCGAGCTGTGGTCGTGGGCGAGCAGCTCCATGACGGTCCAGCGGTCGGCGTCGTCGGGCACGTCCTCGACGCCCATGACGGTGAGCAGCTGACGGCAGGAGCTGACCTCGTCGATGGAGGGGTCCTCCACGAGCACCTGCGTCTGGACGTCGAGGATGCGCGCGGTGTCGTCGGCGCGCTCCAGGTAGCGGCCGATCCAGAACAGCGAGTCGGCGATCCGGCTGAGCATCAGGCGATCCCTCCCTCGCTCTGCTTCTGGCCGCTGGCGGCCGCTTCTTCCTCGTCGCGCGGATGCGGGTCGGTGAGCGGGTCGGCGAGCACCCAGGTGTCCTTGGAGCCGCCGCCCCGGCTGGAGTTGACGATCAGTTCGCCCTCCGGCAGCGCGACGCGGGTCAGCCCGCCGGGCAGCACGTACACGTCGTCGCCTCGGTTGACCGCGAAGGGCCTCAGGTCGACGTGGCGGGGGCGGATGCCGTCCTCGACGAGGGTCGGCACGGTCGACAGCGAGATCACCGGTTGGGCGATCCAGGCCCGCGGGTCGGCGGCGATCTTCGTGCGCAGCTCGTCGAGTTCGGCGGTCGAGGCGGCCGGGCCGATGACGATGCCCTTGCCGCCGGAGCCGTCGACCGGCTTGAGCACCAGCTCGTCGAGCCGGTCGAGCACCTCGGCGCGTTGGTCGGGGTCGCCGAGCCGCCAGGTGTCGACGTTGGCGAGGATCGGCTCCTCGCCGAGGTAGTAGTCGATCAGGTCGGGCACGTAGGTGTAGAGCAGCTTGTCGTCGGCGACGCCGTTGCCGACCGCGTTGGCGACGGTCACGTTGCCGGCGCGGGCGGCGGTGATGAGGCCGGGCACGCCGAGCATCGAGTCGGGTCGGAAGGCTGCGGGGTCGAGGAACTCGTCGTCGATGCGCCGGTAGATGACGTGCACCGGCTCCAGGCCGCGGGTCGTGCGCATCGCGACGCGGCCGCCCTGGCAGACGAGGTCGCGCCCCTCCACCAATTCCACGCCCATCGTGCGGGCCAGCAGCGTGTGCTCGAAATAGGCCGAGTTGTAGACGCCCGGGGTCAGCACGACGACCGTCGGGTCGCTCACGCCGGCGGGCGCGGCGGCCCGCAGCGCGGCGAGCAGGTGCAGCGAGTACTGCTGGACCGGCCGGATGCGGTGGCCCGCCACGACCTCCGGCAGCGCGCCGGACAGGGCGCGGCGGTTGGTCATCACATAGGAGACGCCCGACGGCACCCGGACGTTGTCCTCCAGCACCCGGAAGGCGCCGTCGCCGTCGCGGATCAGGTCGACGCCGGCGACGTGCACGCGCACGCCGCCCGCGGGCTCCCACCCGGCCACGACCCGGTGGTAGTGGGGCGAGGTGACGACCGTCTCACGGGGCACCACGCCGTCGCTGAACAGCTTGCCGTCGCCGTAGACGTCGGCGAGGAAGGCCTCCAGCGCGCGCACCCGCTGGGCGACGCCGCGCTCGACCCGGTGCCAGTCCTCGGCCTCGATGACGCGCGGCACGATGTCGAGCGGGAAGGGACGCTCCTCGCCGGCCACGCCGAAGGTGACGCCCTGGTCGAGGTAGGACGACGCGAGCGCCTCGGCACGGGAGCGGACCTCCTCGGCGCCCATCGAGACGAAACGCCGATGGATGGCCTCGTACTCGGAGCGGACCTGACCGGCGGCGGTGAACATCTCATCGAAACCGGCGCCGCCGCCGTAGTCGTCGAAGAGGCTCGTCTCACTCACGGCGTGAGTGTAGGACCGCGACGTGTCAGGCATGTTTCGGCATGGCTATCGCGGCCGCACCCGCACAGTGCGGACCCGCACGCGTCCTCGTTCAGAAGGGGGATGAGCGGGGCCTACCTCACTTGATCGCCCCTCACGCCCCCAGTAGCGCGAGCGGCACCACCGCCACGCCGTCAGAGCGTCGGTAGGCGACCTCGCCCGTGGTGATGACGACGCGGTTGACCAAGCGGTCGCCGATCTGGTCGCGCAGCCAGTTCAGATGGCGCACATCGGGGTCGTCGACGGTCGCCGAGAGCTTGACCTCGATCGCCACGACCTCGCGTTCCGGCCCTTCGACGATCACGTCGATCTCGCGGTCGGTGTTCTTCGTCCGCAGGTGGCTGACCGTGGCCCCGCAAGCGGTGGCGTACACCCGGACGCTCTGCGTCACCAGCGACTCGAAAAGCGCGCCGAGCCAGGTGCCGGTGGCGGCCGCGACACGCCCGCCGTCGCCGCGCAACAGGCCGGCGGGGCCCACGCCGACCAGCCGGGCGGCGAGCGCCGGGTCGACGAGGTGGTGCCTCGGCGTCAAGGTCAGTCGTTTCAGCGGACTGAAGGCGGGGGTCCAGGTGGGGACGGGGTCGAGGATGAACAACCGTTGAAGATGTTCGCGATACCCGTCGACGGTGGTCCGAGAGGGTTTGTCGGCGATGCCGGCCGTGGCCGCGTCGAGCACGGTGGCGTAGGCGGCGTTGGTCGCGGTGGCGGCTCCGTAGGCGGTCAACCAGGCCAGCAGCGTCGACGGGCGTCGCACGGAGACGCCGTTCTCGGGCAGTTCGCGCTCCACGAGGCGCGTCACGTAGCTGTCGAGTTGAAGGCGCCGAGCGGTCTCAGGGAGGTCGCGGATGCCGGGGAAACCCGATCGCACGATCTCGTCGACGTACGTCGGCAGGCCGACGGAGGTGTCTCCGCCGATATCGCTCGCCCCGGTGAGCAGGCCGCGTAGGGACACGGTCGGCGTGCCGAGGCCCCGCTCGCCGACCGCCAGTGGGCGCATGGGGACGCTGACGATCCGTCCGGCGCCGGAGTGGACGCGCACACCGGGGGCGACGCCCGCCGATCCTGCGAGGAGGAAGCGCCCGCCGATGGCGTCGGCGTCGACCGCCCGGCGCACGCGTTCCCAGGTCTGCGGTTCCAACTGCCACTCGTCGATGAGCACCGGAGGGCAGCCATCCCTCCGCCACTGTGCATTTCGACGCACTTCTACTGTGCATTTCGACGGAAAGGGAGGGGCGGTGACAAGGAACGCGGTGAGCGGGCGGCGGCGTGACGGGAGGCCGGTAGCCTCGGGTGGGTGACGACTCCTCTTGACGTACGGACGATCAGCGCCGACGAGCACCGCGACTGGATCGCCTCGCGCCCCTCGGTGAGCTTCCTGCAGACGCCCGGCTGGGCCGCGGTGAAGGCGGAGTGGCGGGCCGAGTCGATCGGCTGGTTCGACGGCGACCGCATGGTCGGGGCGGGACTGGTCCTGTTCCGCCCGGTCCCGAAGATCGAGCGGTACCTGGCCTACCTCCCGGAGGGCCCCGACCTGGACTGGACGCGAATCGACCTCGACGCCGCGCTCGCACCGATGGTCGCCCACCTCAAGGCCGCCAAGGCCTTCGCCATCCGCATGGGGCCGCCGGTCGTCAGCCGCGCCTGGAACGCCGCCGCGATCAAGGCCGGCGTCGCCGACCCGGTGCTGGGCACGCTCTCCGACGTCCCCGCCGACCACAGCGACGCCGCCGCGCTGGCCGTCGCCGACGGGCTGGCCGCGCGCAGCTGGCGCCCGGTGCCGGTCGAGGGCGGCTTCTCGGCGGGCCAGCCGAAGTACAACTTCCAGGTCCCGCTCACCGACGCCGACGGCGCGCCGCTGACCGAGGACGCCGTGCTCAAGGGCATGAACCAGCTGTGGCGGCGCAACATCAAGAAGGCCGCCAAGCTCGGCGTCGAGGTGAGCCTCGGCGGCCGCGACGACCTCGACGACTTCCACCGCGTCTACGTCGAGACCGCCGAGCGCGACCACTTCATCCCGCGTCCGGCCTCCTACTTCACGACGATGTGGGACGCGCTCAACGCCGACGAGCCCGACCGCATGCGCCTCTACCTCGCCCGCCACGAGGGGGACCTCGTCGCGGCCACGACGATGGTGCGGGTCGGCCAGCACGCCTGGTACTCCTACGGCGCGTCGACGACCGCCAAGCGCGAGGTGCGCGGCTCGAACGCCGTCCAGTGGCGCATGATCGCCGACTCCCTCGCGGCCGGCGCCACCGTCTACGACATGCGCGGCATCACCGACACCCTCGACGCCGACGACCCGCACATCGGGCTCATCCAGTTCAAGGTGGGCACCGGCGGCCGGGCGGTCGAGTACCTGGGCGAGTGGGACCTGCCGCTCAACCGCGCCCTCTACAAGGCGTTCACCCTCTACCTCGGAAGGCGCTGACATGACCTTCGAGCTACGCGTCGTGGCCGACTCCTGGCGACGACGGATCGACGAGCTCGTCGAGGCGACGCCCGGCCTTGTCCCCGTCGTCAAAGGAAACGGCTACGGACTCGGCCGCGATCTGCTGGCCGCCGAGGCCACCCGGATCGGAGCCGACCTCATCGCCGTCGGCTCCTACAGCGAGGTCCCGGGCGCGCTGGCCGCGTTCGGCGGCGACGTGCTGGTCCTGTCGCCGTGGCGCCCTTTCCTGTCCGAGGCGGTCCTCGATCCCCGGGTGGTGCACACGCTCGGCCGCGTCGACGACGTCGCCGCGCTGGCCGAGCGCGCCCCCGGCGCCCGGATCCTTCTCGAGGGACGCACCTCCATGCTGCGCCACGGTCTCGACCGCCACGAGCTGGCGGCCGCCGCCCGGGCGGCCGAGGGGCTGGCCGTCGAAGGCCTCTCGATCCACTTGCCGATGGAGGGCGGACAGCTCGCCGAGGCGCAGCGGTGGGCCGGCGTGCTGCTCGCCTCGCAGATCGCATCCGACCGCCTCTTCGTCTCTCACCTGACCCCCGCCGAGCTCGACGAGCTGCGCGAGACCCGGCCCCAACTGAGTGTCCGTCCGCGGATCGGCACCCGCCTCTGGCACGGCGACGGCTCGGAGCTGGGCGTCTGGGCGAGCGTGCTCGACGTGCATCCGGTGCGGCGCGGCGACCGGGTCGGCTACCGCCAGCGGGCGATGCCGCGGGACGGGCACATCGTGATCGTCGAGGGCGGCACCAGCCACAGCGTCGGCCTGGAGGCCCCGCGCGCGGTCACCGGAGCCAAGGACCGGGCCAAGTCGCTCGCCTACGGCGTGATGGAGGCCGCGGGCCTGGCCCTGGCCCCCTTCGCGATCGGCGGGCGCCGCACCTGGTTCGCCGAACCGCCGCACATGCAGGCGTCCATGCTCTTCCTGCCTGCGGGGACCACGCCGCCGGAGGTCGGCGAGGCCGTCCCGGTGACGGTGCGCCACACCATCGCGAGCTTCGACGCCGTCCGTTTCGTCTGACCCGTTCCTCGCACGGCGAAGGGCTCCCGACCAGCAGGTCGGGAGCCCTCGGGATCACCGCACGATCATTGTATCCAGCATCGTTGCCCGTCCCAGCGATACCGGGAGGAAGGCTTACACGTCGCCTGGGTTTGGTAGTAGCTCGTAGCGAGTGATGCCGTGGCTGTCGGCGTGGGTGTCGTCGTGGTCGGCGTCGGACTCGTGCAATTCGGATACGTGCCGGTCAGCCCGTCGTCCGCGCAGGTTCGCGGGACGCAGTCGTACCCGGTCGAGTCGAGCTTCTCGGAACTGGAGCACTGGGGCACTGTGCGAGGCTCACAGGCCGTGCGGTCGGCGTTCAACTGCTCGGTCGCGCCGCACTGGGGCGCGGCCGTGGTGGTCGTCACCATGCTGCTGGGCTTGATGTTGGCCGCTGCGGGGAACTCGCCGCAGTCGTTGCTGTCGAGCACTTTGTTCATGAACGTCTTGAACGTCCTGGCCGGATAGCCGCCGCCGGTGGCCGGGGACAGGAAGCCCTCCAGCGACTCGTTGCCGACGCCGCGGTTGTACATGACCGCCGTCGCCAGCTTCGGCGTGGCCCCGACGAACCACACGGACGAGATGTGCTCGTAGCCGTCGGTTCCGGTGGCCGTGGCGGTGCCGGTCTTGCCGATCGTCGGGCAGACGGTGTTGCCGTTCTGGCCGGTGCCGCCCGAGGAGGTGACCGCCTTCAGGGCGGACAGCGTGTCGGCGGCGACGTCGGCGGGGACGCTCTGCTCCGGCTCGGCGACCTGTTCGAACAGCACCGCGTCCTCCGGAGAGGTCACCTTGCTCACCACGTGCCACTCCGAGCGCTTGCCGCTCGCGACGATGGTCGCGTAGGCGTTGGCCATGTCGACCGGGGCCACCGGCGCGTAGCCCAGCGTGGCGACCGGCACGGCCTCGATGTTCTCCAAGGTCGACTCGGGGATGCCGGCCTGCCTGGCTCCGTCGATCACTTTGCTCGCGCCGACGCTGACGTCCCCGCCGTCGCTCATCTTGTAGGTGAGGTCGATGAAGGCGGTGTTGATCGACTTGGCGGTCGCCTGCTGCAGGGTGACGGTGCCGAAGGAGACGCCGCCGCTGTCGCCGTAGTTCTTGACCGTCTCGCCGCCCGGCGTCCGGTAAGGGGACTGGCCGGTCAGCGAGCTTCGCAGGCTGAAGCCGTCCTCTAAAGCCGCGATCACCGCGAACGGCTTGAAGGTCGATCCGGGCTGCGTCTCGGTCGTCCCCCAGTTGATCTGGCTGGCCAGGAAGTCGGGGCCGCCGTAGATCGCCTTGACCGCGCCGGTGCCCGGCTCGACCGCGACGACCGCCTGGTGCAGGCCCTCCAGGCCTTGGGGGCTGACCTCGTTGACCGCGTCGATCGCGGCCTGCTGCATGCCCGCGTCGAAGGTGGTGATGATGCGCAGGCCGCCGCCCTGCACCTCCGAGTCGCTGAACTCACGGCGGGCCATGTCGTTCTCGACCATCTTGAGCAGGAAGCCGTTGGTTCCGCCGTAACGGTCGCTGATCACGCGCGGGGAGAAGGCCGGCAGCGTGTCGTAGGCCGCAGTGGCCTCCTCGAGGGTGATCGCGCCGGACTTCTCCATGCCGTCGATCACGTATTGGTAGCGCTCGAGGATGACCGAGCGGTCGGCCTGACACTCGGGGCTGGCCTCGTTGGCCGTGCAGTTGGCAGTGTAAGGGTCGAAGCGGCTCGGCGAGTTGATGACGGTGGCGAGGTAGGCCGCCTCCTGGACGCTCAGCTCCGAGACGTCCTTGTTGAAGTAGGTGCGTGCGGCGACCTGCACGCCGTAGGCGCCGTTGCCGTAGTAGACCGTGTTGAGGTAGCCCTCCAAGATCTCGGACTTGCTCAACTGGTTGTGGATCTTGAGCGACAGGATGGCCTCTTTGGCCTTGCGCTGGTACGAGCGCTCCTGGGTCAGATAAAGGATCTTGACGTACTGCTGGGTGATCGTCGAGGCGCCGCCCTGGATCTCGCCGGAGGCCGTGTTGTCACGGAAGGCGCGGATGATGCCTTTGAAGTCGAGGCCGCGATTGGAGTAGAAGGTGCGGTCCTCGGCCGCGATGACCGCCGCCTGCATGACGTCGGGCACCTGGTCGAGCGAGACGTTCTCGCGCTGCTGCTCGGCGAACTCGCCCAACTGGGTCGTTCCGTCGGAGAAGTAGACCTTCGTGGTCTGGGTCTGGAACTCCTGGTTCGGGTCGGGGATCTCGATCATCCGATACAGGATGAAGAAGGCCAGCGCGCCCGTCGCGAATCCGGCGACCGTCAGGAAGGCCAGCCAGCGCAGGGTCTTGACCCACCAGGCTTTGCCCTCGCCGCCGATGGCACGGAACCACTTGAACGGGCCGCCGCGCTTGGCCTGCCTGTTTCCCGCACTCACTTTATTGCTCCGCGTCACCGCCGGGCACCTCCATCTCGAACCGACCGACGCGTGTCCCGCTTTTCCGGGCGCGCCGATCTGGCCAGGGCCTCTAGTGTGCCTGGTCAGGTCATCGGGTCCAAACCTATCGGCAGCCTGTGAGCGGCCGGACGGCGACGGCCGTCCGGCCCCGACGTGACTCCCGCGACGATTCGATGTATCGTCTCGATATATCAATTCCACTCACGTGAGGTGTGTCCATGGCACGGCGCGGCGCTGCGCTCGAGCTCGCGATCCTCGGACTGTTGCACGACTCCCCGATGCACGGGTACGAGTTGCGCAAACAGTTGATCGCTCTGCTCGGCTGGGGAAGGGTGCTGTCCTACGGCACGCTGTACCCCTGCTTGAAGTCACTCGTGCGCCAGGGGCTCATCGTGGCCGACGACGATCCGGAGGCCGCCGTGCGCGGCCGCCGCAACCGGATCGCCTACCGCCTGACCGCCGAGGGCAAGGAGTCCTTCGCGCAGGTCATGGAGGAGTCCGGCCCGGCCACGTGGGACGACGAGAACTTCGGCGTCCGGTTCGCGTTCTTCGCGCGCACCGACACGCCGACGCGGGTCCGCATCCTCGAGGGTCGGCGCAGCCGGCTCCAGGAGCGGCTCGAGAACGTCCGCGACGCTTCCCAACGGGGTCGGCGTCAGGCGGACTCCTACACGCGCGAGCTCCAGCGCCACGGCCTGGAGTCGGTCGAACGCGAGGTCCAGTGGCTGACCGAGCTCATCGACCGCGAGCGTGCAGGTGGGTACGCGGTCGCCGGCGACGACGCCGGCGACCCCGACACGACCAGCCAGACAGCATGACCCCGAGCATTTCAAAAAAGGAGCACCGATGAGTTCGGTACGGGTAGCCATTGTGGGCGTGGGCAACTGCGCCACCTCGTTGATCGAGGGCGTCGAGTACTACAAGGACGCCGATCCGGCCGGGAGCGTCCCCGGCCTGATGCACGTCCAGTTCGGCGACTACCACGTCAAGGACGTCGAGTTCGTCGCCGCCTTCGACGTCGACGCCAAGAAGGTCGGCTTCGACCTCTCCGAGGCGATCCGCAGCAGCGAGAACAACACCATCAAGATCACCGACGTGCCGCCGACCGGCGTCACTGTGCAGCGGGGCCACACCCTCGACGGCCTGGGCAAGTACTACCTGGCGACCATCGACGAGTCCGACGCCGAGCCGGTCGACGTCGTGCAGGTGCTCAAGGACACCCGGGCCGACGTGCTCGTGTCCTACCTGCCGGTGGGCTCGGAGGAGGCCGACAAGTTCTACGCGCAGTGCGCCATCGACGCGAACGTGGCCTTCGTCAACGCGCTCCCCGTCTTCATCGCCTCCGACCCGGAGTGGGCGGCGAAGTTCGAGGCGGCCGGCGTGCCGATCATCGGCGACGACATCAAGAGCCAGGTCGGCGCGACCATCACGCACCGCGTCATGGCGAAGCTGTTCGAGGACCGCGGCGTCGTGCTCGACCGCACCTACCAGCTGAACGTCGGCGGCAACATGGACTTCAAGAACATGTTGGAGCGTGAGCGTCTGGAGTCCAAGAAGGTCTCCAAGACGCAGGCCGTCACGTCGAACCTGACCGGCCCGCTGGCCGGCAAGGTCCACGACAAGGACGTCCACATCGGCCCGTCGGACTACGTCGCCTGGCTCGACGACCGCAAGTGGGCCTATGTGCGCCTCGAGGGCCGCGCCTTCGGCGACGCGCCGCTGAACCTGGAGTACAAGCTCGAGGTCTGGGATTCGCCGAACTCGGCCGGCATCATCATCGACGCCATCCGCGCGGCGAAGATCGCCAAGGACCGCGGCATCGGCGGCGCCCTGCTGTCGGCGTCGTCCTACCTGATGAAGTCCCCGCCGGAGCAACGTCCCGACGACCTCGGCCGCGCCAAGCTCGAGGCCTTCATCGAGGGCTCCGAGGAGCGCTGAGTCCATCCCGGATGTGCGCCGCGTCGGGTCGTCTTCCTTCGGGAGAATGACCCGACGCGTCGCCTATCTCGTGAGAAGGCGACTCGTCGCGCGGGGCGGGGCGCAGGCCGGCGACGGCGGTGAGGATGAGCAGGCCGCCGAGGACCGCGGGGGCGGTGAGGCGTTCGTCGAGCAACCAGACGGCGAGGGCGGCGGCGCTCAGCGGCTCGACCAGCGTGGCGACGGTGGCGGCCGACCCGGCGACGGTCCGCAGGCCCGCGTAGAGCAGCCCGTAGGACAGCGCCATCGTCACGACGCCGAGGTAGACGACGAGCAGCAGCGCGGTGGGGTCGGTGGCGACGACCGGGCCGCCCTGCGCGGCCGCGAGGATCAGGAAGGGCGCCAGGACCACCGCGCCCACGGTCGTGCCGCCGGTCGTCAGGGCGAGCGGGTCGACGTCGCGGGCCAGGTGGTGGCCGAGGACGGTGGTGACGGCGTAGGTGGCGCCCGCGGCGACGGCCAGCAGCACTCCGAGCGCCGGGTCGTCGCCGGGCGCGCCGTGTCCGGCTGAGGCGAGCGAGACGAGCACCAGCCCGACGAGTGCCGCTGTGAGCACGAGGAGTTCGCGGAGCGTCGGCCGGGTGCGGGTCCGCGAGTGCTCCCACGCGGCGGCGAGCAGTGGAGCGAGTCCGAGCGACACGACCGTCGCGACGCTCACCCCGACCGCGAGCACGGCGAGGAAGTAGAGGCCCTGGTAGACGGCCGTCCCGCAGCCGAGCACGACCATGGTCAGCGGCCGCGCGCGCACCGCCGCGACGACCTGGCGTGTCCGCTGCGCGATCATGACGAAGGCGAGCAGCGCCGCCGTCGCGACGACCATGCGCCAGGCGCTCGTCGTCGTCGCGCCGAGCCCGTGGTCGTCGTGCAGCACCGCCGCGACGAGCCCCGCCGTGCCCCACAGGACGCCGGCCAGGCAGACCTGGATCAGGCCGAGCTTGCTCACCGCGTCAGTCTAGGAGCGCCCGGGCCAGAGCCCCCACCTGATCGGACTCGATGAGGAAGCCGTCGTGGCCGTGGAGCGAGGTGACGACCTTGAGGCCGTCGGCGCCGGGGATGCCGTCGGCCAGCTCCTGCTGCTGGGCGAGCGGGTAGAGGCGGTCGGAGTCGATGCCGGCGACGACGGTCCGCGCGGTGACCCGGGCGAGCGCGGCTACGACGCCGCCCCGCTCACGGCCGACGTCGTGGCTGTCCATCGCGCGGGTCAGCGTCACGTAGGCGTCGGCGTCGAAGCGGCGGACCAATTTATCGCCGTGGTGGGCGAGATAGGACGCCACCGCGAAACGTCCGTCGTCGTGCACCTCGCGGCCGAAGCGCTGGGCCAGCTCCGGCTCGCTGCGGTAGGTCAGATGCGCGATCTGGCGGGCCAGCGCGAGGCCGTTCTCCGGGTCGTTCCGGATCGCCGTCTGCTGGATGGCCGACAGGCCGATCTGCTCGGCCGAGGCCGCCGCCGAGGTGGCCAGCAGGAACAGCCGCTCGACCCGCTCCGGCGCGGTGACCGCCCACTCCAGCGCGCGCATCCCGCCCGCCGACCCGCCGATCACCGCGTGCCAGCGGTCGACGCCGAGGTGGTCGGCGAGGAGGATCTCCGCCGCGACCTGGTCGCGCACCGTCAGGTCGGGGAAACGCGAGCGCCAGGGCTGTCCGTCGGGCGCCAGCGAGGTCGGGCCGGTGGTCTCGCCGCAGCCGCCGAGGATGTCGGCGGCCACGACGAACCAGCGGTCGGTGTCGATGGCGAGGCCCGGACCGACCAGGTCGCGCCACCAACTCGTCACCTCGGAGTCGCCGGTGAGCGCGTGCTCGATGAGCACGGCGTCGCCGCCCGCGCGCGTCCCCCACGTGCGGTGGGAGACGCTCACGGACGGCAACACCCGACCTGACTCCAGCGTCAGGTCGCCGATCTCGGCGTGACGACGGTTCACTGTGCGGCCGCGAGCCCCTTCTCCAGGTCGGCGAGGATGTCGTCGATGTGCTCGATGCCGACGGCCAGACGGACCAGGCCGGGGGTGACGCCGGTGGCGGCGTGCTCCTCGGGGGTGCCCTGGGAGTGGGTGGTCGAGGCCGGGTGGATGGCCAGCGAGCGGACGTCGCCGATGTTCGCGACGTGGCTGAACAGCTCCAGCGCGTCGATGAACTTCCGGCCCGCCTCGACACCGCCGGGCAGCTCGAAGGTGAGCACCGCGCCCGCGCCTTTCGGCGTGTACTTGTCGGCCAGCTCTTTGTAGGGGTTGCCGTCGAGCGAGGCCCAGGTGACCTTCGCGACGTCCTCGCGGGCCTGCAGCCACTCGGCGACCTTGCGGGCGTTCTCGACGTGGCGCTCGATCCGCAGGCTCAGCGTCTCCAGGCCCTGCGCGATGAGGAAGGCGTTGAAGGGGCTGATCGCCGGGCCGACGTTGCGCAGGTACTGCACGCGCAGTTTGGCGATGAACGCCGCCGGGCCGAGCGCGTCGGCGAACACGAGGCCGTGGTAGCTCGGGTCGGCGGTGGTGAAGCCGGGGAACTTGTCGCCGTGCGCGCCGTAGTCGAAGGTGCCGCCGTCGATGACGACGCCCGCGATGGCGGTGCCGTGGCCGCCGATGTACTTCGTGGCCGAGTGGATGACGGTGTCCGCGCCGTGCTTGAGCGGGTTGAGCAGGTACGGCGTGGCGATCGTGTTGTCGACGATGAACGGCACGCCGACCTCCTTGGCGACCGCGCCGATCGCCTCGAGGTCGAGGACGTCGCCCTTCGGGTTGCCGATGGTCTCGCCGAAGAACACCTTGGTGTTGTCCTGGACGGCGGCGCGCCAGGCGTCGGGGTCGTTGTTGTCCTCGACGAAGGTGACGGTGATGCCGAGCTTCGGGAAGGTGTGGCGCAGCAGCGAGTCGGTGCCGCCGTAGAGGCTGGCCGACGCGACGATGTGGTCGCCGGCCTCGGCGACGTTGGTCAGCGCGCCGGTGGTGGCCGACTGGCCGGAGGCGACGAGCAGCGCGCCGACGCCGCCCTCGAGGGTGGCGAGACGCTCCTCGACCGTGCCCTGGGTCGGGTTCATGATGCGCGTGTAGATGTTGCCCGGCTCGGCCAGTGCGAACAGGTCGGCGGCGTGCTGTGTGTCGCGGAACTGGTAGGACGTGGTCTGGTAGATCGGCAGCGCACGGGCTCCGGTGGTCGGGTCGGGCGTCTGGCCGGCGTGGATCTGCTGGGTCTCGAAGGACCAGTTCTCGCTCATCGGTGCTCCTGGGTCGTGGTGGGCGTCACCCCGAGCCTGGCACGACGGACAGGGCGTGGACGCACGTCTCAGATCCCGAGACGGCGGCGGTCAGGCCATGTCGACCGGTTGCGCGGTGGACGAAAAGCGGCCGTCATGCGCTTCCGCTGCTTGCCGCGTGAGCGGGTAGCAACTCGCTCGGGTCGCCGGCCCACAAGATCACCAGTTCGTCGCGGGCTCGGGTGGCTGCGACGTAGAGCAACGACTTCTCACGTTGGAGGATGTCGGCTTTGTCCGACGCGGAGACGTTTCTCAGCGCGAACGGAGCAGGCAGTGCCGACGAGTCCACTCCGAAGATGAGGACACGAGCGAATTCCATCCCCTTGGCCCGGTGCATGGTCATCACCACCGGCTTGCCCGACGGAACCGTCTTGTCGGAGACAAAGCGTGCCGGGAGTTGGCGCTCATCGAGCGCGCGGACCAGTTGCTCTCCCGCTTGTTCGGTACGCACCAGGATGCCGATGGTCTCAGGACCCTCGCCGTCCTTGAGCGCTGTAAGCCAAGCGCCGACGACATCCGCGGCCACTTCCAGTTCCTCGGCGAGGTTCGCGGCGGGAAGGAGACGTGGAACAGGACCGACCCGCGCAGACCGGTAGTCGTCGGTGTCCTCGACGCCTTCCTCCAAGTCGATGAACTCGGTTCCGGTGAGCACGCTCACCGCGTAGCGAAGGTTCTGCGCTGTGGTGCGGTAGTTGAGTCGCAGACGCTGCGAGCGTCCGACGATCCTGATGCCGTAGCGCCCGAGGACGACGCGGTTCCCATAGATGCGTTGGTGGGAGTCCTCGGCGATGAAAAGATCATCCGGCCCTTCGTCGGTGAGAGCGCGCAGGAACTGCCAGTGCGTCGGGCTGAGGTCCTGGCCCTCGTCGACGAGGACGTGGTCGGCAGGACGGTCGCCCGATTCGTTGAGCACCTCGGCCGCGATGGCGGCCGCCTCCGCGAAGTCAGCGCTGCCGTGGATGGCGGCGTTGAGGCGGTAGGCGTTGATGACGGACCAGACTGCGGCACGAGCGTTGCGGTCGAGTGGTACGCCACGGCCCGCCCGGCGGACCTTGGCGTACTCCGCGAGCGTCCTCACTCGATGGGGCAGCACGACAAGCTCGTACTCGGACTGGAAGAACGCCCGGCTCTTGAGGTCGGCGGGAAGCTTCGAACCGTCTGAGGCGATGGCGTCGCGCCATGCGTTTCGGTCGGTCATCTTGCCGATCTGGCTGGTCCGTGATCCCAGCACCCCTTCGACGGCCGTCTCCAGTGACGGTGAGCCGGACTGAAGGACGGAACGGACGGCGGCGTCCACGCCTCGAACGAAGACGCCGACGTCCCCGAGTTTGTCGGCGATGGTCAACGTGGGGTCGAGGGTCTTCAGGTCGCGGAGCAGAGCGTCGGCGAGTGTCTTGTTGTAGGTCGTCAGGACGATACGAGCCTCGGGGTTCTTCCGAGCGAGGTTCCTCGCCCGGTGCAGCAGCACGACGGTCTTCCCAGTGCCTGCTCCACCGGAGAGACGGAACGAACCCTTCCAGGACCGTTCGGCGTACTTGCGCTGTTCCGGGTGGAGGAAGACACGCCACGCGGCGAAGTCGGCGTCCTCGATGGCCCGACGCAGTTCCTCGTTGTCCTCGATGAAGGCGAACTGGAGACGTGCGGCTGGGTGGTGCAGCGCTGCCGCCAACTCGGTGTCCGGGTCTTCTGTGTGTGCGGGCTTCTCTTCCTCGCTGATCGCGAGCGTCTCTCTGACGGCCTCGATGGAACGTCCGGCGCTGAGGTCGATGAGGGCGACGCCCTGCCAACTGGACACCAGCGAGGCGAGTTCGATGACATCCTCCGCCTCGGCGCATTCCAGCGCCAACTCTGCGACCTCGGTGTCGAGCCCCAGATCTTCCACGAGCGCGTCGAGGGTGAGCCCGAGCCGGATGAGAAGCGGCTCGGTGGGCGCGGTGTCATCGGTGACGCTGGTGTCGTCCGGCGTCGTCGGAATGACTGGCGCGTCGGCGAGGAGCAACTCGGCGATGCCGTTGACCGGGTTGACCTTGAGCCGCGCTTTCATCGCGAAGTCAGCTGCGGCGTCGTGGGGCCATACGCCGAGGTAGACGTAGATGGCCTCCTGCTCGTGGCCCTGCACCTTGAAGAGGACGGCGCGCCAGAAGTCATCGACTCGGCCCGTGCGAACCCGCGGGTCGATGGCGCGGACGATGGGCTCGATGTGCAGACCGGGCAGAGTGTCGTCGTCAGCGAGCTTGGCGAGGAAGTTGTAGGCCTTGCCGCGCACCGAACCGTCGATTTTCGGCGCGTACTGTCGCGGTCCGAGGATGATCTGGGGCATTAGCTGGCTCCGGCACTGGCAAGGGTGGACAAGATGGCCTCCAATTCGGCGTCGACGAGCGTCCAACCGTCGTGGCTCAACTCGTCGCGGTCATCGTCGGCGAGGTCGATGTTGACGGCGACGTGGTACTCGGGCCATGAGACGTCGATGGGCAATCCGTTGGTGGTCTCGTAGCCGAGTGAAGGAGCAGGCGCTCCGGAAGCGGCGAGGAGGGCGATCAACTTCTTCTCCGCCTCGTTCACTGCCGATTGGTAGAGCGATGCCCACGGTTCGGCCAGTCCGACCCCGTCAGGAGTCGTTCTCGTCGGTGAGGTCGCAGCGAGCGAGTAGGTCGTGACGTGAGCCGGTTGAAGACGACGGTTGAGGAGATTCGCGAGTCTGATCCACTCGCGCCACGCGCCCTTGTGGTGGTGTCCGAGACGACTGTCGCGGTCGTCGAGGAGGACGGAGACCTCGGTGCTGTAGCCCTGCGCGGCGACGTTGCGCGCGAGGACGGTGAGCGTGTCGTGCTGCCAGCCCCACGCGAGCAGATCGCCTTCGGCGGGGAGCGCGCCGCCGTCGTGAACTGTCTTGGTCAGAGCGACCAGGCTCGTGCCCTTCTCGGTCTTGCCGTGTGATCCTGCGCCGATGAGCAGCAGCGGGAGCGCTTCTGCGAGCGCTTCGATGCCTGCGGGGTCGGGGTGGCTGATCCAGCGGACGAGGTAGTCGAGGGGGCCGCCTTTGACGAGATCGAGGTGGGCCGGTTTGAGCGTCCCTCCGGTGGCGGCCATCGCCTGTGTCCAGCGGGATTCGGCGAACCAGGGAGGTGGTGCTGGAGTGCGTGATTCGGCGTCGACGAGGTCGTGCCAGGTCAGTCCGAGAACGACACAATTCTGGTCGCGCAGCATGGCTCTCTTGGCTGCGTCGTCAGCGACACGGTTGACGACGGGGCTGGCGTGGAATTGCCAGCCGTCGCAGAACACGGCGAGACGCGGGACGTTCTGGTCGTTGCTGTAGAAGACGAAGTCCGGCTTCACCCCGCCGAGGGAGAGTTGCGGCTCCATCCTCCAGGTGCGGGCACCACCGGGATGGATGGTCCAGCGGTTCCCGTTCGGCCCAGGTTGCTCCTGGACACTGGCGCCGAGACCCTTGGTGAGTCGGTCATAGAGCACCTTGCGGAACTTTTGCTCGATGTGAGTCTCTTGATCCGGCGGCGCGGTTTCGTGTTCGGTGACGATCCATCCCAGCGCCTCGCTCGGCTCGCCCTCGGAGTCGCCGGAAAGCAGGATGCTCTTCAGGTGCCGCTCCGCGGCGACGCGGGAGACGTGCTTCTGGGTGGAGCTGTTGATGAACGGTGAGAGGCAGCGGTGGCACGACGCTCGGCCCTCGTCCTTGCAGGGACAGTCGCGGACCAAAATCCAGGCTCGGTAGAGCAGGGCGTAGACCTTCGCGGGGTCGGCCAGTTCGGCGAGGTAGCCGGTGCCGCCTGGCACGGTGTCGTGGATGAGGATCGCGTCACGATTCTCGGCGCCGTCGCTGAGGTAGGGATCGACGATCCGCTCGAAGGCCAAGTGGTCGGGTGCTCCGCCGAGGTGCTCACGCAGGCCGAGTTGGAGCGCGGCGAGCAGGCTGGGAACGGCGAACCGGTCTCCGATCGAGATCACCGCTGGCAGTTGAATGACCACCGCCTCGGTGCGAAGCGTTCGTGACAAGGCGACGTGCCGGACGCTTTCCTGGGTCGCGTTGCGGTACATACACCAAGGCCTATGTTCCGCAGGAGAGTTCTGTCCGGTGCGGCCGTCCAGCTTGCCGCACCCAGAGCACACGCGGAACAACGGAGCCGCGTACTCCTCGCCGGAGAGAATCCTGTGGCTTGAGCCCGGTTCGGAGGTTTTACCGAGGTTGAGCCAGCGGATGGTCATATTGGTGAGGTGCTTGAGACCGAACGGATAGTCCTCGACGAACCACTGGTGACGGGGTGCGCCGACGTCGGCTGCTGTGACCACCTGGAAACTGGCTCGCTCGCGTTCGTCGCGGCCGTCGTCGATGGCCGCCTCCTCACGCCGCATGGCCGATGAGACTCGCTCCAACTCGACCACATCGATGACTTGTTTGACGTCTGAGATCGCCGCCTCACCGCACCGTGGACACGATGCGGGTGGGTGTGCTTGTTCGAGTTGTTGCCCGTAGCCGCAGGAGGGGCAGAACGCCCAACGTCTGATGGACTCGCCGTCCGCGCCCAGATCGACCGCGTCGATCTGAATCTTGAAGCCACGCGCGTAGAAGGTCGCCCCTGGCGCGAACTCGCGGAGCGCGGCTGACGCTCCTCGGTTGAACGTGGCCGGTTCGGACATGTACTCCTGCGTGTCAGGGTCGATCCAGCTCAGCGTCACATCGAGCGTGACCGAGTCGTCGAGGAGGGTGTAGTTCGGCAGGATGCCGTGCTCTTCGAGAACACCGATCCAGTAGTCGCCCTGAAGGTCGGCCAACTGTGTCCTCGCGAGGCCGAGCGCCGCCTTGGCTGTGCGGAAGGCGACTTTGTCGTCCTCTGTCGCCGCAGGAATTTCGGCGCGTTCCTGCAGGCCGGGCAGGCTCTCTTGCACTTCCTGAACTCGGCGCCTGAGCGTTTCGACCTGGCTCATCCACTGATGCCGTCGCTCATGGAGGTAGACCGAGAGCCCGCTGGACAACGGGCCGGACTCAGGCGTCACCCACTGCTTCAGTCGTGTCCGTGCGTGCTCGGTCAAAGAGTCGAAGGAGGAGAGGAAGGCCTCCAGGCTCTCGGCGGTCTCAGCGGACTCGATGACCGCGTGCAGGTAACTCCCTGGCTCGACGACTCCGATGGCTTGAGTGGCTGATTGAGGGCGGGGCGCGTCTGTGCGGCGGGCTAGCTGGTCGGCGACGGACGCGATGTACTGCCGTCGGAGGATCTCCTCGGCCTCGATGTAGGTCGCGGGCGGACGGACCTGGCCGTTGATGACCGAGAGCGGATCACCGAGGCGAGGCAGCTGCTCCCCTCGGCCGGAGACGAAGGCGAGGTTGAGCGCGCTGCCGGTCAGGCGGCCAGCGCGTCCGACTCGTTGCAGGTAGGAGGCGACGCTCTTGGGCAATGAGGCGAGCATGACGGTGGAGAGGTCGCCGATGTCGATGCCCATCTCCAACGCTGGCGTCGCGACGAGGACGTTCGGGGCTTGTGGATCCGTGGAACTGGACTTGAACTGGTTCTCGTACTCCAGCCGGATGGCGTCGTCCAAGAGGCTGGTGTGCTCACGTGCCACGACACGCGTGACGTCGGACGCCTCGTAGAGCCGCCGGTAGAAGTTCTCCGGACGTCCGCCGGTCCGCGCCAGGGTTCCCGTGCAACGGACGACGAAGCAGGGCTGATTCTCGAGTTCGTCCACGACCCGGCGTGTTCCGGGAACCGCTGATCGGCACACGTCGCACGCGAGGAGATAGTCGCCGTCGCGGTAGCCGTCGTCCTCGATGGGGCCGACGAGGATGCCGCGTTGAGGGAGCTCGTACACCTTGCCGCCGGAATTGGTGTTGACGACGTTGACGATGTCGAGCGAGGCGAGTCGGTCGAGCAACGCCAACGCGAGCGAGGCGGCCTCACTGGGTGTGCGGAGAAGGACACGCGACGTCCACAGGGCGTACCAACTCTGTGGTGAGCCGACGGAGACCAGGTCGCTGTCACGGACTCCGCCCGCGCCGCCCACACGCGGGTACGCGGGGGCTCCTCGGCCGCGGGGGAACGCGGGCATGCCGTTGGAACGTGGGCGTCCGCCCCAGATCGAGTAACGACGCCCGTCCTCGCGTTGATAAGTGCGGAACCACTCGTGTTCGATGGCTCCGTCGGTGCGCATACGTTCGAGTACGCCGCGCACCCAGCCGATCCGTTGCGCGTCGGTGACGCCCATACCCTCGAAGGTGTCGGCTCCGACGGCCTTCTCGACATCTCTGGCGGCCTTCAACATCACCGCAGGTGAGATGTCGACCTCGGCGGCGAGACTTCCGGTGAGTTCGAGGGTGCGGCCTAGGCGTGCTTGCAGTCCGAACTCGAGAACTGTGTCGAGCAGCAGGCGGCGTTTGACGCGAGTGCGGACCTTGGCTGGCACCTGGCTCTGTCGGGCGCGCTGCCAGAAGTCCTCGAACTCTTTGCGGTCGGCGAAGTCCGGCGGAATGAGGCGATAGCGCAGGTGCGGGTCATCGCCGGCTTGCTGCATGGCGCGGTCGACGAGGAGGTCGAGGCTGACGAGGTCGTGGTGGACTGCGCCTCTCAACACGGAGCGCAGCGTCAGGCTGTGCGAGCGGCTCTGCACGAATCCGGCTCGATGGGCGGCGTCTTGGACGCTGTCGGTGAAGACGAGGGCCTTCTTCTCGACTTTGTCGAGGTCGTCGCTGCCGAAGATCGTCGAGAGTCCCACGGAAAGCAGGGTGGCGATGGCCGATCCGAGGAAGCGAATCCCGTCTTTCTGCATACACGACGGGCAGGTGTCTTTGGTGGAGAACTCCCCCGCCTTCGGGCCGGTGTGGACCAGCACCGGCAGGACGCGGCTGGCCGCCGACTCGGCGTCGTCCTCGGGCTGTTCCGCGACGACCCTGCGCTCGGTGGTGTGGAACCACATCAGGCGCGGCTCGTCCGGGTCGTGCGGGATCGGCTCGTCGAGGAGCCCGGCGCGTTCAGCCTCGCCTGGGGCGTGGATCAGGACACGGAACTCATGGTTCTCCGTCAGGCGGCCCAGACGAATCTCGCTGGGCTCGTCTGCGGTGAGCTCGAAGCCTCCCACGGGGGCGCGCATGACGGCCCAGCCGGACCTGCCACAGTGCCTGCAGAATACGGCTGGGAAGGCGGGAGCGCTGGTGCCTTCTCCGTCAGCGCCGGCATCGCCGAGGTGGGTGTCGTCGGACCAGAAGTACTGCGGTGAGCCGAGGGCGACCCGATCGATGCGGGTGAGCTCACGTACCCACACATGCACGTCGATGGAGAGCGCCTCACGGCCGACGACCTTGCGCACATGGCTGAGGGCTGCCGAGAGCAGCAGCAAGAACGTCTCGGCGGTCTCACGACTGCGAGCGTCGGCGGCGAACGCTGGAAGCAACTCGTCGATCAGGGTGTCAAGAGGTTGCGCCTGCTCGGCGAGGGCGGCGAGTTTAAGGGTGAAGGGGTGGGCTTTTGTGAGCGAGAGCAGATCCTCGGGTGTGGCTCGACTCAGCACAGGAGCGCCGCCTGCGGTGGTGACGAAGAGTCGGCTCAGGACCGCCTCAGCGATAGCGCGGCCATCGGTGAGACCCTGAGCGCGTGCGACCGCGTTCTCGACGGCTTCGCGATCGGTGCGGGCCTCCAGCGCTGCGGCGCCCGTGGCCCACTCGTCGACGGTCAAGCGTGACTCGGTCACCACGGCGGACTCGTCGAACTCCTCGCCGAAAACGGTGCGGGCGAACTCCAACATCGCGGTGGGATCGCCCTTGTCGCCCAAGGTCGCCGACGTCGCCACGGGAGTGATGACACCCAGAGGACGTGCGCGATCCGACTCGGTGAAAGCGTCGGTCGGCCAGTGCGACTTCAGCGCGAGGCCGAGACGCCGCAGCAGCATGGACACGTCCGTGCCCTGGGCGCCGTCGTAGGTGTGGAACTCGTCGAGCACGAGGTACTGAAGACTCGTCGCGCTCTTGGCCCAGATCTCAGCGTCCTTCTCTCGGAGCAACAACTGGTCGAGCATCTTGTAGTTGGTGAGCAGGATGTCGGGCGGGTCGCTACGGATGACGTCACGGTGGGTGATGAGGCTGTCTTTGGAGACCTTCGAACGCTTCGACTCCTGTTCGCCGGTGTAGATCGCAGCCGTCACCCCTGCGAGGTCCTCGGAGGATGTCAGGATCGAGGCGAGACGCTGCGCCTGGTCGTTGGCGAGCGCGTTCATCGGGTAGAGGATGAGCGCTTTCATGCCGGTGGTGCCGTGACGCTTCGCCCGCAGCACGTGGTCGACGATGGGGAACAAGAACGCCTCGGTCTTGCCGGAGCCGGTGCCGGTGGTGACGAGGGTCGGCAGGGGTCTCGGTTTCGACGCGCCAAGGTCGAGGCTGCTCAGTCGCGCGAACGCTGTGGCCTGGTGGCCGTACGGTGGAAAACCCTCGTACCACTCCAGCGCGTCACGCCAGCCGTCGTCGGCGGCTTTGAACGGAAGCCTCACTCGGAGGTAGGGCCCTTTGAAGATCCCGTTGTCGCGGTCGGCGAGGAAGTCGACGAGAGCGATGCGTGCTTCCTCGTCAGCGAGAGCGAACGTCGTGGAGAGGTAGTCCAAGATCCCGTCTTGGATCGCTGGCGCCTGGACACCGGGCAGAAGCTCGCTCACATGAGCCACTCTATGCGTGAGCGAAGACACATGCGGGCTGCTCTCGCCCTACTCATCGCGAACGGTCCAGTAGTCGGGTTCTCGATGCACGCTGGCGACTGCGAGCACGAACACGGTGTCGCCGAGGATCTGATAGACCACTCGGAACGGAAACTGTTTGACGCTGATTGACTGAATGGCGGGCTTGCCAGGCCGAACTCGCTCGACCAGTCCGGAATCGGGCCAGTTCAACAAGCCGCAGATCGTTTCGTCGATCGCCGCATCGAATCGACTCGCCACGTCCGCACCGGCACGGTTGACATACCACCGCACCTGCTCTTCGAACTCAGCTGCCGCTTCGGGATGGAACTCGTAGCGAGTGATCAAGGCGCTGCTGCGATGATCTCGGCCGTCCGACGTCGAACTTCCGCACTCGACACTCCCTGAACCCCACGATTCAGAAGAGCGTCAGCGCGTACTTCAGCGTGGTCGAGCCAAGCCGAGTGGATCGCTTCGTGGTCAGCGGCGGCATCACCGTCACGCAGAACGAACAACTCGCGAATGAGTTCGTCCTGTTCCTCGCGGGTCAGGCGGCTAGCCTGCTCCCGCAGTTCTTTGACCGTCATGGGGCAAGCCTACTCGCCAGAACTGCGTGAGCTGCTCCATCGATGAGACCGAGCGGCGATGGCATCGCGGACCTTGCTGTCGTCGACCGCGACATACCTCTGGGTGGTCGCCAGCGAGGCATGACCGAGGAGGGTTTGCACGAGTCGGAGGTCGTGGGTCTGTTCATGCACTTCCGTGGCGCAGAGGTGTCGGAGCTGGTGCATGGTGGTGCCGTCGGCCAACGCCCGGGAGACCAGTGTGCCGACCCAATGGGGCGAGAGATGGCCGCCGTCCGGGCTTGGGAAGAGGTAGCCCGAGGGCGCGTCCCGGAGCAGCTGTGCGAGGTCGTCCGGCAGAGGTAGGACGCGCTTGCGAGAGCCTTTGCCGTGGACGACGAGCGCCCATCCGACGAGGTCGTGGACGAGGTCGTTCTCTGGATGGACCTGCGCCACTTCACCACGACGCATCCCTAATTCGTTAGCGAGCCGGAGCATGAGAGCCACTCGCGCGTCCGCGTCCTTCATCGCGGTCACCACGACCGTCGATGAGGCAGGGCGCGGCTGCGGCTGCTCCGGGCGGATCATCGGCAGCACGTCGGCCACGTTGTCCTTCGTCCGGCTGGTGCTCAGGCCCCACGCCCAGAAGCGGCGGAAGGACGATCGGACGGCTCGCGCGGTCTCGCGTCGCCAGTCGTGCTTGCCTGTCCATTCCAGGAGGTCGGCACGGGAGACCTCCCACGGCGACTCCGCGAGCTGTGCCCGCGCCAGCCGACGAAGGTGGTAGGTCCGCAGTTCGATCGTCTGCGGCGACAGTCGCATCGCCTTCATCGCGACCCGCCATGACTCGATCTCTTTGGCCCACGCGGGGCTGCTGGTGTTGGTGTTCGTCATGCGACAACCGTTGGGCGTCAGTCGCCAACGCAACGTGTTGGCCACCAAGTTCGGGAAGCAAGACCACAGGGGGGTCTCGTAAGCAGACGTCGGCGAGCATAGGCCGTTCGATGCCACTTCTCGCCGCAGGCCCGACTATCGCCGCACTCCTAACGGCTCCGGGCCCCGCAGGCGAATCTGTCATCGGGACTACCCAGACGAGCTGCTCGTCATGACCGGGGCTCATTGCCGTAGCGGCGTCAATCACGTCGTCTCAACGGATGCTCTGCTCGGAGTGCACATGGTGCTGCCCGTCACCCAACCCTGCGCCTCGACTCCTGCTCGTTGAGGAAGTAAATGAGGCTCGTTGCGAAGAGGAGTGCTTGTATCGCGTTACGACGGTTGTACTGCCTCGGGCTGACCATGTGAGCGGTCGCGTTGCGGCTGAACGTGGTCGGGATCTTGTCGCCGTCCTCAACCCAGAACTGCTGGTAGGTCTGCCACATGGGGGCGAACGCGATGAACTGGCGGACCGTGAACTCCTCGTAGGCCTTCGTGGTCCGCTTGCCCTTCCTGTCAGGTGTGTAGTTCTTGCGCTCCTTGCCGAAGTAGTTCGAGAGAAGGCTGTCGATGAGTGAGCCCGCGAGCGCCTGGGCAGCCTCGGTGTGCCCGTTGTCCAGCGCATCCAACGCGGCCAGACCAAAGGACACGTAGCCCGCGACGGAGTCGGAATCGCAGCCGTTGAGTGCTGAACGGCAGTCTGCGGACATCGCCTTCCACTTGCGGCCTAAAATCTCACGGCGCTTGGCAGCGCTCCCGGCGCGGATCAGCGCCTCCGCGATGTAGCCCTCGGTACGCCGTACAGGGCGATGCTGTCGGCCATGACGACCTTCTCGATGTCCTCGAACTCCAGGTTCTCGATGGCCCGGAGATTGAACGGGTAGAAGCTCTCCCCCAGACGCTCAAGCGCCGGTCCCAACGCCTTAAACCACGAGGACTGTTGTGCGGCGAACTGGCTCGCCAACTTGGCGAACGAGTCACTGATGCCGAAGTCGATGGTCTTGGTCAGATTCGCAGTCAGTTGGGCGAACTGCGCCTGAGTCGCTGCGTGAGTATTGAAGAAGTCACTGTTGATGACCTCGAACTGCTTCTTCCATACGCTCTGCGCCTCGACAACAGGCTTCATCGAGTCGAGCATGAGTGACTGTTGAGCCGCGAGAGCCGAGAAGTTCTTGAGTGTGGACTCCGGCAACGCGAAGGAAGAGAGTCGTGCGGCGTCAGCGGCGATCTTCGCAAATGCACTCGAGTCCACGAGCTTCGGGATATTGAACTCGAACTTGGGCATTGAGATGCCCTGCAGACTCGTAGCGAGCCGCCGCAACTTCTCCTGTTCTTCGGGAGTCAGCTCACGACGCTCGCCGTCGTCTGGCTGATCGGCGGGGGCGTCGACAGTCACGCCTCAAGACTACTGAGCACGGCCGATGGAACCGCGCGACGACGCTCACGCGCAGTAGGCCCGGGAAGGATTCGGCCGACGACCTCTACTCGTAGGGAGAGGAATCCCCACTGGTGTGGGGAGGGGCGCGGCGGTTTCGACCGGTGTCGGGGCATCCGGACCCCGCGGGCTCGGCACGGTAGGCCTTGACCCGCTACACAGCGACGACTCGTTGAGCTCCAACTCGCGGGCGACCTGCGCGATCGGACGACCCGCACCGGCCACCACGAGCTGCACCACGTCGGCCTTGAACTCAGCCGTGAACTGCCGACGCTTCTTGTTCGGTGTAGACGTGACACTTTGTTGCGTTCTTCCTGCTGACGACTGTCTTTGAGAACCGTCTCACCCCAGGTCGAACCAATAGATCAACAGGTTCGGCCACCAAGCGCGGAGGTTCGGTTGGCCTCATCCACCCCGAGACCCACTTCACCGACGAGAAAGCTGGGCTGCTGCGGTCGGCCACCTATCGCCGGCTTCGTCGGCACTGGCAGTTCATCAACGAACTGTCGCTCTTCGAGGTCCATCACCTCGTGAGCTACGGGGTGCATGTCTACGCCGCCGAGGGCGATCCCGGGTTCCTTCAGGCGACGTCGCTTTACCATCCGGACACGGTGGAGCGGTCGCTCAAAATGATGGTTCAGGAACTGAGCCCGGCCTGAAGGACGACGACGGCAAGTGGGACCTCCGCCCGCATTCAAGCCGCATCCAGCGAGTCGACCTCGCCGCCCTCGGCACCTGGCACGCCGTCCTGGAGTCCGATGACGTGCCCGTCGGCCAGTCACGCATGGTCTACACCGTCAACCGCTCCACCGCCGCCGTCCTCGACAAGCTCTCGAAGGCACCGAGGATCGGCTCACTTGGCCTTCAGTTCTCGCGTGGTTGGGACGAGAGCATCGACCGGAAGAAAGGGATGTTCGACTCGGAGTGGGGTGTGCCTGAATCGTGGGATTCGGTGATCCTCCAAGGACCCCACCTCCACGTCGCCAACCCCTTCTACAAGCAGCCCAACCCGACCATGCTGCACAACCAGGACTGGACCGCCGTCGACCTCGAAGCCCTCCCACCCGACGCGATCCCCGCCACCTCCTACAAACCACGCGGGGACCGCGCCGAGTACGACGCCGCATACACCCACTGGCAAGCCGAACCAGAGGGTTCGGTATCGGCTCGGCGTCGATACAGGGTTGCCTGGCGAAAGATGGCCGCGAACACGGGCGAGCGCACGCTTATCTCCGCTGTCATCCCTCCGGGGGCGGCGCACATCGATGGTGTCTTCTCGGTGACCCCCGTGAGCGACGATCTCGTGAAACTGGTCGACGTCTCGCTCCAACTCGCGTCTCTCACCAGCGACCTGGTTGTCCGGGCAGCGCCCAAGGCAAACATCCGGGCAACGACGGTTGAGCGTATTCCGGCGATAGAATCAGGCCATCCGTTGTGGCCGGAGTTGCGCCTCCGATACCTGCGTCTGACGTGTGTATCGGCTGCCTTTGCTCCACTTTGGGAGGCGGTCTACGAGGCGAGCTTCGCTAGCGACAGGTGGACGGCGACCCCCGACAGAGTCACTGTCAACCTCGGAGATGTCACTGACTCGTGGACGGCCGCGACTCCGTTGCGCCGCGCCGTCGACCGCCGCCAAGCCGCACTTGAGATTGACGCGCTTACCGCCGTTGCTCTCGGCATCACAGCCGACGAGCTGGCGACCGTGTACCGCACCCAGTTCCCGGTGCTCGCTGGCTACGACCGAACGCAGTATGCCTTTGACCGTCGCGGTCGCCAGGTACCTCCATCGGTGCTGAGCCATTGGCGCAAGCGTGGCGGTGGAGACGACAGCGAGCAGTTCGACCCGACCGACCTACATGCAACTCACCCAGGAAGCGGCGTCGAGTACCGGTATGAGCTGCCGTTCACGGTGCTGGACAGGGCAGGTGATCTCCGTGTCGCCCACTCCGAGTTTCAGCGCCGGTTGGCCAGTCGTACCGAGAACTCAGCGTGAGCGCACCGAAGGTCTCCCTCCCGGTCTCGGGTGGAGAACGGCAGTTCGTAGGTGTACTCGACGCCCGATTCGGGGTGCCGTGCCGTGCGTTCCTCGCGGCTGATCGCCGACCCCTTCTGTCGCCAGGTGCTCAGAACCGGGTTCGGCACCAGACGCCCGTTGGCATCGAACAGGTACGCATGGCGGTCGTAGCCAGCGAGCACCGGGAACTGCGTCCGGTAGACCGTCGCCAACTCATCCGCAGTGACATTGAGAGCAATGGCCACCAGCGCGTCGATCTCGATGAGCGCCTGCCGACGCTCGAGTGCGCGACGCAGCGCGACTTCGGTACTCCACCATCTGGCAACTGAACCGATCTCGGTCTCGATCCCAGACAGAACGCGAGTCCAGGAGTCGGACCGGAAGTTGGCGACGAACGACGCCTCCCACAACTCGGCGAACGCCTCCGTGACGCAGGTCAACCGGAGGATTCGGAGCAAGAGCAGGTCCCGGACGTCTGCGTTGACGTCGAAGGGTAGGCGCTCAAACTGCGGGGACCGAACGTGCTTCTTGGGGACGGCCCTGATGCTGAAGTCCAACAGGATTGAGGACGTGAACGCAGTGATCACGGCGACCTCCTGGGCACCCGCAGACGGCAAGCCCGCACTGAAGCATCCATCGACGTGAGTTGCCCCAGATGGCAGCAGCGTTGGGATGAGGGTTCGTTCACCTGTCGTCGCGGCCATCGTTCGCCACGCGACTCGGTAGAAATCCCTCGCCGAGACCACGGAACCCTCTGGTTCAGGCAGTTCAAAGACAAGCCCGGCGTCATGGAGCCAGGACCATCACCACGGACCCGCTCATCTGCTTGCTCCGTCATTTCGTGGAGAGATTCTCGGCTACGACTCGTCCGACACCAACTTGATCGACAACCAAACACGCACGTTCAGGAACGGTGTGTCATACTGAGGCCCTAGCTCCCCACCGTCCTCCGGGACTGGTGGGGTTTTTTCTTCACCTCACTCAGGAGGGTCTCGTGCCTGACCTCCGGGCCGCCGTCGTCATCGACTACCAGAACGTGCACCTCACCGGACACGGCAGATTCGACTCCACGCGGTTCGGCCCCAAGCACGAGGCACTGATTGACCCGTTGTCCTTCGCGCAGCAGTTGCTCCAGGTTCGAAACGCTCGACAACGCGATGGTGCAAGCAAGGCCGTTCTACGTTTGGTCGACGTGTACCGAGGTCTCCCGAGCGCCGATCACGAGCCCCGCGCTTACGCGCGCAACCTCGCGCAGAAGTCGCGTTGGGAACGGGATAAGCGCGTGATCGTCAACCATCGCCCGCTTCGGTATCGCTATCAGCGTGATGCCAACGGGCAAGCCGTCATTGACCCAAAGACGGGGCTTCGCGTCCCAGTCGGTCGGCCTGATGAGAAGGGCGTGGACGTGTTGTGTGCCTTGGCCCTCGTACGACACGCCCGCCGTGACGACATCGACCTCGTCATCCTCGCCTCACTCGACAGCGATCTCATTCCCGCGCTCGACGAAGCGGTCCTCACAGGCACCAAGGTCGAAACCTTCTCATGGTGGTCGCCGACGCAGCACGGATTCGAGATGCACCTCAGCGACCGGAGCCGTCGACTCTGGAACACCCGCCTCAACGAGCAAGAGTTCCTGTGCTGCATCGACCGCACTGACTACTCCTGATCTTCGGGCGCTTGCGGTCCGCCTCACGGACGAACAGCGACTCAGCGCGCGCAGTGCAGCCGACGCTCAAACTTGGCATAGGCGCTCCGCATGTCGGCCTCGCGATCGAGGTTCTGGAAGGGTGCCTCGTAGACATACTGACCGCGGTCGTACCCGACGAGTCCTGTACTCCGAGCGTTCACCGTGACAGTTCTGAACTAGTCCTGCATACTTAAGTTATGACCACGACCGCTACCCTCTCCGCGCTGCTACGGCAACCGAACACAGTGATCCGAGCGCTTGACGAAGGTGACGTGGTCATCACTCGGCGTGACGGGGAGGCGCTGCGCCTGAGCAAGGACACCAATGCAACTGCGGACCAGGAAATGGTCGCCGCGTTCGCTCAGCTGATCGCGGCGACGGTCCAGGATCAGTCCGTCGCCGAGAGGATTGCCGAGAACTTGGTCGGACCGTTCCCGTGGATCGAGTTTCTCGACGAGGATTCGCGCCGCGACTTCGCGGGGGAGTTCCTTCGGACCGCGCGGGCGTGCGCTTCGGTCGGGCGTTTCGATCGGCTCGCAGCAGTCGTAGGAAACTGGCGCGAGACTGCGGAGGTGCTGTCCCTCGGCCTCCAGCACCAACTGAATGACCTCGACTACATTCCGGGTGGCGTGGCCGTGTCCGACCCGCGCAGCGCGTGAGTCCGAAGCAGGGGCGCGGCTCCCCTGTCGAGCGGCCACTGAAGCGGGCAGAGTTCGAGATCGTCTTCATCACTCGGCAAGCCGAGAAGGGCTGGCGGGACGGACTCGCCACCTTCCGGAACACGATCGTCGACGCTTGGGATCATCTGTGCAAGCAGCCCACCCAGGAGGACGGCAAACGTGTCTATCGCATGAAGGCCGAACTCGGCACTGGAACCTATGAAGACCACGAGTACGACCGCTACCAGTACAAGTTCCCAGGTGGCGGCCGTATTTGGTACTTCGTGGCGGTTGCTGACAAGAAGTCGAAGGTTGCGGGTCGAGTGCTGATCGAGGCTGTACACACCGCACACCCGAACGAGACCAAGTAGCGGTCAGTCGGCGGCCTCGGCGAGCCTGCGCTCGAACTCGGCGTAGGCGATCCGCAGGTCGGCCTCGCGGTCAAGGTTCCGGAAGGGCGCCTCGTAGACGTACTCGACCCCGCTGTCAGGATGCACATGCGTTCGCTCCTTCTCAGGCACATCCGAGCCGCCCTTGCGGATCGCTGTCAGGACTGCCGTGGGCAGGACTCGTCCGTGCCGGTCGTAGACATACTGACCACGGTCGTAGCCGAAGAGCACAGGGAACTGCGTTCGGTAGATCGTGCAGAGTTCGTTGGCGCTGATCCCGAGTCCAATACCAACCAGCGCGTCGATCTCAAGCAGGGCTTGCCTTCGATCAAGGCTTCGCCGGAGCGGCACGCCCACGTGCCAATCCGACGAGGACTCACCCAAGACGGGTCGGTCGATCCGGTGGGCGCTGTCTGTCCAAGCGTCCTCGGCGAACTCCGGCGTACACGCCTCTGCCCACAGGTCGGCGTACGCTTCGGTCATGGCCGTCAGCCGCAGCAGGCGTAAGTTCAACCACGGGTAAAGGCGCTCATCAGTGACGACCGGGAGCCGCTCAAAGACGCCCTGGTAGATTCCGCTTTTCGGTGCCGCACGTACTGCGAAGTCGGCAATCAGCGACGTTACGGACGCCGCGATCGGCGCGAGATTCCGGGCGCTGCCTCCAGGCAGGCCAAATGAGAAGACGCCGTTGACGTGACTGGTGCCTGGCGGGATCACGCTGGGGATGAGCGCTCTCTCGCCCGTGTTTGCCGCCATAGCTCGGTACGCGATCCTGAAGTGTGAGCGGGCTGACGTCCATCCGCTTGGCCCGTCCCAGTGTGTGGATGCGGCGTCGTACTCGGCGCGGTCCCCGCGTGGTTTGTAGGAGGTGGCGGGGATCGCGTCGGGTGGGAGGGCTTCGAGGTCGACGGCGGTCCAGTCTTGGTTGTGCAGCATCGTCGGATTGGGCTGCTTGTAGAAGGGGTTGGCGACGTGGAGGTGGGGTCCTTGGAGGATCACCGAATCCCACGATTCAGGCACACCCCACTCGGCATCGAAGTAGCCCTTGGTCCGGTCATTCTTCTCGTGCCAGCCCGGAGAGAAGGACAACCCCAGGTCCCCAATGCGGGGCGCGGCGGCCAGTTTGTCGAGCACCGCGGCGGTGGAGCGGTTGACGGTGTAGACCATGCGGGACTGGCCGACGGGCACGTCTTCGGACTCCAGTACGGCGTGCCAGGTGCCGAGGGTGGCGAGGTCGACGCGCTGGATGCGGCTTGAATGCGGGCGGAGGTCCCACTTGCCGTCGTCGTCCTTCAAGCCGGGCTCAGTTCCTGAACCATCATGTTTGAGCGACCGGTCCACCGTGTCCGGATGGTAAAGCGACGTCGCCTGCTGAAACGCAGGTTCGCCCTCAGCGGCGTAGACATGCACCCCGAAACTGACGTGATGGTCAATCTCGAAGAGGACAAGTTCGTTCAGAAACTGCCAGTGGCGTCGCAAGCGCGTGTAGGTGGCCGAGCGCAGCAGCCCAGCTTTCTCGTCGGTGAAGTGGGTCTCGGGGTGGATGAGGCCAACCGAACCTCCGCGCTTGGTGGCCGAACCTGTTGGTTTGGCGTGCCGCCAGGTTTGCTCCATGAAGCAGCGATAGAGATCGGGCTGGAGGCCGACGAGGTGCGGGTATTGAGCCGCATCGCCCAGGAACGCCGCGATCGACGCAACATCGGCAGTGCCATCAAGCAGCAGTTCCCGAGTGCCAGGGATGGCGAGCGCGGCCTCGCGGTGTGCCTTGTTTTCGGCCGCGGTGGACTTCTTGGGTTTGAGCTGCCACCAGGGGTCGGCCTCGGCGAGCAGTGCATCGACGTCAGAGCGTGGGCGCACCCACGGCGGGTTTCCGACTTGGAGGTCGAAGCCGCCTCGTGAGAAGACCGGAGCGAAGTCGAGCTCCCAGTGGAAGAAGCCCTGCTGAGTGGCAACCCGCTCGGCGGCGGCGAGCCATGGGTGCTCGTCGAGAATGTTCTCGACGTCGCTGACCATGGCGAAGCGTAGGTCGCTCTCCTCAGCGACACCGAGGTCGTCCCAGCTCGATGCCGACGCCAGCGACAACTGACCGACAGGCTGCTTCTTCACGTTGCCGACGCGACCGAGAAGCTTCTGAAGCGTCTCGATCCACTCGTCGAGAGTCGGTGGGGCTGTCTCCTCGGTGAGCGGACAGAACCACAGGGCGCACCATGCGTCCATCACACGGCGCAGGCGGCGGTAGGCGCTGTTGGGGTCGGCGAGGCTCTGCTCGATCTGCTCACGGGTGACGGCTCCCCCGACCGGCGGACCTTCGGCGCCCCACACGTCGATGGAGCGTCGGATCTCGCTCTCAGCGATGGACAACCTGCGCCAGGCGAGTTGCCAGAGCGACTCGACCCGTCGGCTGAGACCGACCAGCGTGTCAACCTGTGCCTTGGTCGGCTGCACAAGCACCCGCTTGCGCCACTGCTTCAATCTCTCCAGCGCCTCCGGGGCCAGTTCCTTGGCTTCCTTGGCCTTGATCGCTGATCCCCAGCCCTCTGCCGGGAGCAGGAAGTGGTGGACGCTGCCACCCGTCGCGCCGTCACGGCCTTGGGCGATGTCGTCGGGCAGATCAGTGAGTGGGACATCGTTCGGGACGGCCTTCAGCCACGCGCGCTTCTTCTCGACCAGACGACGCGGGTAGACAGCGTGGCGGGCGCCGATCAGTGAGTTGCCACGGCGCAGGTGGAGGCCGAACCACGGTGCTTGCAGACCCTCCATCATCGTGTCGAGCCACAGCGAGATCTCGGCCAACTCCACGGCGGTGGAGTTGAGGTCGACACCGTAGACGTTGTGGAGCGCGAGATACGCCTTCACCTTCTGGAGTTCCTTGGGGTACTCCTCCGGGTCGATACGGTCTCCCAGCTCGTGCTGACGACGGCTGAGGTACTGCGCCGCGAGTTGCCGGACGGCCTCGATCGCGAACGCGCCCGATCCGAGCGCGGGCTCGCAGACCGTCATCGACAAGATGTCCTCGGCCGACGTCGTCGCATCCTCTTGATCGAGGAGTTCTTCGAGCGCCTGACCGACGGTGAACTTCGTCAGCACCTCGGGCGTGTAATAAGACGCCGACTGCTGGCGCTCGCGGCCGGCGAGCCGGAAGACGAACGAGCCAGCCCGGTGGAGGACGGGCTTGTGCTCGCTGGTGATCGGGTCCTCGTAGCGGACGAAATCCTTGTCGTCGATGCCGCCTGCCCGGTCGACCGGCACCAACCACGAGCCCTTGGAGCCGTCGCCGCCCTTGGCGACCTCATATAGGTCGGTCTCAGCGAATCGGCCTGTGTAAGACATCAGGCCCTCGTAGACGGCCCCGAGCTGGTTGATGCCGAGCTCGGCGTACGAGATGAAGCCCCGGTCGCTGCCGCGCTTCTCCTTGCTGAGGAGAAGGTGCTGGAGGACGCGCTGAAGTTCGATGTTGCTGAGCTTGACCTCGTCGATCAGCGCCGTGGCTGAGGGCCGGAACAGGTCCGCCTTGAGCGACCGGAAGGTGAGCGCTTGCGGCAAGCCCTCGTCCTGGTCGGTCTCAGACGGCGCGTAGCCCTGGTCGACGAGCCGGAACAGCACCGACAGCGACTCGTACAGGTGGGAACCGCTCTCCGCCTGTGGCGACGTCAGGGGCGTCTGAATCAGGTCGCGGAGCCGGTCGAGGCTGTAGCCCTGCTCATACTCCGGGGCGCCCGTCGGGAGCACGCCCAACTCCGGTGACGCCTCGGCGTAGAGGAGGAACAGGATGCGATAGAGGAACCGCAGGGACTGCTTGGCCAGCGGTTGCGCCTCGCTCTCAGGTAGCGGAGGAAGGCCCTGGGCGGCGCGTCGTGACACGACGTCATTGGCGATGATCTCGATGGAGAGGCGGACGCCTTCACGCAGATCCTGCGAGACCCCGACCGTGTGGTTGACCGACTCGTCGAGGACGTCGCGCCACCAGATGTTGCCCTCGGCGTCGGGAGCCAACGACTCGGCCGAGAGACAGGACAACACGGTGTCGGTCTCGCCGCCCTTCTTGTCGTCACTGCGTTCGCACACGAGTTGCAGGTCGATGGCGAGGTAGCGGCCTTCGGGCCAGCGCTCACGTTCGGCGACGAGCGCGATCCGTCCGGCCAGAACGAGCGCGAAGTCCGGCGCGTCATCGGCGACGAACAGAGCCGACAGAAGCCGTGAGACTGACTGGATCTGAGTGGAGTCGTCAACCTCATAGGGGTCGGCGAGCGTCGCGACATCCTTCTCCAACAGGTCGTCGGGCGTCGCCGCAGGAGCGGCGGCGATCAGCGCGACACCGGGGCCGTCAGTCAGGCTGACCTGCCGGATGAACGTCGCCGGACCAGAGGCGACATGAGTGAGGCCGAGCGCGTTGTAGCCGAGGATGTCGGCCAGGTCCTTGAGGACGCTACCGACGAGGTCGGGGGAGTCCTCCAGCGAGGCGAGACGCGAGAGCAGCGATCCGCGGGCCGCGGTGAAGCGCGAGCGCACCGAGCCGGTGTCCTTCTGCTCGTCCCAGACTTTCCGTCGCGCGAGTACCCGAGCTGTGAAGGATTGCTTCTTCGCGTCAGTGGTGAAGTAGTGCTCGCTGATCCAGTCCTCACCGATCAGAATCGCGTCGCTCGCGCTCACTGGGCACCTTCCTTCGGCACGACGACCAGCAGCGGTCGCACCATACGTTGATCAGGCAACAGAGACTCGGCGATCTCTTTCTCGCCGACCACCAGCGAGCGCCGCTCCCTGATCTCGGATCGCTGGATGAGGGCGTCGGCCTCGTCATCCCACTGGTTGACGCGGTCCGCCCACGCCGCGACGCGCGCGCGGGTGTCCTGCTCCGCCGCGTCGACGACCGTCGAGAGCGCCTCGCGGGCCTGGCGGACGGCGGGAGCGACGTAGCGAGTGAGTTCTTCGAGATCGACAGGCGCCCCAGAGTTGACGTGGTTACCGGCGATGCCGAGGGCTTCCAAGGCGCTCCGCAGACTGGAGCGCGGTTCGCTCAGGGCGAGTTGATCCGGCGCGCCCCCGACGAACCGCGTCAGCAAGAAGGACGACGCGACCACCTGGCCACGCCGGTTGCTCAGGGTGCCGTGCAACAGGACGGCGACCTCGTCGACCGGTCCGTGGACTGCGAACACCTGATTGCGTCCGAGTTGAGCGAGGGCACGGTCAGCCGCCCATTCAAGGACGGGATGGAGCGGTGACAGGTAGTGCGCCTCAGGCCACAGGGTGTGCTGACCGGCGCCACGGGCCGCTTCGAGAGACGCCTGTCCGCGGCCGATGGTCGTGGCGAGGCGGAGTCGTTCGGTCACCTCGCGGTCTTTGATGTTAGGACTGCGGCAAAACCTCGAGGCGCTTGCGCAGGTCGGGGGAAGGGGCGACGTCGGCGATCTGGTGAGCGGGCTCCTCCTTCCACGACACCCCGTCCGGCCACGGCCGTCCGGGAGTCTCCAGCACCTCGTCGAGGGCGTCACGCAGAAAGTCGAGGTCCGCGTCGTAGACAGCGGTCGGTCCATCCGTGGCCTGCTGTTCGGAACCGTCGTTCGTGTCACCGATGAGCCGGGCGAACAGGTCGTCGAAGCTGTCACCCACCCCGACCTGGCCGACTTCCCTGACCGTGTCCTCGAAACGCTGTTGACCGGCGAGCACCTTGCGGATCTCGTCTTCCTCGGTCTTGACATCGTGCTTGCCCATGAGTGAGGCGGAGTCACCGAGGGCCTGGTGGGCCTCGTGCTCGCGTTCCATCAACCGTGTGAGGACACGCAGGTCGCCCAGCGAGTTCTCGACATCGGGATCGAGCAACAGAGTGGTGATACGCGGTGGGTTCTTCTGGCCATAGCGATCCACGCGACCGTTGCGCTGCTGGATGCGGATGAGCGACCAGGGGATGTCGTAGTGGACGAGGTGGTGGCACTGCAGGTGAAGGTTGACGCCCTCGGACGCGACATCGCCCGTCACCAGAACTCGTATGGGTGACGACTCCAATTTGAAAGACTCGACGACGGCTTGTTGGTCGGTGTCGGTCAAGCCACCGTGCAGCACCTCGACCTCATCACTCTTGAACCCGAAGTCCTCGCGGAGCTTCTCGCGTAGGAAATGGAGTGTCGGTACGCGCTCGGCGAACACGACGACGCGCGTCGCTTTGCCCTTGCCGACTCCGATGGCAGCGAGGTGCGCGCGGAGGGCGTCGTACTTCGCGGTCGGTTCCGTCAGGCCTCGTTGAGCGAGGTCCTCGAGCCGTTGAAGCGCTGATTCCTCGGCCTGTTCTTCCAACGACAGCTCATGGCCGAGGCGCTTGCGCCGCGCGGAGGCCGAAGCCAGCAGAGCAGCCGGTGATGACAGGAACGCCTTGACCAGGGTCCACGGGAACAACGACGAGTTCGGCCCGGAGTAGGGACTCTTGCCGCTGACCGGGTGCAGCCATACCTCGTCGAGTTCGCGGGCGATCTCGTTCTCGATGGCGGACGCCTTGACAATCTGGTTGTCCGGCGGCAACCGCTCGGCCCAATCGCCTCCGACGTAGTTGGCGACCTCTTCGCTGTGGCGGTGCCGACGGATGACGAGGCGCTGAACCTCCTCTTCGACCAAGTCTCCGTCGGGGGTGACCGCGCTGGGTTCCAGCATGCGGATCAGTTCGGCGAAGGATTCCTTGCGACCGTTGTGAGGCGTCGCCGAGGCCAAGATGAGGGCGTCGGTGCGGCTGGACAGAAGCCGGGCGAGGCGGTTGTTCTGCGAGGCGCCGGTGACGTTATGGCTCTCGTCGATGACGACCGCGTCCCAGTGCTGCTTTCGCAGGTGGTTGATGTAACGGTCGCTCTTGAGCGTGTCGATCGAGATGATGACCCGCTTGAAGTACGCGAACGGATTGCGGTTGCCGGGCAGCTTCTGGCGGATGCGCTGGATGCCGAGCGAGTCGAGACGGACGAACGGCAGAGCGAAGCGGGTCCACATCTCGAATTGCATCTGTTCCAGGACATGCCTGGGCGTGACGATCAGTATGCGCTCGCCGCGCCCGCGCCGCACGAGCTCGGAGAGGATCATTCCGATCTCCAGCGTCTTGCCGAGACCCACCGCGTCGGCGAGCAGGATGCGCGGACGGAGGTTGTCGGGGGCGAGGGCTTTGCGCACGGCGGCCAGTTGGTACGGGAGGCTGTCGGCGAGGCCTTGCGTCGCGACGGTGAGCGTCGGATCGGTGATCGGGACAGCGGTCTTGCGGGCCATCGCTTCGAGCCAGAGCCGAGAGCGACGATGCTCGGGAGAGTCGTCGGCCACCACCGTGGCGCCGGCGGGGTCGAGAAGCTGGATCTCGTCCAACGCTGTCGAGAAGGTGGCCGAGGTGTCTCGGACAAGTTCGGAGACTCCTTGGACGGTGACGAACCACTCGCCGTCATTCGCGCGCTCAGCGCGTGTGACCAGCCACTCCTCGTCACGAATGAGCAGCACGGAGCCGGGAGCTGGAAGGGTGTCGCCCATTCGACTCATGGGCGCTGCTCTCTCGAAGTGTCTGACGTCACAGAGACAACCTATCGACAGCAGCCGGCAGAAGCGGTTGGACTGCGTGACTCCAGATGGTCATGGACGTGTCGCCTCAGGTCATGTCGACCGGTTGCGCGGTGGACTCCAAGACGCTGAGCCAGAGGTCGCCGTCGGGGGAGACGCCGTGGGTGCGGTGGGTGACGTAGGGGATCGGCACGTGCACGAAGCGGTGGCGGCGGCGTCCGACGACGAGGTCGGTGCGCCCGGCCATGCCCGCGTGCACGGCGGTGTGGGCGAGGCGCGCGCAGTAGACCGAGTCGGCGGGGTCGGCGGGGACCGACCGGATGAAGTAGCCGGGGTCGAAGTAGCGGAACAGCGACTCCTCGCCGCGTTCGGCGAACTCGGCGGTGATCCGCTCGCGCAGCAGCCGTCCGATGTCGGCGAGCTTGGCGTTGCCCGAGGCGTCGGCGCCGCCGTCGGCGGAGAGGTGTTCCTGCCCGGCCCCCTCGGCCACGACGATCACCGCGTGCCCCTGCTCGTCGACCTTGCGGCGGATGTGCGCCAGCACGCCGTTGTCGCCGTCGAGGCTGAACGGCACCTCGGGGATCAGCACGAAGTCGGCGTCGTGGTTGGCGATGGCCGAGTAGCAGGCGATGAAGCCCGCGTGTCGGCCCATCACCTTGACCAGGCCGATGCCGTTGATCGCCGCCTCGGCTTCGATCTTGGCGGCCTTGATCGACTGGGCCGCCCGGGAGTAGGCGGTCTGGAAGCCGAAGCTCTGGCCGATGTGCGGGATGTCGTTGTCGATCGTCTTCGGCACGCCGACGACCGCGATGCCGGCCTCGCGGGCGAGCGCCTCCTGGGCGAGGGCGTGCGCGCCGCGCATCGATCCGTCGCCGCCGATCACGAACAGGATGTCGATCCCGCGCCGCTGCAGGGTGTCGACCATCGCGCCGACGTCCTGCGCGCCGCGTGACGACCCGAGCACGGTGCCGCCGCGCTCGTGGATCGTCGCCACGTACTCCGGGGTCAGCTGGACCGGCGTGAACCCGTGCTCCGGGACGAGGCCCGCGTAGCCGTGCCGGAAGCCGGTGATGTCGGTGACGCCGTAGCGCTCGTAGAGGGCGAGGGTGAGCGCCCGGATCACGTCGTTGAGCCCGGGGCACAGGCCGCCGCAGGTGACGATGCCGACCTTCGTGGCAGCCGGGTCGAAGAACAGCCTCGCGCGCGGCCCGCCCGCCTCGAACGACGGCAGCTCCTCCAACGGCACGCCGCGCTCGCCGATCAGCCGGAGCGTGTCGTCGAAGAGGACGCGGTCGTCCTCGCCGACGTAGTACTCGTTCGTCGAGCGGTCCCCGACATACGCCGCGAGCGGCGAGTCGACGGTCCCCTCCCCCAGCCGGGTCACCTGCAGATCAGCGAGCGTCACCATGACGAGAGCCTAGTCGCGCCCTATGGCCCGAGGAGAGCCAGCGGCACGACGGCGAGGCTCCTACTTGACAAATACCGCACTTTCTACTTGACAAATCCCACACTGGGAGAGGTGGAGAGTGCGAGCGAACGCCACGAACGCGCTGCTAGAACTGTCCGATGCCGCTGGATTCGAGGAGTTGCCGGATCTTCGCAGCGATGTCGCTCACACGGGTGACCCGTTCCAGGACCTCGTCAGCCACGACGCTCATCGTGCTCTCCGTCGGATACTGCAGTTCGTTGCGGCGTTGTCGCATCTCGTGAAAGAAATCGGCGTCGTCGTCCTGTCCGGTTTGATGGCGCAGGACCTCCACATAGGCGACATGGCCACCGTCACGGGTGACGCGGAGGCCCTGGACGGCTAAGAGTCCTCCGACTGAGCCGCGCAGGCATTCGTAGAGCGCTTCGTAGGCGCGGGTCGGATTCGTCTGGGCCATCGCCTGCGATGTCGTGAGGTCGAGCGCGGCCTGCGAGAGAAGATGGTCGGCGTGGAAGGTGTTGGGACGCACTCGTTCGAGTGATCCGCGCTCCAACATGTCCTCGATCTCAGCGGCTCCGACGGGCCATCGCCTCATTCCACCACCGCCTCGGTCAGAGCTCATCGATGTCCGCTCCTCTCAACACGACGCGTGGCCGGTCACGCAACGTCTCGCGGAAACCGGTGTTGGCGTCGATCTTCCAGGAGACCATGGTCATGCGACGGACTGACACTTCGCGGGCGAGGCGGTGGGAGGCCTCCTTCGCCATATCTCGTACCTGGTCCATATCGGTGTCGCCGAGGAGCAGGACATCGATGTCGCCGGGCACGGGGCCGGGGACTTGGAGGTAGCGGGCGGCCCAGGAGCCGTAGATGATCGCCGACTCGACGCCGTTGATCTCGTCCAGTAGTTCGGTGAGCACGGGGATGGGTCCGAAGGACAGGGTCAGCAACTCTGTCAACGGCTTGACCAGCGGGTTGTCGTCGCGGACCTCCACGTAACGGGTGTTGCCCGCTTTCTGGGTGCGGACCAGTCCCGCGTCCTCGAGTCGGCGCACCTCGCGCAACGTCTGCTGGAGGGAAGTCCTGGCGTGATCGCTGAGTTCGCTGACGCTATGACGTCGTTCAGGAGCGAGGAAGACGCAGGCGAGGATGTCGCCCTGAGCTCGTGAGCGCAGTAGCGGCAGCAGATGGGGGGTTGAACTTCTCATAAATGTCACCTAGCTGACAGTTTAGGGAAGTTCCGGCGGGCCTTGTCAAGGGTGGTCAATCGCTCAGCTCATAGTCCTCCAGCGGATACCGGCTGGCGGCGGCGAAGGCTCCGAGGGTGGAGGTGGCGCGCAGGAGGGTGGCCTCGCCGTGCTGGTTGAAGTAGTAGCTGCGGGCGCTGCCGCAGTCGCCGAGGGCGAACACCGACGACTCGATGTTCGCGCGCATCTGGGCGAGGAACCGGGCGTTGGCCTCCTCGCCGACCTCGATCCGGGTCGCGCGTCGGCGGTCGGCCTCGGCGAGCAGCCGGTCGATGTGCTTCATCTGCGACTCGATCGTCGTGAAGTAGGACAGGCCCGAGTACGACCACGGCGAGTTCAGGCTGAAGAAGTTCGGGAAGCCGGGCACGCTGACGCCCTCGTAGGCCTGGAAGCCCTCGGCCCGCCAGAACGCGCCCAGCTCCCGTCCGTCCGTGCCCTCCACGGCGAAGGCCGGGAAGTTCGCGTCCCACAGGTCGAAGCCGGTGGCGAGGATCAGCGTGTCGATGTCGCGGCGACGGCCGTCCGTCGTGACGATGCCGCGCTCGTCGATGTGGTCGATGGAGGTCGTCTCCAAGTCGACGTGCCGCTCGTTGAACGTGCGGAAGTAGGTGTTGGAGAAGGTGGGGCGCTTGCAGCCGAAGGAGTAGTCGGGGGTGAGCGCGCGCCGCAGGTCGGGGTCCTTGACCTGACGGCGCAGATGCAGCTTCGCCCACGCCTCCGCGACCTTGTTGAGCGGATGGAACCGGCGGTACTGCAGCACGCCGATCACCATCAGCGCCTCCAGCGCCGCGCTGCCGACGAGCCGAGCGATCCGCTGGGTGAAGGGCAGCCGGGCGAAGAGCTTCTGCACGCCGCGCGGGATCGGGCCGTCGAGCTTCGGCGTCACCCAGATCGGCGTGCGCTGGTACACCGCCAGCGACCCGGCCACCCGGGCCAGCTCCGGCACCAGCTGCACCGACGTCGCGCCGGTGCCGATGATCGCCACGTCCTCGCCGGTCAGCCGGTGCGCGTCGTCCCAGCGGGCGGTGTGGATGACCTTTCCGGCGAAGGACTCCACGCCGGGGACGTCGGGGAGCCTGGGCTGCGACAGGAAGCCGGTCGCGGTGAGCAAGAGCCGCCCGCGCGTGACCGCGCCCGTGCTGTCGGTGACCGCCCACGAGCGCGTCTGCTCGTCCCACGCCGCGTTCTCGACGGTGACGCCGAAGCGCATGTGCTGGCGCAGGTCGAAGCGCTCGGCGACGTGGTCGGCGTAGGCCTTGAGCTCGGACCCCGGCGCGTACAGCCGCGACCAGTAGGGATTCGGCGCGAAGGAGTACGAGTAGGTCGACGACGGGATGTCGACCGCGAGCCCCGGATACCGGTTGACGTGCCAGGTGCCGCCGAGGTCGTCCTCGCGCTCCAGGATCACCAGGTCGCGGCGTCCGCGACGGCGCAGCGCGATGGCCGCGCCCATGCCTCCGAAGCCCGCCCCGACGATCACCGCGTCATGGATGTGGTCCGACATGACGACACCCTATAGCCCGTGGCCTGCGCAAACGTCGGTGCCGTCACATGTGAGATACGACCCTGTATCCGTCCGATGACGGGATGCGCGGGTACCGTGGGGGGATGATCGGTGACTTCATGAAGCGCCAGGCCTCGGTCTTCGAGCGGGCGAGCGTGCCGCGCGAGGGCGCCCTGCGGATCGTGCGGCGCGGCCGGGGGCCGCTGCAGGTGGTCGACCAGAAGGCGATCGTCCACGACACCCCGAGCGTGCGTTCGCGCGTGTTGGGGCGCGTCGCGCGCATCGCCGTCAAGCCCGCGCTGACGCTGGTGCCCTTCAACGACAGCACCGTCCGGCTGATCCGCCGGCTCGACGTCGTCACGTCGAAGGGACCGCGCTCGCGCTACGTCGAGCCGGTCGAGTACCGCCTCGGCGGGGTCCGGGTCGAGCAGATGACCCACCGTTACGGTCCCGACAGCGACATGACCGTCCTCTACTTCCACGGCGGCGGCTTCTTCTCCTGCGGCATCGAGACGCACCGCCGGGTGTGCGAGCGGCTCGCGCTCGTCACCGGCGCCCCCGTGATCTCGGTCGACTACATCCAGCTGCCCGACGGCGCGGTCGCCGACTCGGTCGAGGACGCCATCAACGCCTACACTGCGCTGCTGGCCGAGTCGCCGCACCCGGACAAGATCGTCGTCGCCGGCGACTCGGCGGGCGGCTACCTGTCGATGAAGGTCGCCGAGCTCGCCGCCCGTCGCGGCTTGCAGCCGCCGGCGGCGATCATCGGCTTCTCGCCGCTGCTCAGCCTCGACCCCGACCGTTTCGACAAGGGCGTCGAGCAGGTCAGCCGCATGAACGACGCCTACCTGCCGCTGCGCAAGGTGCGGGTCGTGCGCCGCCGCTGGCTGTCGAGCGAGAGCGACATCGAGGGCTGCGACTCCCCGCTCGACGCCGCCGAGTTCATCGACTCCCCCACCTTCATGATCGCCGTCGAGGACGAGATGCTGCGCCCCGAGGTCGAGGCGATGGCCTTGCAGCTCTCGGCGAAGGGCGTCGAGGTGGAGACGCACCTGTGGCGCGGCCAGGTCCACGCCTTCCCGGTGCTGGCCGACCTGCTCCCGGAGAGCCGCGAGGCGGTCCGGCTGGCCGGCGTCTTCGCCCGGCGAGCGGTCGGCGAGGAGGTCGAGGAGGCGGCGAGCCCGCACACGACGGTCGAGACCCTCGTCGGCGAGATCGTCGAGGAGGAGACTCCGCAGGAGGCGCCCGTCGTCGACGGCGTCGTGGTCGGCGACCAGCCCGACTTCGCCCCGCCGACGCGTCCGGCGATCGAGGCCGAGCCGCGCCCGGCCCGCGCATCGTGGTGGCGCCGGTTGTTCGGCCGCCGCTGAGCCCGAGCACGCGAAGGGGCCCGGAGGCGATCGCCTCCGGGCCCCTTCGCGCATGCGCTTACTCGTTGGTGAAGCTCAACTTCGCGCTGAAGCCGACGGTGGTGTCGTCCTCCATCCACGCGGTGACGCCGAGCGCCTTCAGGAAGGCGTAGTCGTCGAGCTCGTCGCCCGCGCTGCTGTCGACGGCCTCGATGGCGTCGAAGGCGGCGGCGAGGTCGACGTAGAACCCGCCGAGCGGACGGTCGTGGCCCTCGGCCACGCTCGTGAAGGCGTCGGTGCCACCGAGGCCGTTGTCGTTCTCCAGCGTGTCGGCCGCGCCGTCGTTGGTGGCGATGATGGCTCCGGAGTCGGTCTCGGTGATGTCGATGTCGACACCGGCGAGGTCCGTCAGGTCCTCAAGGATCGCGGCGGGGTCGCCGTCGGAGACGATCTCGATGCCGGCGTTGCCGGACTCGAGCACGCCTTCGACGTCCTCGTCCTCGACCGCGTCGGCGATGTCGTCGATATTGCTCGACCCGAGGTAGATGTTGAACTCGTCGCCCAACACCGTCGCGAGGTCGTCGGGCATGCTCAGTCCGGTCTGCTCCTCGATCATCTCCTCGACGTCCACGGGCTCGCTGCTGATCCCGCACTGCTCCTCGGCGTACTCCTCGTAGTCGTAGTAGTCAGTGTCGTTGAGGTAGGCGTCGAAGCAGTCCTCGTCCTCGTAGATGTCGGAGTAGCTGTCGAACTCGCCCGACATCTCAGCCCACGGCAGGAACGCCTCCCAGGCCTTCTCGGCGAGCTTGCCGCCGCCGACGATGGACAGGCCCGCGAGGGTGTCCTCGGGGAGCCCGGCGAGCCCCTCGGCCTCCGGGGCCTCGAACTTCTCGGTCAGGCTGGCGACCCCGGCCAATTCCAGGGAGTCGTCGGTGGCGCGCAGCGTGGCTGCGGAGGAGTCGACCTTGGAGTAGTAGCCCATCATGTCCTCGACCTCCGACGGCACGCCGCCGAACTCGTCCATGGCCTGCTCGACACGCTCGTTGATGGCGGCCTGGTCGTACCAGACCGAGGCGACGCCGTCCTCGCCCAGGGTGTCCATGTCGGAGGAGAACTTGTCGTTGCTGGAGAGGCTGCTCCCGTTCGCGGCCTCGACCATCGCGTCGGCGGCGTCCTGGTCGACGGTGACGACCGCGTAGCCCTCGCGGAAGGCGATGCCCGGCTCGTCGCCGGTGCCGAGCTCGTCGTCGATGTCCTCCATGATCCCGCACTCGGTGGCGAGCTTGGTGATGCCGTCCTTCGCCTTCTCCTCGTCGGTGACCTGGATGACGAGCGCCACGCTCTTGGCCAGGCTCTCGCCCGTCTCGTCCTCGTCGTCGCTGATCTCGAAGTCGTCGGTGAGCGCGACGCCGACGCGTTGGCCGATCCACGGCTCGACGTCGTCGGCGTAGCTGACGCCGCACTCGTCCTCGAGGTCGAACCAGTCGGTGAAGGCCGTCTCGCGCAGGTCGTCCTCGGAGTCGAGGCCCTCGATGCCGAGTTCCTTCTTGACGTCGGGGAGGCGGTCGATCAGGTCCATCAGCGCGATCTTCTGGCTGGCGGACGGGTCGAGGTCGACGCGCGCGTACGCGATGGTGTTGGCCGGCAGGGCGTCGGCGGGCTGCGGGCCGCCGCCGCCGAGGGTCTTGTCGTACACGGTGTAGCCGCCGTAGCCGACGCCGCCGACGACGAGGACGGCGCCCAGGACGCCGGCGCCGATCTTCAAGCCAGCGCCAGCGCCGCCGGCTGCGGCTGGTGCGGCCGGGGGAATCGGCGGAGGGGTGGCTCCGCTAGGAGGGGGAGGCAGTGCGTTGCTCATGGGACGTCCTCACGTCGTGTGGCCAGATGACGGCAGAATAGCCAAGTTCGCGTCGATCCGCCGACCCGGAAACCGGCAGGGTTGACTGTTTCTCCGTCGTTCTCCATGCTGGGTGCGTGTCCGAATCCTCAGGCTCCCCCACGCCCCAGGGCGAACGCACGCGGTTGATGCGGCAGCGCCTCATGGAGGCGACGGTCGACTGCCTGGTGGAACTGGGCTGGACCGGGACCACCACGACCGTGGTCAGCCGACGGGCCGGGGTGAGCCGGGGCGCCCAGCTGCACCACTTCCCGACGAAGCAGGACCTCGTGCTCGCGGCGGTCGAGTTCTTGACCGAGCAGCGGCTCTTCGCGATGTCCCCCTCCGAGGTCGAGCTGCCCGAGCAGGGACGCACCCGTGCCGCCGTGGAGCTGATCGCCCAGCAGTACGTCTCGCGGATCTTCTTCGCGGCGCTGGAGCTGTGGGTCGCCGCGCGCACCGACGAGGCCCTGCGCGAGGCGGTCGTGCCGCTGGAGCGTCGCTTCGGACGCGAGGCCCACCGTTACGTCGTGGAGGTGCTGGGGGTCGACGAGTCGCGCGGCCGCAACCGCCAGCTCGTCCAGGCGACCCTCGATCTGGCGCGGGGGCTGGGCCTGGCGGCCTCGCTCACCGACGACAGCCGGCGCCGGGCGGCGATCCTCGACGCCTGGGCCGACACCCTCGACCGTGAACTGGAGACCTGACATGACCGACGCCGACGCCGTGCTCGCCGATCTCGCCGCTGAGAGCGACCAACTCGACGGGTGGGTGAGCGACCTCGACGACGACGGCTGGAAGGTCGTCACCACGCCGGAGGGCTGGACCGTCGCCCACCAGATCGCCCACCTCATGTGGACCGACCGCGCCAGCCTCGCGGCCATCGCCGCCGGAGAGGAGTGGGAGGCGCTGGTCGCGACGGCGCAGGCCGACCCCTTCGGCTTCGTCGACTCCGAGGCCGAGCGCCTGGTCGAGATCGCGCCGGAGTCGATGCTGCACCACTGGCGCGACTCCCGGCAGCGGCTCGCCGACGCGCTGGCGGGGGTGCCGAAGGGCGAGAAGGTCGCCTGGTTCGGCCCGCCGATGAGCGCCACGTCGATGGCGACGGCGCGGCTGATGGAGACCTGGGCGCACGCCCACGACGTCGCCGAGGCGCTGGGGGTGGAGGTGCCGCGCACCGACCGGGTGCGGCACGTCTGCCATCTCGGGGTGCGCACGCGCGGCTTCGCGTACCTGATGCGTGGCCAGGAGGCGCCCGACGCCGAGATCCGGGTCGAGCTGACCGCGCCGTCGGGGGAGTTGTGGACCTGGGGGCCGGAGGACGCCGAGAACCGGGTCACCGGCGACGCCTGGGGCTTCGCGCTGCTCGGCACGCGGCGGCGGCACCGGGTCGACGTCGACGTGCGGGCCGAGGGCGAGGCGGCCGACGACTGGCTGAACGTCGTGCAGACCTTCGCGGGCCTGCCCGGCAACGACCCCTTGCCGTTGAGCGAGCGTGGCTGAGAAACAAACAAGCAAGCTTGACTGTTTGTTGACGAACGGGCAGGATGCCGATGTGACCACACGCATCGGCAACTGCTCGGGCTATCTCGGCGACCGCCTCTCCGCCATGCGCGAGATGTTGGAGGGCGGCGACCTCGACTACCTCACCGGCGACTACCTCGCCGAGCTGACCATGCTCATCCTGGGCGGCCAGCAAATGAAAGACCCCGACCTCGGCTACGCGCGCACCTTCGTGCGGCAGGTCGCGGACTGCCTCGCGCTCGCCCAGGAGAAGGGCGTGCGCATCGTCGCCAACGCGGGCGGTCTCAACCCGGCCAGCCTGGCCGCGAAACTGCGCGAGGTCGCGGCCGAGCAGGGGATCGAGGTGGCGGTCGCGCACGTCGAGGGCGACGACGTCCGGAGCCGTTTCGAGGGCGCGATGACCGCCAACGCCTACCTCGGAGCCTTCGGCATCGCCGCCGCGCTCGACGCCGGCGCCGACGTCGTGGTCACCGGCCGGGTCACCGACGCCTCGGTCGTCGTCGGTCCGGCGATCCACGCGCACGGCTGGGGACGTGACGACCTCGACGCGCTGGCGGGGGCGGTCGTCGCCGGACACGTGGTCGAGTGCGGCACCCAGGCCACCGGCGGCAACTTCAGCGGCTTCGGGTCGATCCCGACCGACCAGCCGCTCGGCTTCCCGATCGCCGAGATCGACGCCGACGGGTCGAGCGTCATCACCAAGCACGCCGGGACCGGCGGCGCGGTCACGGTCGACACGGTCACGGCCCAGTTGGTCTACGAGATCCAGACGCAGGTCTACGCCAACCCCGACGTCGTCACCCACCTCGACACGGTCGAGCTGGCCCAGGAGGGTCCGGACCGGGTGCGGATCAGCGGCGTGCGCGGGTCGACCGCGCCGGTCGACACGAAGGTCTGCCTCAACTTCTTCAGCGGCTTCCGCAACCAGGTCGCCTTCTATCTGACCGGACTCGACATCGCCGAGAAGGCGGCGTGGGCGCGGGCGCAGTTGGAGGCGGCGATGGCGGTGGACCCGCCCGACGAGGTGGTCTGGCGCTTCGACGACACCGCGGTCGCCGACCCGGTCACCCAGGCGCACGGCACGTCGGTCCTGCACTGCCACGTCCGCAGCGCCCAGCCCGATCCGGTGGGGCGGAACTTCAGCGACGCCGCGGTCCAGATCGCGCTGGCGTCGTACCCGGGCTTCTATCTGACGGCGATGCCCACGAAGGGCACCCCCTACGGCGTCTACCGTCCCGACTACCTGCCGCAGGCCGAGGTCCCGCACGTCGTCGTCCTCCCCGACGGCTCCCGCCTCGACATCCCCCCACCTTCTTCCATGGTCCCGTTCTCGCCAGATTTGCTGAGTAGTCCACCGAATGAGGCGGAGGAAACGGTGGATAAGTCAGCAAATCTGGGAGAGACGCGAGCCGTGGCGCTGGGGGAGCTGGCGCACGCGCGGTCGGGGGACAAGGGCGGCAACGCGAACGTGGGGGTGTGGGTCCCGGCCGACCACCCGCGCCGCGCCGAGGCCTTCGCCTGGCTGGCCGCCGAGCTGACGCCCGAGCGGGTGCGCGAGCTGTTGCCGGAGGCCGCCGAACTCGACGTCGACGTCTACCCGCTGCCCAACCTCGCGGGCGTCAACATCGTCATCCACGGCCTGCTCGGCGAGGGGGTTGCGTCGTCGACCCGGCTCGACCCGCAGGCCAAAGCCGTCGGCGAGTGGCTGCGCGCCCGCGTCGTCGACATCCCCGTCGAACTTTTGGAGAGCGCATGAGCCCCTGGACCACCCCCGAACGGCAGGCCTTGCGCCAGGCCGTCACCGACTTCACCAAGGCCGAGATCGTCCCGCACCTCGACCAGTGGGAGGACGACGGCATCCTGCCGCGCGAACTCCATCAGAAGACCGCCGACGCCGGATTCCTGGGCATCGGCTTCCCCGAGGAGGCCGGTGGCGCCGGCGGCGACCTCGTGGACGCCTATGTGGCGGCCGAGGCGATGCTCTTGGCGGGCGCCTCCGGGGGCGTGCAGGCGAGTCTGTTCACCCACTCGATCGCCGTGCCGCACATCATCGACAGCGTCCGATCCGGGGGAGGCAACCCCGATCTGATCGACCGCTACGTCCGCCCGACGCTCGCCGGGGAGAAGATCGGCTCGCTCGCCGTCACCGAGCCCGGCGGCGGCTCCGACGTCGCCGGCATCCGCACCCGCGCGGTGCGCGACGGCGACGACTACATCGTCAACGGCGCGAAGATGTTCATCACCTCCGGCGTCCGCGCCGACTTCGTCACCACGGCCGTGCGTACCGGGGAGGCCGGGCACGGCGGCATCAGCCTGCTCGTCATCGACAAAGGCACGCCCGGCTTCACCGTCAGCCGCAGCCTGCGCAAGATGGGCTGGCACTGCTCCGACACCGCCGAGCTGGCCTTCGACAACGTGCGGGTGCCGGCCACGAACCTCGTCGGCGAGGAGAACAGCGGCTTCTACCAGATCGCACAGCAGTTCGTCGCCGAGCGGCTGAGCCTCGCCGTCACCGGCTACGCCACCGCGCAGCGCTGCCTCGACCTCGCCGTCGCCTACGCCAAGGACCGCGACACCTTCGGGCGTCCGTTGTCGACCCGCCAGGTGATCCGGCACAAGCTGGTCGACATGCACGCGCGGATCGCCGCCGCCCGGGCGCTGACCCGCCAGGCCGTCGAGCGCTCGCTGACCACCACGAAGTCCGATCCGTCGATGATCCTCGACGCCGTGATCGCCAAGGACCAGGCCATCGCCTGCGCCGAGCACGTCGCGCACGAGGCGGTCCAGATCTTCGGCGGCATGGGCTACATGCGCGAGACCGAGGTCGAGCGCCACTACCGCGACGTCCGCATCCTCGGCATCGGCGGCGGAGCCAACGAGGTCATGCGCGACCTCGCCGCGAAACTCATGGGTCTGTGAGAGGAACACCGTGAAGACAGCCATCGACACCTCGTCCGCGACCTACGCGGCCAACCGGGAGGCGATGCTCGAACGCGTCGCCTCGCTCGCCGAGGAGCACGCGAAGGCGCTCGCCGGAGGCGGTGAGAAGTACGTCAAGCGCCACCACGACCGCGGCAAGCTCGGCGCCCGCGAGCGGATCGAGCTGCTGCTCGACCCCGACTCCCCCTTCCTGGAGCTGTCCACGCTGGCCGGCTGGGGCACCGAGTTCAACGTCGGCGGCTCGCTCGTCACCGGTATCGGCGTGGTCGAGGGCGTCGAGTGCATGATCGTCGCCAACGACCCGACGGTGAAGGGCGGCGCGTCGAATCCGTACACGCTGCGCAAGAGCTTCCGCGCCTCGCAGATCGCCGCCGAGAACAAGCTGCCGACGGTGAGCCTGGTGGAGTCCGGCGGCGCCGACCTCCAGACGCAAAAAGACATCTTCATCCCGGGCGGTCGCATGTTCCGCGACATCACCCGGGCCAGCGCCGACCGCATCCCGTCGGTCTCGCTCGTCTTCGGCAACTCGACCGCCGGCGGCGCGTACATCCCCGGCATGAGCGACTACGTGGTCATGGTCAAAGAGGGCGCGAAGGTGTTCCTCGGCGGCCCGCCGCTGGTCAAGATGGCGACCGGCGAGGAGTCCGACGACGAGTCGCTGGGCGGCGCGGAGATGCACGCGCGCACCTCGGGCCTGGCCGACTACCTCGCCGTCGACGAGTACGACGCGATCCGTCTCGGCCGTCAGATCGTGCGCCGTCTCAACCACCGCAAGGCCGGACCCGCGGTGCGGACCGACTACGCCGAGCCGGCCTACGACGTCGAGGAGCTGCTCGGCATCACCCCGACCGACCTCAAGATCCCCTTCGACCCGCGCGAGGTGATCGCCCGGATCGTCGACGGCTCGGAGTTCGACGAGTTCAAGCCGCTGTACGGGTCCAGCCTCGTCACCGGTTTCGCCGAGCTGCACGGCCACCCGATCGGCATCCTCGCCAACGCGCAGGGCGTGCTGTTCAGCGAGGAGGCCGAGAAGGGCGCGCAGTTCATCCAGCTCGCCAACCAGAGCGACACACCGCTGCTGTTCCTGCACAACACGACCGGCTACATGGTCGGCGCGCAGTACGAGCAGGGCGGCATCATCAAGCACGGCGCGCGCATGATCAACGCCGTCTCGAACTCGACGGTGCCGCACCTGTCGGTCGTCATCGGCGGCTCCTACGGCGCGGGCCACTACGGCATGAGCGGGCGCGCCTACGACCCGCGCTTCATGTTCAGCTGGGCCAACGCGAAGTCGGCGGTCATGGGTCCGGCGCAGTTGGCGGGGGTCGTGGAGATCGTCGCCAAGCAGTCGGCCGAGTCGAAGGGGCAGCCCTTCAACGACGAGGAGTTCGCGCCGATCAAGCGCATGATCGAGGACCAGATCGAGGCGCAGTCGCTGGCCTACTTCACCTCGGGCCTGCTGTACGACGACGGCGTGATCGACCCGCGCGACACCCGCGCGATCCTCGGCATCTGCCTGTCGGCCATCCACACCGCCCCCGTCCAGGGCGCCGAGGGATATGGAGTCTTCCGATGATCCGTTCTGTTCTGGTCGCCAATCGTGGCGAGATCGCGCGGCGGGTCTTCCGCACCTGCCGGGAGCTCGGCATCCGCACGGTCGCGGTGTACTCCGACGCGGACGCGGACGCGCCCCACGCGCGTGAGGCCGACGTCGCGGTCCCGCTGCCGGGCAACACCGCCGCCGAGACGTACCTGCGCGGCGACCTCGTGATCGCCGCCGCGAAGGCCGCGGGCGCCGACGCCATCCACCCCGGCTACGGCTTCCTGTCGGAGAACGCCGACTTCGCGCGTCAGGTGGTCGAGGCCGGTCTCACGTGGATCGGTCCGACCCCGGAGTCGATCGAGGCGATGGGCAGCAAGATCCGCGCCAAGGAGCTGATGGCCGAGGCGGGCGTGCCGATCCTGGAGGTCGACCCGGCCGCCGCGAAGCCTGACGATTTCCCGCTGCTCGTCAAGGCGTCCGCCGGCGGCGGCGGACGCGGCATGCGCGTGGTCGAGAGCGCCGACGACCTGGAGCGCGAGCTGGCCGCCGCCCGCTCGGAGGCCGAGTCGGCCTTCGGCGACGGCACGGTCTTCGTCGAGCCCTACCTGCCGACCGCGCGCCACGTCGAGGTGCAGGTCGTCGCCGACACCCACGGCACGGTCTGGATCCTCGGCGACCGCGACTGCTCGATCCAGCGCCGCCATCAGAAGGTGGTCGAGGAGGCCCCCGCGCCGAACCTCTCCGAGGCGACGCGCGAGGCCCTGCACACCGCCGCCCGGAACGCCGCCCAGGCGGTCGACTATGTCGGCGCGGGCACGGTGGAGTTCCTGGTCGACGGCGACCGTCCGTTCTTCCTGGAGATGAACACGCGCCTGCAGGTCGAGCACCCGGTGACCGAGGAGGTCTTCGGCGTCGACCTGGTCGAGGCGCAGATCGCCGTGGCCGAGGGCCGCGAGCTGGGCGACGACCCGGGCGTTCCGTTCGGGCACGCCATCGAGGTGCGCCTCTACGCCGAGGACGCCGCCGACGACTGGTCGCCCCAGACCGGCGTGCTGCGGACCTTCGAGACGCCTGACACGGTGCGCGTCGACTCGGCCGTCGAGTCCGGCTCGGTCGTGTCGCACTTCTACGACCCGATGATCGCCAAGGTCGTCGCCTACGCCGAGGACCGCCACCAGGCGATCCGTGTGCTCGACGACGCCCTGCGCCGCACCCGCCTGCACGGCCTCGTCACCAACCGCGACCTGTTGCGCGGCGTGCTGGCTGACGACGAGTTCGTCGCGGGGAACGTGCACACGGCGCTGCTCGGCGAGCGGATCGACGACTGGACCGCCCCGCCGCTCACGACCGAGCAGCGCGACCGCCTGGTGCTGGCCGCCGCGCTCGCCCAGGCGCGGTCGGTGTCGGGCCGCATCCCGACGGCCTTCCGCAACGTCCCGAGCCAGCCGCGCGTCCGCCGGTACACGGTCGGCGGCGAGGAGGTCGAGGCGAGCTACTCCGGTTCGGTCCGGGGCCTGACCAGTGAGATCGCCGAGGTCGTCTCGGCCGAGGCCGACCGGGTCGTCCTCGCGGTCGACGGGATCCGCGAGACCTACGAGGTCGCGATCAGCGACGACCACGTCGACGTCGACGGGCCGCACGGCTCCCTCGACCTCGCCGTCGTGCCGACCTTCGTCGACCCGGCCGACGTGGTCGCCGAGGGCTCGCTGCTCGCGCCGATGCCCGCCTCGGTCGTCAGCGTCGCGGTCGAGGCCGGACAGCAGGTGGCCAAGGGCGACACGGTCGTCGTCCTGGAGGCCATGAAGATGCAGCACACCATCGCCGCGCCGACCGACGGCGTGGTCAGCGAGCTCGCCGTCAGCGCGGGACAACAAGTGGAGACCGGCGCCGTGCTCGCCGTCATCAACGCGGAAGGAGGCCCCGCATGACCAACGCGTTCATCGAGTCCGAGGAGCGCCGTGAGCTCCGCAAGGCCGTCTTCGAGTTCACCCAGGGCTACGGCTCGGACTACTTCCTCAAGGCCGCGCACGCGGGCGAGAAGACGACCGAGCTGTGGGACGCCGCCGCGAAGAACGGCTACCTCGGCGTCAACCTGCCCGAGGAGTACGGGGGAGGCGGGGGCGACCTCGGCGACCTCGCCGCGGTGCTGGAGGAGATGGCCGCCGCGGGCGCGCCGCTGCTCATGATGGTCGTCTCCCCGGCCATCGTCGGCACGATCATCGCCGAGTTCGGCACCGACGACCAGAAGCAGCGGTGGCTGCCGGGCGTCGCGAGCGGCACGGCCAAGTACGCCTTCGGCATCACCGAGGCCGACGCCGGGTCGAACTCGCACAAGATCGTCACGACGGCCTACCGCACCGAGGACGGCGGCTGGCGGTTGAAGGGCAATAAGACCTTCATCTCCGGCGTCGACGAGGCCAGCCACATCCTCATCGTCTCGCGCACCGAGGACGCCAAGACCGGGAGTCTCAAGCCCGCGCTGTTCATGGTGCCGACCGACGCCCCGGGCCTGGTGAAGACCGAGATCGACATGGGCCTGGTCATCCCGGAGAAGCAGTTCACGCTGTTCCTCGACGACGTCGTGCTGCCCTACGACGCGCTGGTCGGCAGCGAGGACGCCGCCATCGCGCAGCTGTTCGCGGGCCTCATCCCCGAGCGCATCATGGGCGCGTCGATGGCGCTCGGGTCGGCGCGGCTCGCGGTGCAGCGGGCGGTCGCCTACGCCAAGGAGCGCAAGGTCTTCAAGGACACGCCGATCGGCGCGCACCAGGCCATCGCGCACCCGCTCGCCGAGATCCACATGGAGATCGAGATGGCGCGGCTGATGACGCAGAAGGCGGCCGCGCTGCACGCCGTCGGCGACCACATGGGCGCGGGCGAGGCGGCCAACATCGCCAAGTACGCGGCCGGCGAGGTGTCGGTGAAGGCCGTCGACCAGGCGATCCAGACGCACGGCGGCAACGGCCTGGCCCGCGAGTACCAACTGGTCGACATGCTCGCTTCCACGCGTCTCGGCCGGATCGCACCGGTCAGCCGCGAGATGGTGCTCAACTTCGTCGCCCAGTTCTCCCTGGGCCTGCCCAAGTCGTACTGAGGGGGCGACGATGACCGAACTCGTCCATCTGGACACCGCCGACGGCGTCGCGACCATCACGCTCGACAGCGAGCACAACCGCAACGCGCTGAGCCGCCAGTTGGTGACCGAGCTGATCGGCCACCTCGACACGGCCGTCGCCGACGACGCCGCGAAGGTGGTCGTGCTGCGGTCGGCGCACCGGGTGTTCTGCTCGGGCGCGGACCTGTCGGAGGCGGCAACGACCGATCCGACCGAGGGCGCGCGCGCGATGGTCGGGCTGCAGCGGCAGATCGCGACGGCGCCGAAGCCGGTGGTCGTGGTGCTCGGCGGCCCGGTCCGGGCGGGCGGGCTCGGCATCGTCGGCGCGGCCGACGTCGTGCTGGCGGCGGAGTCGGTCAACTTCGCGCTGACCGAGGTGCGCCTCGCGGTCGCCCCGGCGATCATCTCGCTGACCCTGCTGGAGCGGTTCAGCTCGCGCACCGCCGCCGACCTGTTCTTGACGGGCCGCAAGTTCAGCGCCGCCGAGGCGGTGGCTGCGGGCCTGGTCACCCGGGCGGTCCCCGACGAGGAGCTGGAGACGGCGCTCGCCGACCTGCTGGCCGACCTCGCCCAGGGCTATCCGCAGGGTTTCCGCGAGACGAAGCTGCTGCTCAACCACGATCTCGTCGCCCGCATCGACACCCTCGGCGAGGACGTCGCCGCCCAGTCGGCGCGTTTATTCGCAAGCGACGAGGCCCGCGAGGCCATCATGGCGTTCCTCTCCCGCCCGAAGGGCTGATGCGTCGATGCTTCCAGGTAACTGTGGACAACGCCTTTGACGCCTTCGTGAGCGCCGATCATGCTCGTGGGCATGTCGATTCTCGGGGAAGTGAGGCACCATGAGTGTCATGGAGACGTTGCCGGTGGTCGAAACACTCCAGGTGCGGGGGAGTTGGAAGGTCGCCGACCTGGAGGCGTTGCCCGATGACGGTCGTCGCTATGAGCTCATCGACGGAGCGCTGGTCGTGAGCCCCGCGCCTCGTCCGGTCCACCAGGAGGTCGTTGTTCGGCTGTGGCAGTTGCTCGACGCGGCTGCTCCGGATCATCTGGCAGTCCATGTGGCGCCGCTCGATGTGGTGCTGGACGATGACACGGTGGCGCAGCCCGATGTCCTCGTGGCCCCTCGCGAGGCGTTCTCCGAGGTCAACCTGCCCGAGGCGCCGCTCCTCGCGGTGGAGGTGCTGTCGCCCGGCACCGCCATTCTCGACCTGAACGTCAAGAAGGCTCGTTATGAGCGGGCCGGCATCGCGTCGTACTGGATCGTCGACCCGGAGTCGCTACGTCTCACGGCGTACGAGCTGGGCGAGGGTGTGTACTCGGTGGTGGCGGAGGTCGGCGCCGATGAGACCTGGACTGCGCAGCAACCTTTCGAGGTCACGATCACGCCGGGTGAGCTGAAGCGCTGACATCTTCCGCCTCGAAAGACTTCAGGCGACGATGTGGGTGACGGGGAGGTTGGAGTCGGCGCGCAGGTCGAGGGCCGAGGGGGTCAGGCCGCGGCGTACGACCTCGGCGCCGAGCGCGGCGACCATCGCGCCGTTGTCGGTGCACAGGCCGAGGCGGGGGACGCGCAGTTCCAGGCCGGCGTCGGCGCAGCGCTGTTCGGCGTACCGGCGCAGCCGGGAGTTGGCCGCGACGCCGCCGCCGATGACGAGGGTGTCGACGTCGTGCTCGCGGCAGGCCTCGACGGCTTTCGCGGTGAGCACGTCGCAGACGGCGTCCTGGAAGCTCGCCGCGACGTCGGCGACGGCCGGCTCGCGTCCGGCCAACCGCTCGCGCTGCGCATGGCGGGCGACCGCGCTCTTGAGGCCGGAGAAGGAGAAGTTCCAGCGGTGCTTCTCCCGGTCGCGGGCGGCGGTCAGGCCGCGGGGGAAGGCGACCGCGGAGGGGTCGCCGTCGGCCGCGACGCGGTCGATGTGCGGGCCGCCCGGGTAGGGCAGGCCGAGCAGTCGGGCGACCTTGTCGAAGGCCTCGCCGGCGGCGTCGTCGATGGTCTGGCCGAGCAGGGTGATGTCGGCGGCGATGTCGTCGACGAGCAGGATCTCGGAGTGCCCGCCGCTGGCCAGCAGCGCCACGACCCGTCGGTCGAGGCGGCCGTGCTCCAACTGGTCGACCGCGACGTGCGCGGCGAGGTGGTTGACGCCGAACAGGGGGAGGCCGTGGGCGACCGACAGGGCCTTCGCCCCGGCCAGTCCGACGAGCAGCGCGCCGGTGAGCCCGGGGCCGCTGGTGACGGCGAGGGCGTCGACGTCGGCCATGGTCAGCCCGGCCTCGGCGAGCGCGCCGTCCAGCGTCGGGACGAAGGCCTCCAGGTGGGCGCGGCTGGCGACCTCCGGCACGATGCCGCCGAAGCGGACGTGCTCGTCCATGCTGGACGCGACGACGTGGGCCAGCAGCTCCGTCCCGCGCACGACGCCGACGCCCGTCTCGTCGCACGAGGACTCGACGCCGAGGACGATGGGTTCGCTCACGCGCCCCATCCTCTCAGGCGCGGTCAGTCCTGGCGTTCGGCGCGGCGGGCGGCGCGGGCGGCCAGCTCCTCGGCGTCGAGGCGGGCCGCCTCCTCCGGGGTGGGGGCCGTGCCGCCGTGGCGGGCGGGGGCCCACCACTGGCCCTCCGGGCTGACCGGGTACTCGGTGATCGCCTTGTCGAGCAGGCGGGCCATCGCCTCGCGCAGCTTCTGGGTCTCGGCGACCGGGTCCTCGCCGGTGACCTCCAGCGGCGCGCCGACGTGCAGCGCGACGGTGCGGCCGCGGCTCGTGAAGTCGGACGGGTGGTCCTTGGTCTTGAGCAGCTGGGTGCCCCAGGTGACCATCGGGATCAGCGGGACGCCCGCCTCGGCGGCCATGCGCACCGCGCCGGTCTTGAGCTCCTTGATCTCCATCGAGCGGCTGATCGTCGCCTCGGGGAAGATGCCGACGACCTCGCCGTCGCGGAGATAGTCGACCGCCATGTTGTAGGACGCCTCGCCCTGCGCCCGGTCGACCGGGATGTGGTGGAAGGAGCGCATGAGCTTGCCGGTGGCGCCCTCGAAGGCCTCCTTCTTCGCCATGAACCGCACCAGCCGCTTGCTCGGCTGCGCGGCCAGGCCGTCGAAGACGAAGTCGACGTAGCCGATGTGGTTCGCCGCGAGCACCGCCCCGCCCGTGCGCGGGATGTGCTCGGTGCCCGACATCTGGAACTTCATCCCCGACAGCTTGAACAGGGTTTTGGCCGTGACGATGACCGGCGGATACGTGATGTCGCGCATGGGAAGATCCTAATGCACACGTGTGCTCTGCGGCGACGTCACGGAGCCCCAAAGTGTCGACTGGGCGGCGCCGACGGTGGTGCGGCCGCAGGCGGTCACGAGGCGCTTTCTTATCCGAGCAGGGATGTTCCTCAGGGTCGCCGAGGGATTTCGGGCGGGGTCCTGACGGCGTGTGCCGTGCCGTTCCACGGCGCAGGGTTGGCCGGCGAGCGTGCGGTGTGTAGCGTGTAGGGGTACGCGAGGTCGGTCCTCGGCGTCACGGCCGGATGGAGTCACGGTTATGTTCGCTCGGAAGTCGCACCACCGACGTTCCTCGTCGCGACGGGTCTCTCCTCTGCTGAAGGCGGTCCCCCTGCTGGTCATGGGTGTGCTGGTCGCCGGTCTGCTCGTGGTGGTGGGGCTGACCGCGCCGTGGTCGGAAGACGCCACGGGCACGCCCGCGAGCTTGGACCGACGGGATTTCGAGGTGCTGCCGGTCGAGGAGCAGTCGGATTACACCCCTGACGACGCCGCAGAGGTCGACGCGGTCGACCCGGAGGCTCCGCGGATCGACGAGGGCAAGGTGGTCGCGGAGATCGAGCCCGACGAGGTGCCGACCTTCGAGCTGTTGGGTGTCACCTGGACCGGCGGGCTGACCCCGGAGAACTCCGAGGTCCAGGTCCGCTGGCGCCAGGAGGGCGTGTGGTCGGACTGGACGCTGTTGGAGCCGGAGACCGCCGAGGCCGAGGGCGGCGTCCCGGGGACGGCCCCGAAGTGGATCGGCCCGTCGGACGCCGCCGAGGCGCGCGTCGTGGCCACCGGCGAGGTCAACCCGGAGGGGTTGACGCTGGTGACGGTCGACTCCGGCGAGGGCCCGACCCTCACCCAGGCGGCTGTGTCGCAGCCGGGCATCATCTCGCGGAGTTCCTGGGGCGCGCGAGCGTCCACGACGTGTAGCGCCCCGCAGTACGGCAGCGCTTACGGAACGATCGTCCACCACACCGCCGGCTCGAACTCGTACACCGCCGCGCAGTCGGCGGGCATCGTCCGCTCGATCCAGGCCTACCACATGGACGGCCAGGGCTGGTGCGACATCGGCTACAACTTCCTCGTCGACGCTTACGGGCAGATATTCGAGGGACGCGCCGGAGGGATCACCAAGATCCCTCGGGGTGCCCACGCGGGGAATTTCGACGTCAACCTCAACACCACGGGCGTCTCGCTCATGGGCACGTTCGTGAACGACGCGCCCTCGCAGGCGATGAAGGACGCGCTGGTCCGTCTCATCGCGTGGAAGCACTCGATCCACGGCATCCCCGCTATCGGTACCTACAGTGTCGGCGGTGTGACGCTGAACCGTATCGACGGCCACTATCGCGTCCAGGCGACCGCGTGTCCGGGAACGCAAGTCATCAACTGGATGAACGCGGCGGGTGGTTTGCGCGACCAGGTGCAGGCGGCGATGGCAAACGGCGGAGTCGGCCTCGTCAAGTCCGCGAACGATCCTAAGGTTTATTTATTGGCCAACGGGACGAAGTATCATGTGATCGACGGATCTGAGCTCGCTGTCTTGGCGTCACGGTTCGGTGGCATCCAGACGATGAGCGGCACGCAGCTGAGTGCTTACCCGAGCGGTGTGCAGGCTTCGCGTTATGTTCGTGATCAGCAGACTCAGACCTTGTACCTCTTGCAGTCTGACGGGACGAAGCATCGATTCCCAAGCGCTGAGTTGGTTGCGAGTTATGGTTATTCTCTCAATTCTTATCTGCCGCTCAACACTGCTCAACTGCAGTCATTTTCCACCGGTGCCGAGGTTGGCCGGATTTTCGCGATCGAGAATTCCAGTGCGCTGAACCTGATTGAGGGTCAGACCCGACGCCCGATCACCACGCTCAATGCCTGGGCTTCGGTTCGAGGCGGTTCTACCTATGCTGCCCGGATGTCTGCTTCCGGGGCTTCGCGCTATCAGTTGGGCGCGGCAATTCTTGAGCCGGGTGTTCTGTTTAAAGAGCGGTCGTCTCCGTCGGTTTACTTGGGCGCCACTGATTCTCATCTGGTGCATATTCCTTCGTTCGATATGGCTGCGGATCTCGGTGCCACCAGATTAGTGACAGTTGCGGATGGTGAACTGGCACGGAATTCCAAGGCCGCTCAGGGCCTTCAGCCGGCGGTTTCCTGCGGAGGAACTTCCTATATTATTGGTAGTGGGTTGTTGAATCCTGTTTCAGGATGGGATTCGACTGGTTTGACGCCCTCCGCAATGGCCAATGTGCCCTGTACTTCGCTGCGGATCGCCTCCGGGATTGTTTCTCCTCCAATTTTTGTGCAACGACGCGGTGTGGCGGACGTTTATCTCGTAGGGGAAGGGGAGTTGCATCACGTGCGGAGCTGGTCACGTTTGCTGGAGTTGGCAGGCGGATCGGAGCCGAAGGTTCTGGTGTGGAGCAATCGCACTGCTGCGGTTCTTAAAGTTGGAGCCCCGGAGTTCGGCGTTGGTTCATATATTCGTTTTGGTACGGAGCCGGAAGTCTATCGGACGGATGGCCGAACCATTCAGCATGTGACTTCGTATCAGAGTCTGCTGCGAAGCAATGGAGGGCGAGAGCCGAAAATCGAGCAAGTTTCCGCAGAATTCAAAGATTACTATTCCGTCGGTGAACCGATTACGTAGAAATTCACATTCCATTCATGCGGGAGTTGGGCCTTTCCCAATCCTCTCGGGCGGGTCGGAGCGTTTTCCGCTCCAAGGCCGAGCGGATGTGTTCGGGGAGTGGGCTGTTTGCTTTGTCTGCCGATGGTTCCAGGGAAGTCGGCGAGGCGGTTGAACCGCCGTGTCGCCTCCCTGGGGGCTGAGCGGGTAGCCGCTACCGTGAGGACATGACGAACAAGCGGATCGAGATCGACGGCGGGGTCCTGGTCGCCCATGACGGCTCCCAGCATTCGCAGGAGGCGCTGCGGGTGGCGGCGGGGTACGCCCAGGCGCTCGGTCTGCCGGTCACCGTCGCGCGCGCGTGGAGCCTCAGCACCGCGCCGCAGCCGACCACCAAGGAGTTCGGCTACGTGCCGCCCATCGACGAGTTCGAGGCCGCGACGCTCGCCGAGCTGAACAGCCACGCCGACGTCGTGCGCGCCGACTACCCCGGCGTCACGATCACCGCGACCGTCGTCCAGGGCAACGCCGTCTCCACCATCGTCGACGCCTCCGAGAACGCCGGCTTGGTGGTCGTCGGCAGCCGGGGTCTCGGCGGCTTCAAGGGGCTGCTGCTCGGATCGGTGAGCGAGCAGATCGTCCGTCACGCCCACTGCCCGGTGCTGGTCAGCCGGGAGCGCGGCGATCTCACCTCCGACTGACGCCGCTCACTCGGCCAGTTCCACGCAGACGTTGCCCAGGTGCGTGGACCCGGCGCTGTCCGTCGCGGTCACCGAGACGACGCCCGCGTAGGGTCCGCCGTCGACGCCCATCGGCGCGAGCGGACCCTCCACCCGGAACACGCCGCCCTCGCTGTCGAAGAACGGGCTGCCGCCGTTGGTGAAAGCCTGGCCGTCGTCGACGTACGCCCACTCGTAGGTGTAGGTGGTGTCGGGCGTGTACTCGGCGTCGGTGAACTCCAGGACGTCGCCCTCCTCGGCGAGCGAGACGACCTCCTCGTCGGGCGTGTACGTCAGCCGGGGCTCGGTGAACAACTCCCAGCCGCCGGTGGTCACCTCGCCGCAGGACACCCCGCCGTCCGAGGCGTTGTCGTTCCCGGAATCACCGGAGCCGGAGTCGGAGCCGCCGCAACTGGCGAGCAAGGTCAGCAGGAGCGTCGGGAGGGCGGTCGCGCGCAGGAGTCTCATAGCCAGATTGTCGGTCTGCGAGCCGCTTGGAGAACAGTGCGGACGCGGCTTATTCACTGGCGCGGCAGCACGCCCCCGGCCCGCACCACGACGCCGAGACGACTGTCGGTCCCCCAGGCGCGCATGATCGCGGTGAGATGCTTCTCCACCGTGCGGACCGACAGTCCCAGGGCCTCGGCGATCTCGGCGGTGCTGGCGTGCGCCACCGTCTCGCGGGCCACCGCCCGTTGACGAGACGTCAGACGGTAGCGGAGCCAGGCCGCCGCCACGTCGGGGTCGCCGGAGGTCCGTGCGACCTGTCTCGCCAACGCCACCCGGGACGGCACGCCGTACGCGGCCAGCACTCGGGCCAGGTGGACGCGCGTGGTGTGCGTCGAGATGAACAGCTCGGCCGCGATCTGCGCTGTGCCGAGGCCGCACAACAGCAGGTCGCGCACTTGTCGTTCCCGTTCGCTCAGCGCCGACCCGCCCAGCCCGCGCACCGGTCGCAGGCGGCGTCCGGTGCCGCGTAACTCGCGGTTGGCCGAGCGTCGGGCCGCGCGGAAGCCCGTCGAGTCGGTCCGGTCGATGAGCCGTTCCAGATCACGGGCCACCTCGCCGCGCTCGCCGAGGGCGATCCCGGCGTGCGCCTTGACGATCTCGCCCTCAGCCGCCTCGACGGCCCGTCCATCGACCCGCGCTGCGGCGATGGAGCGCTCCGCCGCCGCCAGCGCGGCCGCCGGATCGCCGAGGAAGAGCGCCGCCCGACTGCGACAGCGCTCCACCGTGGAGGTGGCGATGGGGTCGCCCTCGAACTGCTTCTCGGCGGCCGCCAGCCAGGCTGCGACCGCCACGTCGTCGCCGTCGTCGATCGCGGCGTGGATCAGGAACTCGTGGGCGATGACCCGGTCGATCACCATGGCCCGTTGCCAGCCGGAGCGGCCGATGAGCGCGGCGGAGCGACGCACCTCGCCCAGCGCGATCAGGCCGTAGGCGCACAGCAGCGCCACGCCGGACGTGAGGCGGTCGTGGCGGGTGGGCCTGAGCTGTTCGACGCGGGCGGTCAGTCGATGGGTGGCCGTCGGGTCGGCGGCGTATCCGCTGACCAGGGCACGGGTCGACTCGACCAGCAGGGAAAGGCGGTCGTCGGATTCGGCCGACAGCGCGGCGGCGTACTGGGTGGCGTGGGTGACGCATCCGGCGAAGGCCGCAGCGCGGACCTGCAGCACGGTCATCACCGTCTCGAAATGATGACCGGCCAGCTGGTCCGCGAACGACGCGGACGAGCGCAGCAGCCGATGGGAGAGTGAGACACGGCCGAGCGCCAACGCGGCCTCGGCCATCGCGTAGCGGGCGAAAGTCGCCGCGTCGCCGGGACCGAGCGTGAAGAGGAAGGGGTGCGCGTCGATGAGCGGGTCGCCGGTCGGCGTCAGGCCGGGGGCGAGGTCGGTCCAATCGCCACGGAGGCCGAGTCCGGCGCGGGCCAGCGCCAGCGTCGCGTAGGCGAGGACGACCGTCTCAGGATCATCGTGGAGGTTCGCGGGCAAGAGGGCGACCGCTCGCTCGGCCCTGGACCACGCTCGTTCGTGGTCGAGGAGCCAAGACGCCTCGAATGACGACAGCGCCGCCGACCAGGAGTCGGCGGCGCTGTCGTCGCGCCCGAAATACGGGTATCCGGTGACGATCCCGTCGAGGGTGAGCCAGGTGCGCTCGACGCGATCGTTCACGCTCAGCGGGCGCGACGCTGCAGGCGTTCGAGGTCGAGGATGATGACCGAGCGGGGCTCCAGACGCAGCCACGAGCGCGAGGCGAAGTCGGCCAGCGCCTTGTTGACCGTCTCTCGCGAAGCGCCGACCAGCTGGGCCAACTCCTCCTGCGTGAGGTCGTGGTTGACATGGATGCCGTCGTCGGCGCCGCGGCCGAAGCGGCTGGCCAGGTCGAGCAATGCCTTCGCGACCCGACCGGGGACGTCGGAGAAGACCAGGTCGCCGACGACCTCGTTGGTGCGGCGCAGGCGGCCGGCCAACTGGTGCAGCAGCGCCTTCGCGACCCCTGGGTACGCGTCGAGCACGGGGCTGAGAGCCTCATGGCCGAGGCTGCGCATCTCGACGTCGGTCACGGCGGTGGCGGTGGCGGAACGGGGACCCGGGTCGAAGAACGACAGCTCGCCGAACATCTGGCCCGGGCCGAGGATGGCGAGCAGGTTCTCGCGGCCGTCGGGCGAGGTGCGGCCCAGCTTGATCTTGCCGTCGATCACGACGTACAGCTGATCGCCCTCGTCACCCTCGTTGAAGAGCACCTCGCCGCGCCGCAGACTCGCCGTCGCCATCGACGCCTCGAGCGTCGCGGCCGCCTCCTCGTCGAGTCCGGCGAACAAGGGGGCCTGGCGGAGCACGTCATCAGACACGATGGCCTTCTCTCCAATGTCAATCTCGTCACACGTCCGCATGAAGTCTGACACATCTTCAGGCTTTCCGGGAGGTGTCGCGCCGGATCGACACACAGAATTCACTGAGACGGACCGCTGGCTAGGCTGGACCGGTGACGAGTCGAGGCGCGATCACCGTCGAGGAGACGGCACCGCCGCCCTGTGACGTCTCCCGGACCGCGCTCGTGCGACGCGCCCGCAAAATCCACCGCGTACTAGCCGAGACCTATCCCGACGCGCACTGCGAGCTCGACTTCGGCTCGCCGTTCGAGCTGCTGGTCGCGACGGTCTTGTCGGCGCAGACCACCGACCGGCGGGTCAACGCGATCACCCCGACACTGTTCGCCCGCTGGCCCGACGCCACCGCCATGGCAGGCGCCGAGCGCGCCGAGGTGGAGGAGGTCATCCGTCCGACCGGCTTCTTCCGGGCCAAGACGGGGCATCTGCTGGGCCTCTCCGCGGCGCTGGTCGAGCGCTTCGACGGCGAGGTGCCCGCCCGCATGGCCGACCTCGTCACGCTGCCGGGGGTCGGGCGCAAGACCGCGAACGTCGTGCTCGGCAACGCCTTCGACGTGCCGGGACTGCCGGTCGACACCCATGTGCTGCGGCTGGTCGAGCGGCTCGGCTGGGCCGACGCGCACACGGTCGCCGACGCGGTGCGCACCGAGCACGCCCTCGGGTCCTTGTTCCCGAAGCGGGACTGGGCGATGCTCAGCCACCGGCTGATCTTCCACGGACGCCGCCGCTGCCACGCCCGCAAGCCCGCCTGCGGCGCGTGCCCGGTGTCGCGCTGGTGCCCGTCCTACGGCCTCGGCCCCACGGACCCCGTCGAGGCGGAGGCCTTGGTGACGACGCAGGGGCGCGCATGAAGGGCTCCGTCGCGGCGGCCCTTCTCCTCGCCTTCCTGCTCGCCGCGTGCGCGCCGGACCGGTCGGCGAACGAGCGGACGCAGGGGGCGCCGGTCGACGACGCCGTGGTCGCGGCAGCACGGGACGCCGGGATCGAGGACTGCCCGCCCGGCGGAGCAGGCGGGGGCGACCTCGTCTGCCTGGCCACCGGCGAGCCCGTCGACCTGTTCGACCTCGACGGCCCGGTCGTCGTCAACGTGTGGGCGCACTGGTGCGAGCCGTGCCGGGAGGAGCTGCCGCTGCTGGCCCGGGCCGCGCGAGAGTACGCGGGCGAGGTGACGTTCGTGGGCGTGCTCTTCGCCGACGAGGACCCGGAGGCCGCCGTCGAGCTCGCCGTCGAGGCGGGTGTGGCGTACCCGCAGGCCGCCGACCGTTCCAGCTCGCTGCGCGTCCCGCTCAGCCTGCGGGGCCTGCCCGCCACCGTCTTCCTGGTCGACGGCGAGGTCGTCGGCGCGCAGCCCACGCCGTACACCGACTACGGTGGACTGGTCAGCGATATCGCCGAGCACCTGGAGGTGGGGTCGTGACCACCGCCCTGCCCGACTGGCTGCGCCCCCTCGCCGAGATCGCCTCCTCGGTGCGCGCCGAACGACTCTCGCCGCGCTTCCCGCACCCGCCGGCGGGCGCCCGCCCGGCCGCGGTGCTCATCGCCTTCTCCGACGGACCCTCCGGCCGCGAAGTGCTGCTGACCGAGCGCGCCCCGACCATGCGCCAGCACGCCGGACAGGTCTCCTTCCCCGGCGGTCGGCTCGACCCCGAGGACGGCGAGGGCGAGCAGGGCTTCGTCAACGCCGCGCTGCGCGAGGCCCGCGAGGAGGTCGGCCTCGACCCGGGCGCGGTCGACGTGTTCGGCGTGCTGCCGACGCTCTGGCTGCCGCCCAGCAACTTCGCCGTCGCCCCGGTGCTCGGCTACTGGCGCGAGCCGGAGGTGCTCTCGCCGGTGTCCGACGCGGAGGTCGGATCGGTGCTGCATCAGAGCCTCGACGAGCTCCTCGACCCGGCCCGCCGCTTCACCGTCGTGCATCCCTCTGGGTGGCGCGGCCCCGCCTTCGACGTCGGCACGCCGGTCCCGCTGTGGGGGTTCACGGCGGGCATCCTCGCGCGGCTCTTCGAGGTCGTCGGGTGGGAGCGCCCGTGGAACGCCGACGTCGTGCGGGAGTTGCCGTGAACGCCGTCGACGTCGTGCTGGTCGTGCTGCTGCTGGCCTTCATGGTCTCCGGGATCGTGCAGGGATTCCTGGCGAACCTCGCCGCGACGCTCGGCCTGCTCTGCGGCGGCCTGATCGCGGTGCTCGTCGTGCCCTACGTCATCTCGCCCGACGAGCCGACGCTGTGGTCCTCGCTCGGCGCGCTGGCCGTCGTCGTGATCGCGGCGGCCGGCGGCCAGGTCGCGGGGACCGTCTTCGGCGCGGACCTGCGCAAGTCCGTCGGAACCCGACCCGGGCGCTGGATCGACGCGACGGGCGGCGGCGCGCTCAGCGTGGTCTCGGCGCTCGTCGTGTCCTGGGCGCTGGGCTACGTGGTCAGCGGAGCCTCGGTGCCCTACCTGTCGACGGGGGTGCGCGGCTCGGCGATCCTGGGCGCGGTCGACGACGTCATGCCGCCGCAGGCCCCCCGGCTGCTGCAGGCCTTCAGCGACGTCATCGACGCCAATCTCTTCCCGCGCTACCTCGACCCCTTCGACGAGGAGGACATCGTCAAGGTCGGCCCGCCCGACCCGTCCACGCTGGAGTTGCCGGGGGTGGCCCAGGCGTCGGGGTCGGTGGTGAAGATCCTCGGCCAGACCACCTGCGACACCGGCATCGAGGGCTCCGGCTTCGTCTTCGCCGACGACCGGGTGATGACGAACGCGCACGTCGTCGCGGGGGTCGCGGCCCCCGACGTCGTGACCACCACCGGGTCGTTCCCGGCGACGGTCGTCCACTTCGACCCGGACCTCGACGTCGCGGTGCTGAAAGTCGACCTCGACCTGCCCGCGCTGCCCTTCGACTACGACGGCGAGGCCGGGCAGGACGCCGCCGTGCTCGGCTATCCCGGCAACGGCCCCTTCGACGCGCAGGCGGCCCGCATCCGCGAGGAGATCCGGCTGAACAGCCCCGACATCTACGACCAGGGCGAGCACATCCGGGAGTCCTTCTCCATCCGTTCGCTGGTGCGGTCGGGCAACTCCGGCGGCCCGCTGGTCTCCACCGAGGGCGCGGTGCTCGGGGTGATCTTCGCGGCGTCGATCACCGACTCCAACACCGGCTACGCGCTGACCGCCGAGCAGGTGCGCGAGGCCGCCGACCAGGGCGCCGCCGCCACGAAGGCGGTCTCCACGGGGAACTGCGCGTAGGGCGATGACGGACGGCACGGGCTCCCTCCCTCCTTCTCCGGCCGGCCCGGCGGGGACTGACGCGCCACGGACCGCGCCGCCGGTGTTCGGGGCTGGACGGTTGCGGCAGAGTCTGCGGATCAGCGCCGACTTCAGCGGGGAGCTGGCCGAGGGCGCGCGACGTCACGGCGACGTCTTCGCGTTCCGTTCCCTGCTCGACGAGCTGCCGGTCGCGGTCGTGTCGCATCCGGACCACCTGCGCTCGCTGTTCGCCGAGCCGCGGCTGGCTCCGTCGTTGGCCGGGGAGTCGCCGGTGCGGCCGGTGGTCGGGCTGTCGGTGCTGACGATGGTCGGCGACGACCACCGTCGTCGGCGCAAGTTGCTCATGCCGCCCTTCCACGGCGAGGCTGTCGCGCGCTACCAGGCGCAGATCGAGGAGGCGACCGCCCGGCAGCTCGACCGTTGGGAGGCGGGAGCGACGCTGCGGCTGGCCGACGCCGCGCAGGCCATCACCCTCGACGTGATCATGGCGGGGGTCTTCGGCATCGACCGGCGGACCGGGGAGGCCGAGCGGCGGCTGCGGACGCGGGTGCGGCAGGTGTTGCGGCTGTCGACGAGTCCGGTGGCGAAGGCCGGCGAGTTCGTCAACCTGCGCAGCGCCGAGCCGGTCGGGCCGCAGAAGTGGGTGATCGGTCTGCTCGACCGGGCGATGTTCGCGGTGATCGCCGAGCGTCGTGCCGCGCACGCGCCGGGGGAGCGGCACGACATCTTGTCGCTGCTGCTCGACGCGCGCGACGAGGACGGGTCCGCGCTGACCGACGTCGAGTTGCGCAACGAGTTGCTGACGTTGGTGCTGGCCGGGCACGAGACGACCGCGAACACGGTCGCGTGGGCCTTCGAGCGGCTGACCCGCACGCCTGCGGCCTACGACCGGCTGCGCGAGGAGGTCCGCTCCGGCGGCGAGGAGTATCTGGAGGCGACGGTCAAGGAGGCGATGCGGGCGCGTCCGGTCGTGCCGGTGGTCGCACGGCGGCCGAGCGTTCCGTGGCGCTTCGGGGACTTCGTCGTGCCCGCCGAGACGCGCGTGGTCATGGCGATCCTGCTGACGCACCACCGCGAGGACCTGTATCCCGACCCGGAGCGCTTCGACCCGGACCGGTTCGTCGGCGTGCGGCCGAGCCCCTACGCCTGGCTGCCCTTCGGCGGCGGCGACCGCCGCTGCCTCGGCGCCGCGCTGGCGATGGCCGAGCTGCGCGTCGTCCTGCGGGAGATGGCCCGTCGCGCCGACTTCGCTGTGACCGACGCGCCGCCCGAGCGCCCGCGCCACCGCAACGTCACGATGATCCCCGCCCAGGGCGGCCGCGTCCGACTCCTCTCCACCCGCCCCTGAGGGGTCGAGCCTAGGACGTTTCTCCTCATAGCGTGACCTGTGCGGGGGGATCCTGAAGAACCCGATCCCACGTCTCGTCGCCGACATGACGACGATGTCGCTTCCACGCCGTCCGCCACGACAGTAGCCTCTTCGCATGGATCTCACCGACTCTTGGCGCGATGTGATGCCTCAGGCGATCATCGACAGGTACGACTTCATGGAGACGCGCAACGCGGCCGCCATCTTGTCGGCCACCAACCCGGATGAGTTCCGAGATCTCTGCGATGTGCTCGAGGGCTTCGAGCTGACGACCTACGACATCATGGCGACGGGCGGCAATGAGACAGGGATCGCCGCGCGGCTGAACCACGGTTTCAGGGACCGGGAGTGGAAAGAGGAACAAGCGGTCACGACGATCCGCAACTTCATGCGGGAACGGGGGCCACGCAACAAGCCCGGTGCCATTCGTGCTCAGGCAGACCAAACCAACGAGGGGTACTTCATTGACAATGTGAAGGGCCGCGTGGTGCTCGACGTCGAGTGGAATGCCAAGGACGGCAACCTGGACCGCGACTTGAACATGTACCGCTGGCTCTACGAGGTCGGCTTCGTCGACGTGGCGGTGATGATCACGCGGGAGCATGCCGATCTCCGGGACCTGGGTGTGGACCTGCGTCGGAGGGCGGGCCAGGACGAGGCGTCCGCTAAGGCGTGGTTGAAGACCACGACCACGACGAACGCGGGGAAGCTGCTCCCTCGGGTTCAGTCGGGAAACGCCGGAGGGTGTCCCTTTCTGGGGATCTCGATCACGACGCGAACCTGGAACCGCGCGCCGGTCCCACAGGTCCCGGCCGCCACGGGAGGAGTCATTCCGGCGGGCGACACGCCGGGTGAGTGAGGGCCGGAGGGGTAGCTTATGCAAAGATCTTTTTCGTGCGAGAAAAAGATCTAAGCCGTACGAGTCGACAAGACCCCGCGCCGCCGTTGCGTGACGAGCAGCCGCCCCCCCCGCTGCCCGGCGTCGAGGGAGGGTGGAAGACGATCCTTGCTGACCCGCCGTGGCGATTCGCCAATCGTACGGGCAAGGTCGCACCTGAGCATCGACGGCTCGACCGCTACTCGACCATGGATCTGAAGTCGATCTGCGACTTGCCAGTGGCTGATGTCGCGGCCAAGGACGCCCACCTCTATTTGTGGGTTCCCAATGCGCTCCTGCCCGAGGGTCTTCGCGTGATGGAGGCATGGGGTTTCCGATACGTCTCGAACGTGATCTGGGCCAAGCGTCGCAAGGACGGCGGGCCTGATGGGCGGGGGGTCGGTTTCTACTTCCGCAACGTCACCGAGCCGATTCTGTTCGGCGTTCGCGGGAGTATGCGCACGTTGCCGCCCGCTCGTTCGCAGGTGAACATGATCGAGTCTCGCAAGCGAGAGCATTCGCGGAAGCCAGATGAGCAGTACGACCTGATCGAGCGCTGTTCCCCGGGTCCTTACCTGGAGATGTTCGCTCGTCACCCGCAGCCGGGGTGGACGGTTTGGGGCGACGAGTCCGCCGACGAGGTGGCGCCCCGTGGCAAGGTGCACCGTGGGTACCAGGGAGGCGAGATTGAACGTCCCTCGGTGATTCCCCCCGGCATCCACCTTCCGGTAGAGGCGCAGGAACGCATCGGCGAGGTCTACAAGAAGCGCTACACGGCGGGCGAATCAATTCGAGAGATAGCAGAATCCGAGGGGGTCAGCATCGGTCGGGTTCGCTCCGTCCTGCAGGCCGCCGGTACCGAGTTGCGACGACCCGGGCGTCCGTCGAGGACTGAGAAGAAGTGATTCGGCTGAGTTCCGCTGAGAACGGACCGACCTTTCACCGACGGAGCCGGTCCACCACCGGTATGCGCGGTCCGATGGCGAGAGGAGGCTGGCCGGCGCTGGGTTGGTCCCCGTTCACCATCTCGCGAGGAGAAGAGATGGGCTCCTGGACCCGGGACGGGACTACCCACTGACAAGCCCCGCGCGCCCTTGGAGGAAGGCTCCCGCGTCGAGGAGTCCCAGCGCCAACCAGCCGGTCTCATAGGCCGCCGAAGCCGCCGACGACCGCGACGCGTTCGATGCTCACGCGGGCACCGGGAGGGTGACGAGGTGGTCGTCGTAGGCCCGGTTCGTTAGGAACTCCGGCAGCTCGTCGCCGAGGCAGCCGAAGCGGACCAGCTCGCGCAGCGCGTCGACCCGCTCCTCGGACAGACCGCTCGCGGCGGCCTCCTTCGACAGCTCGTTCTCCAACACCTTCGCGATGTGGAAGGGCGTCACCGCCGTGCCGTCGCTGGTGCGGACGCCGTGCTTGCTCCACTGCCACAACTGGCAGCGGGAGATCTCCGCCGTGGCGGCGTCCTCCATCAGCCCGTCCAAGCCGACCGCGCCGAGGCCGTCGAGCCACGCGTTCACGTACCGGATCAGCACCGACACGTTGGCGCGCACGCCCTCGGTCGTCACCTCGCCCGGCGTCGCGGCGATGTCGCGCAACTGCTCGGCCGTCACCGCGACGTCCTCGCGCAGCTTGTCGAGCTGGTTCGGCGCGTCGCCGAAGGCCGCCGTGAACGCGTCCACGCAGGTCTGCACGAGGCCCGGGTGCGCCACCCAGGAGCCGTCGAAACCGTCGCCGGCCTCACGCTCCTTGTCGGCCTTCACCTTCGCCAGCGCCGCCTCGTTGGCCGCCGGGTCCTTAGCGGGGATGACCGCCGCCATGCCGCCGATCGCGTGCGCGCCCCGCTGATGGCAGGTCGACACGAGCAGTTCGGTGTAGGCGCGCATGAACGGCACCGTCATGGTCACCGCGACCCGGTCGGGGAAGACGTTGGCGGGATCGCCGCCGACGTTCTTGATGGCGCTGAAGATGTAGTCCCAGCGTCCGGCGTTCAGCCCGGCCATGTGGTCGCGCAGCTCGTAGAGGATCTCCTCCATGCGGAAGGCCGCCGGGAAGGTCTCGATGAGCACGGTGGCGCGGATCGTGCCGTGCGGGAGTCCGTACCAGCGCTCAGCGAGCGTGAACACCTCGTCCCACCAGCGCGCCTCGAGATGGCTCTCCAGCTTCGGCAGGTAGAAGTAGGGGCCGGCGCCCTGGGCGATCAGCCGTCGCGCGTTGTGGTGCATGTACACGGCGAAATCGAACAGGGCCCCGGCGACGGGCCGGCCCTGGATGAGCACGTGACGCTCCGCCAGGTGCAGGCCCCGCGGTCGCACGATGATGGTGGCGAGCCGCTGGTCTTCTTTGAGCCTGTACTGCTTGCCGTTCTCCTCGTGGGAGATGACCCGGCTGATCGCGTCGTGCAGGTTGATCTGACCCTCGATGACGTTGCGCCAGGTCGGCGCGGTGGCGTCCTCGAAGTCGGCCAGCCAGCAGCGCGCGCCGGAGTTGAGCGCGTTGATCGTCATCTTCCGGTCCACCGGGCCGGTGATCTCCACGCGGCGGTCCTCCAGGCCCGGACCTGCCCCCGCGACCCGCCAGGTGCGGTCCTCGCGGATCGCGGCGGTCTCGGGGGAGAAGGCGAAGGCCTCGACCGGGTCGCGCTCGGCGCGCGCCCGCAGGAGCTCACGGCGCGGCTCGTCGAACCGGCAGTGCAGCAGGCGCAGGAAGCCCAGCGCCCCGTCGGTGAGCATCTCGGCGTCGCGCGGCCCCTCCGGGCCGAGCAACTCCATGTCGTTGCGGGTGACAGCCATCAGAACTGTGCCTCCTCGGTCGAGCCGGTCAGCGCCGTCGTCGACGAGGCCGGGTTCACGGTCGTGCTGATCGCGTCGAAGTAGCCGGTGCCGGCCTCGCGCTGGTGGCGGGTGGCCGTGTAGCCGCGGTCCTCGTCGCCGAACTCGCGCTCCTGCAGCTCGACGTACGCGCTCATGCCGGTGCGAGCGTAGCCGTGCGCCAGGTCGAACATCGAGTGGTTGAGGGCGTGGAAGCCGGCCAGGGTGATGAACTGGAAGGTGTAGCCCATCGCGCCGAGCTCGCGCTGGAACTTGGCGATGGTGTCGTCGTCGAGGTGCTTCTTCCAGTTGAACGACGGCGAGCAGTTGTAGGCCAGCAGCTGGTCCGGGTGCTCCTTCTTGATGGCCTCGGCGTACTGGCGGGCCAGCTCGAGGTCGGGCTCGGAGGTCTCCATCCACAGCAGGTCGGCGTACTCGGCGTAGGCGATGCCGCGGTCGATGCACGGCTCGATGCCGTTGCTGACCTCGTAGAAGCCCTCAGGGGTGCGGCCGCCGGTGAGGAACTTGCGGTCGCGCTCGTCGACGTCGCTGGTCAGCAGGGTCGCGGCCTGCGCGTCGGTGCGGGCGATGACGACCGACGGGACGCCGGAGACGTCGGCGGCCAGACGCGCGGCGTTCAGCGTGCGGACGTGCTGCTGGGTCGGGATGAGCACCTTGCCGCCGAGGTGGCCGCACTTCTTCTCACTGGCGAGCTGGTCCTCCCAGTGCACGCCCGCGGCGCCGGCGGCGATCATGGCCTTCATCAGCTCGTAGGCGTTGAGCGGGCCGCCGAAGCCGGCCTCCGCGTCGGCGACGATCGGGGCGATCCAGTCGCGGGTGACACGGTGCCCGTTGTCAGTGGCCTCGACGTGCTCGAGCTGGTCGGCGCGCAGCAGCGCGTTGTTGATGCGGCGGACCACGGCCGGGACCGAGTTGGCCGGGTAGAGGCTCTGGTCGGGGTAGGTCTGGCCGGCGAGGTTGGCGTCGGCGGCGACCTGCCAGCCGGACAGGTAGATGGCCTTCAGGCCCGCGCGGATCTGCTGCACGGCCTGGTTGCCGGTCAGCGCGCCGAGCGCGTTGACGTAGTCGACGCCCTCGACCTGGCCGGTCACGTAGTCCCACAGCTTGCGCGCGCCGAGGTCGGCGAGGGTGTGCTGCTCCTGGACGGTGCCGCGCAGGCGGACGACGTCGGCGCCGGTGTAGTCACGCTTGACGCATCGCCAGCGCGGGTCGGTGGCCCACTGCTGGTCGAGCTGCTCGGCGGTGAGGGGCGTGGCGGTCATGTGAATCTCCTCGAGGGGACGTGGATGTCGTGCTAGCGAGTACACATGAGCTTCTGACCTGCGTAAACGCACGTAAATGGCTAGTTCTTGACAACCACATCCCGCGATTTTGCGAAGCTTGCGAATAACTTTCTTCGCGGATCTCGGCTTACGCTCGGCCTATGGACAAGATCTTCGCGGGGACGCGCCTGCGGCGGCTGCGCGAGGAGCGCGGGCTCAGCCAGGTCGAGCTGGCCCGCGTCCTGGCGATCTCGCCGAGCTATCTGAACCAGATCGAGCACGACACCCGGCCGCTCACCGTGACGGTGCTGGTGCGGCTCACCGAGGTCTTCGGCGTCGACCCGGCGTTCTTCGCCCCGCAGGACACCGCCCGCCAGCTCGCCGAGTTGCGCGAGGCGCTGCCGGAGGCGTCTGGCGGACAGACTCCGCCGCTGTCGGACTTGCAGCAGATCGCGGGCACGATGCCGGAGGTCGCCGAGGCGGTGTCGGCGCTGCATCGGCGCTACCGCGACGCGATGACGCTGCTGGAGTCGATGACCGACGCGCGCACGGAGGCCCCGTCGCTCATGCCGCACGAGCGGGTGCGCGACTTCTTCTACGCCCGGCAGAACTACATCGACTCGCTCGACCGGGCCGCCGAGAAGCTGGCACGGTCGATCGGCACCCGGCGCGGCGAGGTTCGGCGGCATCTGCGCGAGCATCTGTCGTCGGCGCACGGCATCTCGGTCGTGCCGGCGCGCGACGACGATGGCGTCGACACGCACGCCTACGATGACCGCCGTCGCACGCTGACCCTCTCGGCCGACCTCCGCGCGGGACAGCAGGCCTTCCGCATGGCGACGCAGCTGGCGTATCTGGAGGCCGGCGACGTCATCGAGCAGGTGCTGGACGAGGAGGTCTGGCCCGACGACACGACGCGCGAGCTGGCCCGCATCGGTCTGGCGCATCACTTCGCGGGGGCGCTGATCCTGCCGTACGCGCCGTTCTTCCGGGCGGCCGAGAAGATGCGCTACGACGTGGAGGTGTTGGCCGACCATTTCGGCGTCGGCTACGAGACGGTCGCGCACCGGTTGAGCACGCTGCAACGGTCGGAGATGCGGGGCGTCCCGTTCATCTTCGTGCGGGTCGACCGGGCGGGCAATATCTCCAAGCGGCAGTCGGCGACGGGTTTCCACTTCTCGCGGTCGGGCGGCACCTGTCCGCTGTGGAACGTCTACGACGCCTTCGCCGCGCCGGGTCGCGTCGACGTGCAGGTGGCCGAGATGCCCGACGGCCAGCGGTATCTGTGGGTGGCGCGCACGGTGACCCGGCGGCGCGGCGGCTACGGCAACGCGGCCAAGACCTTCGTGATCGGCCTCGGCTGCGAGCTGCGGCACGCCGGGCGCATGGTCTACAGCCAGGGTCTCGACCTCGCCCACCCCGACGTCATGCCGATCGGCCCCGGCTGCCGTACCTGCGACCGCGCCGCCTGCCCGCAGCGCGCCGCCCCGCCCATCGGCCGCCCGCTGCGCATCGACCCCGGCCGTGGCTCCTTCGCCCCCTACCCCCTCGCCCCCTAGCCAGATTTGCTGACTTATCCACCCTTTGTCGGCCTGGGAATGGTGGATAAGTCAGCAAATCTGGGGAAGAACGCGAGCCAAGATGAAGTGGGGGTCTTGGCTGTTCTTCGCAGATTCGCGCCCTTCCGTCGGGCGGCGCGAGTCGGCAGGATGAGGGAGTCACACCCGACGAGAGGACCCGCGCCGTGATCCTGCACAGGAGCTCCACCGGAGGACGCGTCGAAGCCGTGACGCGCGACCACATCGCGATCGTCACGCTGCGCCATCCCGAGGTGCGCAACGCCATGACCATTCCGATGTGGCGGGAGCTGGCCCGTGTGGTGGCCGCCCTCGACGCCGACCCCGACGTGCGCGCGATCGTGCTGCGCGGCTACGGCATGGACTTCAGCTCCGGTGCCGACATTCGCGACCTGCCGACCGACCCCGCCGACTTCCACCGCGTTCACGTCGCCACCGAGCACGTGATCGCCGAGACCCTGACGCCGGTCATCGCGGCCGTCTCCGGCGACTGCGTGGGCGGCGGATGCGAGATCGCGGTGGCCGCCGACCTGCGTTTCGCCGACACCACCGCGCGCTTCGGCGTCACCGCCTCCCGGCTCGGCATCGTCTACCCGGAGGCCCCGACACGGCGGCTCGAAGCGCTCGTCGGGGTGGCCGAGACCCGCCGCATGCTGTTGGGCGGCGAGCTGCTGGACGTCTGGTGGGCGCGTGAGGCGGGCCTCGTCAACGAGGTCGTGCCCGAGGGCGAGGCGTTCAGCCGGGCGCTCGACTTCGCCCGTCTGCTGACCGGACGCTCGCCGGCCACCATCGACGGCGCGCAGCGGATCACCCGAGGCCGCGCCGTGACCGCGGGCCGCGAGCCCCGCCACTACCGCGAGGGACGGCGCGCGTTCGTCGAGCGCCGTTCCCCCGACTTCCGCCACTGCGACTGAAGGAGCACCGATGAGCTGGACCACCCCCGACCTGTACGACGAGCTGCGCGACGAGGCCCGTGTGCTCGCCGCCGGCTTCCTCGACTACGGCGGACGCGAGGTCTTCTCCGGGCCCGTCCGGACGGCGCGCTGCCTGGAGGACAACTCGCGGGTCAAGGAGCTGCTGGCCACGCCCGGTGACGGTGCGGTGCTGGTGGTCGACGGCGCGGGCTCGCTGACCTGCGCGCTGCTGGGCGACATGATCGCCGCCGGGGCCGTCGAACAGGGCTGGGCGGGCGTCGTGATCGCCGGGGCGGTGCGCGACGTGGAGATCCTGCGAACCCTCGACCTGGGCGTCCGCGCGCTCGGCTCCATCCCGCGCCCGTCGACCCGTCAGGGCCGCGGCGAGGTCGACGTCCCGGTGACCGTCGGCGGCGTCCGGATCGAGCCCGGCGACGTCCTCTACGCCGACGCCACTGGCCTGCTCGTCACCGCGCCTCGCTGACGAACACCGGATCGAGGAAGGACAGGTCGACGTCGGCGAGCGACGCGGGGGTCCAGGCGGGGGAGCCGTCCTTGTCGATGAGGCGGGCGCGGATGCCCTCGCGGAAGTCGGGGTGGCGGTGCAGGGCCTCCGACAGGCGCAGCTCGAAGGCCAGATCCTCGGGCACGCTCAGCGAACGCGCGTGGCGCAGGCCGCGCAGCGTCGCGGCGACCATGGTCGGTGAACGCGTCGCCAGCGTCTCGCCCGCGGCGCGCGCTGCGGAGTCGTCGTGGGCGAGCAGGCGGTCGAGGATCGCTTGAGGATCGTCGCCGGCGAAGCACTCCTCGACCCACGGACGGTCGTCCCAGGACGGTCCCGCCGGAGCCGGCGAGCACACCTCGTCCAGCGCCTCCTCCATCGGCATGAGCGACAGCAGGTCGAGGAGGCGAGGCAGGTCCACGGAGCGCGTGAACCGCTCGGCGAGCCCCGCGTCGAGGGCCTCGCGCGCCCCGATGGTCTGCGCGCACAGGCCCAGACACGTCCCGACCTCGCCGCGCGCGTGCGACAGCAGATGCAGGCCTCCGGTGTCGGGGTAGAAGCCGATACGGGTCTCCGGCATGCCCACGTGGCTGCGTTCGGTCACCACCCGCACCGCCGCCCGCGACGCGACCCCGAACCCGCCGCCGAACACGAAGCCGTCCAGCAGCGACACGACGGGGACGGGCGAGGTCGCGATGTCGTGGGTGAGGCCGTAGAGGTCGCGCCAGAACGCCACCGCCGCGCCGTCGTCGGCGGTGATCGACCGATGGAAGAAGAGCAGGTCGCCGCCCGCGCACAGACCACGGCCCTCCCCGGACAGCACGATCACCTCGGCGCCGGGATCGTCAGCGACCTGGCGGATCAACCTCCGCAGCGCTCGGACCATCGGGTGGTGGAGCGCGTTGAGGTGGTCCGGGCGCGTGAGTGTCAGACGCGCCGCACGCCCCACACGCTCGGCGCGCACACCGGAGTCGGAGGCCTGCGGGAACATGGGGCGGACGCTCATGGGGCTTAGCTCACCATGCGTCCGGACCTCGTCTCGACGAGGTTCGCTTACTCTTCGGCTATGAGCCCGATGATGATCGGTGGGGCCAGGTGGCTCGGCGTGGGCGTCGCCGTGGCCGGCATGCTCCTCGCCGGCGTCGCCGCCGTCCGAGGGTGGCCGGTGATGGTCTGGGCGGGGTTCTTCCTGATGGTCGTGGGCGCGATGGCTCCGCTGACACCGGTCGTGCGCGTCGAGCCGTACGAGGTGCGGGTGCTCCGGGGTCTCGGGAGCGCCCCTCGACGCTTCCCCATCGCCGGCCCGTTCGACCTGCGGATCGACGGCGCGGACCTCTGGCATGTGCCGACGAGGACGAGGATCATCTCGCTCGGCGTCACCCTCGACCAGGCGGCCGTGGAGCAATTGCGAGCCCAGCTCGAGCGCTAGGACCGGCGTGTCGCCGAATTCCTCCCGGGATTCCAGTGAAAGTGGCCAACCACTAGATATGGGGTCTAGAAACCGTCCGATGATGCGTATATGGTGGCGCACGCAGCTGGTTCGGCCGTTCCTCCGGGAATGGTCGTCGTAAGAGGGAACCCGGTGGGACTCCGGGACTGCCCCGCAGCGGTGAGTGGGAACGAACCCGTCAAACGCACTGGATCACCTATCTGGGAAGCGACGGGCTAGGGACGAGCACGACGCCCACGAGTCCGAAGACCTGCCAGCGCCCGCCCGACGGGTGGGGTCCGCGACCGCGAGGGACGGTCAGGGGATCGGTCCTCGCGACCCCTCCTCGTCCTCCGTGCCACGGACGCGCCGCACACGACGAGTTGACGAGGGGTCGACGAATGAGCACTGCTGGACACACGGAGATTCGGGTGGTCAAGCGCGACGGCACGAAGGTTCCCTACGACGGGTACCAGATCGCGCAGTCCATCACCGAGGCCGCGGCGGGCCTGGGCGAGGAGGTTGAGCGCGCCACCCAGTTGCGCGCCGAGCTGGAGATCACCCTCTTCGACGGCATCAGCTCCGAGCAGCTCGACGAGGCGGTCATCGGCGTCGCGCTCGGCAACGTCAAGGACGACCCCGCCTTCGACACCATCGCCGCTCGCCTGCTCATCAAGAGCCTCTACAAGAAGATCTTCGGCGAGGGCGTCGCCCGCGACGAGGTCTACACGCTCTGCGGTCCGGCCTTCGTCGCCTCGATCCTGCGCGGCGTCGAGTTGAGGCTGCTCGACTCCCGCCTGACCGAGCTGTTCGACTTGGAGGTGCTCGGCGCGGCCATCGACCCCGACCGCGACGACCTGCTGCGCTACATCGGCGCGCAGACCATGCGCAACCGCTACATGATCACCGAGCCCGACGGCACGCCGCTGGAGGTGCCGCAGTTCTTCTGGATGCGCGTCTCGATGGGCCTGGCGCTCAACGAGGACGATCCGACGGCCGCCGCGCTGCGTTTCTACGACAAGATGAGCCGCCTGGAGTACCTGGCCGCCGGCTCCACCCTCGTCAACGCGGGCACCGCCTACCCGCAGCTGTCCAACTGCTTCGTCATGCAGATGGAGGACGACATCGAGCACATCGCCAAGAGCGTGCGCGACGTCATGTGGCTGACCAAGGGCACCGGCGGCATCGGCCTGTCGGTCACCAAGCTGCGCGCCGAGGGCAGCCCGATCCGGTCCAACAACACCACCTCGACCGGCCCGATCCCGTTCATGCACACCATCGACTCGACGCTGCGCGCGGTGAGCCGTGGCGGCAAGAAGTTCGGCGCGCTGTGCTTCTACATGGAGAACTGGCACCTCGACTTCCCGCAGTTCCTCGACCTGCGGCAGAACTCCGGCGACCCCTACCGCCGCACCCGCACCGCCAACACCGCCGTGTGGATCTCGGACGAGTTCATGAAGCGCGTCGAGAACGACCAGCCGTGGTACCTGTTCGACCCGCTGCATACCCCGGATCTGGTCGAGTTGACCGGCTCGGCGTTCAGCCGCCGCTACGCCGAGTACGCGGCGCTGGCCGAGGCCGGCGAGCTGCGGCACAAGAAGACCACCGCGCGCGAGCAGTTCCGCGCCATCCTCGTGAGCCTGCAGACCACCAGCCACCCGTGGCTGACCTGGAAGGACACGATCAACACCCGCGCGCTCAACGACAACACCGGCACGATCCACCTGTCGAACCTGTGCACCGAGATCACGCTTCCGCAGGACCGTGACAACGTGGCGGTCTGCAACCTCGCGTCGATCAACCTGTCGCGGCACGTCACCGGACGCCGCCAGCGGGCCAAGGTCGACTGGGACCGCCTGGCCGCCTCGACGCGTCTGGCGGTGCGCCAGCTCGACAACCTCATCGACATCACGCTCAGCTCGGTGTCGGAGTCGGAGCACTCCAACGAGGAGAACCGCGCGCTCGGCCTCGGCGTCATGGGCTTCACCGACGTCGTGGAGAAGTTCGGCTTCTCCTACGCCTCGGAGGAGTCCTACGAGCTGATGGACCAGATCATGGAGTTCGTCTCCTGGCACGCCATCGACGCCTCGGCCGACCTCGCCCGCGAGCGCGGCGCCTACCCGAACTTCGAGGGGTCGGGCTGGAGCCGCGGCCTGGTGCCCTTCGACTCCATCGACCGGTTGGAGACCGACCGGGGCGTGCCGGTCGAGGTGGACCGCACGACCCGCCTCGACTGGGACGCGCTGCGCGCGAAGGTCGCCGGCGGCATCCGCAACTCCACGCTGATGGCCATCGCGCCGACCGCGTCCATCGGCCTCGTCGCGGGCACCACGCCGGGCCTCGACCCGCAGTTCAGCCAGATTTTCAGCCGCTCGACCAGCGCGGGCAAGTTCCTGGAGGTCAACCGCAACCTCGTCGAGGACCTGCGCGAGCTGGGCCTGTGGGAGACGGTCCGCGAGGACCTGCTGCGCCACCAGGGCGACCTGAGCAAGGTCGAGGGGGTGCCCGCTGAACTGGTCGAGATCTACCAGACCAGCTTCCAGTTGACCCCGTACGCCTTCTTGGAGGTCGCCTCGCGGGCGCAGAAGTGGATCGACCAGGCCATCAGCCGCAACATCTACCTGGCCAGCCGCGACGTCGGCGAGATGGTCGACCTGTACGCGGCCGCCTGGAAGAAGGGCGTCAAGACCACCTACTACCTGCACATGATGCCCCGGCACACCGCCGAGCAGAGCACGGTCAAGGTGAACAAGGCCGCCGCCCCCAGCGGTGCGGGCGCCCCGCGTCGTGGTTTCGGGGCTGCGGCGCCCGCCCCGGTGGCCGCACCCGCCGCCCGCGGGTTCGGCGCGGTCGCGAAGCCCGAGCCGAAGGTCGAGGTCGTGCCGGAGGAGGTCGAGGAGCTCGACTTCGTCGATGGCGCGATGTGCCCCATCGACCCCCAGGAGCGCCTCCAGTGCGAGTCCTGCCAGTGACCTTCCCGGCGATCTAACGAAAGCGAGACACCATGGGCATTCTCGGCACCGGGATTGAGGAAGGACTCCTCCTCAAACCCGTCACCTACCCCTGGGCGATGGAGTTGTACGACCAGGCCGTCGCCAACACCTGGTTCCCCAACGAGATCCAGCTCGGCGAGGACCTGTCCGACTTCGAGCGGATGACCGAGGAGGAGCGTCACGCGCTCACCTTCCTCATGAGCTACTTCAACCCGAACGAGCTGTTGGTCAACAAGGCGCTCGCCTTCGGTGTCTATCCCTACGTCAACGCGGCGGAGTGCCACCTCTACCTCGCCAAGCAGATGTGGGAGGAGGCCAACCACTGCATGAGCTTCGAGTACGTGCTGGAGACCTTCCCGATCGACCGGGTGGCCGCCTACGAGTCGCATGTGACGGTGCCGTCGATGGCGCGCAAGGAGGAGTTCGAGATCCGCTTCATCAAGCGCATGACCGAGCAGACCCTCGACATCTCCACCACGGAGGGCAAGCGCGATTTCGTCCGCAACCTGGTCGCCTACAACGTGATCCTCGAGGGCATCTGGTTCTACTCGGGCTTCATGGTGGCATTAAGTTTTCGCCAACGGAATCTTTTGCGCAATTTCGGCTCGCTCATCGAGTGGATCGTGCGCGACGAGAGCCTGCACCTGAAGTTCGGCCTGAACCTGATCCTGACGGTGTTGGAGGAGAACCCCGACGTCGCGACGCCGGAGTTCGCCGACGAGATCCGGCACATGATCCTCGACGCGGTCGAGATGGAGGAGGAGTACAACCGGGATCTGCTGCCCAACGGCATCCTCGGGCTGAACGCCGACTACATCAACCAGTACGTGCGCTATCTGGCCGACCGCCGGCTCGACGAGTTGGGCTTCGGCCCGCACTTCAACGCGGCGAACCCGGCGAAGTGGATGGCCACCGCCAATGACACGCTCCAACTGGTCAACTTCTTCGAGTCGATCAACACCTCCTACGAGGTGAACGCCCGAGCGGACTCCTGAGCCATGTCCTGCGTGACCTTCTGGACGCCTCGGCAGCGGGAGCGGCTGCGCGAGGCGGCCGGGGCGCCGCCGGTGGCGACCTTCGCGTCGCCGGAGATCGGTGAGAGCAAGCGGCGTCGGGTGGCGCTGTTGGCGGAGTCCGACGACCCCCGGGTGCGCGAGAGCGCGGCGCTCAACGCGCACATCCCGGCCGAGGCGTTGGAGCGGTTGGCTGGTGATCCGGAGATGTCGGTGCGCTGCTGTGTCGCGCGCAGCCCGCGAGCCACGCCGGAGATTCTGGCCCGGCTCGCGACCGACGATCAGGCCCCGGTGCGCCGCTGGACGGCGGCGCACCGGGACACCCCGGCCGACGTGCTCGACCAGTTGGCCGACGACCCCGACCAGGGAGTGAGCGAGGTCGTCGCGTGGAACCGGCGGTGGCCCTCGGCGGAGTAATCTCACGTTCGGAAGGGCGGCGAGATGAGCGAGTGGTTCCTGACCGCGTCGGAGCGCGGCAACCCGGCGACTCGCATCGACGCGCGGCATCCGGGCGACCAGGCGTGGAGCGACGGCAACCTCGCCCGTCCACTGATCCACGGGGCGACCTATTTCGCCGAGCTTTTCGAGCGGATCGAGGCGACCGGCCCCGGCGATCTGATCTGCGTCACCGACTGGCAGGGCGACCCCGACCAGCGGCTCACCGACGATCCCGACTCGGAGGTCGCCGAGGTCTTCGGCCGCGCGCTCGACCGGGGCGCCGATGTTCGGGCGCTCGTCTGGCGCTCGCACAGCGGCCTGCTCGGCTACGCGACCGAGAAGCACCACCGGCTCGGCGAACTCCTCCAAGAGCGCGGCGCCGACGTCCAGCTCGACATGAGGGTCAGGGCCGGAGGCGCGCACCACCAGAAGTTCCTCGTCATCCGGCACGCCGACGACCCGTCGCGCGACATCGCCTTCGTCGGCGGGATCGACCTGTGCCATGGCCGCCGCGACGACGCCGCGCACGAGGGTGATCCGCAGGCCGACCCCATCGCCGCCGAGTACGGGGACCGCCCCGCCTGGCACGACGTGCAGGTGGCGTTGCAAGGTCCGGTCGTGCATGATGTCGAGACGGTGTTCCGGGAACGCTGGGAGGACGCCACCCCGCTGACCCGTCACCCGCTGCGCCACCTCCAGGACCGGCTCCGAGGCGTCCACGACGAGCGCCGCCCGCTGCCGCCGCAGCTCCCGCCCCCGCCGCGTGAGGCGGCCGACCACCGGGTCCAACTGCTCCGCACCTACCCGAAGCTCGGGCCGGGGTGGTCCTATGACTTCGCGCCGGACGGCGAGCGGTCGGTGGCGCGCGGCTACAGCAAGGCCGTCCAGCGCGCCCGGTCGCTCATCTATCTGGAGGACCAGTTCCTCTGGGGTCAGCAGATGAGCGATGTCCTCGTGGAGGCGCTGGAACAGAACCCCGACCTCCGGCTGATTGGCGTGCTGCCGCAGTTCCCGGATCAGGACGGCTGGTTCGCCCGCGACCCGCAGGTGCTCGGACGGTTGCGTGCGCTGCGCCGGGTCTACGCCGCCGCGCCCGACCGCGTCGCGTTCTACGGGATCGAGAACCACGCCGGCCGGCCGGTCTACGTGCACGCGAAGGTCTGCGTGCTCGACGACTGGTGGGCATCCATCGGCTCGGACAACTTCTGCCGCCGGTCCTGGACGAACGACTCCGAGCTGTCGGCGGTCGTCATCGACCCCGAGGGCGACGACCACAGCGCCTACGGGCGGAAGCTGCGGCTCACGCTGGCCGCCGAGCACCTGGACGTCGCGGTCGAGGAGGCTCCCGTCGGCCATCAGGACATGTTCGAGGCCTTCGCCCGCACCGCCGACGCGCTCGAGGAGTGGCATCGAGCCGGACGTCGCGGCCCCCGTCCGCCCGGACGCCTGCGCCGCCTCCCCGAACCCACCCTCCCGCTGTTCCGCCAGGCCCTCGCCGCCCCTTGGTACCGCTACCTCCACGACCCCGACGGCCGCCCGCGCGTGCTGCGCCGCCGGAGGGTTTTCCGAGGGGATATCCCGGTCATTATCAGATAAGACTGTTCCGCACAAGCCCTCAAAAGTGTGGACAGGGTGAAAGCCCAAAATCGGAGGAATCGGCCCCAGGGGCGAGGAAACTTCGATAGCCTCAGCCCGTAGCGTCGAGGTCCTGTCGTCGCGGGAAGAGGACGAACTGTGGTGTGGCCATTCACCGACAAGAAGTCTGAGAAGACTGAGAGTTCCGATGGGGCGGAGTCGGCGGACAAACCCGCCTGGGTCGAAGTGACGCCCGGCGATCATGGAACACCCTTGGACGAGTTCCTGGGGTTCACGTACTGGGTGCCGTCCGACGCCCTGCGCGAGAGTTTTCTGCGTGACGCTCGTGAGTCGGGCGCGAAGTTGATCCCTGACGTCACGGCGCCGAAGCCGTTGGACGAACCTGACGGTTTGACTCGGCTTCGCGGCGTTGTGACGAACGCGGTCTACGGGCGCGCCGCCGCGGCCACCGAACTGTTCCAACCGACTAAGGAACAGATCGCCGATGTGACGACCAGGATTTTGCAAGGCTTCCGTGAGGCCAACAACGAGCCGAACAGCAAGCGCAACTGGGACTCGTTCATCGCTCTGTACCCAGAACTGGCCGAGTTGGAAGCTGAGATGAAACGACTCGAGCGGGCGCTCTTGTTGAGGACTCAGGCGTTGTTGTCGCACTTTGACGCGATCTGCGGTGAGTTCGTCCACGAGTTGAAGGACGCCCACGAGTTCGGCCATATCCTCGCCACACGCTGGGACCCGGAGCGTTTGCCGTTGACCGACGACATGCTCGACTTCGGCCAGCACACCGCACGTGAACAGATTGAACGCGCGTTGAACTTCGCGCAGGAAGGCGGGCCACAGACATGAAGAGGACGCGTCGATGGGGAGCGGTCGCGACGGCCGCCCTCGCACTTGGTGGATTGACGGCTTGCGGCGGAGGCGAGGCGCCGCCGGCCAGCGGGACGGTGATCGCCGCTGACGTGTCGGGCAGCGCCGAGGAGGCGAGCATGCGTGAGGAGGCGAAGGCCGCCATGCAGGCTGCGGTGGAAGGCATGGAGGCGCCGGAGACGGTGTCGATGCTGGCCTTCAACTACAAGGTCGGCACGCCGACGTGCGAGCCGCTCAAAGTGACTTTGGAGTGGTCGAGCTCTTCCACGTCGATGAAGGACGCGAAAGAGTCGTACATCGTTCCGGCGGTGGAAGCCGTGGAGCCGTACCTCGACTGCGCGAAGGAGTCCGTGGAAGGTGACGGCACCGATGTCGTCGGGGCCATCGTCGAGTCCTACCAGATGCTCAAGGACACCCCTGGGGACAAGTCCATCGTGATGGTGAGCGACGGCTGCCAGACGTACCTGTTCGAATTGTGCTCGCCGAGTGTGTCCGACCCTGCCTGGCGTGAGCAGCAGTTGAACGCGCTCGCCGACTCGATGAAGCCGGATATGTCTGGTGTCGAGATCGAGTTCGTCGGATTGGCGCGCGGCGCGGACATGCAGAGCACCGAGGTGCAGGGCCTGCGTGCTTTCTATGAGGAGTTCGCCGCCCTGACGGGCGCGAGCGTCACATTCCAACAGTGAGTGAGGACCAGATGACCGAGACGACGACCACAGGAGTGTCCGCTCCCGCCAAGAGTTTGGACTTACGAGGTCAGCTGACCGCCGCGTGCGGCGACATGTTCGCCTATGACGTGACCCGTCAGCCGCTGATCCGTAAGGACCGTGCGGCGGAGGCTGTGACGGTTGGCGGGGCGATCGGTGAGAAGGACGGCCAGGCTCCGGGAGTCGACGAGCACTCGCCGACGAAGGTGATGCCGTCCGAGGACCTGATCCTCAACTCCGTGCAGAGTGCGATGCACGCCATGGGCGCTGAGGTCAGCATGTCGATCAAGCGGTCTCGCGAAGGCGAGGACCTGACACAGGAGCCGCCGCAGGAGGAGCCGTCGCTGGGGCAAAAAGTGCTCCACTTTCTCCGTCGGCATGCCTTCATGTTGGTCGCGTTGGTCGCGGTCGCTGTTTTCGAGTACTTCGTCGGAATCGAATGGACGCAACGCATCTTCGAGGTCGATGACACGGAGGCCCACATCCTGGCGTTAGTGTTGCCGATCTTGTTCGCCGTGATCGGCGTTGTCGTCGCTCAGGGAGTGATGATCGCCGCTCGAGGCTCGGTGAAGAAGATCATCATCGTCTCCGTCGTGTTGACGTTGCTCGGCTTCTTCACCGCCATCATCTGCGCGGGACTGGTGATGTCGGGTCAGGTCGAGCCGTCTTCAAACGGCGGTGGCGGTGTGACGGGCGGCGGTGTGAGCGGTGGCGCCGAGGGAGACGACGGCGACGGTGCGTACTCATTGGTCAAACTCGGTTCTTACGTGTCCCTGCTGTTCGCGGTCACTGTGACGTTGATGCTCACGCATTTGATTGACCTCTACCGGGCGTGGCACGCGGACACGGAGGCCGCGGCCGAGGCGGCGCGTAACGCGCTGACTCCCGACGAGGTTGTGGCTGCCGATCTGGCCTATTTGGACCAGTTCAGGCACCTGTACGCCGAGATGGTGGAGGTGCGCCAAGACGTGATCCGCGCCTATATCTCCGGTGTGCGGAGCACGCTCTCCAACCGGATCGCCGACGACTGGAACCACCAGCGGCTGCTCGACGACCAGATGGACGAGCCTGAATGGCTGGCGGAGCTCGCCGAGGAGATCGACCGTCTGGAAGCCAAGCACGGCGTGGTCTCCTGACCCTGAGGGTGAGCGCGATGGCGGTGCCCGTCTCCGAGGAATGATGTCGATGAATGACTCGGAGGCGGGCGCTTGGGCGTCCTATCGTGAGTGCTTGGATGGTCTGTCAGAAGCTCTGCGGCGCATGGTCTGCGAGAAGGCCGGTCGCATGATGATCGATCCCGACCGAGCCGCCGAGGCGGCGAGAGTCGGCAGGTTGCTCGGGGAACACGACGGTCGTGTGGCGGCTGAAGGCGCGATCGACGTCCCGCGATGGTGGTCGTTGGGCGCCCAGGTCTCCCATCAGTTGCGTCAGACGAGTTACGACTTCGAGCTGTACGTGGTCGATCGCAAACTCATGCTTTCGAGGCGAGGCAAGCCTCTGGACTCTCGGGTAGTTGCGTCTGAGCTGACCGTTCGGCGCGGACCGCAGGCTTTTTGGCGGCGCTCCAGCACCTATCAGTCGCTGATAGTGGTCATGTTGTTGGTGATTCAGGCCTGGCACACTCAGAGCTATGAAGGCTCTCCCTACGCCCGGGTTGCCGACTGGGGGTGGGTGGGTTTGTTCCTGTGCGTGGCGGTGGTCCTCGTTCTCCTCAACCGAAAGCACACGCGGGCCCAGAGCCGTTCCGAGGGAGACGTCGTACGAGTCGCTGCGGCGAACATCGCTTACATGACCTCTATCCGTGAAGCCTGCGGTGATCTGTGCCGGGCGCAGGGTGAGGTGCTGAACGCCTATATCGAGGGAGTGCACGCGACCTTGCCGCCGCAGGAACGTGCCCGATGGACCGAGCAAAGTCTTCTCGACTGGTCGGAGCCGCCACTGGGATGGATCGAAAGAATCGATCGGGAACTGGCGCGGCTCGCCGCCGAGGATGGGATCACTCGGCGCGGTTGACACCCTGCTCGGGGTTCTCGCGTCGCACGATCGCGTAGCCGAACAGGGCGGCGAGGGCGGGATAGGTCTCTCGGGCGAGACGGCGGTTGTACTCGGCGGCGCGAAGCAGATCGGGATCCTCGGAGCCGGTCAGCTCGCCGAAGGAGAGCGTGTGGGTGCCGGAGGCGCTGCCGTGCGCGACAGCGTAGGTCCGCCCAGGACGGTCCCAAGGCCAGCGCCACGCGGGATCATCCCAGGTGCGACCACGCCAGTCCTCGTGCTCCTTCTCGGCGATCTGCTCGACCAACTCCTTCGGGAAGTCAGGCGCGGGTGGGCGCTCGCCGCTGTGGTGACGCCGCAGTTCCCAGCCGTCCTCAGCGAGGAAACGGAGCATGTTCTCGGTCGCGATCCCGCTCGACACGCGGTTGAGCACCTTCTTGCGGTGCTTGGCCCGGTCGGCGCCGGCTTTGACCGCACGTCGTTCGAGCGTGGGCAACGAGGTGGACAACGACTCGCCCGGCTTCCATGTGGCGACACCCGGTGACGTCGCTTCGTCGGCGGCGAACATGAAGGCGTACGTCTGATGGAAGTTGCGAGCCCACTGCTCGGCGAGATCATCGGTGACCAAGGCGACGTCGAGGCCGACGACTTCAGGGTCCACGATCACGGTCTGCGGGGACTGCCACGCCCGGGCGGTGGCCGAGGCCGGCGTCTGAAGCCAGTCCTCGCTGCCCATCGGCTCGGGGCGGTCGGGGGCTGCCGAGTGATAGCCGGCCAAGGCGAGGCTCTCGTCGGCCAGTACCACGGTCAGGTCGGGGGGAGTCTGGTCGCTGACACGGTCGCGCAGCGCGGCGGTGAGGTTCGCTGCTCCGTCCTCGCCGGCGTAGACACGGACCACGCGCGTGCCCGGCTGGTGGAGGACGCGGCTGGTGGTGAGATGTCCCGGGAGCCGTCCGTCGTCGTTGGTCGGGAAGGGGCGCCCCTGGTGGTCGGCGAGGAAGGATCGCGACCAGGACATCCGAGTGAGCCACTGTCCGACGGTGTGAGCGACCGTCCCGGTGGACTCGTCAGGATCGATCAGCTCGACCTCTACGGGAGGGAGCACGTCCGAGACGTCGTCGACCGGGGTCGTGAGAGCGACGTCGACCAGATGCACGATGTGCTCGGCGATGTTGTCGGCGGGGCACGTCTGGTCCTCGCCGGGGATGGACTGACGCAGCCGTTCGGGGCGGATCGTGTCAGTGAGCACCGGGTCGGACAGCACCGCGATCGTCGTGCGGTTGTCGCTGCGGCGCTCAGGACGCACTGTTCGGATCCGACGGCGCAGACCGAGGTTGACGGCGTCGGAGTCAGTCGCGATGAGAACGTGCCGTGCGCGAGAGAGCAGACGACGGGCGGAGGGAGAGCTGTCGCAGAACTCGACTGACCGCACCTGCACCACTCTGACGGGCGAGCTACAGGCTCGCGCGGCCTCGCTGTCACGGGACTCGGTGACGAGGACCGTCGACGCTTTCCATCGGACGCAGGAGCGCACGAGCGCCGCGGCGGTCTCGTCGGAGCCGACGATCACCACGACGGGGAAGCGGACGAACGAACGGACGACGTCGATCGCTTGGATCAACACCGCGCGGATGATGACGGCGACGGCGGTCAAGGTGACGAGGAAGGCGACCGTCGCCGGATAGGCCAGAAGAGGGGGAGGCGAGGGATCCCAGGGCTGGTCGCTCAGCGGGAGGTAGGTGCCGGTGAACAGCAGCAAGCTCGCGTACAGGCGGGAGAAGGCGTCAGCCTCGGGGAAGTAGTGGGTGTAGACGCCGAACGAGACGGCGGTCGTGGCGAGGCCTGTTCCGAGGAGGAGGAAAGGGCCCGCGGAGCGGAGTCGGGCGACAAGTCCTGGACGCTCGGAACCAGGAGACGGGGCGGTGCTCATCGTCTTCTCCTAGGCGAGTTCGTAGCGTCGTTCGAAGGTCGCCTGCGGCACCGGCCAGTGCTCTCCGGTGACATTGCGCACCAGCCAGTCGCCAGCGGCCGCTTCGGCCGGCCCTTCCAAGGTCGACACGATGGCCGGTCGAGTGAGCTGGACGGCGGTCACGGTGGCGGTCTTGCGGTAGCGTCCGTCGCCGTCAGAGGTGTAGGTGGCGGCGAAGACGTCGGGAGCGACGGACCATTCCTCGTCGCCGTCGCTCACCCAGACGTCCCCTTCGCGAGCGGTGAGCTCGCTGCCGTTTCCGGTCGTCCAGACGGTGTCGGCCTCCACAGGACGAGTCGTCACGTGGGTGCGGCTGCGGTAGGTCGGCGCGTTGTCGAGCAAGGCCGCGACGGCGGCGTCGTCGAGAGTGGAAAGCGGCATAGCCCCTCGGGTCCTGTGGTGGGTGGGTTCGGTGTCCACTGTAGGGAGAATCCGGTCGCGGCGTCGCGAGTTCGGCCTCGGTGATGATCGCAACCTCTCCCGGCGTCAGTGTGGCTTCTTGTCTACCGTGGTCATGGGCTGGTGGAAAGGGGAGAAGTCCCCGTGCTGTGAAGCGCTGCTGGTGGACGCCCGTCGTGTCTGTGAGGATGGCGGTGTCGGCGAAGCGTGGGGAAGGACGGTGAGGCATGGCGGCCATCGGGAGACCGCGGCTGCGCCGGTGGCTGGTCAGGCGGTGGCACCGGACGCGCACGATCACCACCGTGTGGCTCGCCATGATCGTGGTCCTGGCGCTCCACCTCGCCGTGTCCTGGCTGGCTCATCTCCTCCCGGAGTGGCAGACGTCGGAGACTCTCACCGGGGCCGCCTACTTCGTCTTCGGCCTGTTCGCCGCCTTCACCTTGGAGAACGCCCGCGTGGCCAGCGGGCGAGTTCAGGAACTGCTCAAGGCGGGCGACGCCGACATCGTGACGCTGTACGAGTTGTCCGCCGCCTTCGGGCCGGACTGTCGTGACGAGTTGCGTGTGTTGCTCGACGAGCACCTGCAGGATCAGATCGACTTCCGGCTGGTCGACTTCGACCAGTCGACGGGGTCGTTCTTGCGGATCTTCGATCAGCTCCGTGACTTGGAGCCGGCCGGATCGGCTCAAGAGATCGTCTACGGGCAGATGCTGGCGACATGGAGCCAATCGGGAGAGCGGCGCAAACAGATCGAAGCGCTCATCCGGCAGCATGTGAGCGGTATCGAGTGGTTCGTCTTGCTGTCGCTGTTCGTCTCGCTCTGGGGTCTGATGCTCGCGCCGAGCGCGGGTGTGGTGACCACCGTCCTCGGCGGGGTGTTGATGGCCGCGCTTGCCGCGGTGCTCGTGGTCCTCAAACACATCGACGACTTGCGGTGGCAGGAGAGCCAAGCGATCTGGCTCCCGTTGCATCGGCTGTTCCGCACGCTCGACCTGGATCCGTACTATCCGGGGCTCGTCCTGGAGAGCAAACGTCTCGTGCCGCCCGCAGGGCAGGTCCGGGTGGCCCAGTATGACTCGCCGTATCCCGATATGACGGATAAGGAGATCGTCGTGGCGCGGGTCGACGGTCGGGGGAAGGTCGACTATGAGCCTGGGGAATGACGTGTTGGCTCCGGGCCGCTGCGTGCTCATGGTGATCGACAAACAACGCTGGTACCTCGACCCCGCCGTCTCCCCGTTCCTCCGGAAGGAGGAGATGTCGGAGATGCGGCGTGCGGTCGCCGAGCTCGACGACTTCATCGAGGTCGCGCGTGACGCTGGCGTTCCCGTCTGTTGGACGACGATGACCGAAGGCGACGACCACGCGCCGCCGAACGTCTTGGCGAGGTGGGAGCGACGTCCGGAGGAGCCGCGTATGCGACGGTTGGACGGTGGTTATGAGTTCGTCGGCGCCAGCCCGGCGTCGGGCGACTCGGTGTTCGAGAAGGTCTATCCCGACGCCTTCTCGAGCGCGGCGTTGGAGGAGCACCTCTCGACGCTCGGGAGGACGACGCTGGTGCTGATCGGCGGCTACGCGGGACGGTGCGTTCTCGCGACCGCCTTCGGCGCGCAGAACCGTGGGTACGAGGTCGTGGTCCCGCGCGACTTGGCTGAGCCGCACCCTTGGCAGAACCATGAGGAGAAGGTCTTCTTGGCGATCATCGACTCGATCGTCGGCCAGGTGAGATCGCCTCGTGAGATCGCTGATCTGTGGCGGCGGGAATGACGTGTGGGCCTCGCTGCTCTTATTTCGGCGCGCCGAACTCCTGGGCGTAGTAGGCGGCGCGGCCGTCGGAGCCGACGGTGACGGCGAAGCCCATGTGGGTGAACTCGGGTGTGACGATGTTGGCGTGGTGGCCGGGGGAGTCGATCCAGCCCTGCACGACCTCGGCGATGGACATCTGACCGACGGCCACGTTCTCGGCGGCGGACAGAGCCTCATAGCCCGCTTGGCCGAGTCGGCTGGCCAGTCCGCCAAGGCCATCATGGGTCATCGTCAGGATCTCGGCCTGATGGTCGGCTTGGAGTTGCGCGGCGGCGTTCAACTCGTCGTCGAGGGTGAGCGGCGGCAGACCGTGGCGGGCGCGTTCGGCGTTGGTCAGCTCCAGCGCCTCCGCGGCTCCGTCGGACGCCAGCGGCAGGGTTCCGTCGTCGGCGCGGTAGCCGACCACGAGCACCACGGCCCGCGCCCCGTCACCGTACTCGGCGTCGGCCGAGCCCGCGTAGCCGAAGGCGTCGTCGAGGAGGCGGTCGTTGGTCCGGCCCTCCTCGATCCACCATTCGGTCAGCTCCACCGTCGTCGAGCTGGCGTCGCCCGTCGCCTGCGCGTATGCGCCGTGAGGGAAACTGGCGGCGTCCATGCGCGTGCTGAAGTACTCCTGTGTCGGCGCGCGGCCGACGACCACCTCGTCGAGGAGTTGACGGGCCACCGTGTCGAGCTCCTCACGGTGCTCCACGGGTCGCGCGCCCGCCGCCTCACGGTGCTCGTTCAACACCGACACCGGGGTGTCGACCACGGGCGTCGGCTCCGTGGGGGTCTCGGCCGGCGGTTCCCCGCCGCACCCCGCGACCAGCGCGACGACCAAGCCGACCGCGACCAGCGCGCGCCTCATGAGTAGCTCACCACCAGCGAGTGCCGGGCCGCCAGACGTTCGTAACGCCCCAACAGTTCGGCGATGAGCCGGTCGTGTTCCTCGACGCGCTCGTTCGCGCGGTCGATGAGCGCCGACAACTCGGCCTCCTTGACTTTGAGGCGGTCCAGGCTCGCGCTGTGCGCCTCCCGGGTGGCCCGGCCGGTCGCGGCGTTGTGCCGCCGGACGATGCTGTTGTACTCACGGACGAGCGCCTGATGCTGGTCGACCAGAGCGCGCTGCCGTGCGGCGACCTCGTTGCGACGGCGGACCTCCTCGTTGCGCCGGTCCATGATGCGGATGGCCTGTCGAGAGCGCTCGTAGTCCACAGGTTTCTGGTCGCGGACGTCGTGGGTCTCGTCCAACAGGTCGTGGCGGCGCAGGAGCCTTTCGCGCTCGACCGTCGTCAGGAAGTAGCGCTTGCGGTAGTCCGGGTCGCTGGTGACGACCGGCGGGATCGGGCGGCCGTCGTGGAAGATCTCGCCGTCGTTCCAGGTGACGTCGACGATCCACCAGCGTCCGGCCAGTTTGACCTCGTTCCAGGCGTGATTGAGCCGGTCGCTGGTGACCGACCTGGCCGTGAAGCCCTCCTGCCGCGCGATCTTCTCGAACAGCGCCGCGTAGTCGCTGCACACGCCGCGCCCGCGGTCGAGGGTCATCTGGGGCGTGAGCTGCTCGCGGTTCTTCGTGATAGCGGCGCGGGCGTGGTCGTAGCTGACGTGATCGATGATGTGGTCGTTGATGACCGCGAGGCCGTCCCAGTCACGACGGCTGATCTTCGCCGGCCTGACGGCGACGGGCGTGGTCACGAAGTGCCGGTCGCTGACGAAGATGCGCTTCGACGCGGGTGCTGTCACAGATCCTCCCAACGAGACGGGGCGAGCCGGTGGGGTGTCGCTGTTGTCATGACGAAGTACCTAGTGGTCCGGCGCAGTTTTAGTTGACTATTTCGTTGAGTGTGGTCCGGGCGCGGGCGACTTTGGCGAGGATGTCCTCGGCGGTGGCTGTCCAGGTGTAGGGCTTGGGGTTGTCGTTGTTGGCT
>NZ_JASGEK010000016.1:0-42730 GCF_047606445.1 Aeromicrobium sp. | reverse complement strand
GGTGTCTGGCCCACGTTTTGCGCCCACATACGGTGGACCAGACGCCGACGACACTTGAAAGGTGGACAACTCACCGCCTTGGCGGGGGCGTCAGTCGTCGGAGGGGCGGGTGAGGCCGGCGGTGATGAGGTCCATGACCGAGGAGTCGGCCAGGGTGGTGGCGTCCCCGACCTCGCGGTTCTCGGCGACGTCGCGCAGCAGGCGGCGCATGATCTTGCCCGAACGCGTCTTCGGCAACTCCGGCACGACCATGATCTGACGCGGTTTGGCGATCGGGCCGATCTCCTGGGCGACGTGGTTCCGCAACGCCGTGATGGCCTCGTCGTCGTCAGCCCTGTCGCCGGCCGACTCGCGCAGGATCACGAACGCCACCACCGCTTGCCCCGTCACGTCGTCGCTCGCCCCGACGACCGCCGCCTCCGCGACGCTCGGGTGCGACACCAGCGCCGACTCGATCTCCGTGGTCGACAGGCGGTGGCCCGACACGTTCATCACGTCGTCGACGCGGCCCAGCAGCCAGATCGCCCCGTCCTCGTCCTTCTTCGCGCCGTCCCCGGCGAAGTACACGCCCGGCCAGCGCGACCAGTAGGTGTCGACGTAGCGCTGCTCGTCGCCCCAGATGGTGCGCAGCATCGACGGCCACGGCTCGGTGACCACGAGGTAGCCGCCCGAGCCGTTCGGCACCGACTCGCCCGCGTCGTCCACCACGTCGACGCTGACCCCGGGGAAGGCGACCATTGCCGACCCCGGCTTCGCGTGCGTGACGCCCGGCAGCGGGGTGATCATGTGCGCGCCGGTCTCGGTCTGCCACCACGTGTCGACGATGGGGGTGCGGCCGCCGCCGATGTTGTCGCGGTACCAGACGTACGCCTCCGGGTTGATCGACTCGCCGACCGACCCCAGCAGCCGCAGGCTGGACAGGTCGTGCTCGGCGGGGATCTGACGCCCCCACTTCATGAAGGTGCGCACGGCGGTCGGCGCGGTGTAGAAGATCGTCACCTTCTTGTCGGCGATGATCTCCCACCAGCGGCCCTTGTGCGGGGTGTCCGGCGTGCCCTCGTAGAGCACCTGCGTCGCGCCCGCCGCCGTCGGCCCGTAGACGATGTAGGAGTGGCCGGTGACCCAGCCGATGTCGGCGGTGCACCAGTAGACGTCGTCGGGCTTGTGGTCGAAGGTGCCGTGGAAGGTCGTCACCGACTGCACGAGGTAGCCGCCGGAGGTGTGCAGGATGCCCTTCGGCTTGCCGGTCGTGCCCGAGGTGTACATGACGTACAGCGGGTGCTCGGCGTCGAAGGCCTCCGGGGTGTGCTCGGCCGAGGCGCTGTCGACCACGTCGTGCCACCAGAGGTCGCGGCCCTCCACGACGTCGGTGTCCTGGCCGGTGCGCCGCACGACCAACACATGCTCGGCCGGGCTGGACTCGCCCAGCTTCGCCAGCGCCTCGTCGACGGCGGGCTTGAGGGCGCTCGGCGCGCCGCGACGGTAGCCGCCGTCGGCGGTGATGACGAGCTTCGCGCCGCAGTCCTCGACCCGGCTGGCCAGGGCGTCGGAGGAGAAGCCGCCGAAGACGACCGTGTGCGGGGCGCCGAGGCGCGCGCAGGCGAGCATCGCGACGACCGCCTCGGGGATCATCGGCAGGTAGATGGCGACCCGGTCGCCGGCCTCGACGCCGAGGCCGGCGATGGCGTTGGCCGCGCGGCTCACCTCGTCCTTGAGATCGGCGTAGGTGAGGTCGCGGGTGTCGCCGGGCTCGCCGACGAAGTGGAAGGCGACCTTGTCGCCGAGGCCGTTCTCGACGTGCCGGTCGACGCAGTTGTAGGCGACGTTGAGCCTGCCGCCGACGAACCACTTCGCGAACGGCGGGTTCGACCAGTCGAGCACGTCGGTGAAGGGCTCGGCCCAGGTCAGCCGCTCGGCCTGCTCGCTCCAGAAGCCGAGGCGGTCGGCGGCGGCGCGCTCGTAGGTCGCGGCGGTGAAGTTGGCCTGCGCGGCCAGTTCGGCCGGCGGCGCGAACACACGGTCCTCGTGCGCGAGGTTGCTGATGGTCTCGTCAGTCACGACGTTCTCCTGTGTAGTCGTAGTGGCCCGCCTCACATTGTGGACCTTCGGGGTGGCGCAAAGGTGGCGGCCCGCCGGGCCTCCGGTTCGACGAAGTGCTCCTGGCTGCCCTTCTCGCTGGACGTCACGGCACCCGGCCCAGCTGAGGAAGAGTCCAGCGGGATCGAGACGGTCGCGAGGCCGCGATCCGATCCGTCTTGACTTCTTCGGCGGGGTTGTGGATCGGTGGCTTGCCAGTGGTGTCGGCTGGTGGGTAGGGTCGAGGTATCGCCCGCCCCTACGGGGGAGTGGGAAGCGGAGGCCGGACCCCCGCCGTATGACGGGAGTCGGCCTCGGCGTTTTCTGACGCAGTTCTGCTCAGACGTCGATTCGCGGGTAGACGCTCTCGTCGCGAGAGCGTGACCCGCCAGCGCGCTGGTCGGCGGCGAGTCCGGCGATGGCGTCGGGAAGCCACAGCATCGGTTCGTCGAGGGGACGGATGAATCCGACGCGGAACGAGGTCGGGATGACATGGGCGCCGATGAGCGCGGCAACCATGGCTCGGTCTTCGGCGTCGAGATGACCTGGTCGTGACTCGATCCACGCGTGAGTGACACCGCGATGGTTGAGTTCACGGAGGAGACGTTCGAGGCATTTGCGCCGAGCGCGCTCCTGGCGTTTGCCGTCGGCGGGCGTGACGACCGCGAGGTGGACGAGGTCCATGGCTGAGATCGTGTCGACCGTGCGTCGTCGGGTTCGTGCTGTCTCGTCGTTCCAATGGAGGCGGCCGGTCGGATTGACGACGAATCCCCGGAGGGTGGAACTCAGTGAGTCGACACGCGACGGTGGGGCCGGGCTTGCCGCGAGAACGTAGAAACCCTGGTGTGGCCCGTTGACGTGGACTGACTCGTCGATCCACGCATGCGGGGCTTCGGGCATGTGGTTCAGGTTAAGCGGGGCGTGTGGAGGCAGGACGGTTTTCCACAGGCTTGATGGAGTGATCGTCAGTTTTCCAGGGCGTGGAGTCCGGCGAAGGCGCGGTCGATCATGACCTGAGGCCGGGCTTTGGTCAGCAGGGAGACGCTGGTCATGAGGGCGAAGCCGAGAAGCACGCTCCGCAGAGGCGGGCTGGATGACGAGCGCCGCGCCGCCCCGCCTCCGTGCCCGGACCGTCATCCATGTCGGTCGTGAGAGCCGAGATGGGTTTTCCTGACGGGATACCACAATATGATGTCAGTATGAGTACCAAAGTTCGTAAGACCTTGACGCTTGACCCGGATGTGATCGAGTCCTTCGGCGACGATCCGGGAGCGCTCTCTGCCACGGTCAACGCGATCCTGAGGGAGGAGTTGAAGCGGCGTTCGCGGCGGGCGGCGCTGGCGTCCTTCGTGGAGGAGCTCAATCAGGAGTTCGGCCGGCCCGATCCGGTTGAGGTGGAGCGGTTTCGGAAGGCGTTCGGATGACGGCCTTGGTGTTGGACTCCGAGGCGTTGTCCCAGTTGGCGCGGAGTCGATCCGGTCGTTCCCCCGGCGCTGTCCACGCGGCGCTCGTGGCCGCAGTGGAAGCGGAGGCCGACGTCCTTGTCCCGGCGGCGGTGTTGGCTGAGCAGTACCGGGGAGGGCGCCACGATCAGGTGGTCGACTCCTGCCTGGGGCGCTACAGCGGGATCGAGGTCGTCGACACGACACGGGCGTTGGCACGGATCACCGGTCACGTGTTGGCGCGCGCCGGTCGCGGGTCGGCGGACCACGTCGACGCCACGGTGGTGGCGGTCGCCTTGAGCGCTCGCGACGCCGTGATCGCCACCGGCGACGTCGCCGACCTCACCGCCCTGGCGGGCGACCTGCCAGGCGTGTCGGTCGAACGAGCCTGAGTTATTCATCGAGTGTTACTCGACAGTCGGGGCGGAAGGCGCCACGGTGGACCTGTGGGTCGCACCGTGTGGCGCGCCCCGCGATGGGATATTTTGACATCAAACAATCTTGCCCGCGAAACGGAGACACCGTGGCCGATCCGACGATCATCTACACCCACACCGACGAGGCGCCGGCGTTGGCGACGCACTCATTCCTTCCGATCATCCGGGCCTACGCCCAGACCGCGGGTGTGAACGTCGAGACCCGCGACATCTCGCTCGCCGGTCGCATCATCGCCTCGTTCCCCGAGCACCTCACCGAGGAGCAGCGCGTCGACGACGCCCTCGCCGAGCTCGGCGACCTGGCCAAGCGCCCCGAGGCCAACATCATCAAGCTGCCGAACATCTCGGCCTCGGTGCCGCAGCTCAAGGCCGCCGTCGCCGAGCTGCAGAGCCAGGGCTACGCGCTCCCGGACTACCCCGAGGACCCGCAGACCGACGCCGAGCGCGACGTCCGCGCCCGCTACGACAAGGTCAAGGGCTCGGCGGTCAACCCCGTCCTGCGCGAGGGCAACTCCGACCGCCGCGCGCCCGCCTCGGTCAAGCGCTACGCCCAGCAGCACCCGCACCGCATGGGCGCCTGGACCGCCGACTCCAAGACGGCCGTCGCCACGATGGGCGCCAGTGACTTCCGCGCCAACGAGAAGTCGGTCGTTCTCGAGGCCGACGACACCCTGCGCATCGAGCTGGTCGGCGCCGACGGCGCGACCACCGTGCTGCTGGAGTCGCTGCCGGTCATCGCCGGCGAGGTCGTCGACGGCACCTACCTCGACGTCGCCGCGCTGCGTTCGTTCCTGACCGAGCAGATCGCCCGCGCCAAGGCCGAGGGCGTCCTGTTCAGCGTCCACCTCAAGGCCACCATGATGAAGGTCTCCGACCCGATCATCTTCGGCCACGTCGTGCGCGCCTTCTTCCCGAAGACCTTCGAGACCTTCGGCGCCGACCTCGACGCCGCGGGCCTGAGCCCCAACGACGGCCTCGGCGGCATTCTGGCCGGCCTCGACGCGCTGCCGAACGGCGCGGAGATCAAGGCGTCCTTCGACGCCGAGCTGGCCGACGGCCCGGAGCTGGCGATGGTCAACTCCGACAAGGGCATCACCAACCTGCACGTGCCGAGCGACGTCATCGTCGACGCCTCGATGCCGGCCATGATCCGCACGTCGGGCCACATGTGGGGCCCGGACGGCGAGGAGGCCGACACGATCGCGGTCATCCCCGACTCGTCCTACGCGGGCGTCTACCAGGCCGTCATCGACGACTGCAAGGCCAACGGCGCCTACGACCCGGCCACGATGGGCACCGTCCCGAACGTCGGTCTTATGGCGCAGAAGGCCGAGGAGTACGGCAGTCATGACAAGACCTTCGAGGTGCCGGCCGACGGCACCGTGCGCGTCGTCAACGCCGCCGGTGATGTGCTGATCGAGCACGCGGTCCAGGCCGGTGACATCTGGCGCGCCTGCCAGACCAAGGACGTGCCGATCCGCGACTGGGTCAAGCTCGCCGTCACCCGCGCCCGCGCCACCGGCGACCCGGCGGTGTTCTGGCTCGACCCCGAGCGCGCCCACGACCGCAACCTCATCGCCAAGGTCGAGGCGTACCTGCCCGAGCACGACACCGAGGGCCTCGACATCCGCGTCCTCTCGCCGGTCGAGGCGACGAAGCTGTCGGTCGAGCGCATCCGCCAGGGCCTGAACACGATCAGCGTCACCGGCAACGTGCTGCGCGACTACAACACCGACCTGTTCCCGATCCTCGAGCTCGGCACGAGTGCGAAGATGCTGTCGGTGGTCCCGCTGATCAACGGCGGCGGCCTGTTCGAGACGGGCGCGGGCGGCTCGGCTCCCAAGCACGTCCAACAGTTGGTCGAGGAGAACTACCTGCGCTGGGACTCCCTCGGTGAGTTCCTGGCGCTCGCGGTGAGCTTCGAGCACCTGGCGCAGACGACCGACAACGCGCGGGCGCAGGTCCTGGCCGACACGCTCGACCGGGCCACCGGCTCCTTCCTCGACAACGACCGCTCGCCGGGCCGCAAGCTCGGCACGATCGACAACCGGGGCAGCCACTTCTACCTCGCCCTGTACTGGGCGCAGGAGCTGGCCGCGCAGACCGACGACGCCGACCTGGCCGCCGCCTTCGCCCCGCTCGCCGAGGCGCTCGCGTCGAACGAGGAGGCCATCGTCGCCGAGTTGATCGGCGTCCAGGGCTCCCCGGCCGACATCGGCGGCTACTTCCAGCCCGACGTCGAGAAGGCGTCCGCCGTCATGCGCCCCTCCGCCACCCTCAACCAGGCCCTCACCACCCTCGCCTGATCTCTGGGTCGCGTCTCTTCCAGATTTGCGCCAAGTTCAACCTTTTCCCGTCAGGGATTCGGTTGAACTTGGCGCAAATCTGGTGAGAGGGCTAGTCGTCGAGGCCGCGGGCGGCGAGGGCGTCGCCGAGGTGGTGGGCATGGGCGACGGCGCGGATCGCCATCGGTGTGAGCCACGCCCGGGGGGATCGTTCGATCCCACGGGCACGGGCGGCGTCACGTGTCTCGGCGGCGATCTGAGCGATGCGAGGGATGGACGTCAGCGTGAGCGAGATCGTCAAGGCGACTCGCTCGGGACGCACGCCGATACGACGAAAAGGGCCGAGACCACGCACGAGTGCGTCCAGCATGGCGTCGACTCGGGTGGTCGCGGTGAACGTGACAGCCGCGATGACCAGCGCCAGCACCGTCGCCGCGACCTCGACTGCGACTGGCCAGCCGCGCTGCCACCATTGAAACGCCACGATCAGAGCCGCCATGATGGCGAAGGGACGCAAGCCCCCGACCAGATCGCGGAGGGGCAGGCGGGCGGAGAGCGCCATCGCCAGCGACACGCCGACGGTCGTCACGGTTGGCCAGGGTCCGCTCAACCAGACCACGAACACGCCATAGCCGAACAGTGCGGCGAGTTTCGGACCCGCGGGAAGCCGATGCAGCAGAGTCGTCCCAGGACGATAGACACTTAAGACAGGTGTCATGGGCCGACCGTGGACATGTAGTGGGCGACCGCGTCGTCGGCGGGTCCGTCGAAGGCGATCCGACCGTCACTGACGACGATGCCGCGTTCGCAGCGCGCCGCGAGCGCGAGGTCGTGGGTGGCCACGATCAGTTGCTGGTCGAGGCCGAAGAGGACTTCTGCGACGCGGCGCGTATTGCTCAGGTCGAGCAATGTGGTCGGCTCGTCGGCCACGACGATGGCCGGTTCGATCGCCAGCACGCCGGCGAGCGCGAGCAGTTGTTTTTGTCCGCCTGACAGCGCGTGCACGCTCACCTCCGCCCGATGGGCGAGACCATAACGATCCAGGATCGCCAGAGCGGCGTCGTGGCGCTCCGCCCGGCGGGGGTATGCGCGGCGCAGCGACAGGGCGACGTCTTCGATGGCTGTGGGCATCGCGAATTGCGCTGACGGATCGGTGAAACAGAAGCCCACCTTCTTGCGCACCGCCACTGTGTGCTCAGCGACGTCGAGGCCGTCGACGATGACGCGACCGGTCGTGGGCCTCACCAGTCCGTTGACGAGACGAGCCAGCGTCGACTTGCCCGATCCGTTCGCGCCGATGAGGGCGATGCGCTGCTCCGACCAGACTCCGTTGACGTCGGTCAGGATCGCTGTCTGTCCGTCGGGGGCCGTGACGCCGACGTCGACCAGCTCGATCACTGGCGGCTGAGCAACTGCGGGAAGGCTCGGTGGACGGCCATGGCCACCACGACCGCGATGGCGAGCTTGAACAGGTCGATGGGGACGAAGGGGGCCGCCCAGGCCAATCCCTGGCTATAGGACACCTTGAAGAACAGGGCGATGCTGAGAGCGCCGGCCAGCGTCACGACCAGTTCACCGACGAGTCCGCCGAGCACGACGAGCAGTTCGGTGAAGCGGGAGTCGCGTCGGATCGCGTACTGGGCTGCGAAGCCGATGGCGGCGGCGGCGAGCGGAAAAGTCAGCAGATAGCCGGAGGTTTGAGTCGAGAAAGGAGCCAGGCCCGCGGCGCCGCCGGCGAACACTGGCAGGCCGGCGATGCCGATGGCGAGGTAGAGCACCACGGACAGGAAGCCTCGAAGAGGCCCGAGCACGGCGCCGGCCAGGAACACCGCGAACATTTGCAGGGTGGTGGGCGTGCCGCTGGCGGCGCCGAAGATGGTGGCCGAGAAGGGTGAGACCACGGCGAGAATCGCGGCGAAGGTGGCGATGAGCGCCAGGTCGGTGCTGGTGAGGAAACGACGCTGGGTGGTCGGGGTGGTCATAGGGGCCTCCTGAATGGTGTTCACCTGAACATCGTTCAGGTTACTCGATAGAGTGGCCGTATGGCCCACAGCCTCGACGACGTGATCTCCGGCGCGCTGCGCGTGCTCGACCGTTACGGCCTGGAGTTCTGCTCGATGCGCCGCGTCGCGGGGGAGTTGGGGGTGCAGCCGAGCGCGCTGTACCACCACGTCAAGGACAAGCAGACGCTGTTGGCGCACATGGCCGCGCGTATCGTCCGCGAGGTGGAAGTCGGCGACGATCTGATCGCCTTCGCCCACGACCTGCGCGCCGCGATGCTGACCCTGCGCGACGGCGCCGAGGTCGTCGCGACCGCCTCGGCCTTCCGTCTCGGCGTCTCCGATCTGGAGGCCGACCTCGCCCGCCGCTCCAGCCCCGACCTCGCCCGCACGCTGTGGATCTACGTCGTCGGGCACACCCAGGCCACCCAGCTGCACCGCCAGGCCAGCAACCTCGGCGTGATCGAGGCCGACCCCGACCTCGACGCCTCCTTCGCCCGCGGCCTCGCCATCATCTGCGGCTGAGCGTCAACGCCAGGCGGCGAGCAGGTCGTCGGCGCGAGGAACACGGTCGCGGTGGCGGCGCAACTGGTCGAGTTCCACGGAGGTGACCCCGCCTCGGGCGCGCCACTTGACCGTGCCGACGAGCGAGGTCGTCTCGTGGGTGGTGGCGACGGCGTCCACTTCGACGCTGTCGGCGCTCGTCATCCAGGGGAACTCGTCGAGCACGACGATCATGGGCCGCTTCGGGCGGCGAGGCCCACCCGCAGGAGCCACTCGCGCCAGGACGAGGCGGGAGAGTCGGTGATGAGTTCGAGGTCGGGCAGAGGGCGTCGTGACTCGTGGAACGCGGCCGTGGCGTCGGAGAGCTGCTTGCGGATCGAGGCCTGGAAGACGGCGGTCGCGAACACGTACGGAACGTCGGCGTCCTCGGAGCGCGATGATCTGGCCGGTCTGTGTGGCGGCGACCGACCGGACGGACCGTCGCACCGTCAGGCCAGCGACCTTGCCATCATCTGCGGCTGAGCGTCTCGATGGTGACGAGATCGGAGAAGCGGCGGAAGTGCTGGTCGTTGTCGGTGACGATGACCGGGACCGCATGAGCGAGCGCCGAGGCCGCGATGTTGGCGTCGTGGACCTGACGGCTGAGAGCGTGTCCGTCGCGGACGAGGTGGGTGAGCCGCGCAGTCGTGCGCGCGTCCTCTGGCAACAGCGTCATGTCGAGGAGGAGCTCGTCGAGGTTGTTAGTCGCGGTCTGGGGGCTCAGGCCCAAGCCGTTGGCCTCGACAGGGCGGGTGCTGACGGCGAGGTACTCGCGGACGATCTGTGGAGTCACGCAGTGGGCGCGGGGGTCGTCGTTCAGGAGGTCGAGCGCGGCGCGGTGCGTTCGCCGGGAGGTGTCCGTGGCGGCGAGGAGGACATTGGTGTCGAGCAGGCACGACGGAGCGGAGGGGCTCATCGCTCGTCGTCGCCATAGAGCTCGTCGCGACTCCATGTGCCAGCGGTGCCGGTGGTGGCCAGGGTGAGCCGGAGAGGGCGGCGTCGGCGCGCGGGGAGGGGCTCGGCGGCAAGACGGTCCAGGGCTTCACGCACCTCTTGCTGGACCGAGTGGCCGCGTCTGGCCGCGCGCTCTTTGATGGCGGCTACGGTCTCGTCGGGCACGTCGCGGATGTGCAGGGCGGTCACATGGCGATGCTACCGCTGACGCTAGCTTCCGGTCGAGGGACAGCCGCAGGAGGCGCGTGAAAAGGGAGCGACGGACGGTCCGGCGGGCTGACCACCACAGCGCGCCGGACCTCGTGGACGTCCGTTGCTCCCTTTGGAGGAGAGACGAGTGAGCGGCGCGACGATGACGCGGTTCACGGGAAATCTTTTTCCGACGGCGACGCAGCCGCAGCCGATGGAGCACGCCGGTGCCGATCATCATCAACAGCAGGCCGAAGGCCGCGAGCCACCGGCTCACGGTCAGACCGGTCGTCGGCAGCAGCCCCGACGGGGGGTCGGTCGGCTCGACCTTCGTGACCGTGCAGGTCGCGTCGCCGTCCTCGCAGGTCGTGATCGGCGGCGCGCCGTTGACGACGACGCCGTTCATCAGCTCGGAGTCGCCCCGCTGGCCGTCGGGCAGCACGTGCGCGGTGTAGGAGACCTGCGTGCTCTCCTGCCCCGGCAGCGAGCCGCTGACCCGCAGCGACTCGCCGTCGCGCTCGACCGTGAGGCCGCCGACGTCGACCACCCGGCCGAAGGCGGCGTCGTCGAGCACCTGCGACAGGTCGTCGACGTAGTCGACGCGGCCGTCGTTGTCGCCGCTGTTGGCGATCGTCAGCGTGTAGGTGACGATGTCGCCGGCGTGGACCGGGCCGTCGGCGTCGACCGACTTCTCGACGCTGACGTCGCCGACGACCGGGTTCGCGGTGCAGAGCGTCGACGTCGGGTCGCAGGCGCCGTTCGACGGCGGCTGAGCCCCTGTGGCCAGCAGGAAGTTGCCGAGCGTCTGGTCGCCCAAGGCGTCGCGGTCCTTGACCTGGACGCCATAGCTGACCGTGTCGGACGCGCCTGCGGCCAAGGTGCCGGTGACGCTGATCCGATTGTCGTCGGGCGTGACCGTCACCAGGTCGGCGTCGGCGGTCGGGGGAACGGTCAGGTCGGCGTCGTCGAGCACGCCGGCCAGATGGTCGACCATGTCGACGTCGACCGGGGCGGTGCCGTCGCTGGTGAAGCCGAGCGTGTAGGCGAGCTCGTCGCCGGGCTCGACCGCCGTGCCCGAGGCCGGGTCGACCGTCTTCGTGGCGGTCAGGTGACGCACCAGATGCTCCGTGCACAACGGGTCGTCCTCCTCTGCGCACGCCGCGGCCGGGTCGGTCCCGGCCGGGACGAGGAAGGTCTCCAACACGCTGTCCTCATGCTGCGCGAAGGGCTTCGTCCGCACGGTGTAGATGACGGTGCCGCTCTCGCCGGAGTCGAGGTCGCCGGTGATCTCCAGCCAGGCCGGAAGGTGGGCGGCCAGCGTGCCGAAGCCCGCCGCGCCGAAACGCTGGACGTCCACGCCGCCGCTCGCGTGCGGGCCGTCGATCAGGTCGGCGTCGTCGAGCAGTCCGCTGATCCACTCGTTGTGGTCCACCGGCGTCGTGCCGCCGCCCGCGTTGCGGAAGGTGATCGTGTAGGTGATCGGATCGCCCTCGGCCACCGACGTGCCGGTCACCGGGCTGGCGACCTTCGTCACTGTCAGGTGCGGCACGGCGTTGACCGTGCACAGGTCGCTCGACGGCGCGCAGGAGGTCGGCGGCTGCTCGCCGTCCGGGGTCACGAAGTTCTCCAGCTCCGAGTCGCCGCGCTGCGCGAACGGACGCACCGTCGCGGTGTAGGCGACCGTCGCGGTGTCGCCCGGCGCGATGGTCCCGCCCACCTCCAGCGTCTGGCCGTTCAGCGTGCCGGTCGCGCCGTTCGTGCCGCCGGTCACGGCCACGTCGGCGTCGTCGAGCACGCCGCCCAGATGGTCGGTGTGGTCCAGCGGCGCCGGGACGTGCCCGGTGTTCTCGAAGGTCAGCGTGTAGGTGACGGTCTGGCCCTCGGTCAGCTGGGTTCCCGAGCCGACGTCGACCGACTTGGTCACCTCGACCTCCGGCAGCGCCGTCACGACCGGGATCTCCACCAGGTTGGACGTCGCCGAGGTCACCGGTGGCGGCTGCGTGCCGCCGGGCGGGGTCGGCGGGGTGAAGGTCGCGCTCGCGTCGTTGCGCACCCACTGGGCCACCGCGTCGTCGGCCGTCACGGTGTAGGTGGCGGTGAAGGCCGCTGTGCCGCCGTTGCCGTCGATCTCGTCCACCGACGCCGGAGCGACGGCCGACAGGCCGGGCAGGTCGTCGTTGACCGAGACGTCGTAGGCGGTGTCGTCGCCGGTGTTGGCGACGGTGAAGGTGTACCGCACCGTGTCGCCGGCGTCGACCTCGCCGGGGGTGACGAGGTCGCCGCCGGGAGCGAACTCCCAGTCCTTGGCGACCTCGATCACCGGCAGCGGCGGCTCGGCCAGCGCCCAGCAGCCCGTGGTGTCGTTGTTGCCGGGATTCTGATCGAGCAGCGGACCGGTCACCGACGCGGGGAAGCACAGCTCGTCGCCTTCGCCCAGCGCCGAGCCGAGCACGGTGACCGGGATCGACAGGCGCGAGGGCGCGCCCTCGACGATCGGCCGGGCAGTGGTCCCGTCGGCCTGGACCGGCGTGCAGGTCAGGCTCGCCGGAGCGTCGACCGGGGGCGTGCCGCCGCCGACGACCGAGCACGACCAGCCGGTCGCCGCCGGGTCGGGCAGCGCCCGCAGCCGAGTGTGCTCCGGCAGCTCGACCGTCACCTCGGCCGGCGCCTCGTCGCTGCCGCCGAGGTTCTCGACTGAATAGTGGATGTCACGGTCGGTCGACGGGTACAGCGCCGGCTCGCCGGCCATGTCGAGGTCGACGGCCAGGTCGGCCTCGGTCAGCCGCAGGCACACGCGCGAGGGCTCGGCCGGCAGGGTCAGCGACGAGTCGACGGCCATGGTGTTGCAGGCGATCTGGTCCGCCTGCGCCCCCGACTGCACGGTCGTGCTGAAGGTGACGCTGCGGGAGGCGCCGGGCGCGAGCGCGCTGATCAGGGTGAGGCGCATCGCCTTCTTGCCGACGATGTCGGTGTCCCAGGTGGAGGCGGGGTCGCCCGTGCTGGACGGGGCCATCTCCGGGCGCGACGGGTTGTTCGACGCGGAGTAGGCGAGCGCGAGTCCGGGTGTCGCGCCCAGGGGGTGCGCGACGGGGTCCAGGCCGTTCAGCGTCAGGCTGAACTGCGATCCTCGGCTGGCGCCGGTGACCAAGGTGGTGTCGCCGGCGTACGGCAGCACGTCGTAGGCCACGGCGTCGGGCAGCGCCTGGGTGCCGGAGTTGGTGATGGTGAGGCGGTACTTCACGTTGGTCGCGTTCGCCGGGATCAGCGCCTGCTGGGCGGGGCTGCTGGTCCAGGCGCAGCCGTCGGCCGCGTTCGCGTCCGGGACGCAGATCTCCTTGGACGTGCGGATGGCCGGGGCGCTGCTGACCGTCAACGGGGAGGCGTTGCCGAGGGCGACGGCCTCGGCGGTGACGCCGTCGCCGTCGACGTCGTTGGTGTCGGAGCCGTTCGCGTTGACCTGGCCGCGGGCGGTCTGGAAGTTCTGCCCGACGTTGGTCTTCCACGCGTCCGCCCCGCTGCCCTCGTCGTAGGCCAGCACCTGCGCGACCGCGCCGTTGACAGCCGTCGAGGCGGTGGGGCCGGGCGTGGCGCGCACGGTCAGGGTCGGCCAGTTCTCCAGGCCGGTCACGCTCGGCGTGATGGGGCCGGGCCAGGTGGCGACGACCACCTGACGCGACTGTCCCCCGACGGTGGCGGTGCGGTACTCGTAGGTGATGCCCGCCGGACCGCCCGCGACGGAGGCCGAGTCGGGGAGGATCTCCCAGCCGGCCGGCGCGAGGAAGGCCAGCTGCGGCGTGATCTGGGTGCCGGGCCACACCTCGCCGGTCGCGCCGCGCATGGAGAAGCTGACCTCCTTGCCGGGCTCCAGGGCGCCGCCGCCGACCACGGTCGGCGCCTCGGTGAAGCTGGCGGCCAGGTTGGGCACCGCCCGGGTGTAGCGGGCCGTGTGCTGGACGTTCGCCGTGATCGGCTGAGCGAGCGGCGTCCGGTCGGCCACCGGGGTGCCCGTGGCCCACGGCTGGTAGATCGGCGGCTGTCCGGTCCCGCCGAAGCCGGGGTAGGTCATCGACACGGTGGCGGTGTTGAGACGGTCCTCGCCGAGGTGGTCGACCGCGCCGTTGTCGACGGTGAAGTAGCCCACCAGCTGTGCCCACGAGTCCCCGGTGTCGGTCGGCTGGATGCGGACGGCGGGGATGGGCTCGGTGGTGGCGGTGACGCCGGTGAACCAGGTGCCCGTCTGCGCGGTGAAGTTGGTGTTGGCGGCGACCGTCGTGGTGCCGGTGGCGCCGGTGTTGAGCGTGTAGTTGAGCGTCATGCCCACGCCGGCCGCGCGCAGGATCGTGGTCTTGATGTGGTCGTGCGACAGGGCGTTGTCGGTGATCGTCGCGACGGCGGGCATGTTGCCGCGGTTGGAGACGCGCACGTTCCAGTAGTGGGCGTTGACCCGGTCGGGCTGGCCCGGTCCCGGCACGTTCACCGCGCTGACGACGGGGCTGTTGGAGACGGCTCCGTCGGCCCGCGTGTTGCTGATGACCTTGTCGGCGTGCATGCCGCCGAAGGCGTCCCAGCAGGCCACGTTCGAGGTGACCGAGTTGTTGGCGGTCTTGGTGGTCTTGGCGGCGTCGAGGTAGGTGACGGTCGCGCTGACGGTGCTGGTGACCGGGGCGGAGAAGTTGCAGCCGTTGGCGTCGGCCTGGGCGAACCGCGTGCCGTCGAAGGTCAGCGTGACGTTGCGGGCGGCCCAGGTGGCGACGGTGGACGGGTCCGAGGCGACGTTGCGCGGCGCGGCCGGGCCGCCGTAGAAGCCGCTGCTCGGACTGCGTCCCCAGCCGCCCCGGGCGCCGTAGACCGGGGCGGCGACCGAGCCGACGGTCCAGGTGATGGTGTTGCCGGTGATGACGGCGCCGCTGTTGGTCAGCGCCGACGTCGGCACGATGGTCGCCTCGGGCGGCGCGGTGTAGACGACGGTGTAGCTGCCCGCCGCCGGGGTGTCGCCGCGGCCGCTGATCCGCGACCCGGGGTTGTAGATGCCCATGTTCCCGGGATTCATCGAGACCGGCTGGACGATGTTCTCGCCGGGGCGGATGCTCGTCGGCGACCCGACGTTGACGACGGGGGTGGCCGGGGCGCCGATGTTCCAGGTGATGTCCGGCGCCGAGGCGGTGAAGGCGGCCGAGTTGGCCGAGGACATGGTGGCGTCCATCTCGATCTGGAAGCCGTTCGGATAGAACGCGCCGTTCGGGACGTCGTCGCCGGAGGTGGGGGCGGTGGAGCCGTGGCGGCCCTCGAAGGCGTAGACGATGTCGAAGGAGCCGGAGGCGCCGGCGGGCAGGTCGCCGAGGTGGACGACCTTGCCGGTCGTGTCGGTGCCCGAGACGGTGGCGTTCGGCAGGTCCGACGGAGGCGTGAAGCCGTTGTAGAGCAGTAGGAAGCGCCCGGCGGGCAGGAGGTTGTTCGGGTCGCGCTGCGAGGGCGACATCTGCACCTGGGCGTCGGCGCAGGCCGTGTCGTTGCAGGAGTACTGCACGCGGTAGGTGACTCGGTGGCCGAGCTGCCCGTCGGCGATGGAGCTGATGACGGAGCCGTTGCTGACGTCGACGGGCGTGACGACGACCGTCACCGTCCCGGCCGACGCCTGGCCGATCGAGGCCACGGTCATCAGACCGGCCATCAGGATCGTGACGACGGCGCCGACGAGCGCGCGTCCGAGTGACGAGACCTGACGAACGGAAAACTTCGGAACTGCGGGCATGGCGATGCTCCCTCAAAGACGCGCGACATCCCCACCTCCCTTGTGAGGACAGCGCCATCTTTGCTTATTCAAAGCTCACTCACAGCCGTTCAGGTCAACGGCCGGGTTTTTCATCACCGCTTTCACCCGAGGCGTCACCCTCGGCCCTCCCGTCCGCCGACGGGAGGGCCGAGCGGCCTCACGCCCGTTCTCAGAGCTTGGCGCCGACCGACCGCAGCTCGGCGCAGGCCTGCACGATGCGGGCTGCCATGCCGGCCTCGGCGGCCTTGCCCCACGCGCGCGGGTCGTAGGTCTTCTTGTTCCCGACCTCGCCGTCGACCTTGAGCACGCCGTCGTAGTTGCCGAACATGTGCCCGGCGACCGGACGGGTGAAGGCGTACTGCGTGTCGGTGTCGATGTTCATCTTGACGACGCCGTAGTCGACGGCCGCCGAGATCTCCTCGGGCAGCGAGCCGGACCCGCCGTGGAAGACGAAGTCGAAGGCGCGCTCGGCGCCGAACTTCTCGGCGACGGCGTCCTGGGCGTTCTTCAGCACCTCGGGGCGCAGCTTGACGTTGCCCGGCTTGTAGACGCCGTGCACGTTGCCGAAGGTCAGCGCGGTCAGGTAGCGGCCCTTCTCGCCCAGGCCGAGCGCCTCGACCGTCGCGAGCGCGTCCTCGGGGGAGGTGTAGAGCTTGTCGTTGATCTCGGCCTCCACGCCGTCCTCCTCGCCGCCGACGACGCCGATCTCGACCTCGAGGATGATGTTCGCCGCGGCGCTGGCGGCCAGCAGCTCCTGCGCGATCTGCAGGTTCTCAGGCAGAGGCACCGCCGATCCGTCCCACATGTGCGACTGGAAGTAGGGCAGGCCGCCGCCCTTGACCCGCTCGGCCGAGGCGGCCAGCAGCGGACGGACGAAGCCGTCGAGCTTGTCCTTCGGGCAGTGGTCGGTGTGCAGCGCGACGTTGACCGGGTAGTTCTTCGCCACCTCCTGCGCGTACGCGGCGAAGGCCAGCGAGCCGGCGACCATGTCCTTGACGGTCGGGCCGGACAGGTACTCGGCGCCGCCGGTGGAGATCTGGATGATGCCGTCGGACTCGGCCTCGGCGAAACCGGCCAGCGCGGCGTTCAGCGTCTGCGAGCTGGAGACGTTGATGGCCGGGTACGCGAAGGACTCGCGCTTGGCCTTGTCCAGCATCTCGGCGTAGATCTCGGGAGTGGCGACGGGCATGAGGGCTCCTGGGTCACGGATAGGTCATGAAGACGGTCGCGGGCCAGTATTCCAGGCGAAGGCGGGAGTCTCATCCCGGCGGGGCGGGAAGGTCGGCGTGCTGGGCGACCCAGGCGTGCATGGCGATGGCGGCGGCCGCGCCGACGTTGATCGAGCGGGTCGAGCCGAACTGGCTGATCGCCACGGTGTGGTCGCAGGCCGCCAGCAGCTCCGCCGACAGCCCCGGACCCTCCTGGCCGAAGACCAGCGCGACCTCGCGGGGCAGCGCGGCCCGTTCGATCGGCTCCGACCCGGCTCCGTTCTCCAAGGCGACCAGCGGCACGCCCGCCTCGGCCGACCACGCCCGCAGCGACGCGACGTCGGGATGGTGGCGGATGTGCTGGTAGCGGTCGGTGACCATCGCGCCGCGCCGGTTCCAGCGACGTTTGCCGACGATGTGCACCTCGGCGACGCAGAAGGCGTTGGCGGTGCGCACGATGGAGCCGATGTTGAAGTCGTGCTGCAGGTTCTCGATCACCACGTGCAGCGGGTGCCGCCGGGCGTCGAGGTCGGCGACGATGGCGTCGTGGCGCCAGTAGCGGTAGCGGTCGACCACATTGCGCCGGTCGCCGTCGGCCAGCAGCTCGGGGTCGTAGTGGTCGCCCTCGGGCCACGGACCTTCCCACGGGCCGACCCCGACCTCGGGCTCCCCGCTCACACGCCGTAGGCGGCGCGGTAGGCCCGCACGGCCTCCAGATGCTCGGCGTGCTGGCCGGTCTCGGCGAGGAAGGCGATGAGCTGGTCGAGGCTGACGATGGAGTCGACGGTGACGCCGAGGTCGCGCTTCACCTCGCCGATGGCCGACAGCTCTCCCTGACCGCGTTCGGCCCGGTCGACCGCGACGGTCACGCCGACCAGTTCCGCGCCCGCCGCCTCGACGATCCCGGCGACCTCGCGGATCGCGGTGCCCGCCGTGATGACGTCGTCGACGACCATCACCCGGCCTTCCAGGGGGGAACCGACGATGGTGCCGCCCTCCCCGTGGTCCTTGGCCTCTTTGCGGTTGAAGCACCAGGGCACGTCGCGGCCGTGGCGCTCCGACAGTTGCACGGCGGTCGCCGCCGCGATGGGGATGCCCTTGTAGGCCGGGCCGAGCAGCACGTCGAACTCACGATTGGCCGCCATGATCGCGTCGGCGTAGAACCGGCCGAGCCCGGCCAGCGCCGCCCCGGTGCGGAAGCCGCCCGCGTTGAAGAAGTACGGCGAGGTGCGCCCCGACTTCAGCGTGAACTCCCCGAACGACAGCACGCCGAGGTCGAGCGCGAACTCGACGAACTCCCGCTCGTAGTCGCGCAGCGTCACGCGGCCGGTGCCTCTGCTGCGGCGGGCTTCTCCTCGACGGTGTCGAGCACGCCGCGCACCACGCGCCGGTCGTCGGTGTGGAACATCTCCGCGCAGGTGATCATCGTGATCATCCGCTCGGTCGGTTCCACCCCGCGCGAGTTCGGGTCGGGCACCGGGAACATCGGCCAGCCCTCGGTGAACGGCACGCGGATGTCGTTGCCGTTGTCGGTGAGCTTGTAGGTGTAGACGTGCGTGCGCGTCTCGATGACGACTTCCGCGCCGGCCGTGAGTTCGATGAGGTGGCGGAAGACCGCGCCGTTGCCGCTGACGTGGCCGGCGATGACGAAGTTGCCGACCTCTCCGGGAGGGGCGCTCTTCTCGTACCAGCCGACCCCGTTGGTGAGGGTCTCGGCGCTGAAGGTCGGCAGGATCGGCATCTCGTAGTCGCTGCCCCAGGCGGGCACGCGCAGCAGGCCGATGGCGTCGCCGTCGATGTTGTTCGCCCAGTCCTCGGCGATCTGCGACTTGGCCTCGTCCTGCTTGCGCTCGGCGACGATGTTCGTGCCGTACAGCTCCCAGGCGACGTAGCCGATGCAGCCCAGGCCCGCCAGCACCAGGATCATGCCGATGGCGGTCAGCACGCGACTGCGGCGGCGAGGCTTCTTCTTACGACGACGCTGCGCCTTGCGGGACTTCGGAGGGGTCGGTTTCTCGGGAGCGTCGATCACAGCCATAATGGCTCGATTCTCTCATATGCGCGAAGAGTCGAGGCCGATCGAGGGAGACGGCGGCCGGTATGAGAAATTTTCTCGGCGCAACGGTTGACATTTTGACCAAGTGTATGCCTACTATAAGGCTCAGCCCCGCCGTTTCACCCCCCGAGAACGGCGGGGCCTTCACGTGCCTGGGCCCGTCGGTCCGGACCCTGGTTGGGATAGTCGGGGTGATCGCAAGGGCGTTCAGGCCTCGTCGACGCCGCGCAGGATCTCCTCGGCCTGACTGGCGATCTCGGCTTTGAGCTCGTCGAAGGTCGTGGCGACGATCTGTCGGTAGTCGGGGGCGTTCGCGGTGAGCCAGGCGGTCGCCCCGGCGTCGTCGCCGCTGTCGATGATCTTCTCGAACTCCGCCATCTGGGCGTCGGTCATGCCCGCGGAGAGCCGTTCGCCCACGCGCAGCTCGATCGTGCTGTAGATGTCCTGGCGCAGTTCCTCGGGCAGCTCACCGAGGCCGATCTCGACGAGCAGGGCGTGGTCGATCCGGATCATGGACATGAAGGACTCATCTCGCGCGGGGACGACGGTCCCGTCATCGTAGTCCGGCTACCCGGCCCGTGGGCGGGTTTCACCACTGCCACAGCGCGGAGACGGGGAGGCCGTAGAGACGGTCGGCGTACTGGTAGCCCTGCGTCCCGGTGTTGAGGACGACGCCGGCGAGAAAACGGTCGCCGAGTTTGGCGCGTAACGCGTCGAGGTGTTTGAAGTGCCCCGCGCTGAAGGACGTCGACGCCTTGACCTCGATGGCGATGACGGCGCCGCCGGCGAGTTCGAGGATGACGTCGATCTCGCCGCCTGCCCGATCCCTGTAGCGGAAGACCTTGAACTCCTCAGCGGCCCAACTCTGCTGCTTGAGAAGCTCCGCGACGACGAACGCCTCGAGGAAGGAGCCGAAGGCCTCGCTGTAGGAGAGTTGATCGAGGTGCGCGGCGGTCAGTCGGGCCAGGTGGAGCCCGAGCGCGGAGTCCAGGACGATGGCCTTGTGCCGACCGACCTCACGTTTGCCGAGGTTGGGCGTCCACGGCGGGATCGTGGCGATCAGATGGGTCGCGCGCAGCAGGTCGAGGTAGCCGGTGATGGTGGCGACCGGGATGGTGGTGGCGCCCGCGAGCCGTGCTTTGACGAGTTCGCCCGCCTGGTTCCCGGCGAGCGCGCGCAGCAGCGAGTCGGCGCGGTCCGGGCTCACCTCACGTCGCAGCTCGCCGAGGTCACGGTGGGTGACCCGTTCGACGTAGGAGGTGAGCCATGTCCGCCGCAGTCGTTCGGGAAGGGCCTTCGCCTCGGGGTAGCCGCCTTGTTCGATGAGGCGGGCGTAGTCGGAGCGCCGGAGAGCCGTCTCGAAGGCCTCTGGTCGGCTGTCCGCCAGGAGCGTCGCGACGAAGTCGTCACGACGGCGCATGCTCTCGCCGGCGCTGAGTCCGTACAGCGGCAGGCTGACCATGCGTCCGGCGAGGCTGTCGGGCAGGCCTCGGACGTTCAGGAGCGAGGCGGAGCCGGTCAGCAGGAAGCGGCCAGGACGGCGGTCCCGGTCGATGGCCGCCTTGAGCGGCAGCACGAGGTGGGGGAGTCGCTGGAACTCGTCGATGACCAGGAGGTCGTCGCCTTGGCGTTCCAAGAAACCGACGGGGTCGCGTTCGACGGCGGCACGCACGTCGGCGTCGTCCAGTGTGAAGACTCGGGACTCGTCGCCGGCGATCTGTCGGGCGAGCGTGCTCTTGCCGACCTGCCGGGCGCCCTCGATCATGACGCACGGGAAGTGCTGCAGAAGCTGTCGCACCTGTGGCTCCGCGTGCCGGTCGAACAAGGCGGTCATGGGTCGATACTAGCCCCAACTCATCGTTTCGCCATCCTCAACTCGTTGTTTCGCAGCACCCAACTCGTCGTTTCGCAACACTCAACTCGTCGAAACGCAGTGACCGACTGGCGCAGATGGACGACGCCCCCGACCGCTGCAGCGGCCAGGGGCGTCGAATCCCGTCTGACGATCAGGCGGCGGTCGCCACCTGCTCCTCGACGACCGTCTCGGCCTTCGGGGCGGGGGTCGGCAGGGACATGCGGCAGATCTTCTTGAACACCGTGAACAGCTGCTTGCTCAGGCGGCCGGTGTTGTAGGTGATGCCGTAGCGCTCGCAGATCTCCTTGACCTCGACGGAGATCTCCGGGTAGCGGCGCGCCGGGATGTCGGGGAACAGGTGGTGCTCGATCTGGTGGCTCAGGTTGCCCGACATCATGTGGAACAGGTCGCCGCCGGTGATGTTGGCCGAGCCGAGCAGCTGGCGGTAGTACCAGTGGCCGCGCGACTCGTCCTCGCACTCCTCCTCGGTGAACGTCGCGACGCCCGCCGGGAAGTGGCCGCAGAAGATGATGTTGAACGCCCACACGTTGCGGGCCAGGTTGGCCACCGCGTTGCCCGCGAAGGTCAGCGGGAACAGCGGGCCGGTCAGCGCGGGGAACAGCAGGTAGTCCTTGACGGCCTGACGCTTGACCTTCTTCATGATCGCCGAGTGCAGGTGCGCGTTCTCCTCGATCTTGCGCTTGCCCGCGACGATGTTCTCGACCTCGAGGTCGTGCATGGCCACGCCCCACTCGAAGAACGTCATCAACAGGAACGCCCACAGCGGGTTGCCCAGGTAGTAGGGGTGCCACTTCTGGTCCTCGTCCATGCGCAGGATGCCGTAGCCGATGTCGCGGTCCTTGCCGAGCACGTTCGTGAAGGTGTGGTGGATGTAGTTGTGGCTGTACTTCCACTGCTCGCCCGGGCACACGTTGTCCCAGTCGTAGATGCGCGAGTTGAGCTTCGGGTCGCCCATCCAGTCGTACTGGCCGTGCATGACGTTGTGGCCGATCTCCATGTTCTCGAGGATCTTCGAGACGCTGAGCGCGGCGACCGCGAGCGGCCACGCCGGCGGCACGTAGAACATCAGCCGGCCGGCGACCTCGAACTGCTGCTGACGCTTGACGACGTTGCGGATGTAGTTCGCGTCCTCCTCGCCGAGGTCGGCGATGACGCGCTGGCGCAGCGCGTCCATCTCGTCGCCGAAGTCCTCCAACTGCTCGGGCGTCAGGTTCGGGATCTTCGGGTCGGAGGCGCGGCTGCGGCTCTTGGCGCGGGGCATGAAGGGGATCGTGGTCATCTCAGTGTCTTTCTGGCGCGTGGAGGGGATCAGAGGTCGATGGAGCAGTTGCCGACGGGAGCCGAGACGCAGACGCGCACCTCTTCGTCGGGGAGCGAGGAGGTCTCGCCGGTGAGCACGTTGCGCACGGTGCCCTCGGTCTTGACCACGGTGCAGGAGAAGCAGATGCCCATGCGGCAGCCGAACTGCGGGGCGAGTCCGGCCTCCTCGGCCTGCTCCAAGAGGTTCGCGCCGGAGTTCTCGGCGCTCGTGCCGGACTTGGCGAAGACGATCGTGCCCTCCGCGTCGCCGTCGGTGGCGAAGGCCGGGGGCTTGAAGAACTCCACCCGCAGGCGCGGCGAGTCGCCGTAGGCCTCCTGGACGAGTTCGATGAGGCCGCCGGGGCCGCACGCCCAGGTGTCGATGTCGGTGTAGTCGCCGACCATCTTGCGCAGCTCGTCGGCGTCGAACAGGTGGGCGCCGTAGCGCAGGTGCACGGTGATCCCGTTGTCCTCGGCGGCGATGCGGTCGAGCTCCTCGGCGAAGATCTGGTCCTCGCGGGAGCGGGCGTAGTGCAGGAAGGTGACCTTGCGGTTGGCGTGGCCGTCGTAGCCGTCGCGCAGCAGTGTGCGGATGTGCGACATGACCGGGGTGATGCCCGAGCCGCCGGAGATCATCAGCAGGTGGTTGTTGGTCGGGGTCGCGGCGCTCTCGTGGACGGTGAAGTCGCCCTCGGCCTGGCTCAGGTGGATGATCTCGCCGACCCGCGCGTCGTTGACGAGGTGCTTGGAGACGACGCCCTCGGCGTGCGAGCGGACGGTGATGGTGAACGGCTCGCCGGGCAGCGAGGCGGCCGAGGAGATGGAGAAGCAGCGGGTCACGCGACGTCCGGCCTCGACCTCGACGCCGACCTGCACGTACTGGCCGGAGCGGTGGCCGCGCCAGGTGCGGGTCGGCTGGAGGGTGAGCGTGGCGACGGGGTGCTCGCCGTCGGTCTCGCGGACGATGTCGGTGACGCGGGCGCGGACCTCGGTGGCGGCCCACATCGGGTGGATCTGCTCGAGGTAACGGTCGACGCCGTGCGGGCTGGTGAGGGCGGCGAGGACCCGCGACTCGAGGACGCGCTGGGTGAGAGTCATGTTCTTCTTCTCGAAAGTTAGTGGACAACTGTCCACAAACTTTGGACGATCGAATGGGCCATCGTCAACGTAGAATCACTGTGAGTGCAGACACGTTGGATGTTTGCGCAGGTCAGCGGTGGTCAGCTGTCCACAAAAAATGTAGGGTCGGGTCATGAGTGACGCCGATCAGCCCGTCGAGCCGACCCGGACCGAGCGCAAAGAGCACACGCGACGCGCCATCTTGGCGGCCGCGCTGAAGCTCACCGAGGACAGCTCGTTGGGCGCGTTGTCGCTGCGCGCGGTCGCCCGCGAGGTCGGCATCGCGCCGAACGCGCTCTACCGGCACTTCGCGTCGGCCGACCACCTCGGCCTTGCGCTCGTCGAGGAGTCCTTCGGCGCGCTGCGCACGATGTTGATGGAGGTGCGCACCGCCCCGCTGACCAATGACGGCGTCATCGGCGCGTCGGTGTCGGTGCTGATCGAACGGGTCAAAGCCGACCGCGCGCAGTTCGCCTTCATCTCCCGTGAGCGGGTGGGCGCCTCGCCCGTCGTCCGGGCGGCGATCGCCCGCGAGTTGGAGCTGTTCGAGGCCGAGGTCGCCACCGACTTCGCCCGCCTGCCCGGCGCGATCCACTGGTCGACCGACGATCTGCGCATCTCGGCCGGCATGATCGTCGCCACCCTCGTCGCCGCCGCCGAACGCCTCATCTACAGCACTCCCACCCCCGAGCTGGAGGCCGAGGTCGCCCGCCGCACCAAGCGCCAGTTCCGCATGATCGCCATCGGCGCCCTCAACTGGCGCTCCTCGGGACGTCGGTCGGGGGATGACAGACAATGAGAGTTGGGTAGGAGCACCCGTCGCAGACGAGAGGAAGGCGCCGCATGGCTGAGGTCGAGCACCCTGAGCGGACGCCTGTCGCCGCGCTGGGGAGAGGGACGCGTCTGCGCGGCGTCCGACTCGGGGACCGAGGGAACTACGAGTTGTTCGAGCCGTTGCGGGTCGACGGTAGCGGCGGGTACGGCGTGGTGTGGACGGCCATCGTCGAGCATGACGACGGGCGTCGTGAGCTTGTGGCGGTCAAGTTCCTCGAGAGCAGGTTCTTCGACCCGGGCCAGGGTCGCGAGGTGGTCGAGCGCGGCCGTCACGAGGATGCCAAGAGCGAGTACGAGCGGTCGCAGGGTCGAGGCGATCACGTGGTGCGGGCTCTCGACTACAGCCCGTCCGGCGCGGCTCACCCCTTCGTTGTGATGGAGTACTTGTCGGCGAACACGCTGAGCGCTCTGGTCGAGAAGGAGGGCGGGGCGTTGTCGGACGAGCGGCTCGCCGATTTATTGGAGGGGCTGGCGGATGCGATGCGCTGCTGTGACACGCAGGCTGGTCCGTACCAGGGGCGTGTCTATCACGGCGATCTGTCTCCGAAGAACGTCTTGTGGGCGTCGGAGCGCGATGATGAGCGTGGACGGTTCGTGGTGATCGACCTGGGCCACGGGCACCACGACCATTCAGTCACCGGGGCTCGGCCGAAGATGGCCCGATACGTGACGCCGGAAATGTTTGAGGAGTTCGCCGCTTCGACCGTTCCACGCATTTACAGCGATCTGCACCAAGCCGGACAGGTGATGGTCTTCGCGCTCGGCGGGGGACACCCGACGAGCGCGGGGTCGACCCGGCCGGACGACTTCGCCGAGTTGCCGGGGCGTGTCCCGGAGGGGACGGCGCCGGAACTCGCCCAACTGGTGGCCGCGATGTTGGAGCCGGATCCCCGACGTCGTGCCGCGAACCTCCCGATGGAGAGGTTCGTTCCGCTCGCCAACGAGGTCGCCGCGCGGTTGCGCGCCGCGCCGCGCCGGGAGATCGAGTCGGAGCGGAGGCGGGAGTCGGAGTCGGAACTGAAGTCTGACGCGGAGGCCTCGGAGCCTTCTGCGCCGCCGGGATCTTCTCGACGTCCTCGTCGCCGCGTGAGGGCGGTGGTCGCGGTGTTCCTCGTCGGCGGGGGCCTGATGGCGGCTGGTCAGGCGGGTCTTCTCGATGGCTCTGGTACGTCCGGCGGTTCTGACACGCAGGACGATCCCGGCAGCACCGTGACCGATCCTCCTTTGGTCGAGGAGGTGTCGACCACGCTGACACCTCCTCCGGAGAAGGACACGGTGTTGGTCAGCGGGAGGACGGTCTCGGAGCCGGTGTATCCGATCGCCTCCGCCGGTTGCGAGGGGAGCAGCCTGACGGTGGAGGTCCAGTCGAGCGATGAGGAGGTCCGGTTGCAGGTGCGACTCGATGAGAACTCGTTGAAGACGGGACGATCGATCGTCGCGCGCGGCGGCCAGGACCAGTCGTGGGACGCCGTGACGCACGTCGGGACGAGAACGGTCAGCGTCGATATGGCGCAGGGGCAAGGCTTCCTCTATCTTGAGTCCAGAGCCGAGACGCAGGTGGATTGCGCCTCTCCCGAAGCTCTGGTCATCGTGAAGACACTCTGAGGAGAACTCGTGAATCGATTCGGCGGCAACATGGTGCTGGCCGCGCTGCTTTCGGTGGTGTTGGTCGTCGCGGGGTGCTCGGGCGGCGACGGCGATGGCACCAAGGTTGACAAGAGAGATGACAGCGCGACGATGCCGTCGGTGATCGACATGGACGAGGACGAGGCCCGCGAGGCCATCCTCGAGGTGGCGCCGAACGTCCAGATCAAAGTGGAGACGCGTCAGGACTCTGGCGACGAGGGACGTGTCCTGGATCAGGAGCCGAGCGTCGGCGACGATATCGGGAGCAAGGTGACGCTCACGGTGGCAGTGGGCAGCCTCCCGGTGCCCGACGTCGTGGGCGAGTCGATCGGCGACGCGACGAAGGCGCTGGAGGACGCGGGCTTCGAGGTCGAGGAGAACCCGGTGTCGGACCCGAGCGTCCAGGACGGGACCGTGGTCGGTCAGACGCCAGCGGCGGGCGCGATGAACGAGGCGACTGTGGTGCTGGACGTGGCTCGCGCCGACGCGGTTCAGTCATTGGCGGAGCTGGAGCCGGTAGAAGTGGACGGAGGCGGTGTGGATGCTGTCGATGTCGTCATTAACACGGAGCCTTATCCGCAAGCCCTCGAATTGTCGCGGGGTCCATATGAATCGAATCCGATGATGGTTTCTTACAACCTCGGTCGTAAGTATCAGACTTTTGAGGCGTTGGTGGGAGTGTCGGATGAAGCTCCGGCTGACACCCTTATCTCGATTCAGCTCAAGGCTGAAGACGGTCGGATCCTTATCTCGGAAACCGATATCAAGTTGGGTCAGCCTGTCGAGATTAAGGTCGATGTCTCAGGTGTTTTGCGGCTGACGCTCATTGGAACGACGACACATTCTGAAGGGTCTGTGTTCCTGGGGAACCCGTACCTATCGAACGCCCGTTGACCTCTTTTCGCGGTAGTGAGTTTCTCCGTTCTTAAGACCGCAGAAACCCCACCACCTCACGCCGCCAGCACGAGTTCCTGAGGGACGCCCTGGCGGCGGATGTTGAGCTTGGCGTGGAGCTGGGTGGCTCCGCGCAGCTGACGGCTGACGCCGCCGCGGCCGGCGAGCTGCCAGACCTTCATGCCCGCCGACGTGGCCCGGAGCGCCATCGAGGTGAAGGCGTGGTCGCCGCTGGCGATGACCATGACGTCGTAGCGACTGGCCGCGTGGAGTTCGTCGATCCGGTCGAGGAGCTCGTGGTCGGCGCCGTTGAGGCCGGCGCGGACGTGGTAGCTCATCGGCACGCCGGCCAGCTCGAACAACGCCACTCGGGCCATCGTCGGGCCCGAGGCGACGACGATGTGGTCCTGCGTGGACACGGCGGGCCGCAGGCCCTCCCAGACCTGACGCACGCCGTAGCGGCTGCGGTCGGTTCCCAGCAGGTTCTCGATGTCGACGATGAAGAGCTTGCGCTGTGCGGTGTGGAACATGGGGTCCTCCTAGCGAGTTGGTCGTAGGGCCATCCCACGCCATGAGCCGCCGATCGGCCGCAACGTCTTGCACGGGCTTCTCCACGGAGGAACCTGTGGGGACGCCGTGCAACGTCTTGCGTCCTTTCGGCGTCCGCATAGGGCATCGTTGTGATCAGTCACACGAAGGAGTCAGCATGGTGTTGCGCGTCTCGATGTACACAGATCTCGACGACCAGATCGTCCAGATCGGATCTCGTACGCTCGCCGAGCCCGGGCCGCGTAGCGCGGTGTATTTCGGGCGTCTGGACGAGAGCGACGTGCTGCGGCGCGCGGCGCGCGGCGGCGCGTTCCTGGGCGTCGAGCGCGGTATGGACGATTGGGTCTCGCGCGACCAGGGGGCTGTCCATTGGACTGCCGAAGGAATCGTCGTCACGAACCACAGTGACAAGCGGCCGCTGCTCGTCCGGGAGTGGGGGCGCAAAGGTCTCGATCTCTATGATCGTCAGGATCGTGTGCTGCTGAACGGGCGAGCGGTGGTCGACATCGTCGACACCTCGACCTTCCTCATCGTGGGACCTGAAGATCCCTACGAGCCGGGGTGGCTGGCCCCGCTGCCGGAGCCGTCCGAGGAGACCCCGGGACAGGCGGAGATCGCGCGGTTCCGCATCCGGCCCGAGATCGTGTGCTCCTGCCGTGCCGATGGCGGTCGGGTCAGTCTGTGCCAGGACTCGAAGCACGAGGCGCGGGAACGACGGTTACGGACGATGATCGTCTCGGAGGCCGCGACGACCGCATGGCCTCAAGGGCGTGTGGTCCGCGAGCGGCGCGACAAGGCCGCCGCGGAGAGGCTCGGCATCACGGTGCAACGGATCTCGCAGCTCAAGGCGGAGTTCCGTCGGGTGGTGGCCGAGGGCTCGGAGTCGGTGTCGCGGAACGCCCCCAGCTCGTCGGAGTTGGTCGAGTGGCTGGTGCAGGCGCGAGTGCTGACGTTCGACGACGTCATCGATCTGGTGGAAGAGGCGACGCGATGAAGTGGTTGTTTCAGCGACACGAAGACATCGTCGTCGCTCAGCAGGAGGAGGCGCCGGTCGGGGAGCAGGCTGACGAGCGTGCCGAGGCTCCCACGAAGCTCGGAGTGGTCGTGCGGGCGGCGAGTCAGGTCGGGCATCGGACCGGCAACCAGGACCGGTATCTCGTCGGCGGGAGTGTGGTCGCGGTCGCCGACGGCGTCGGCGGGTCGGTGCGCGGGGACGCGGCCGCGCAGGTCGCGTTGGGCCGGATCGGCATCGACAGCGCGTTGATCGGCGATCACGTTCCGCCAGTCACCGCCGTACGAGCCCTGACGGCCAGCGCCCATGAGCAGGCGCTGCACGCGGCCACCGTGTTCAACGCGGTCGAGACGTCCTCCACGCTGTCGATGGTGCATGTCAGCCGTCCTCGACGTTCCGACTACCGGGAGGAGGACACGCCCCGAGCGGGCCGGGAGAGCGAGCCGGCGACGACCGAGGAGAGCACTCCGGTTCTCGCGGACACCCCGGCGGACGTGGACGTGCCGGACGATGGCGTGGAGAAGCTGACGCTGACGTTCGCATGGGTCGGGGACAGTCCGATCTATCTGGTCGTTGACGGCCAGGTGGAGCAGATCTCCCGTCCGCACACCACGGCTCCGAGCGGTCACGCGGGCGGCGGCTATGCGCTGCAGCGGGCGATCGGCGGCATCGACGCCACTCCTGATGTGGTGCAGCGGACGGTGACGGCGGGCGCGCGGGTGCTGTTGGCCAGTGACGGCGTGCTCGACATTCCCGCCGATGAGGTGGAGGCGGCGTTGCTTGACCCCGACTATGGCCCGTCGGACTGTGTGGAGGTGTTGTTGGAGTTCGCGCAGGAGTACGGCGTCCGCGACAACACCACGGTGGCGGTGATCGATGTCGTTGACACGTCGCAGTTCGTGGGCTTGTCGCAGCTCGTTTGAGAGGTGTTCGCGGCGAGACGCAAGAACTTGCCCCGCGACCAGGTGACTTTGCGCGATGATGTGAGGCGCTGGCGGTCCACGTCGGCGTTCGAGTGGAGGTGTCATGATCGGGAATCTTGTCGGCGACACGGTCGACATGTTGGTGATCTGTGGGTTTCTCACGTTCACCGGGGCGGCCTGGGCGACGTTCGTCATCGGTCGCCGTGACGGTCTGCGCAATGAGACGGCGCGGCTGGTCGCGGCGATCGGAGTGGGCGGGCTGAGCGTCGCGGGTTTCTTCGGCGTGTACGCGGTCTCGAGTCGTGTGGCGCCGCTCAGCCTGATCACGGTGCTGGCGGCCGCGACGTTGGCCTTCGTCGTCAGCCAGCTGTTGGTGAGGTCGATCGACCTTCCGGTCCGAGTCGGGCTGGCGGCCGCGATGGCGCTGGCGTTGGCGGGTCTGCTGTTCGACTTCCGATTGAGCCCCGGGGGGCCGTCCTTGGTCAACACGGTGATCCCTTTGGGCGTGTTGTGGCTGTTCTCCCGGCCTGGAACGCTGCGGTTGTTGCTCAGTCGTGACTTTCGTCTGGTGGTCATACTGGCCGCGTTGGCCTGCATGGCGTTGCCGCGTCTTCTGGGGTCGTCGGCCGCCGATGGCGCGTATGTGGCGGTCACTTTGCCGCTGGTCGGATCGGTGCAGCCGCAAGAGCTTGGACGAGTGCTGCTCGTCGTATGGCTGGCCGGCACGCTGGCGGATCGCCGACTGGAGCTTCTCGCCGACGACCAACGGTGGCGAAACCTTCCCGTGCCGAATGTGCGTCTGGTCGGATTCCTGGTGTTGCCGCTCCTCCTCGGGGTGATGCTCGCGGTCGTCGCTCAGGACTTCGGTCCGGCGATGATCCTGGTGATCACCACCTGTGTGCTCCTCGCGGTGGCGGGGGCGAAGCGGCGTTACCTCGTCGGGGCGCTTCTCACCGGCACGGCGGGCTTCGTCGTCGCCTCGCTGGCGATGGACAAGATCGCTCAGCGGGTGGATCAGTGGCGTAACCCGCTGCCGGAATCCACCTTGGCGAGTCCTGGACATGTGGACCTCACACACATCGGCGAGGTGCTCGTCACCGTGGCCCAGGGTGGCCTGACCGGTCAGGGTTTGGGATATGGGCTGCTCGCGTGGATTGATGAGTACCACACCGACAGCCTGCTCGCGAGTCTGGCGACTGAGGCGGGCATGGTGACGACGGTCAGCCTGCTGTCGCTTCTGGTGTTGGTCGGCGCGGTCGGAATATATGTGGCGCGTCGCGCTGCCGATGAGAAGGGCACGCTGTTGGCTGCGGGGCTCGGGGTCATGCTGGTCACCCAGGGTCTGGTGATCTCGGGCGCGCTTTTCGGCGTCTTGCCGCTCACGGGCGTCACGGTGCCGTTCTTCAGCGTCTCCGGGTCCAGCCTGGCGTCCTCGGCAGCGGCGTTGGGGCTGATCTTGGCGGTCGCTCAGTCGCGCGACGCCGTGCCGCAGGCCCCTGCAGGGATGGCTCGCCGGTTGAACATCACCGCCGCGGTTGGCGCGGTCGCCGCGCTCATCGTGATCGGCGCGGGTCTTCGGGTCAGTCTCGACGACGGGCTTCTTGAACGGCTCGGCCCGCGCGACCCCTACACGCTCGCCGTCGCCATGCTGAATCGTGGCGAGATCGAGACGCGCGACGGCGTGGTGTTGGCCCGTACGGAGCCGCGAGAGGAAGATCAACCGCTTCGGATCGCCACTGCGGTGCGGTCTTACCCGGGTGGTGCTGGCTACACGCCGTTGGTGGGCAATGTGTCGCTGGGCGGTCTGGACACAGGGCTGGAGAAGGCGTTGGCCGACGAGCTGCGCTGTGCTGACGAGAAACGACTGACGGGGAACGGCTGCCCGACGATCACGCTGTCGATCGACAGTCGTATCCAGGAAGTCGCCAACGCCAGCCTGGAGGGGCGCACGGGAGCGGTGATCGCCACCGACATGCGGACCGGTCGCGTGTTGGCCTATGCGAGCAGTCCGTCCGCCGACCCGTCGGGTTTCGGGGACCGGATTAATGGCGATCCCCAAGAGGCCTTGGCTGAGGAGATCGACCAGTTGCGAGTGGTGACGTTTCCCGGCTCGGTGGCGAAGATCCTCACCGCGCTCGTCGGGGTCGACGAGGGCGTCGCGCCGCTGGGCGCGGCTCAGTCGACGTTCGAGGTCGGCGGGGGCTCGATCTCGAGCACGTCGGGCGGGCCGTGCGGCGGGCAGGGGTATGACGATTCGCTGTCAACTTCGTGCAACCCGGAGTTCGCGCGGGTCGGCGCGGAACTTGGAGCGCCGTCTCTCGTTGAACTGACGACGGGGGTGCTCAACTTCCAGGACGACTTGAACGGATTGCCCATCATGCCGAGCCGGATCGCAGAGGCCGAGGACTCGCTCTTCGGCGCTGCCAGCGGGGCGATCGGCCTGGGCAACGCGCAGATGACGCCGATCGCGGTGAATCAATTCACGGCGATGGTCGCGCGCGATGGTCGTCCGATCGGTTTCACGCTGCTGGCCGACGAGGAGGGCTCGATCGGTGACGAGCCGTTCAGCGAGGAGGCCGTCGAAGAGGTCCAACGCGGCATGCGCCTGGCGGTGACCGAGGGCACGGCTTCGCGCATCGACGGACTCCAGGGGTTGGACGCGGCCGCCAAAACCGGCACCGCCGACTATGAGGGAGACGTGGCGAACGCCTGGATGACCGCTTACGCTCCGTATGACGATCCGCGGTACGTGGTGACGGTCGTGGTCAAGCCCGGGCCTGACGGTGCGGCGGGCTTGGTGGGCAGCCGTGATGCGGGACCGATCGTGGCCGCCGTGCTGCAAGCGTGTGAGACGTGGGGAGACGACAAGTGAACGACGAGCCGACGCCGGTGGCTGGCCGGGATGGTGACCAGGTCACGCCGATGTTCCGCCCTTATCAGGACAACGGGGGTGGTCCGCGTGACCCCGCGGATCAACCGACGGGCCTCGCCCCCGATCTGGTCCAGCGGCCGGGCCGCGAACCCAAGGTGGGAACGCTGCTGCGTGGCGGAGACGGGAATACGTTCAAGTTGGTCCAGTCCTTGGCGGAGGACCACAAGGGCGGCTTCGGGGCGCTCTGGATCGCCGTGGTGGTGAGTGGGCGTCTGTTCGATCCGACTCGACGTGATCAGGTCGCGGTCAAGTTCCTCATGCACAAGAACAACCGGGGTGAGCGGTTCTATCTGCGGCCGACGCCGGAGGACCACGATCGAGTGCGGAGCGAGTACGAGCGTTCGCTCGGTCGTGGCGATTACGTGGTGCGCGGTCTCGATTACAGCCGACCAGGTGACGAGTGGGCGTTCGTGGTCATGCGCTACGTGCCAGGGACGACGCTCGCGCGGCAGGTCCAATCTTCTGCGTCGGCCTCGCCGGTCCCACTGGGTCTGACGGAGGCAGTCTGCTCTTGGAGGCGTTCACGGAGGCGCTGACCTGTCTGTACGAGCCGCGTGGACCTCGTCGACAGCCTTCGTATCACGGCGATATTGCTCCAGAGAACCTCGTCTGGTATCAGCCGCCCGGCATGGACCGTGGGAACTACGTGCTCGTGGACCTGGGGCATGGGCACCAGGACGACACAAAGGGGACGAGGCCGTTGCCGGGCCGGTATCCCACGCCGGAGTCTCTTGGGTTGGTCGATGACTCGCATCTGAACGTCCATGCGATTTACGGGGATATCCATCAGGCCGGCCAAGTGATCGTCTATGCCCTCACAGGACTGCGCCCCAGCGCCCCGTCGCGGCAGGCCACCGAGGAGTCGATGCGTCAGATCCCCGCACTGATTCCCTCGGGCCTGCCGCGGGAGTTGTCGGAGCTGTTGCACGACATGGTGACCTTCGATCCGTGGGAGCGGGTGCGGCGTCTTCCGATGAGTGAGCTGGCGGATCGGATGCACGCGGTGCGAGCGAGCCTGCACGGTTCGCAGGGACGGCCTCAGCCGGTGGCGCCAGTGGCGCGGCGGGAGGTCGTGTGCCGTCACGCGCTCGTCAGCGATCGACTGCTGCGCCTACGGTGCTTCACTCATGAGCCCGGTGATGACAGTGCTGAGGTTGAGTTGGTTGACTGGGGGACGGTCGCCCAGCCAAGACAGACAGGAACGGTGCCGTCGCCACTGAGGCAGGTCGGGGCGTTCGTCGACGCCGACTTGGTCGCCGGGTCCGACGCGGTGGCCGCGGCGTTCTTGGTCGCCGGGTCGGTGCGTGTGTTCACCCAGCGGGGGCGGGACATCCGCAGCGGACAGTGGTCGCAGCACGACTTTGCGCTGCCCCCGAACGTCAACCCCGCCTACGTCCGGCTCTGTTGGACCACCAGCACTCGACTGCTGGTTGTCGTCGGCGGACCGAACGACCCACTACTGCGTTGTGACCTTTCCTATGACGGTTCGTCGCTGCGTCAATTGGGCGAGTGGCTGGTTGACCACGCCCCCGCCGAGTCAGTCGCGCTGTCGCGCCTCTACGAGGGCGGCTACGAGGTGGTCGCTCTGGTCGCTGGTCGACTGCGCGTGCTGCGGGTGTTGCCCGATGGCGAGGCCGCATGGGATTCGATAGACGCGCTGCCTGCGGGGGAGGCTCGATCAGCGGCGGCGTATCGGCAAGAGATCCACGACGGTTTCGGCTGGATGGTTGTGGCTGTCGATGCGGCAAACGATTTGTGGGCCCGGGTGATGCGCATCGACATGGGGGCTGCCGCAGCCCGCTGGGAGGACTGGCGTCGGGTTGGGTCGGTTCCGGTGGAGCCGACTGATTTTCGGTTCATTGAGTCGGGCGGTGTCCCTTCCGTGGTTGCGACCTCTGCTGACCAGACGAAAATCATGATCACCCCACAGCGTCTCTGAGTGGGAACGACGCGGGAGAGGAAAAAAGGAAGACAATGGCAGGGAACAACAGATTTGGGGCGTCGTACGACGCCCCGCCAAATGACGAGGATAGACGGGAATTCCTACGGCTACCGGTGATGGTGTTGTTCGATACCTCCGACAGCATGGGCTGGGAGGAGATCAGGGGACGTTCGACGCTTGACGCTCAAGGACGGACGCCGATCGAGGTGTTGCGGCAGGAGGTCCCGGGCATGATCCGTGGCATCGCCAAGGAGGTCGGAGCCACGTTGGATATCGCGGTGGGCGAGTTCTACGGACACAATGGGCAGTTGAAGGTCCGTTGGCTTACACCGAGCGGTGGCTCGTGTGCCATGGCGGAGTCCGATCAGCCGTTCCACCGGGCCAATGAGGTCCCGATCACTACCTTCCCCGTCGGGCACGGTGGTACAAGCCCGATCTCGTCGGCGTTCAAGCTCGCCATCGACGAGATGCGCAGGTACATGGACAAGTTGATCGATCAAGGGGTGAGCGTGTCCAGCCGCCCGAGCGTGTGTGTGTTCACCGACGGAGCGCCTCAGTCCGACGACGAGGACGCTGACGCGGCGATGCGCAAGGTGCAGGAGGTCAGCGAGAAGATCAAAGTCTTCGGCCTCGGCACGGACTCGAGCGCGGTCGCCTACCTCAATCATGTCTGCTTGGACGCGGCGTTGGTACTGCCTCCCGATCAGATGACCGCCATCTTGAAGATCGTCAAGATCATGTCCACGGATACTCGCGGGGGCAGTGCGGCGAGCATTGTCCATAGGGTTATGCGTGACATTGTGCAGCAGAGTGGCAGGGCGGAGATGGATCGCGGATGAGCGCTCAGCGCCGTCTTCCTTGCTGGGTGAGGCTGATGAGTAGGCTCGGATGGGGGGAGCCGTCTGAGGCCGCGCCTGTCCGAATCGTCAGAGTCAGACCTGTTCTCGATCAACAGACGACTCCCGATGACGTGGGACAGGAGGTCTACGACCAGGAGGCCGATGCCCGGGATGTGTCGTCATCGGAGCAACAGGTGAGCGACTCTTCGGAAATAACCAACCCCGGGTTGGTTGGGCAGGGCCAGGAACCCGCTGTTCAGGAGTTGGCCGAGCACGAATCAGTTGATCAGGGCGAAGCCCCTGTCGTTCAGGAGGCGGCTGAGCCTGAATTCGTCGAGCAGGACCACAAGGTGGTCGCTCAGCCGATGGTGACTCCTCAGCCGCTGCTGTCCGAGCATGACGTTGCCTCCGTAGCGAAAGAGGCGGCTTCTGAGCCGTCTTGTGTTCGTTGTGTGGCGACCACTGTGCGTGGATCGAGCAAAGGAGAAGGGCGTGTGTGTGAGGACTGGTCGTACGCGGGGCCTCAGTCTCCTGACCACGCGCTATTGATCGTGTGTGACGGCGTTGGTTCGGCGCGCGATTCGAGTATTGGTGCTCGGCGAGCCGGTGAGATCGCGCGTGAGGAGGTCGCGGATGTTCGAACATTGCCGAAGTCGGAGGAATGGGTGGGAATCTTCGGCCGAATTCGTGACCGATGGCTTAAGGAGTTCAGTGATCCGGCGGACTTCAGCACGACCTTGACCATCGCGTTGGCGGGTCCCGGGGGGCTCTCGGTTGGTTCGCTGGGGGACTCCTTCGCGGTCGTGTTGCGCGAACTGGAGAAGCAAGAGCTGAGGGCAGATCTGGTGATCGTACGTGAGCGTATTCCTGGTCGTCCGTTGAATGTCACCGACTCGTTGCTCAGCGTGGACTGGAACCAGTGCTTGCAGACGGAGTTTTCGGAGGACCCAGCTAACAGGGCCTTGCTTCTATCCACTGATGGCCTGGAGTATGTGGCCCTGCGGGCTTCTCGCGATGAGGTGACCGGAACTGTTCGCGATGTGTTGAGGTCAGGTGTGGTCGACAACCTCCTGGCGGACTTCTGGGAGGGACGAGTCGAGGAGGACTCGCGCGCGTTGTGTGAGCGATTCTTGCAGGATGCCCATGTGATGACCTCCAAAGGTGACGACATAGGAGTTTCTCTTGCCGCCTGGTGAAGTTTTGATGACGGGTAGCACCGTCCGTTTTCTCGGTCAGTCTTTCCGCCTGGGTGAGAGCAAGGGTGGTGGAAACTCTGGATGGGTGTATGCCGTCGAAGGAAGCAGTGACTTCGTGGTCAAGGTGTACATAGACGAGGCTCCGGGTGGGCTGGTGGAACGTGTCGCCTTTTTTCATGATTTCTACCGAAGGTGGGAAAAGGAGCTTCCGCCAGGCGGCTACCCTATTGAACTGATCGCGTCAGATTCTAAGATAGAAGCCGTCGCGATGATCCGTTTCAACGGAAATGGAGAGATCAAGACTCTGGAGGAATTTTTTAGCGAGGGGCTGATCGGTGGTGTGGATGCGTGGACGCGACTTAAGATTGCGCGTCTTATCGTGGATCAATTGAGCTTCTTCCATGCGAACGGCATTTATGTAGGAGATCTAAAACCGCAGAATATTATGGTGCGGATTGACGGAGCGGCGGTAGAGGTCGGCTTCGTCGACATGGACTCCTTTGGCATCGTCGGTCGTGCTCCTTCGGAGGGATGGACGGAGGGGTTCGCGGCCCCTGAGATAGCTGATAACTCGAGCCTGGCATCGCCTGCGAGTGATTGCGTGTCCCTGGGGATTGTCATCCTCAAGGTGTTGATGGGGAGCTTCACGCCGTTTGATGGTGTTGTCGAAGGAAGCCGTCTCCATTTCTCTCAGGAACGGATCTCTGCGGGCGAGTCATGGATCAACCAGGACGGGCACGCCTATTTTGGGGCTCAAAAGGTACGCCCATTGAACGAATGGGATGAGGGTCTTCGGCGACTGGTGAGGAGATTCCTGGCGTCGGTTCCCGCAGGTACCGGCAGCCGCCCGACTGCCGACGAATGGAAACGTGTGCTGACGTTAACGGCGGTGGATAGCATGTTGGGGGTGCCGAAACCCTTATGTTATCAACACAATTATCGAGTGGCATTGTTTACCTGTCACTTGTGCGCGAGGAAGCTTTGCGCCACCTGTTCTGACACGGCGATCACTAGTCGTCCATTGTGCTCAGACTGTCGAATGAGTGCTCAAGAAAGATCTACTATATCGGCAGAAGAGCCTGTAGTTTCAGGTACACCGAAGCCGGTCAGGCAATCTTTGGCGATGTCGGAAGATCGTCCTTCGGGGAAATGTTACAAGCATCCTAGTCTGACGACTTCTATTTCTTGTGACTCTTGTAATCGCAGAGTATGTCGTTCTTGTCGAAAATATGTGGATCGTAAGTTTTTGTGTTACGAATGCCACAAGGCCGGGAAATCTACGCTAAAACGTTTCTCGATAAGCTTGGGCGATTTTCTAGATGATTACTTGGGAATTATTCTAACGATTGTATCCGCGGTTTTCTTTGGATGGGTGTTTGGTTCCCGTTTCCTTGGCGATGGTCAGATGCCAGAAGTGAGTTCTGGTGATTGCATCGATGCTTATCCTTTCGATACATGGGTTTCCGATGGTGGAGGGGGCTCTTGGAATCGTGTTCCTTGCGGCGACGATGAGGCTCGGGTCAAGGTCTTGTCGACCGATGTGAATGAAGATTTCGATGCAACTAACTGGACGTACGGAGATGAATACGTTCTGGGTACCGTGCCGCGGGAAGGGCTTTGCTTCCCGGGGGATGAGGAAGATGAACTCACCGATTCTAATTTGGTTTGGTTTCATGCGATGGGGCCCTGTGGTCGAGATTTTACAGAGAAGGGGATCATCGATGGAATTGCTGAATATAAAAATATTGATTCGAGTGAAGTTTCGATCGATCTTTATGTGATTCGCTCGGTGGGGAAGGATCAGGAATGTGATTTTTCCGCTGGCGAGCGCAAATGGGAGATGAACTTCTCAGAAGGGGTCACGACCACGGTGTGCGCGGCTCCGTATGAGGAATGAGAACCTTGCAGGCTCGGATGGCGGTGCAAGGACTTGCGCCGCCGTCTCAGCGCTCGATGGGAGTCTGGGATCGGCCGGTTGAGCGCGAGCTGAGGAATGACACATGGTTCTGAAACTGCTATTGCTGGTGGTGGGGTTGGCGGTCGTCGTCGGGGCGGTCGTCGTCGTAGTGAGGCGAACGGAGTCTACGGTGAACGGAAGCGGTGCGGTGGCGGGCTGGTTCCGCCGACTGGTCGAGGCCACTGGGTTTTCCGAGGTTGCTGAGGGGGAGTCCCCGGCGGCTGGCAGTGAGACGTTCGATGTCAGCCGCTATCAGCGCGCGGTCGTTAACGAGACGCTGAAGAAGGCGTGGAAGACATTGGGTTCTCGCCGGGCCATCCTGGGCAATGACGTGCGTGTGGCGGTCAGCTCCGAGGCGGAGCAGACGCTGAGGACGCGTGGCATGGCGGCTTCCATCGACGAGATCGTTCAGGAGCTGCGTAGGATCGCGCAGAACGGGAAGTATGAGATTCCCGCCGACCTGTCCCTGCGGCTGGAGGCGGATCCGACGCTGACGGGCCTGCAGGCGGTGGCGACACCGCGAACGGTGGAGCGTCCCAAGGTTGTCCTGCGCGCTGTCCGCGGAATCGTCGGTGAGAAAGAGGTTCCCTCGGATCAGAGTGAGCTTCTCATCGGCCGTGCGGTCGCGGAGGACGAGTTCCTCGTGAACTCGGAGCGGGTGTCAAAGACTCACGCGAAAGTGCGGGTCGTCGCGTTGAACGAGACGGAGCAGAGGCTCGTCATCCAAGATCTCAAATCGACGAACGGTACCACACTCAACGGTGAGCAGCTCACCATAGGTGAGGACCACCCGCTCGCCGAGAACGACGAGATCGGCTTGGGCCCTGACGTGCGCCTGCGGGTGGTCGTCATCCGCCCCGAGGCCGTCGGTGGCAGGCCGGACGAGGTGGCCTTCGATGACGACGAGACTCCGAGATCCCATCCGATGGACACCGAGAACGACCTGAGCGATACCTCCGACTCCACGACTCCGGAGGGTCAGAAATGACGTCGAACGAGATCATGCTCGCGCTGCTGATCATGGTGGTGGGGATCGTGGCGTGGCTCAAGATCGGCGATAAGAACGGGAGCGATCGGCCTAAAGGCCAGGCCGTCGCGCAGGCTAAGGGCCTGATCTCGGCGATGTTCGGTCAGGACGAGCGCGCGACCGACATGACGCCTGACGAGGCGCGGCGCAAGATCACCCAGGACGTCTTGGCGCGAGGTTTCCAGATCCCCGGTGAACGCGGACACGTGTACGGCAGGCGCATCACCGTCAGCATCTCGCCCGATATGGAGCGAGCCTTCCAGAAGGTGGACCAGCAGGTCGTCGTGGGCCAGATCATCGACGGCCTGAGAGAGGCTGCTGTCCGTGAAGGTCTGGTCGTCCCGCCGCAGGTGACGATGTACCTGGTGACGAAGGCGGATCTGAGGGGTAAGAGCACTCGGGTCGATATGGACTTCCTCGAGGAGGAGACTCCGGCCACGCGAAGGTTCCAGCTGCGGTGGGAGGGCAGTGATCAGCCTCATTTCGACGTGCCCGTCGACGGCCGTGAGGTCACGGTGGGCCGAGCGTCCACCGCGGACTGGGCGGTGGACTCCCCGCTTGTCTCCGGCCGGCACCTGCGAGTTCGCATCGATGAAGGTGGGACGCCGGTGATCGTTGACAACAAATCCACCAACGGGACCACGGTGAACGGTGTGAGGATCGGATCGGGGGAGCCCCGCACGGTGGCCGACGGTGACCAGATCGGACTCGGCCCAGACGTGCGTCTGCGAGTTCGGTGGACGCGTGGCTGAGCCTTCGGCGTGCGATGACCTGTCGTCGCAAGTTCTTGCGTGCGGGACAGCGGGATCGTGCCAGACTGGCGCAGCGGAGCCGAAGCGTCTGACTGGCAAGGAGCGATGATGTCGGGTAGAGGGATTCTGTTGTTGCTGCTGTTGGCAGTGACCGTTCTGGTCGTGTATCGCCTGGCGTCCACCAGCTGGGATGGGCGCAGCGACAGCGCCTCTGGCTGGGTGGTCCGGGCGGTTCGGGGGCTGAAGGAGATCTTGGAAGGAGGCTCCCGCCCCTCTGAACAACCACGGATGGACCACCTCCAAGGGGGCGACACGCCGCCGGCGCGCCCACGGCGGCACGGTGACGAGGAGCAGACCCCGAAGTCGTCCGAGGTCGAGCGTCGGCAGGTCGTTCTGCGGCGGTTCGATGTTGAGCAGCCAGACTTTTATGTGCCGATCAGCGGCGCCGAGGTGATGGTGGGGAAGTCGGGCGACGCCACCTGGACGATCGACTCGACGTATGTGTCGCAGAGTCATCTCTTCGTGGCGGTGCTGCCGGACGGGTCGCTGCGGATCCGTGACGACGCCAGCACGAACGGCACGACCGTCAACCAGTCGAAGATCCAGGCGAACGAGAACCGTACGGTCACGCACGGCGACATCATCGGCCTCGGGCCGGACGTGCGCATCCGCGTCGTCGTCTCCTGATCACCACTGCTGAGGAGAACAGATGAGCGACGACGACGCCACCCCGAGGTACAACACCGCGAGCGACCTGAGTTCCCGGCCTAGTGACGCGGTGAAGCCTCAGGGGAGCGACATCCTGATGCCCTATGAGGGCGTCACCCCGTATGAGGGGTTGCGACTCAGCGGCGCCATGGGCCATAGCTTCCAGTTGACGCAGAGAATCGAGTCAGGGGCGTTCGGCTCGATCTGGGTAGCCAGCATCGTCGACGGTCCGCTGCACGACCCGGCGCGTCATGACGTGGTGGCGGTCAAGATTCTTGATCGGCCTCGGCCGGGAGCGGCTGCTGATGAGTACAGGCGATCACTCGACCGTGGCGACTACGTGGTCCGTGGGATCGACCATAGCCGTCCCGAGGACTCCATCGCGTTTGTCGCGATGAGGTATGTGCCAGGCGCACACTTGAGCGCTCTTGTCGCCGCCGCGAAAGACCAGGGTGGCCACGGGGTCGACGGCGAGAAGCTGCCTTTCCTGTTGGAGGCTTTCGAGGTCGCCCTGCCGTGTTTGTACGAGTTCCGGGGGCCGCGGAGAGAACGTTCCTATCACGGGGATATCTCACCGAGAAATCTTGTGTGGCACGCTCCGCCGGGGGTGGATCGAGGGCAGTTCGTCATCGTGGACCTCGGCCCCGGTCATGGGGACGAGGACTCTGCGGATGTCGTTCCGCCGATGGCTCGTTATGTGACGCCGGACATGTTCCCAGCGGTCGACCAAGGTGTCGCTCCGTATCCGATCTACAACGATATCCACCAGGCCGCGCAGGTGATCCTCTACGCGTTGACGGGCGAGCATCCGACGAGCCCGCACACCACGACACCGGAGGAACTGGAACACCTCGCAGACCTGGTTCCCGAGGGACTGCCACCAGAGCTGTCCCAGTTACTGAAGGACATGCTGACGCCAGATCCCCTGGAGCGTTCGCGACGGATCCCGATCACGGAATTCGGTGAGCGCATGAGGGCTGCTCGTCTCTCATTGCGGTCAGAGGATCTGCGGGGTCCTTTCTCAACGACTGCTGAGGAGGACAGATGAGCGACGACGAGGTGACTCCTACTGCCCCTGGACTCGGAGATAAGACTCCGGTCGCGCCGGGGGACGATCAGGAGCGTAGGCGGGAAGGGCAAGGCGACCCGCGTTCTCGGCTGGGCGAGGCCATGATGCCGCAGGGCGTCGAGAACCTTCGGCCGGGGCAACGACTGCGGGGCGCGTTGGGCAACGTCTTCCAGCTGCGGAAGACCTGGGGAGCGGCCGGCTCCTATGGCTCGCTCTGGACGGCGACGGTGGTGGAGGGACCGCTCCACGACCCCGCGCGGGACGAGACGGTGGCGGTCAAAGTTCTCAACCAGCTGGAGCACGGGGCGGCTGCGGCTGAGTACGCGCGATCGCTCGACCGGGGGGAGCACGTCGTGCGCGGGCTTGACCACAGTCGTGTCGGCGATCTAGTGGCGTTCGTCGCCATGCAGTATCTCCCAGGTCAGTCGTTGCGTGATCTCGTCGCGGATGACGACTACCAGGTCGGTCGGCCGCTTGACACGTTGGAGTTGGCCGATCTGCTCTACGCGTTCGCTAAGGCGCTGCCGCGTCTGTACGAGCAGCGTGGACCGGCTCGGGAGCGCTCTTATCACGGGGATATCTCGCCGAAGAACATGGTTTGGCATCAGCCGTACGGAGCGGAGCGGGGACGATTCGTCCTGGTCGACCTCGGTCATGGGCATCGTGATGGAAGCCTGGCCACGCTCACCCCGTCGCGTGCGCGCTACGTGACGCCTGACATGTTCCCGACGGCTGGTCAAGGCGTCGCTCCGCACCCGATCTACAACGACATCCACCAGGCCGCGCAGGTGATCCTGTACGCGCTGACCGGCCGCCACCCGACGAGTAGCGCCACGGCCCGCGAGGACCTCGACCGTCTCGCTGACCTCATCCCGCAGAACACGCCACCAGAACTCGCCCGCCTCCTGCGAGACATGCTCACCCCCGACCCGCGAGAGCGAGCTGAACGCGTTCCCATTCAGAAGGTTCACAAGCGGCTGCGGTCGGCGAACCTCTCACTCTTCCAAAGCCCTCGGCGGAGGTCTGCGAAAGGTGTTCTTCCGGGAGGTTCTTCTCTGACTGTCAGTGGCAGGCTTCTTGGTGTATCTAAGAAGTTCCGCCAGTAGGTCACGGTCGTCGGGCTGGCCGGCTATCCCAGCGGTGGGTGGTCCAGGCGATGCGGATGAGGCGGCGGATGATGATGATCGTGTTGGCGAGGGCGATGAACGCTTCG
>NZ_JASGEK010000015.1:0-29107 GCF_047606445.1 Aeromicrobium sp. | reverse complement strand
GAGCAATGATCAGAACCTGTGGATGGCGCTCGGCGAGGTGACGTGAAGTGGACGTACCTCCCGAGCAAGGATCGAAGTCCATGCGGTTCTGATCAGGGTCGGCGTTGGCGCGCCGGCTCGGGAAGGCACGTCCATGCTCGAGGTAGTCCAGGAGAACAACGAGTCCAACGACGACGCAGCCTCGGCGGCTGGCGGGTCGCTGCTCGATGAGATCGTCCGCGACGGCGCTCGGCAGATGCTCGCGGCGGCGTTGCAGGCCGAGGTTGCCGCCTGCATCGAGGCGTTCGCTGGCGAGGTCGACGAGAACGGTCGCCGGCTGGTGGTCCGCAACGGGTTCCACGAGCCGCGGGAGGTGACTACCGCGGCCGGGGCGATCCCCGTAAAGGCGCCGCGGGTCAACGACAAGCGGGTCGACCCGGTGACCGGCGAGCGGCGACGGTTCGCCTCGGCGATCCCGCCGGCGTGGGCGCGCAAGTCGCCGCGGGTGGCCGAGGTGCTGCCGTTGCTGTACCTGCACGGCCTGTCCAGCGGCGACTTCGGGCCCGCGCTGACCCGGTTCCTCGGCGCCAGCCACGGACTCTCGGCGTCGGTGATCACGCGGCTGACCAAGGACTGGCAGAACGAGGCGGCCGCGTACGGCAAGCGCTCGCTCGCCGGCGCCGACTACGTCTACTGCTGGGTCGACGGGATCCGCCTCGAGGTCCGCCTGGAGCAGGACAAGGTGTGCCTGCTGGTAATGATCGGCGTGCGTGCTGACGGGCCGAAGGAGCTGATCGCGCTCGACGACGGGCACCGCGAGTCCACCGAGTCGTGGGCCGACCTGCTCCGCGACTGCAAGCGCCGCGGGATGCGTGCGCCGGTCCTCGCCATCGGCGACGGAGCGCTCGGATTCCGGGCCGCGGTCCGCACCGTGTTCCCCGAGGCTCGGGAGCAGCGGTGCTGGTTCCACAAGATCGCCAACGTGTTGAACGCGCTCCCGAAGTCGGCCCAGCCGGGCGCGAAGACGGCGCTGGCCGAGATCTGGAACGCCGAGAACCGCGACCACGCCGAGAAGGCCGCGAAGGCGTTCGCAGCCGACTACGGGGTCAAGTGGCCCAAGGCCGCCGCGAAGATCACCGACGACCTCGACGTGCTGCTGGAGTTCTACGACTACCCGGCCGAGCACTGGGTCCGCCTGCGCACCACCAACCCGATCGAGTCCACGTTCGCGACCGTCAGGTTGCGCCAACGCATCGCCAAGGGCCCGGGCTCAAGGGCTGCCGGCATCGCGATGGCGTTCAAGCTCATCGAGTCCGCCCAGACCCGGTGGCGCGCCGTCAACGCACCCCACCTCGTCGCCCTCGTCCGAGCCGGTGCCACATTCAAGAACGGCGTACTCGTCGAACGCGAGGACGACCACCACCCGCAGCCCGAAGGCAACGAATCAGGAGGTGACGCTCAAGCCGCGTGACACGCCGATCCACAGGTCTTGACTATTGCTCTTGCGTCCTTCCTGCTAACGACTGCCTACGAGAACCGTCTCACCCCAGTGGATGCGTAGACACCGCCCGCATGACCGGGGAGGTCTCACCCATACTCATACGTCGCCACGTCGTCAACCACAAGACCACTTTCGTAACAGGCCCTACATCGACCGCAGCCTCGCTTGAGAGCGGAGGATTCAGGTCGAATCTCCTACAGCCCAAAATCGGAAGCGTCGAATAAGTCTTAAGGTGAAGATATTTCCGAATAAATCCGTCGACGACAGGATAGTCAGCTCAGCGGCAGACCGCAGGCCATGACATTGGCCAGACGCGCTCGATGCAAGGAATCCAGGCCTGCAGGTAGAGTCGTTCGGGCCAGCGAGTCGAGGTCAGTCCATATCAGAGACCGCACCCTCAGGTCGTGCGCTTGTCCGGCAACGGATGCCGCTGTGCCCTGCCCGGAGATAATCGGTGCACGGAGCCGATGCACGCGCGCCGCCTCGCCGAGGACGGCCCCAATCGACCACGGCATCGTCGAGCCGAGAATCTTGACAACACTCGTTCCACTCGGCTCATCCGCGAGTTTCTTCATACCCGCCGCCACCATGCGCCCGCAATCATCGACATAAAGATAGTCGCGTAACGTGTCCAAAGGGACATAGATCGAAACTGGATGTCCTGTGATATAGCTCGCAACAACCGTTGATATTAGGCCCTGACCCTTAGACATGTCCTGTGCGGGACCGTAAAGATTTGTTATTCTTCCAATAAAAGACCGGATTCCCGACGAGTCGGAGATTGATCGCACCAAGTCTTCCATAGCGAGCTTCGCCTCACCATAAGCCGACGAGGGGTTCGGAGGGGTTTTTTCAGTAAAGGGAGGCAGGGAACTGCCGCCGTAAATAGCGCCGACAGACGAGGCCAGAAATAAGCGGCCTTTCGTTGGGTCGAGCAGTGATCGACCACCTACCAGGTCATCCAAAAAGCGATGAAACACATCCACCTCGATTTGGAGATCACTTTTAGGCGTCGAGGTGACACCTCGCCCAGCGCACCAAAAAATCTCCCAGTCAGCGTCTCTCACCACCGTAGAGAAATCAGCGATACTGGATCGTAGATCCATCACTGACCGCTCAGGATCAGACCAACCCACTGAAGCGGTGAACGAGTTGCCCGATATAGCCGAGAGAACCGACTGTCCTAATAAACCTCGACCGACAACCCACCGCTCAGTCATGAGTCTGAAAGGGTGCGCGTTTGACCTAACGGACCGGTAGCAGGGTCACGTACGATCAAATAAGCCGGTTTCCCCATCGCCATATTAACCGCAACTCCAAGATATTCGGCGACAATCCCCAGGGCCATCAGAATCATCCCGATGCCAAGCGATAAAAGCACCATGATCGATGTCCAGCCCGGAGAGTCCACGCCGTCGCCGTACAATCGATCAAAGGCGATGTAAGCCGCGAAGAAGAGTCCAATGACTGCGAACAGGGCTCCCGTGACTGCCACTAAACGGAGTCCGCGAGTTCCTGAAGTGATAATCATACGGAGAAAATGTGCCATGAGGCTACGATACGAGTAGCCACTATCCCGATCCTCCTGACGCAGCACTACGGGAGATGTGGACGCACGCTTGGCTATCCACCCGAGGGCGACGTCAAGATAGACCCCGTTTCCAGCATATGCGGCAACGCTGCGGGCGACATCGGCCACAATGAGTCGGAAGCTATTAAATTCTGATGCGTTGACACTGCCGAAGAGCGTCTCCAGGAACATCTTCGCAGCCTTTGACGCCGTGTTACGAACGAATCCGTGCGGGGGGAGATTGCTGGGGCGAGCATAAACTACCTGCGCACGATCACGTAAGGCCGTGTCGAGCATGCTTCCGATAAACGCAGGGTCATGTTGTCCGTCTTCGTCCATGGTGACAACCCAGTCCCCCCCCGATGAGGCGATACCTGCGAGCGTAGCCGCGTGCTGACCGAAATTTCGACTCAGCCAGACCAGCTTGACGACATCGTGGGCTGTCGCCAACTCACGGAGGACCCGATCCGAGCTGTCCGGACCATTGTCATAGCTAAATATGATCTCGGACACCACCGCCTGGTGCCCGTCGGGCGTGAAGAAGGTCCCGGTCAACGGCAAGAGCTCGTCCACAAGTCCGGGAAGGGTCCTCTCGCCCTGATACACAGGAACAACCACCGAGATCCGATGGAGAAAGGAAGAGTCAGTCATCGCATCCTCCCACGCAGAATCGCATAGGCCATTCGGCGTGCCCGTGCCGCCAAGGACGCCCGGATGTTGCCGATCCGGACGTCCGTCGCGTTGACCACGTCAGGGTGATGAACGCTCATCCAATGGTGGAAGCCGTGCGCCTGACGCGCCTGCTCCTTGACAAGTGCCACACTCCACTGCTCGTTGCTCATGCGGAAAGTCGCCCCCACTTCGTCGTCAGGTACGAATTCTCCGCCTAACAACACACGGCAATACGAGGCTTGATCGATGAGGTAGGGAAATTCCCCCCACCAACCGCCCGCCTGCTCCAGGGCTTCCCGCCGCATCATCACGGAAGCAGGTTCGCCGAATGGATTGGTACCGCCGCGCACCGAACGACGGATCGCCTCAGTCCCAGACATCCGCCGGTTGATCTTCTGCAAGCCCCTTCCAGCGATCAACGTCCGCCCAGAGGAGTCGATCACATCTCGGCGACATGCGGTGAGAACGGCTTCTGGATGCTCCTCCAGAAGGGCGACCTGACGTGCCAGCACTCCTGGTCGCAACACGTCATCACCGCACACAAGTTTCAGATACCTGCCTGAGGCCAGTTCTGTCACTCGCCGCCAGTTCGCCGGAGCACCGCCACCGCGAGGGGTCTCCGTCACAGTCAACCGGTCGTCGGCACTGTAGGACTCAGCGATCCGTAGGGTTTCATCCGTCGATGAGTGATCGGCAAGCACAAGTTCGAAGTCGACTCCCTCTTGACTCAACACGCTTTCGATCGTGGCCCCGATGTACTTGGCATTGTTGTACGCCGGCACCACGACCGACAGTGTCGGATCGTTCATCTGCTCATCCCTTCGTTCGCTGCCTCGGCCCAGGGTATGGCATGTCGAGCATCCCACTTCGCCTGAGCCCTGATCCGCCGTTGTTGCTGGGTTTGCGGGGTGTGGCGCAGGAGACCAGCGCCCCTGCCGCGGACCGCGACACCGGTGGTGTTGAGCCAGCCCGGCAACGTGGCGTCGTACCCAGGTCGGCGGCGATCTGCTTCACCGTCGTCCCGTCGGTGGTGGCGTAGAGGTCAACCGCGTCATAGCTGAGCTCCAAGCTGTAGGTCTTGCGTGCCATGAGTGCATCGTCTCGCTTCCCCGTCCTCAGACCGGGATTGGCGTGTCCACACTTCGGGGTCGAGTCTCGTAATGTTTCATGTGGGACGGTTCGTTTTCGTGAGTTTGAACATGGTTGCCCAATTCCCTCAAGGAATGGATCGTCTTTTATTGCGAAACGCCGTGGGATGCTATTTAGTTCTCCGGATAAGCCTCAATTCTCTTGGCGTCGTCAACTTCGTCGAAATGAGAGCTTGCTGTGTCCCACGTAGCTGATGAGGGTTGTCAAGAAGACGATAGCCGCTTGGGCCACGATCGGCTGGAGTCGGCCGAATTCAACGAAAATGGGAAGCATCGTGGCGTTGACCGCGAGGGAGACCAGGTTGACTGACTCGAAGCGAGCGAGGTCAATCAACGTGTTGCCGCGGACTCGGAAAACAAACCGTCGGTAGAGTACGAAAGCGCATAGGACTGCCGCAACGTGGGCGAAAAGCAGCGTGATCATGTAGCCCCAGATTCGCCCGACGGTGACGTCGAAAAAAACGAACCAGGCGAAACCCACCACCGTGTTAATGGAACCGACGATCAGGAACGCGACTCGATGGTCTTTGATCAGGCGTAGGAGCGGACCCCGGGGTCCGGGAGCTTCGGTGCTCTCTGCCGTGTCCATGAGGTTCCCTCCCTCGGTGGCGTGGTGTGCGGCGGATCCACGAGCAGCCTAGTGCGTCGTCGCTCGGCGAGGCGTAGGCGTATGGCCACTCAGCCCTGATCCGCCGTTCTGCTTCCTGGCGGGGTGTGATTCTGGTCGTGTGTGACGGGTTGCTTCCCCGGCGCTGATAATCCCTCCGTTTTCTGCCTCCGGGACGGGTCGTCCTGTGGTGTGATAGGCGGGTGAGCGCGGAGATGAGCACGCGGGAAGGCCGTCTGCGGCCCGGTGATGTGTGTGAGAGGTGGCCCGGCACGCGACCGGACCAGGCGGAGGCGCTGATCGCCGACACCGGCGGCCTGCCCGCGCTCGTGGACGCGGTGGTCGAGGGCGTCGGGCTGCCGATGCCGGACAGCTCGGCGGGCCTCGCCCGCATGATCGCGACGTCGGCCGCAGTGCGCCGCCTCGACGACTGGATCGTCGAGCACCAGTGGCCCGTCGTGCGGTACCTGGCGGTCGCGGGCGTCTGCGCGACGGCCGAGCTGGAGGAGTTGGCGGCGGCCGCCATGATCGCCGAGCTGTGGGACGCCGGACTGGTCGCGCTCTCTGCGGTGGACGGCCTCGACGGTGTCGCGCTGGTCCCGGCGGTCGGCCGTGCGGTCGCGGAGAGGCTCGCGACGAACCCCGAGGAGTCCGAGGGGGCACGACGCGCCGTCGTCGGCCTGCGGGAGCGGTCCGGCGTGATGGACTGCGGCCTCGGCGCCGCCTACGCGGCCGACGACCACGAGGCCTGCGCCCGCATCCTCGCCCGCTGGTCGCTGCGGCTGGCGTTCAGCCCCTGGCGGGCCTTGAGCCTCAGCGTGCTCTCGGAGCTGCCGTCGGAGCTCGTCAAGGCGTATCCGCTGCTGTCGTTGCGGCAGGAGTACATCGGCCACACGCCGGTCGGAGCCACGACGATCCCGATCCCGGAGGGCGAGTCGGCGCGCCGGGCGCTGATCCGCGACGGCCGCGACCGCGAGCTGGTCGAGCAGAGCATCTTCGCGATGGCCGCCCGCCGCAACTTCGGCCTGTACGAGGAGGCCTTGGAGCACGCCGAGCGCATGACGCCGTTCGTGCTGCAGGAGCTGCGCGCCGAGCACGCGGCCTCGGCGGGCCTGTCGCCGCTGTGGCTGTTGCAGTCGGGGGTGGCCGCGCACTTGACCGGCGCGTTCGGACGGGCGCGCTTCTTCTACCGCACCGGGTGGCGCCATCGGGCGTTCAACGAGCTGCCCTTCGTGTCGCACGACCTCGCGGTGAAACAGGCGGTGCTGTCCGCGCACGAGGGCAGGACGCGACGCGCCTTCGACTGGCTGCGGCAGGCAGAGGGCTCGGAGTTCCCGGCGCCGGTCGTCGAGCAGATCCGCCACTGGGTCGACAGCGGCACTGGCTTCGTCCGCCATACGCTCGCCACGGACGCCCTGGACGCGGACGGCATGGCGCGGGAGGCGTGGCAGGTCGACGAGGGCGCCGAGGCCGACGAGCTGTGGCCGCTGCTGCTGTGGTCGCGAGTGCGGCACATGATGGTCGACGGCGAGGCGGCGGAGGGGCTGACGCTGGTCGACGATCTGCGGGACGCGGCGCCCTTCGCGGTGCGGCACAGTGCCTTCCACCGCGACGTCTGCCTGGCGTCGTCGGCGGAGGCCCGGCTGGCGTTGGGGCACGGCAGCGAGGCACGCCTGCTGTTGACGCGGCTCGACGACTCCTCCGTGCTCGGTCGGCCGACGTGGGTGCGGCTCCTGCTCGCCTCCGATCAGGCGCAGGAGGCCTTCGAGCGGGCGTCGGACTCGCTGCTGCGGATCGACACGCCCATCCGCGACCGGACCGAGCTGACCCTGTTGCGGGCGGCCGCAGCCCGTCGGCTCGGCGACGACGAGACGGCTGCGGCCGACCGGGGGAGGGGCGTCGCCGAGGCGCTCCGTCGGCAGGACCGCCGCGTGCTGCTCACGGTGCCGCGTTCGTTGCTGGAGACGGAGGCCGACCGGTCGGCCGGGCTGCGCGACGTGCTCGCCGACTTCGAGCGGGAGGGGCGAGAGGAGATCTTCCCCGAGTCGGTGGAGGTCGTGGCGCTGTCGGTTCGCGAGCAGATCGTCTTGGAGCAGTTGACGACAGGGCGCAAGGTCAGTGAGATCGCCGACAGCCTCACCGTGTCCCTCAACACCGTCAAGACGCAGTTGCGCAGCGTCTACGGCAAGCTCGGCGTCGGCACCCGCAGCGAGGCCGTCGCCGAGGCCCGCAGGCTGGGCTTGCTGGATTAGAGGCTCACCTCGCCTCCAGCCACTCCAGCTCGCGCACCGCGACGTAGCGCAGGGAGACGCCGGGGCGGACCCAGGAGAAGCCCTCGGGCGGTTCGGGGCTGACGGCGACGAGGCCGACGCGGTCGGTGTCGCCGTCGGCGGGGAAGGCGGCGGCGTACTCGGCGCCGTCGAGGCGTGCCCACGGGCCGAGTGGTTCGACCGGATCGACGTAGCCGCGACCGTTGCGCCACCCGTGGGCCGGGCCGTCGTAGTAGGTGAGCACGCGCCGCTCACCGCTGGCGTCGACCCGCCACAGGCAGCTGCCGTTCGGCACGCGGGTGCGCTCGACCGTCACCACGTCGCCCTCGCCGCGCAGCGTCATCAACGGGTGCGGGGCGACGGTGACGAGGTCGACGAAGGAGCGAGGGTCGGGATCGTCGAGGCCGACGGCGGCGCGCAACGCCTCCGGGGTCAGTCCTTCGGCCGCCGAGGCCTTCAGCAGCGGCCCCTCCAACACGTCATGTCCGTCTTGCAGGATCGCGGTGGTGGTCGCCGAGGGCCGCACGGCGAGCCAGGCCCCGTCGCTCGGGTCGTGGACGTCGGTGGGATTGGGCATGGCTCAGGGGGTGAGCAGCACTTTGCCGGCCGCGCGCCGCTGGTCGATCTCCAGCAGCGCCTCGGCGACCTCCTCCAGCGGACGGACCGAGGAGACGACCGGGGCGAGCGCGCCGGAGGCCAGGTGCGGCAGCATCGCGTCCCACTCGCCGCGCACATGGCCCGGCTTGGCCAACACGTACGCGCCCCAGCCGACGCCGACGACGGAGATGTTGCCCAGCAGCAGCCGGTTCACCTTGACCTCGGGGATCGAGCCCGCGGTGAAGCCGATGACGAGCAGCCGTCCGTCCTCGGCGAGGCTGCGCAGCGAGTCGGTGAAGCGGTCGCCGCCGACCGGGTCGACCACGAGGTCGAACTTCTTCCCGGCCAGGTGGTCGCGGAAGCCGTCGGCCAGCACATAGGAGTCCGCGCCCGCCGCCACGGCGATGTCGCCCTTCTCAGCGGTGGACACGACCGCGACGACGTCGCCGGCGCCGAAGGCCTTGGCGACCTGGATCGAGGCGGTGCCGATGCCGCCGGCCGCGCCGTGCACGAGCACCGACTCGCCCTCGGCGAGACGCCCGCGCTCGACCAGCGCGAAGTAGGCGGTGCCGTAGTTGAAGATGACCGACGCGCCCTGCTCGAAGGACACCTGCTCGGGCAGCGGGAAGACGAACTGCTCGTCGGTGACGACCTGCTCGGCGAAGCCGCCCAGCAGGCACAGCGCCGCGACCCGGTCGCCGGGGGAGAACTCCGAGCCCTCCGGAGCCTCGGCCACCACGCCCGCGACCTCCGCGCCCGGCACGAACGGCAGCGGCGGCTTGAGCTGGTACTGGCCCCGTGACTGCAAGACCTCGGGGAACGCGACCCCCGCCGCCCTCACGTCGATCAGGACGCGGCCGGCCGCGTCGGGGGCGTCGACTTCGGTGACGCTGACGGCCTCGGGCCCGTCCAGCGACGTGATCTGCACCGCACGCATAGCCCGACCTTAGCCGAGCGCGACAATAGGTCTCATGCGCCTCGTCGACCTTCTGCCGCCCAGCCCCAGCGACGACGAGGACGCGGTCTACGAGGCCGTCGCGGAGTGGGTCGAGGGCCGGGGTCTGAGCCTCTATCCGGCGCAGGACGAGGCCATTCTCGAATGCGTCTCCGGGGCGAACGTCGTCCTCGCGACGCCGACCGGCTCGGGCAAGAGCCTCGTCGCCACCGCCGCGATGGCCGCCGCCCTGGCACGGGGGGAGTGCGCGGTCTACACCGCCCCGATCAAGGCGCTCGTCAGCGAGAAGTTCTTCGACCTGTGCGAGATCTTCGGGGCCGACAACGTCGGCATGGTCACCGGCGACGCGGCGGTCAACGCCGACGCCCCGATCATCGCCGCGACCGCCGAGATCCTGGCGAACATGGCACTGCGCGAGGGCGCGGAGACCGACCTCGGCCTCGTCGTCATGGACGAGTTCCACTTCTACGCCGACCCCGACCGGGGCTGGGCGTGGCAGGTGCCGCTGATCGAGCTGCCGCGCGCGCAGTTCCTGCTCATGTCGGCCACCCTCGGCGACACGACGCGGCTGGAGGCCGACCTCACCCGTCGCACCGGACGCCCCACCGCGCTGGTGGCGTCGGCGGAGCGCCCGGTGCCGTTGGTCGCCGAGTACGTCACGACGCCGATGCAGGAGAAGTTGGAGGAGTTGATCGAGACGGGCCAGGCGCCGGTCTACGTCGTCCACTTCACCCAGGCCGCCGCGCTGGAACGGGCGCAGGCGCTCGCCAGCGTGAAGGTGGCGACGCGGGCCGAGCGCGACGAGATCGTCGAGGCGTTGGGCGGCTTCCGGTTCACCTCGGCTTTCGGCAAGACGCTGTCGCGGCTGATCCGCATGGGCATCGGCGTGCACCACGCGGGCATGCTGCCGCGCTACCGGCGGCTCGTCGAGACGCTGACGCAGCAGGGGTTGTTGAAGGTCGTCTGCGGCACCGACACGCTCGGCGTCGGCATCAACGTGCCGATCCGCACGGTCGTGTTCAGCGGGCTCAGCAAGTACGACGGCACCCGGCAGCGACAGTTGCAGGTGCGCGAGTACGCGCAGATCGCGGGCCGCGCCGGACGGGCCGGCTACGACACGGTCGGGCACGTCGTGGTGCTGGCGCCGGAGCACGAGATCGAGAACGCGCGCCTGGTCCGCAAGGCCGGCGACGACCCGAAGAAGTTGAAGCGCATCCAGCGCAAGAAGGCCCCGGAGGGCTTCGTCAGTTGGAGCGAGAAGACCTTCGAGAAACTGCGCGACGGCACGCCCGAGCCGCTGGTGTCGCGCATGCGGGTCAGTCACGCGATGGTGCTCGACGTGATCGGCCGTCCCGGCGACGCGCGCGCCTCGCTGGAGCGCCTGCTGCGCGAGAGCGGCGAGAACGAGGCGTCGCAGGAGCGGCTGTTGGCGGAGGTCGACGCGATCATCGAGGCGCTGCTCGCCGGGGGCGTGGTCGAACGGCTCGACCCGCCCGACGCCGAGGGCCGCACGCTGCAGCTCACCGTCGACCTGCCCGACGACTTCGCGCTCAACCAGCCGCTGTCGCCCTTCGCGGTGGCCGCGCTGGAACTGCTCGACGCCGAGTCGCCCACCTATGTGCTCGACGTCGTGTCGGTGATCGAGGCGACGCTCGACGACCCCCGCCACATCCTCAACGCGCAGCGGCATCGGGCGCGCGGCGAGGCCATCGGACAGATGAAGGCCGACGGCATCGAGTACGACGAGCGCATGGAGCTGCTGGAGGAGATCACCCACCCGCGCCCGCTCGCCGACCTGTTGGAGGGGGCCTACGAGACCTACCGGCAGGGGCATCCGTGGGTGGCCGACCACGAGTTGAGGCCGAAGTCGGTGGTCCGTGAGATGTGGGAGCGCGCGATGACCTTCGGCGAGCTCGTCGGCGACTACCAGTTGGCGCGCGCCGAGGGCATGGTGCTGCGCTATCTCACCGACGCCTACCGCACGCTCGACCGCACCGTCCCGCCGTCGGCGCGCACCGAGGAGTTTGATGATCTGGTCGAGTGGCTGGGCGAGCTGGTCCGGCAGACCGACTCCAGCCTGCTCGACGAGTGGGAGCACCTCATGGCGGGGGAGGACGGCGCTCCCGTCGAGGTCCGTCCGACGGATGTCGCCGCCGGTCCCCGCCCGGTCACCGCGAACGTCCGCGCCTTCCGGGTGCTGGTGCGCAACGCGCTGTTCCGCCGGGTCGAGCTGGCCGACTTGGAGCGCTGGGACGACCTCGCCGCGCTCGACGGCGACGCGGGCTGGACCGCCGAGGCCTGGCGTGAGGCGATGGACGCCTACTTCGACGAGTACGACGACCTCGGGACCGGCCCCGACGCCCGCGGCCCGCAGCTGTTCACGGTGGTCGAGGAGCCGGGCGTGTGGAAGGTCCGCCAGACCTTCGACGACCCCGAGGGCCACCGCGACTGGGGCCTGTCGGCCACCGTCGACCTGGCCGCCTCCGACGAGGCCGGCGAACCCGTCGTCCGCCTCGTCTCCGTCGGCCCTCTCTGAGTCAGCGGGCGCGGCGGACGACCACGACGCCGACGGCGAGGGCCAGAGTCGCCAGGAGCAGCGCGGACAGGCTCACGCCCGCGCCGGTCACGGGGAGCACGCCGTCGGCAGCGTCGTCGTCGTCCGTGGCGTCGTCGCTGTTCGCGGGCGGCGTGGCGGAGTCGTCCAGCGTCCCGGTGGCGACGGTGGCGTCGTCGGTCGCGGTGAACTCCGCGGTGGTGCCGGGGAGGACGCCGCGCGCGGTGGCGTGGCTGACGATGCTGCCGGCCTGGAGGTCGGCTTCGGTGACGGTGTACGCGGCGGCCTGGAAGGTCGCGACCTCGCCGGGGGCGAGCGGGCTGGTCAGCGGGGACAGCCCGGTCAGCCGGGGATCGGTCACCGCGACGTCGCGCAGGCTGCTGTTGCCGGTGTTGGTGACGGTGAAGGAGTAGGCGATGGTCTCGCCGACGTCGGCGACGCCGTTGCCGTTGAGGTCGTCGAGGACCGCCTGCGTCACGAGGTCCAGCGACGGCGGGTCCGGGCAGCCGACCACGGTCTGCGGCAGTCCGAGACCGCTGACGGCGCCGTCGGCCAGGGCGAGGGCGGTGGCGTCGAAACCCACCTGGGTGCGGTCTTCGTTGTCGGGATCGGCGATCACGGCGATCTGCGTCTCGCCGTTCCGCGCGACGTACATGCGCCCGTCCGGGCCGCGTCGGATCGCGCCGCCGTCGCCGCCGCCGTCGGCCGGGTCGATGACGCCGATCGGCTGCAGGGCAGGCGTCGCGGTGGTGGCTTGCAGGTCGTAGCGCCACACGCGGGCGGTGGCGGCTCCGCTGGTGAAGAGCTTGGTGACGTAGAGGTAGCGGCCGCTGGGGGAGAACTCGGCGTTGTAGAGCGAGAGGCCGCTCGTGCCGCCGGCCGGGCCGCTCCACTGCGCCAGCTGGGCGATCTGGCCGGTGGCGGGGTCGAAGCTCAGACGCCGGATGACCGACGGGTCGGTGGCGGCGGGGCCGCTGGCGGAGGTCTGGACGAGCTGGCTGCGGTCGGCGCTGAACACGAGCGAGCTGTACCGGTCGTAGTTGTCGGTCGGCATGACGCTGGTGACCGGATCGCCGACGCCGAGCGGGCCGGAGCCGTCGGGGTCGGCCGGACCGGCGCCGTCGAAGTAGAAGGCGTGCAGGTTGGGCGAGGAGTTCTGCGAGGTGAGCACCCAGTAGCCCGTGCCGTCGGCGTCGGGAACGGCGGCGAGGCTCTCCCCGGCCGTCCCGGCGGCGCCCAGGGGGGCAGGCGCCGAGGAGACGTCGCCGAGGCCGTCGTTGAGGCTCATGTCGACCACCGAGGAGAACAGTTGACCGGTGGTGCTGCCGTCGTCGCCGGTGGTGGTGACGACGAAGTACGTGCCGGCCTGGGTGGTGGACGGGAAGGCCACCACGGGCTGCACGGCCGCCGAGTGGGCGACGGCGGCGCCGAAGGTGCCGTTCGGCATGACCTGCTGGTCACGGCCCACCACGGTCTGGCCGTTGGACCAGAACTGCAGGTTGCCGCCGGTGTCGGTGACCACCACGCCGCCCTCGGGCGTGGCGCCCGATCCGCTCACCGCCGTCGGCGCGGCGTCGCCGCTGGCGCCGAAGTCGAGGCCGGCGCCGTCGCCGAAGAACCACCAGCGTTCAGTGCCGCGCGCTTGCTCGTCCGAGCAGGTCGCCGTCGCGGCCTGGCCGAGGACGACCGGCGCCGCCGACGCTGGCAGGGCGCCGCCGAGGAAGGCCAGCGAGGCGCCGCTGACGGCCGCGGCGGTCGTCAGCGCGAGGGAGCGACGCGAAAATCTCACAGGTGGTGCCTTCCCGGTGCTTCGGCAGACACATCCCGCGCGGCCTGCGATTCAGAGCGATGGTCCCACAGTGGCCTCGCCGTCGGCAATCTCAGCGCATCTGTCGGCCGCGACGCCAGAAGACGGCGCCGGTGGCCAGGGCCATGAGGATGGTGAACAGCGTCAGCAGCGTGACGGCCGTGCCGGTGGAGGGCAGCAGGCTCGCGATGCCCGCGGACTCCTCAGCGGGGGCGGGCGGGTCCGGGATCGGCGTGGTCGCGGTGGTGACCTCGTCCGGTTCGGAGATCGTCTCCGGGCCGCCGGGCACGTGGCCGCGCGCCGTGGCGCTGTTGACCACGCCGCCGGCCTGGACGTCGGCCTCGGTGACCGTGTACGGGTCGGCCTGCAGCTCGGCGGTCTCGCCGGGGGCGAGCGGCGTGCTCAGCGGGGCCAGTCCGGTCACCCGCGGGTCGACGACCTCGACGTCTTCCATCGTGGTGTTGCCCGTGTTCGTGACCGTGAAGGAGTAGGCGATGGTCTCCCCGGCGTCGGCGGTGCCGTTGCCGTTGAGGTCGTCCAGGTCGGCGTGCTTCTCGACCGTCAGACCCGGCTGCTGCTCCTGCAGGTCGGCGTCGTCGTAGTCCTCGCCGGTGATCGTCAGCGGCGTGCCGCCGTCGGTCGGAGTGAACGTGCCCGACGCGGTGGCGGTGTTGCGCAGCAGGCCGTTGTCGATGTCGGTCTGTGTGACGGTGTACGTGCCGGTGAACTCCTGGCCGTCGCCGGGGGCCAGGTCGACCGGCGCGGTCGGGGTCAGCGTCGAGCCGAGGAGGGGGTCGCTCGCCGTGACGCCGGTGAGCGTCGTGTTGCCGGTGTTGGTGACGGTGATCGTGTAGCTCAGCACGTCGCCGACGTCGGCCGCTCCGTCGCCGTCGGCGTCGGTCGTCAGTTCGCTCGACTTCTCGACGGTGAGCTCCTGGTCGATCTCCGGGGTGTCGACGTCCTCGTCGGCGTAATCGGAGGTGTACGCGCCGGTCGGGCTGGTCGCGGTCGCCTGGGCCTGGTTGTGGACGCCGCCGGCGAGGATGTCGGCCTCGACCACGGTGTACGTGGCGGTGAACTCCTGCGTCGACGCGGGCGTCGTGCCGGGCGGCAAGGTGGCGGAGGAGGGGGAGACCGAGGCGACTCGCGGGTCGTCGATCGTGACGTCCGTCATCGTGACGTTGCCGGTGTTGACGACGGTGAAGGTGTAGGTGATGACGTCGCCGATGTCGGCCACGCCCGCCGTGCCGCCGTCGGTGGTGATCTCGCCCTCCTTGACGATGCTCAGCCCGGGGACGCGGGCGGGCAGGTCCACGAAGGTGTCGGTGTCGTCGGCGCTGGTGATCGTCTCCGGCGTGCCGCCGCCCGCCGGGGTGTACGTGCCGGTGGCGTGGGCGGTGTTGGTGAGCACGCCCGCGTCGACGTCGGCCTGGGTGACCGTGTACGTCGCGGTGAAGTCGTGGTACGAGCCGAAGGCCAGGTCGACCGGAGTGAAGTCGGCGTCGGCGAGCCGGGAGTCCACCGGGACGATGTCGGTCAGGTCGACGGTGCCGGTGTTGCGCACGCGGAAGGTGTAGGTGATGACGTCGCCGACGTCGGCCGCCCCGTCGCCGTCGGTGTCGGTGGTCAGATCGCTGGACTTGTCGATGCTCAGTTCGGGCGTGTTCGGGCAGCCGGTGACCATCTGCGGCAGGCCGAAGCGGCTGGAGGCACCGGTGGCCAGGGTGAGTCCGGTCTGAGCGAAGCCGACGTCGGCGACGTCCTCGGCGTCGGGGTCGTCGATCACGCCGAGCTGGCTCGTGTTGTTGCGGGCGATGTACATACGGCCGTCCGGACCCCGGCGGATCGCGCCGCCGCTGCCGAGCAGCCCGACGGTCTCCACCGAGCCTGCGACGTCGTCGGCTTGCAGGTCGTAGCGGTACACCGTGGCGGTGCCGAACAGCTTGGTGATGTAGAGGTAGCGGCCGCTGGGCGAGAAGTCGGCACCGTAGAGGTTGTCGCCGGAGTTGGCCGTCGTCGGCGCGCTCCACTCTGCGATCTGGCTGATCTGGCCGGTCTCGGCGTCGAAGTCCAGACGCCGGATGATCGACGCGGAGGTCGCGGTGCCGGTGCCGGTGGACGTCTGGACGAGCTGGGTGCGGTCGGCGCTGAACACGAAGGAGCTGTAACGCGCCAGGTTGTTGGTCGGCATGACGCTGGTGACCGGGTCGCCGACGCCGAGAGGGCCGTCACCGTCGGGGTCGGCCGGTCCGTCGCCGTCGAAGTAGAAGGCGTGGATGTTCGGCGAGTTGTTCTGCGAGGTGAGCACCCAGTAGCCGGTGCCGTCGTGGTTCGGGATGGAGGTCAGGCCCTCCCCGGAGATGCCGTTGCCGCCGAGTTGGACGGGCGACTGGGAGACGGCGCCGAGGCCGCCGTCGAGGCTCATGTCGACGACGGTGTAGTACAGGCGGCCCGCCGTCACGTTCTCTGCGCCGGTGGTGGTGACGACGAAGTACACGTCCGGCTGGGTGGTCGACGGGAAGGCGGCGACCGTCTGGGTCGCCGACGGGTTCGCCACCCCGCTGGCCCCGGTGCCCGTGGAGAAGGTGCCGCCGGTCATCGCCGTGTGGTTGCGGTTGTAGATCACCGCGCCGTTCGACCAGAATTGGAGGTTTCCCTCGGAGTCGGTGACGACGGTGGTGCCCTCGGCCGAGTTGCCTGCCCCGGTCACGGCCGTGGGCACGGCGCTGCCAGTGGCTCCGAAGTCGAGACCGGCGCTGTTGCCGAAGAACCACCAGCGCTCGGTGCCGCGGGTGTTGTCAGCCGAGCAGGTCTTCGGGGCGGCCTGGCTCAGGACGACGGGCGCTGCGGAGGCCGGGGGGGGGGTCGCCCCTGCGAACACCAGGGAGGCGCTGCCGACGGCGACGGCGGCGGCCACACGGAGAGAGTGGCGTAGAGAACGCATGAGAATAGTGCCTTCCTGGCGGGGTCGTCCGAATCACGCCGCAGGGGACGCGCTCGTGCATGATTTCACAGGAACTTCTCGGACAGGAATCTCACCCGCGCTTTCACCCGCCGACCCCTCGACCTCTGGGTGAGAGCCCGCTCCAAGAAAGGAGATGCACCCGCGATGAGAGACTTTTGTACCCCTCGCGAGAGAGTTTCGCCGGTTCCTGAGTCAACTGACGCAAGTCGTCAGGGGCAAAACTCTCTCACGAGGCTGGCGCTGCGCGCGGCGACCGGTGTCAGGCGGGCTGCTTCTCTTTGACGGCGGTGTGCCAGATGAAGTCGCGGTCGGGGACGGTGCGCAGGCGGCTCCAGTAGCGGAAGGTGAAGCCGGGCCAGATGGTGCGGTTCTTGCCCTGGCTGTCGAGGTACCAGCTGGTGCAGCCGCCCTGGCTCCACACGCCCTTGGACACCTTCTCCTGCAGCTTGTCGTTGAACTCGCGCTGCGCTTGAGGGGTCGGCTGGACCGCGCCCGCGCCGCGCGCGTCCATCTCGGCGAGCAGCTTGATGATCCACTTCGTCTGCTGCTCGATCATGAACACGACCGAGTTGTGGCCCAGCGCCGTGTTCGGGCCGAGCAGCATGAAGAAGTTCGGGAAGTGCGACACGGTGATGCCGTTGTAGGTCTCGATGCCGTGCTCGTTGAAGGTGTCCGACAGGTCGCGGCCGCCCTCGCCCTTGACACGGATCCAGTCGAAGGCGTCGGTGACGTGGAAGCCGGTGCCGTAGATGATGACGTCGACCTCGCGGAGGTCGCCGTCCTTGGTGCGGACGCCGGTCGGCGTGATCTCGGCGACGCCGGTGTCGATCAGCTTCACGTTGTCGCGGTTGTAGACCGGAATGTAGTTGTCGGTCTTGAGCACCCGCTTGCAGCCCAGGCGGTAGTCGGGGATCAGCTTCTCGGCCGTCTCGGGGTCGTTGATGGTCTTGCGGATGTAGGCCGCGACCTTCTTCTCGATGATGCCGGTGATGTTCTGCATCGGGCCGGTGAAGCCCAGTTGCGTGGACTCGTTGAACCAGTACAGCGCGTTGCGGTAGGCGCGGGTGCTGCCGGGCAGCTTGGAGATGAGGGTCTTCTTCGTGCCCTGGATGTCGTGGTTCATCTTGGGGATGACCCATGGCGCGGTGCGCTGGTGCACGTCGAGCTGGGCGACCTCGGGGGCGATCTGCGGGATGAACTGGATGGCGCTCGCGCCGGTGCCGATCACGGCGACGCGCTTGCCCGTCAAGTCGACGTCGTGGTCCCACTGCGCCGAGTGGAAGCGAGGGCCCGTGAAGGTCTCCGCGCCCTCGATGTCGGGGATGTTCGGGATGTGCAGGCCGCCGATGCCCGAGACCAGCACGCGGGCGTCGTAGGTCTCCTTGCTGGTGGTGACCGTCCAGCGCTGACGCTCCTCGTCCCACGTCGCGCCGGTCATCTCCGTGCCGAAGTGGACGACGTCGTAGAGGTCGTGCTTCTTCGCGACGCTCCGCATGTACTCCCAGATCTCGGCCTGGCCGGAGTACTCGCGCGACCAGTGCGGGTTGAGCTCGTAGGAGAAGGAGTACATGTGGCTCTGGATGTCGCACTCGGCGCCCGGATAGGTGTTGTCGCGCCAGGTGCCGCCGACGTCGTCGGCCTTCTCCAGGACGATGAAGTCGGTGCGGCCGGCCTCGCGGAGCTTCATGGCCATGCCCATGCCGGAGAAGCCGGTGCCGATGATGAGGATGTCGGTGCTGATCACGTTTCGGATACTATCGGTATCTGAAACGGATGGCTAGTGAGGCGGACGACGCATGGCAGCGCAGGCGGAACGGGTGACACGGGCCGAGCGGCAGGCGCGCACCCGTGACCGGCTGGTCGAGGTGGCCTCCGAGCTGTTCCTGGCCGACGGCTACGCCGCCACCTCGCTCGACAGCGTCGCGGTCGCGGCGGGCTTCTCCAAGGGCGCCGTCTACTCGAACTTCTCCGGCAAGGAAGAGCTGTGCCTGGCAGTGCTCGACGCGCTGCACGCCGAGCAGATCGAGGGAGTCGTCGCGGCCTTCTCCTCCGGCGCCGACCTGGAGACCCGCATCGAGGCGTTCGTCGCCTGGGCGCGGGCCGGCATCGGCAACCCGCGGCTGACCGCGCTGGAGGTCGAGTTCGCCGGCGGTGCGCGGCAGAGCGTCTTCGTCGCGCAGGAGTTGGCCAAGCGGCACCGGGAGATCCGGGCCGTCGCGGCCGAGCTGATCGCCGACGTGATCCGTCGGGAGGGCATGGACCCGGTGATGTCCCCCGAGGACGCCGCCACCGCCCTGCTCAGCCTCGGCATCGGCCTGGGCGCCATGCGCTCGCTCGACAAGTCCATCGACGTCGAGGTCTTCGGCCACGCCCTGAGGGCGCTGGTCCGCCCGAAGCGCTGACCTCCCGCCAAGGCCGCTGATGAAAGGCGACCATGACGAGGAGCGAAGCGACGAGCAAGCGCCAGGGCGACGGCGCCCCGCGCCGGAGCCCGGGTGAGCCGGAGGCGCCCCGGCGCCGACGGCGTGCGCTTAGTACCCGCCGTTGTCCTTGAAGCGCTGGATGCTGGCCTCGATCTCGGCCTCGGCCTCGGCGCGGCCGACCCACTCCGAGCCCTCCTCGACGGACTTGCCGGGCTCGAGGTCCTTGTAGGTCTCGAAGAAGTGCTGGATCTCGCTCAGGTCGAAGTCGGACACGTCGTGCACGTCCTGCAGGTGCTCGTGGCGCGGGTCCTTCGCCGGGACGCAGAGGATCTTGTCGTCGCCGCCGGCCTCGTCGGTCATCTTGAACATGCCGATGGCGCGGCACTCGATGACGCAGCCGGGGAAGGTCGGGAACGGGAGGATGACGAGCGCGTCGAGCGGGTCGCCGTCGTTGCCGAGGGTGTCGTCGATGAATCCGTAGTCGGCCGGGTACTGCATGGAGGTGAACAGCGTCCGGTCCAGGCGGATGCGGTGCGTCGTGTGGTCGAGCTCGTACTTGTTGCGCTCGCCTTTGGGAATCTCCACGGTGACGTCGAAGATCACTGGTCCTCCAGAATGTGTTCGGCCGGAAACGGGACTCCGGGCAGTCTCTATAGTCTGGCCCATGTGACGAATGACACCGGCAAGCGGGTGCGGGAGCGAAAAAGTCGGCCGTGGCTGACGGCGACGCTGTGGGCGACTGGCGTGCTGACGACGCTCGCGCTGATCGCCGTGACGGCGGTGGCCCATCAGGCCGGAGCGCTGAACGACTTCCTCTGCGGCGGCGACTGCGGGAACAGCGACGTGGCCGCGCCCGACGGCCTGGCCGCGCCGTCTCCGGCCTCTGCCGACGTCGCCGGCGAGCCGCCCGTGACCGCCGACGCCGAGGCGGTCGAGGCGGCCGTCGCCACGGCGCTGACCGAGCCGATGCTCGGGCCGCACGTCGGCGTCTCGGTGCGCCAGCTCGACGGCGCCGAACTGCTCAGCACTTCGACCGACACCTTCACCCCGGCCTCGACGACCAAACTGCTGACCGGATTCGCGGTGTTGTCCGCCCTCGACCCGCAGCAGCGCTTCACCACGACCACCGTGCTCGACGGCGACCGGCTGATCCTGGTCGGCGGCGGCGACCCCTTCCTCATGGCGACGCCGGACGACCGGGGCTTCGCCGCGCGCGCCGACCTGGCCACCCTCGCCGAGCGCACGGCGACGGCGCTGACCGAGCAGGGCGTCGCCCCGGTCTCGCTCGGCTACGACGCCGACCTGTTCACCGGCCCGGCCGAGAGCCCGGACTGGGAGTCGGGCTACGCCGACGTCGAGGTGGTCAGCCCGATCTCCGCGCTGTGGGTCGACCGCGGGCGCTACGGCGGTGTGCGGGCCGCCGACCCCGCACTGGCGGCGGCGACGCTCTTCGCCGAGCAGTTGGCGGCGCACGGCCTCAGCGTCGGCGCGCCGGTCGTCGCCTCGTCGCCCGACGGGGCCGCGCCGCTCGCCGAGGTGAAGGGCGGCACCGTCGCCCAGGCGGTCGAGCGCATGGAGCTGAACAGCGACAACGGGGCGGCCGAGGTACTGGCGCGGCACGCCGCCCTCGCCCGTGGCGGGGAGGCGAGCTTCGAGGGGGCCGTGACGGCCATCGGCGAGGTGTTGACGGGCGCCGGGATCGACACCGCACAGCTGACCCAGCTCGACGGCAGCGGCCTGTCCCGGCACAACCTCATGACCCCGTCGCTGCTGACCGAGGTCGTGACGACGGCGGCGAACGAGGCCCCGCAACTGGTCGGCGACCTGCCGGTGGCCGGCTTCACCGGCTCGCTCGCGGAACGATTCGAAGGATTGTCGGGGCGTGGCCTGGTCCGCACCAAGACGGGCACGCTCAGCCAGATCCACTCGCTCGCCGGGACGGTCACCACGGCCGACGGCGTCGTGCTGGCGGTGGCGGTCATGATCGACCAGGCCGACCCGGCGCAGGGGCTCGCGGCTCGGATTGCCGTCGACGCGGTCGTGGCCCGGTTGGCCGACTGCCGTTGCGCCGCTTCAGGCGCCGCTGCGTAACCTGGCGGCCATGGTGGACTGGCGCCTGGCGCGCGCGACAGGGGCCCGGCTGAGCGGCCGTGGCCCGCAGGTCACGACAGGAGAGGCCTCCGATGTCGTCGCGGAGCTGCGCGACGCCGCCCGGCGGGCGCAGGCCCCGGTGCGCGAGTTCACCGGCCTCGCCGCTCCCGAGGACGCCACGCCGGCGCTGGTCGTCGACCGTCCGCGCTGGATCGAGGCGAATCTCGCGACCTTCTCCACGCTGATCGGACCGAAGCTCGACGAGTTGCACGCCGAGTCGTCCGGCCCCGCGCGCCAGGTCAGCGGCGTGGTCGGCGGGCTGGAGCTGGGCGGCGCGATGGCGCTCGTGTCGAGCCGGGTGCTCGGCCAGTTCGACCCGTTCTGGACCGGCCCCGCCGAGGAGCCGGGACGGCTGCTGCTCGTCGCGCCGAACATCGTCGCAGCCGAGCAGAAACTCGAGGTCGACCCGACGGACTTCCGCCTGTGGGTGTGCCTGCACGAGGAGACCCACCGGGTGCAGTTCACCGCGAACCCGTGGCTGCCGGACCACCTGCGCGGCCTGATCCAGGAGTTCACCGACCAGACCGACAGCGAGTCGCTGGGGCATGTCGTCCAGCAGGCGATGCGCGCGGCGCGCGGCGAGATCGAGTTCTCGCTGACCGAGCTGTTCCAGAGCGAGGAGCAGCGCCGGATCCTCGACCAGGCCACCGGCGTCATGTCGCTGTTGGAGGGGCACGCCGACGTCGTGATGGACGGCGTGGGGCCGGAGGTCGTGCCGACGGTGGTCACGATCCGCCGCAAGTTCACCCAGCGGCGCGAGTCGGCCGGTCCGATCAGCCGGCTGATCGGCAAGCTGCTGGGCATGGAGGGCAAGCTGCGCCAGTACCGCGACGGCGCGGTGTTCGTCCGCGCGGCGGTCGACGCGGTCGGCATGGACGGCTTCAACGCCGTCTGGACCTCGCCCGAGACGCTGCCGACCCGCGAGGAGATCCTCGACCCGTCGCTCTGGCTGGCCCGCGTCCACGGTTGATCGCGTCATGAGCAGGCTGGACCCGTCGGTCGACGCAGGACGACACGCGGTCCGTCGGCGCCTGGCCGACCTCGACGCCGGAGCCGCGGTCCTCGTCGGGGTCTCGGGCGGGGCGGACTCGTTGGCGCTCGCCGCGACGCTCGCCTTCGTGGGTCCACGTCAGGGGTGGAACGTCAGGGCTGTGGTGGTGGACCACCAATTGCAGGAAGGTTCCGCCGAGGTCGCCGTGCGGGCCGCCGCGCAGTGCGAGCGACTCGGACTGGCCGCCGAGGTCGTGACGGTCGAGGTCGGAACCGGCGGCGGTCCCGAGGCCGCCGCGCGCACGGCTCGTCGCGACGCCCTGCGCGAGCGCGCCGACCACCACGGCGCGGCGGCGGCCTGCCTCGCCCACACGCTCGACGACCAGGCCGAGACGGTGCTGCTCGGCCTCGGGCGCGGCTCCGGGCCCCGCTCGCTGGCCGGCATGGCTACGCGCGACGGACTCTGGCGACGCCCCCTCCTCGACCTGCGCCGCGCCGACACCGAGGCGATCTGCGCCGTCCACGGCCTCGACCCCTGGCGCGACCCCCACAATCACGACCCCGGCTACCGCCGCGTCCGGGTGCGCCACGAGCTGCTGCCGCTCATGGACGACGTGCTCGACGGGGGCGTGGCCGCCGCGCTCGCCCGCTCCGCCGCCCACTACGCCCGCGACCTCGACCTCGTCGAACGCCTGGCCTCAGACTGGCTCGCCGACCACCCCGAGCCGACCGTCGCCGCCCTCGGACAGACGCATCCCGCCGTGCGCACCCGCGTCCTCCGCGCCCTCGCCGTCACCGCCGGAGCCGACGCCGGCGAGCTGTCCGCAGGTCACGTCGACGCCCTCGTCTCTCTCGTCACCGACCCGCGAGGCGGACGCCGGATCGAGCTGCCCGGAGGGGTCTCGGCGCGCCGAGAGCGTGATCGTCTGCGCTTCGCCCCGACGCCTGTGGCACGCTGAACCCGTGGACCGCGCAGACATCGAAGCCGACCTCGACCCGACGCAGACGCTCTTCACCGAGGAGCAGATCCAGACTCGACTGGCGGAGATCGCCGCCCAGATCGAGGCCGACTACGAGGGCCGCGACGTCCTGCTCGTCGGTGTTCTCAAAGGCGCGGTCATGGTGATGGCCGACCTCGCCCGCTCCATCGGCCGCCACGTCGAGACGGACTGGATGGCCGTCTCCTCCTACGGCTCGGGCACCAAGAGCTCCGGCGTCGTGCGCATCCTCAAGGACCTCGACGCCGACATCAGCGGCCGCGACGTGCTGATCGTCGAGGACATCATCGACACCGGCCTGACGCTGTCGTGGCTGGTCGCCAACCTCAAGTCGCGCAAGCCCGCGTCGGTCGAGATCGCCACGCTGCTGCGCAAGCCCGACGCCCTGCAGATGGAGGTCGACGTGAAGTACGTCGGCTTCGACATCCCCGACGCCTTCGTGGTCGGCTACGGCCTCGACTACGCCGAGAAGTACCGCAACCTGCGCTGCATCGGCACGCTCGCCGAGCACGTCTACAGCTAGTCCGTCGCCCCTGCGGGGTGGGGCCCGCGTGTACCGTGGCGCTACCGCAGAACGCGCAGCAAGCAGTCGCGGGGCGCCGTGCCCCGAGAGGGATGGAATGTGAAGAAGCTCGTCAAGGGGCCCTGGCTCTGGATCGTCGTCATCGCCCTTGTCGTCATCGGCATCTTGCAGTTCTCCTCCGGCGGCGACGGCTACCGCGAGGTGCAGACCTCGACGATGGTCGGCTATCTGGAGGACGGCAAGGTCGAGAAGCTGGTCCTCGTCGAGGGCGAGCAGGCCATCGAGGCGACCCTCAAGGAGGACGACGAGAAGGTCCGCGCGACGTGGGTCGGCGGCCAGGGCGCGCGTCTGGCCGAGGTCGCCGAGACGGCCGTCAATGACAAGAAGCTCAAGAGCTACGACGTCGAGAACCCGCAGCCGGGCTTCGGCGACTTCCTGCTGAGCCTGCTGCCGTTCGTGCTGATCCTGGGCATCTTCCTGTTCCTGATGATGTCGATGCAGGGCGGCGGAGGCCGCATCATGCAGTTCAGCAAGTCGCGCGCCAAGCTCATCACCAAGGACACCCCGCAGACCACCTTCGCCGACGTCGCCGGCTGCGACGAGGCCATCGAGGAGCTCGGCGAGATCAAGGAGTTCCTCTCCGAGCCGGCCAAGTTCCAGGCCGTCGGCGCGAAGATCCCCAAGGGCGTGCTGCTCTACGGCCCTCCCGGCACCGGCAAGACGCTGCTGGCCCGCGCTGTCGCCGGCGAGGCGGGCGTCCCCTTCTACTCGATCTCCGGCTCGGACTTCGTGGAGATGTTCGTGGGCGTCGGCGCGAGCCGGGTCCGCGACCTCTTCGAGCAGGCCAAGGCCAACGCGCCGGCCATCGTCTTCATCGACGAGATCGACGCCGTGGGCCGCCATCGCGGCACCGGCATGGGCGGCGGCCACGACGAGCGCGAGCAGACGCTCAACCAGCTGCTCGTCGAGATGGACGGCTTCGACGTGCGCGGCGGGGTCATCCTCATCGCGGCCACGAACCGTCCCGACGTGCTCGACCCGGCGCTGCTGCGCCCCGGCCGTTTCGACCGGCAGATCGGCGTCGAGGCGCCCGACCTCAAGGGCCGCCAGACGATCCTCACGGTCCATGCGCGCGGCAAGCCGATCGGCCCCGACGTCGACCTGGAGAGCGTCGCGAAGCGCACCCCCGGCTTCAGCGGCGCCGACCTGGCGAACGTGCTCAACGAGGCCGCGCTGCTCACCGCCCGCAACAACGAGAAGACCATCACGAACGCGGCCCTCGACGAGGCCATCGACCGCGTCATGGCCGGTCCGCAGAAGCGCACGCGCCTGATGAACGAGCACGAGCGGCTGGTCACGGCGTACCACGAGGGCGGCCACGCGCTGGTCGCCGCGGCGCTCCCGCAGAGCGACCCGGTGCACAAGATCACGATCCTGCCGCGCGGCCGGGCCCTCGGTTACACGATGGTGCTGCCCGACGAGGACAAGTACAGCCAGACGCGCGCCGAGCTGCAGGACAAGCTCGCCTACATGCTGGGCGGCCGCGCGGCCGAGGAGCTGGTCTTCCACAACCCCACCACGGGCGCCGGCAACGACATCGAGAAGGCCACCAACCTGGCCCGCGCGATGGTCACCCAGTACGGCATGAGCGAGCGGCTGGGCGCGGTCAAGTACGGCAGCGACAACAGCCAGCCCTTCCTCGGCGCGGGCGCCGGCCTGGGCCACTCGCGCGACTACTCGGAGGCCGTCGCGGGCGTCGTCGACGAGGAGGTCGGCGCGCTCATCGCCGCCGCCCACCAGGAGGCCTTCGACATCCTCGACGAGAACCGCGACGTGCTCGACGCGCTCGTGGTCGAGCTGATGGACAAGGAGACGCTCGACAAGGCGCAGGTGGCCCGCATCTTCGAGCCGCTGCGCCGTCGCCAGGTGCGTCCGGCGTGGACCGGCTCGGACACCCGTCGCCCGTCGGCGGTGCCGCCGGTCGTCGTCGAGGCCGCGCAGGACTCCGAGCCCGCCGACGGCGAGACGGACGCCTGAGCCGTGCCCGTCGACCAGGAGCGCGCCGAGGCCGCCGTCCGCGAGTTGCTGTTCGCCATCGGCGAGGACCCGGACCGCGAGGGTCTGCGCGACACCCCGGCGCGCGTCGCCCGGTCGTACGGCGAGCTGGTCGCCGGGCTCGACCAGGACCCCCACGAGGTGCTGACGGCCACCTTCGACGTCGGCCACGACGAGCTGGTGCTGGTCAAGGACATCGAGCTGTGGAGCCTGTGCGAGCACCACCTCGTGCCCTTCTTCGGCGTCGCCCACGTCGGCTACATCCCGGCCGTCGAGGGCAATGTCACCGGCCTGTCGAAGCTGGCCCGTCTGGTCGACGTCTACGCGCGTCGTCCGCAGGTGCAGGAGCGGCTGACCACGCAGATCGCCGACGCGCTGACCGAGGTGCTCGACCCGCGCGGCGTGATCGTCGTGATCGAGGCCGAGCATCTGTGCATGGCGATGCGCGGTGTGCGCAAGGGCGGCGCCAAGACGATCACGAGCGCCGTGCGCGGCCAGTTGCGCGAGGCCGCCACGCGAGCCGAGGCGATGGGCCTCATCACGGGGTCGTGACCGTTCCCGCCCTGCCGGGGCTGGCCGGTCGCGCGTCGGTCGGGCGGACTCTGGTGATGGGCGTCGTCAACGTCACGCCGGACTCCTTCTCCGACGGTGGCCGGTGGCTGTCGACGGAGGCCGCGGCGGCCCGCGGACGGCAGCTGGTCGCCGACGGGGCCGACCTCGTCGACGTCGGGGGGGAGTCGACGCGGCCCGGCGCGCTGCGCGTGGCGCCCGAGGTCGAGGTCGAGCGGGTCGTGCCGGTCGTGCGCGAGCTGGCCGCCGAGGGGATCGCCGTCTCGGTCGACACGATGCGCGCGCGGGTGGCCGCCGCCGCCGTCGAGGCCGGAGCCGTGCTCGTCAACGACGTGTCCGGCGGCCGCGCCGACCCCGACATGCTGCGGGTCGTGGCCGAGAGCGGCGCGCCGTTCGTGGTCATGCACTGGCGGGCGCACTCGGCGGCGATGCAGCGCGCCGACCACACCTCCTACGACGACGTCGTGGCCGACGTGGCCCGTGAGCTCGGCGCTCAGGTCGACGCGGCGCTGGCCGCCGGCGTGCCCGCCGACCGGGTCGTCGTCGATCCCGGCCTGGGCTTCTCCAAGACCGGCGAGCAGAACTGGGAGGTGCTGGCCGGGCTCGACGCCTTCACGACGCTGGGCTTCCCGCTGCTGGTCGCGGCCAGCCGCAAGCGCTTCCTCGGCGAGCTGCTGGCCGACGGCGACGAGCTGCGTCCCGCCGACGGCCGCGACGACGCCACCGCCGCGATCACCACGCTGTCGGCCCGTGCGGGGGCCTGGGGCGTGCGCGTCCACGAGGCCCGCCCGTCGGCCGACGCCGTGCGCGTGGTGGCGAGGTGGGAGGAGCGAGATGTCTGACCTCCTCGCCGCCCACCGGGCGCTCTACGAGGCCGTCGAGAGCGGCGACGTCGACCTGATGGCGTCGCTGTGGGTCTCCGCGCCCGACACGACCTGCACCCATCCGGGCACGACCCCGCTGCGCGGCACCCCGGCGATCCTGCGCTCCTGGACCGCGCTCATGGCGACGTCCGGCTACGTCCAGTTCTTCCTGACCGACGTGCAGAGCACGCTGCTCGACCCCGTGACCGCCGTCGTCACCTGCACCGAGAACATCCTGTCCGGCCAGGGCCTCGACGACGCCGAGAGCTTCGCCGGGGGCCGGGTGGCCAGCACGAGCGTGCTGCTCCGGCGTCGCGGACGCTGGCAGTTCCACTCGCGGCACGCCTCGCCGCTCATCGACTTCGACGCCGATCTGGAGGAGGACTGACATGGCGTGTCCCGAGGGGCTCGACCGGATCGAGCTGACCGGCCTGCGCGACGTCGGCTATCACGGGGTGTTCGAGCACGAACGGCGCGACGGGCAGGAGTTCTCCGTCGACGTCGTGCTCGGATTGGACCTCGAAAAGGCTGGACGCGGCGACGACCTGACCGATACGGTCGACTACGGGCGACTGGCCGACGGAGTTCACGCGATCCTCGTCGGCCCACCGACGGACCTGATTGAGTCGGTGGCCCTCCGTATGGTGGACTTGTGCCTGACGGACGCCCGCGTGCAGTGGGCGAGCGTCACGGTGCACAAGCCTCATGCGCCCATCACTCCCACGTTCACCGACGTGGCCGTCACGATAGAGCGGAGCCGACAGTGACCGAATCGCCCACCCCCTATGAGCTGAACGCCGACACCATGACCGGTGGGATGCGGCCGATTCGCCAAGCCGTCATCGCGGTCGGGTCGAATCTGGGCGACCGCCACGCCCGTCTGCAGGGCGCGGTCTCGGCCTTGGAGGACACGCCCGAGGTGCAGGTCGTCGCGATCTCCTCGGTGTACGAGACCGATCCGGTCGACGCGCCGGCGGGCTCGGGCAAGTTCCTCAACGCCGTCATCTTGATCGACACGACGCTGACGGTGCATACGCTGCTCGACCGCGCCCTCGCCATCGAGGACGCCTTCGGCCGTGAGCGCACCGAGCCGTCCGCGCCGCGCACGCTCGACGTCGACGTCATCGTCGTCGGCGACCGCGTGGCCGCCGACGAGAACCTCACGCTGCCGCACCCGCGTGCCCACGAGCGCGGTTTCGTGCTCGTGCCGTGGCTGGAGATCGACGCCGAGGGCCACATCCCGGGCCATGGCTTCGTCGCCGACCTCGTCGGCGATGTCGACACCAGCGGCATCGTGCGGCGTGAGGACCTCGAGATCCTCCTCTGAGCCCGCGCTCAGATGAACGCTGTCCGTCCGACGTCGGCGCGGCTGCTGGCCGTGTTGCTGTGCGCCGGGCTGATCGTCGGGGCCGTCTTCCCGGCGGTGGTCCGGCGGTGGGGCGGCTTCGTCCCGACCCTGTCGTGGACGCCCGCCGTCGTCCTCGGCGGCACGGCCGTCATCGTCGGCGCCGTCGCCTGGGGCGTGTGGCGGGCGGTGCATCGCGAGCAGTTGCGGGTCAACGCCGACCGGGCGATCACCCACCTGGCCTTGGGGCGCGCGTCGTCGCGCGCGGGGTCGTTGTTCGCCGGGCTCTACGGCGGCTTCGCGCTGGCGTACGTCGACGTCGTCGAGACCGCGAACGGCCGCGACCGGGTGGTCCACGGCGCGGGCGCGGTGGTCGGTGCGGCGCTCCTGGTCGCCGCCGGCCTGCTGCTGGAGCGCGCCTGCCGCCTCCCCGCAGGCGACGACGAGGACGACGACCCCTCCGACGCCGAGCCCACCCCCGCCTAGCGACCCCCGGAGGCGGTGAGTTGTCCACCTTTGCCGGGTGGTCGGTGGCTCATCCACCCTATGAGCGCTCATAGGGTG
>NZ_JASGEK010000014.1:0-33470 GCF_047606445.1 Aeromicrobium sp. | reverse complement strand
GTTATCCACCTCACCGTGGCCATTGGTGGCTCATCCACCCTATGTGCGCTCATAGGGTGGATGAGCCACCGGCGTAGGGGCAAAGGTGGACAACTCACCGCCCCAGGGGTGGCTAGGGTGGACCGGTGCCGCGACTGTCGCAGAGAGCCTGGGGGTGGGTCGGCCCGCTCGGGGTCGCCCTCCTCGCCTTCGTGCTGCGCGTGTGGAACGTCGGCTTTCCGAACCGGCTGCTCTTCGACGAGACCTACTACGCCAAGCACGCGTGGTCGCTGTTGGAGGTCGGCTACGCCCGCGACGCGACCGAGCGCGCCGACGAGCGGATCGCCGACGGCGCCGCGACCGGGCTGTTCACCGACCTGCCGACCCAGGTGGCCCATCCCGAGGGCGGCAAGTGGCTCATCGCGCTCGGCGAGAAGCTCTTCGGGCTCGACGCCTTCGGCTGGCGGATCGCGGCGGTCGTCGTCGGCGCGCTGACCGTGCTCGTGCTCGCCCGCCTGGTGCTGCGGCTGACCGGCTCGGTCTGGCTGGGATGCCTCGCCGGACTCCTGCTGACCTTCGACGGGCTGCACTTCGTCATGTCGCGACTCGCCCTGCTCGACGGCTTCCTCGCCTTCTGGACCGTCTGCGCCGTCGCCTGTCTCGTCGTCGACCGCGACCGGCTCGCCGAACGTCTCGCGGCCGACGGGCGGTGGCGGCCCTGGCGGCCCTGGCAGCTGCTCGCAGGCGTCTGCTTCGGCCTGGCCGTGGCGACGAAGTGGAGCGGCCTGTTCCCGCTGGCGGTCTGCGGACTGCTGGTGGTCGGCTGGGAGCTGTGGCTGCGCCAGGGAGACCGCGACCCCGACACGCCCCGCGTCGCCTGGTGGGCGAAGGCCTTCGTGGTCGTCAGCGCCCCGGCCTTCGTCTGGCTGGTGGTCGTCGCGTTCGTCGTCTACCTCGCGACCTGGACCGGCTGGCTGGCCCACCACGAGGTCTACGCCGCCCGCTTCGACCTCGGCGACGGCAACCGCTTCAGCCAACTGTGGGCCTTCCACCGGCTCAACTGGGACTTCCACACCGGCGACTACCTCGCCGAGCAGACCCACCCCTACCAGTCCGACGCCTGGGGCTGGCCGATCCTGGCCCGACCGGTCGGCGTCGACGCGCAGAACGACCTCCCCGGCACGTTCTGCGGCGCGACCGGCGACGAGACCTGTCTGCGCGTCGTGACCCTGCTGGGCAATCCGATGGTGTGGTGGCTCGGATCGGCGATGGTGATCGTGCTGGCCGCCCTGTGGCTCTGGGAGCGGCGCTGGCGGGCCGGTCTCGTCCTGGCGATGATCGCCGCGCTGTGGCTCCCGTGGTTCCGTTACGACGACCGGCCGATCTTCTCCTTCTACGCCGTGGCGATGCTGCCGTTCATGATCGCGGCGATCTGCCTCGTGGTCCGCGAGGCGTGGGACGCGGCGGGACGACACGGCCGAAGGTTCCTCGTCGGCACGATGGCGGTCTACCTCCTGGCGGTCGTGGTGACGTTCTGGTGGTTCCACCCGATCTGGACCGGCGCGATCCTGCCCCGCTCGGACTGGGAGGCGCGCATGTGGTTCGACGCGTGGATCTAGGGCGTCAGGCCGACGCGCCCTTCAAGGCGAGGCGCAGGATCCAGGCGATGTCGGCGGACGCCTCGCGCGGCGGCTTGGACGGACGGGTGACGGCCGACAGGACCAGCCGCACGACCGCCTCGACCACGACGTCGAGCTCGGCGTCGCTGAGCGGCAGCGGCTGGCCCTTGTCGAGCACGCACTGCTTGACCACCGAGCAGGCGACCTCGACGATCTCGCCGGAGTCGACGGTCAGGATCGCCAACAGGTCCGGCGGGTGGTCGCCGGGCACCGAGCCGACGATGGCGCGCACGAGCATGTTGGTAGCGCCGAGCTCCAGCACGCCCTCGCAGGCCCACTGGATCGCGTCGACCAAGTCGTCACGCTCGTCCATGCGCTCGCGGACGAGGTCGAGGAAGCGGCTCAGCTCGCGCATCGCGAGATGCTCGGCGATGGTCCGTTTGGCGCCGATCTCGTTGTAGACGGTCTGGCGGCTCACCCCGACCTCGTCGGCGATGGCGGCCATCGTGACCTTCGACCATGTGCGCCGTTCCATGAGCGCCAGCGCGGCGTCGAGGAGACGGTCGCGCAGGAGTTCTTGGGTCTCGGCGCGGAAGGTCGCAGGCGTCATTCAGCCGACCTGCACCATCGTGAAGTCGGCCTTCGCGGCCCCGCAGTCGGGGCAGGTCCAGTCGTCGGGGATGTCCTCCCATTTGGTGCCCGGCGGGAAGCCCTCCTCCTCCCAGCCCTGCGCCTCGTCGTAGACGAAGCCGCACTGCAGGCACTCCCACACCTTCATGCCCGGGCCTCCTCGGCGCGCTGCCGGGCGAGCGCCTGCTCGCGGGTCTCGGCACTGATGACGTTGCCGTCCTGGTCGTTGTGCACGAACTCCTCGATGGGCAGGAAGTCGACCTGCTCGCGCACGGCGCAGTCGGGGCAGGTCCAGTCCTCGTCGATCTCGGCGAACGGGGTGCCCGGGGGCCAGCCCTCGCGCGGGTCGCCCTCGTCCTCGCTGTAGACGTACTCGCAGTTCGGACAGATGAACTTCGCCATCAGGCGGCCTCCTCCAACTCGGCGTCGACGGCACCGTACTTCGCGTAGTACTTCGCCTTCTTCGGCGGGTGGACGTTCGCCAGCGTGACGTCGCCGTCGTAGTGGGCGAGCACGCGCTCGTCCATCACCTTGCGCCAGATCGCGGGGATCACGGTGAGCACGATCATGCCCGCGTAGCCGGTGGGCAGCACCGGGGCGTCCTTGAAGTCGCGCAGCGCCTGGTAGCGGCGGGTGGGGTTCGCGTGGTGGTCGGAGTGGCGCTGCAGGTGGTAGAGCAGGACGTTCGTGCCGATGTTGTTGGAGTTCCACGAGTGCGAGGGGTTGACCCGCTCGTAGCGGCCCGAGGGCAGCTTCTGCCGCTTCATGCCGTAGTGCTCGAGGTAGTTGACGGTCTCCAGCAGCCAGATGCCGATGACCGCCTGGAGCACCACGTACGGGAGGATCCGCCAGCCGAAGGCGGCCAGCGCGAAGCCCCACAACAAGACGGTGAACATCCACGCGTTGACGAGGTCGTTCTTGAGGCTGACGGGCGACTTGCCGAGCCGGGCGAAGCGCTTCTTCTCCAGCCCCCACGCGCTCTTGAGGCTGCCGACGACGGTGCGCGGCATGAAGCCCCAGACCGTCTCGCCCAGGCGGCCCGACGCCGGGTCCTCCGGGGTGGCGACGCGCACGTGGTGGCCGCGGTTGTGCTCGATGAAGAAGTGGCCGTAGGCGGTCTGGGCGAGGGCGACGCGGGCGAACCAGCGCTCGTGCTCCTCCTTCTTGTGGCCGAGCTCGTGGGCGGTGTTGATGCCGATGCCGGCCACGATGCCGAGCCCGGTGGCCAGGCCGACCTTGTCGGCCACCGAGAGGTTCTCGGCGATGCCCGGCAGCACGCCGTCGGCGTGGACGTCGATCCCGAAGAACGTGCCGTTGCCGATCACGAGGCAGCCCCAGAGGAAGCCGGCGATCTGCGCGGGGATGAAGGCGTAGGTGACCCAGCGGTAGAAGCGGTCCCCCTCGAGCGCCTCGATCAGCTCGTCGGGCGGGTTGTTCGGGTCGAGGCCGGCGACGAGGTCGACGAGCGGCACGATGACGAACAGGATCACCGGGCCGAACCACCACCAGAAACTCCAGCCGGTGGCGGCGAACGCGCCCCAGATCAGCAACGGGATCAGCGGCATGATCGCGCCCATGATCCACAGGTAACGCTTCTTGTCGGTCCACTCGATCCTCTGACCGTCGACCACGGCTGACACCGTCATATCGCCACTCCTCCTTGAGCCAACTTGACACAACGGTATGACATGTCAAGCGATTCGACAAGACCATGTGACCTGTCAAATACGAGACGGTCGCGGGCCCGCCGGACATCTACTGTCAGAAGGACCCGACACGAGGAGACACGCCGTGGACGACGACGTCGCCGACACCACCCTCATCACGCGCGCCCGCGCGGGCGACCGGGCGGCCTTCGGGTCGCTCTACGACCGGCACGTCCGCCCGGTCTACTGGCAGGCCTACGGGGTGCTCGGCGACCCGGCGGCGGCCGAGGACGTCGCGCAGGAGACCTTCGTGACCGCGTGGCGCAAACTCGGCTCCGTGCCGACCGAGGGGTCGCTGCTGCCGTGGCTGCTCGTCACCGCCCGGTACACGGCGCTCAACGCCCGGCGCGCGGCCCGCCGCCGGGAGCGCCACGGCGCGGGCGAGATCCCCGAGGACCTGCCCGCCGACACCGACGTCGAGCAGACCGCGGCCGACGAGGACGTGCGCGCCGAGATCGACCGCGCCGTCGCCGCGCTACCGGAGGTCGACCGCCGCCTCTACGAGCTGTGCCTGGAGGACGGCCTGACCTACGCCGAGGCCGCCGAACAACTCGGACTCACCCATTCCTCGGTCCGCAACCGGCTCTCTCGCCTGCGGGCCCGGCTCCGCGCCGACCTGATCGCTTTGAAGGAGACAGCATGACCACCACCGAATTCTCCGAGGATCGCGTCGCCGCCCTGCGCACGCGGGTCATGGCCGACGTCGACGCCGACGTGCGCCGCCGAGGACGCCGCGCCCGGCTCGTGGCGAGCGGGGCGGCGGCCCTGGTCGTCGTGGCGGGACTCGGGCTGGGCGCGGCGGTGCTCGGGTCGCCGTCGGACGGCGACGACCCCGTCGCCATCACGGGCGACACCGACACCGGGCGCCAGGAGAGCGAGGACGGCGCGACGCTCGACGTCCAGTCCGAGGCAGCAGCCCCCCAGAGCGCCGAGGCCGCCCAGGTGACGCCCGTCCAGGACGAGGAGGCCCGCTCGGTCATCACCACAGGCTCCGCCGAGGTGGCCGCCGACGACCCGGCTGAGGCGGCCACCGACTTCGGCTCCTGGGCCGAGGGCGAGGGCGGCCTGGTCGACCACCGATCCGACCGCGAGGACCGTTCGGAGCTGACCGTCCGTGTGCCGTCGGCGCAGGTCAACGCCGCCATCGAGGAGTTGCGCGACCTCGGCGAAGTCGCGTCGATCTCACTGGACCATCAGGACGTCACCTCGCAGATCGTCGACCTCGACGCCCGGATCGAGGCGCTCCAGACCTCCGTGGCCCGGCTCACCGACCTCATGGCGAAGGCCGCCACGACCGACGACCTCATGCAGGCCGAGTCGATGCTGACCCAGCGTCAGGCCGAGCTCGACGGTCTCGTGGCCCAGCGCGCCTCGCTCGGCGACCAGGTGGAGCTGTCCTCGCTCGCGGTGACCTTCGTCGAGCCCGACGCCGTGGACGACGAGGACGGCGGCTTCACAGACGGCCTGCGGAAGGGCTGGGACGCCCTCGTGTCGTCCGCCGTCAGCCTGGTCACCGCCCTCGGCGTCATCACCCCTTGGCTCGTCGCCGCCCTCGCGCTCGCCGGCCTGGCCTGGGTCGTGACGCGCCTGCGCCCGCGCCGATGACGCACGAGTATGGCTTGCGGTAGTGATCGCTACCGCAACCCATCATCGTCCGTCCCCCGGGGGACGCAGAATGATGGCTTTGGGTCGTCACCACTGCCCAAACCCATCATCCTGCGTCTCCACGGGTCACCAACTGGACTTGGTGATGCCCGGCAGGTGGCCGGCGTGGGCCTGTTCGCGGAAGCGGATGCGCGACAGGCCGGCCTTGCCGACGAGGCCGCGCGGACGGCCGTCGACCTGGTCGCGTTTGCGCACGCGCACCGGGGAGGAGTCGCGCGGCAGTTTCGCCAGCGCGCGCGAGGCGGCCATGCGCTCCTCCAACGACAAGCTCTGGTCGCGGCTGGCGCGGCGCAGCTCGTCGCGTCGCTCGGCGTAGCGCGCCACGATCTCCTGACGCCGCTTGTTCTGCGCGATCTTGCTCTTCTTCGCCATCAGCGCTCCTCCTTGAAGTCGACGTGGCGCCGCACCACGGGGTCGAATTTGCGCAACACGATCCGGTCGGGGTCGTTGCGGTGGTTCTTGCGCGTCACGTAGGTGTAGCCGGTGCCCGCAGTGGAGCGGAGCTTGACGATCGGCCGGACGTCGTTGCCTCGCTTGGCCATCAGATCTTCTCCCCACGGGCGAGGATCTCGGCGACCACGGCGTCGACGCCGCGCTGGTCGATGGTCTTGATGCCGCGCGCGCTTACGGTCAGCGTGACGTTCCGCCCGAGGCTCGGGACCCAGTACTTCTTCTTCTGCACGTTCACGTCGAAGCGCCGTTTGGTGCGCCGATGCGAGTGCGAGACGTGGTGGCCGAAGCCGGGCGTGGCGCCGGTGACCTGGCAGGTTCTCGACATGAGAAACCTTTCTGTACTATGAGATTCATTCTCAATAAGCATACGCGAGGACTCATGAAGAAGAACCTGCACCCGGACTACCGCCCTGTCGTCTTCCGCGACAAGTCGGCGGGCACGACCCTGCTGACCCGTTCGACGATCACTCCTGAGAGTGACGAGACCGTCGAGATCGACGGCGAGACCTACCCCGTGGTCGACGTCGAGATCTCCAGCGCCAGCCACCCGTTCTGGACCGGCAAGGGCCGCGTGATGGACACCGAGGGCCGCGTCGAGGCCTTCCACCGCCGCTACGGGAAGAAGAGCGCGCCGTGAGCAAGACCCCCGTCATCCTCGTCACCGGCATCGACGACGCCGCGATGGACGCGGCCACGGTCGGCCTGCAGTTCGACCTGCCGCAGGCGGCCGTCATGCGGCACACCCTCGACGTCGGCGAGCAGGTGCTGACCCGTCGGGTGAGCGACCTCGGCGGACTGGTCGAGTCCGAGCACCTGTTCCTCGACCACGCCTGCGTGGCCTGCGCGCTGCGCGAGGACATCGTGCCGACGCTCGAACGGCTCGCCGCGACCGGACGCTGGGGCGCGATCATCGCCCACCTGCCGATGTCGGCCGAGGCGTTGCAGGTCTGCCGGGTGATCGCGATGGACCGCCGCGCCGCGCCTCATGTGCGGGTCAGCGCCGTCGTGCATGCGCTCGACGGGACCACCGCCCAGAACGACCTGCTCGGCGAGGACCTGCTGGTCGAGCGGGGCGCGCACACCAGCGAGGAGGACACCCGGGGCGTGTCCGAGGCGCACTGCGCGCTGGTCGAGTACGCCGACGCGGTGATCGCCGTCGGCGGCCTCGACGAGCCGGAGACCGACCTGGTCGCGGCGCTCGCCCGACCGGGCGCGCTGCTCGTCCCCGACGCGTCCGGCCTCGACCCGGCGCAGCTCACCGCCGACCTGCACCAGCACGCGCGCACCGAGCGCTGGGTCGACGTCGTCCGGCGCGGCCCGCTCCCGCCGCTGGCCTCCGACCACGTGTGGCGGCTCGACCTGCGCTCGCCGCGCCCGCTCCACCCGGGACGACTGCTCGACAGCATCGAGTCGGTCGGCGGCGGTCCGCGGCGCTCGCGCGGCTGCTTCTGGCTGCCCACCCGGCCGGGCACGATCTGTGCGTGGGACGGCGCCGGCGGCCAGTTGAGCATCGGCACCGCCTCACCGTGGGGTCGGGGCGCGCCACTGACCCGCCTCGTCGTGACCGGCATGGACGACGAGCGCGAGGCCGTCGCCGAGGCTTTCCACCGCTGCCTGCTCAGCGATGTGGAGCAGGCCGACCGCGGCATGTACTGGGAGGTCGCCCACGACGGCCTCGAACCCTGGCTCGGCGATATCTCCCGCGCCGCCTGACCCCAACCGAAGGAAAACCATGGCCGTCCCCAAGCGCAAGACCTCGCGCAGCAACACCCGTCACCGCCGGTCGCAGTGGAAGGCCACCGCGACACCGCTCGTGCCCGTCACCGTCGACGGCCGCACCGTCCACGTGCCGCGCCGCCTCGTGAAGGCCGTGTACGCCGGTCACATCGACATCTCGAATCTGCCCGCCATCAGCACCCGGAGGCCCCAGTGAAGGTCCGCAACTCCCTGCGCTCGCTCAAGAACCAGCCCGGCTCCCAGGTGGTCCGCCGCCGCGGCCGCACCTACGTCATCAACAAACGCAACCCCCGCCTCAAGGCCCGTCAGGGCTGAGCGAACGGGTTGACCACGGGAAGGTCGGCGGCCTCGAAGGGGGCGACGTCCCGCGTCGCGACGACAGCGCGGTTCGCCACCGCGATCGCCGCGATCAGCCCGTCCGACTGGCTGATGGCCCGACCCCGTCCACGGGCTCGGGCCATCAGCGACGCGTAGACGACGCTCGCCGGCTCGTCGAACGCCAGAACCCGTTCATGGAACTGCGGCATGAGCCGTTCCTCGAATAACTCCGAGAGACGGTCTCGGCGACGCCCGGCGGGCAACACGGCGATGCCATAACGAACCTCGGCCAGCGTGATCGTCGTCAGATAGAGCTCGTGGGCCAGTTGGTCGTCGATCCACGTGAGCGCCACTTGGTCGGGGTCGGGTCTCATGACCTCGGAGATGACGTTCGAGTCGAGGATGATCACGGCAGGCTCATGGGTTCGGCGGCGTCCTGATCCCGCTCGATCTCGATGCCGACGCCCGCCTCGCGGCCGATCTCGGCCAGCAGCGAGCCGATCCTCACGCGTCCGGTCGACCCGACGGCGGCGTCGAGGATCGCCCGCACCTCCGCCTCGGTGCTGCGCCCGTGCGCCACAGCGCGCTCCTTCAAAGCGCGATGCGTCTCGTCGTTCAAGTTCCGTACGGTGATCGCCGCCATCAGAACCCCCTGATATCAGTTCTAGACTGATGCTATCAAGAGCTTTCGGCCCGTGACCGTCGTGCCGACACCGGGGGAGGAACATGTCCGAAGAGGCAGAGCGGCTTCGTACCGCGTTCGCCGAGCTGACCCGCTGGCAGCGGGTCGAGGTCGACGTCGTGCGCATGGTGGCGGCGGGGCTCGCGATGGCCGTGCCGTTCGCGGCGGGCGTGGCCGCCGACCGGCTGGCCGAGGGGACCATCGCCTCGGTCGGGGCGCTGCTGCTGTCGGGCAGCGGGCTGGCCGGAAGCGTCACGAACCGGATCGTCGACCTCGCCGTGACGCTGCTGGTCTGCGCCGGAGGCGTCGCGCTCGGCACGACGGTGGGCGACGTCTCCGCCGTCGAGGGCGCGGCCTTCGTGGTCGTGGCGATCCTCGCGACCGCCTTCTCCTCGATCCGGCCGAGCGCGGCGAAGGCGGTGACGCTGGCGCAGGTGGCGACGGTGATCGGCGTGACCGTGTCCCAACTCGGGCTGCCGGAGACCGAGGTCGTCGGGCTGTCCGCGTTGGGCGGCCTCGGCGGGTGCGTCCTGACGCTGCTGGCCCACGGCCTGACCCGGCTGATCGTCCGCGGACCCGCCCCGGAACCGGCGCTGCCGCGCTCCTGGCCTGAGGACGCCCGACGCTGGCGGGCCCGTCTGCGGTCGCTGTCGGCCTGGCACTACCCGCTGCGCCTCGGCAGTTGCCTGGCCGTGGCGATGGCCTTCGTCGTGGCGCTGCCGACCGCCCACGCGACGTGGATCCTGCTGACGGTCATCCTCGTGGTGCAGCGCGACCATCGCGCGGCCCTGGTCCGCACGGCGCAGCGCGGCGTCGGCACCGCCCTCGGGATCGTGCTCGGCGCGCTCATGCTGGCGCTGCTGAGCGGGTGGGCGATGGTCGCCGTGGTCGCGGTGATCGGCGCGGTCCGGGGGCATCTGAAGCTCGCGAACTACACCGCCTACTCGCTCGTGATGACGCCGCTCGTGGTCATCATCTTGGGTCTGGCCCACGAGGGGCACACGACCTCGCTCATGGTCGAACGGGTCGCCGACACCCTCCTCGGCTGCCTCATCTCGGTCGTCGTCGGCCATGCGCTCTGGTCGCGCGTCCGGTGGGAGGACGCCGAGCGGGCTTGACCTGAGGCCTGTTCGTGACATGGCGGGCTCATGGACCGCAAGTGCTGAGTTTCATCGCCCTGACGATCTCGATGCTGTTCGGCCGCGACGACGCCTCCTCGTGACACCCGCCCGCCTCCCTCGACGGGTGAGAGGAAGGGTGAGCGGCAGGTGAAATCAGTTCCCCGCCCCAACCGTCCCATCACCCCGATCCGCCTGAGATTCCAGCGAGAATCCCTGACGGCCACCTGCGGGAGCGGGCGTCGAGGCATTTGACGCAGGGGGGGGGCTCATGTCAGGGTCGAACGTCTTTGCTGACGATCCACACGGAAGGAACATCGTGCAGCGCATTGTCACCACCCTCCTCGCCCTCCTGCTGGGGACCGTCGGAGGACTCTTCATCCTCTCCCCCGCCCACGCCGACGCCACCGTCACCATCGAGGACCCAGAGGCCGAAGCCGACGGAACGTACAGGATCGAAGTCGGCGGAACAGTCACAGCGGGCGGCACCGGGGTGCGTGCCAGCGGATACCAATGGGTCATCTACGACCCGGACGGAAACCGCGTCGCCTTCTGCGACATGGCGGCCGACATCTACTGCGATTACGCAGAGTTCGAAGACGACGAGACCACAGTCGTTCCTCGCACTTTCGGAGGCACGGGAACCAGCGTGTTTGACCGAGAGGGCACCTGGAAGATCGTCCTCGACAGCCAGATTGACTTTGAATCCGAGGCCGTGGAAATCGAAGTCGAGCCTGCGGCCGCGGAGCCCACCGGCACCATCGACGCCGACGCCATCACCGTCGACGGCTGCACCCTCACCGTCCCCTTCACCACCGACGACTACACCGGCGACATCACCCTCGCCATCAACTACCCCGACGACGACACCGCCGGACCCACCACCGTCACCGCCGCCCACGACGCCGGAACCGCCGAGATCGCACTCGACCCGGAACGGTTCATCCCCACCGCCACCACCCTCACCCTCGCCACCGCCGACGGAACCGAACTCGACAGCGCGCCCCTCAGCGAAGACCTCGACACCAGCGACTGCCAGACCGCCGTCGAACCCGAGGAACCCACCGACACCGAAGAACCCGACGACACCGACACCACCGACGACGAGGACACCGACACCACCACGACCGACGACGCCGACACCACCACGACAGCCGCCGGAATCCTCCCCAGCACCGGTGCCACCGTCACCGCCGCCCTCGGCCTCCTCGGCCTCCTCGGCGCCGCAGGCGGCACCGTACTCCTCCGCCGACGACGCCATCACGCCTGACACCAGCACCACCAACGACGCGACGCCCGCCCACTTGGCGGGGGCGGGCGTCGCGTCATTCTCCCCGAAGGGCATCGAGAGTGGTGCTCCGTGACCACCTTCACAGCCGCGCGTCGAGAGCGTCGGCCAGGAGGAACAGGCGCAGCAGCGACACGGCGGCGGAGTCGGGGGCGGTGCTCGCGACGGCGGTGGTCAGCGCGGACGTCTCGGTCAGGCCGGCGTCGGCGAGACGGGCGGACAGGTCGGTCAGGCGGCCCAACGCGGCGTGACTCCGGTGGCGGACCCCGCGATGCAGCCACCCCGACAACTCACGCCGCAGCTCGACGATCAACTGGCCATGCGCGGAACGCTCACGCGGCAACGCGGGCGGCAGCACCCTCGACCGATCCGACTCCGCCTCGACCGCCGGGACGACCGCCCGCTCGTCGGTCGCCACCGCCAGCGGCGTCAGCACCGGGACGCCGCCGCGCGTTCGCAGTTCCCCACTGACCAGGCGCACCGCCTCGTCGGCCAGCACAGCGGCGATGGCGTCGACCCCGCCCGGCTCGGCGGTCGTGTGCGTCCACTCCAGGACCACCTGGCCCTGCGGGGTGCGCAACACCGCGTCGAGCCGTTGCGCGGCCGCGTCCCAACCCCACGCCTCCACCGCCTCCACGCCCACGACGACCAGACCGTCGCCCAGGTGGCGCGACCGGACGAACGCGGGCGGGCGGGCGTCCTCCAACGACGGGGCCGGCGTCCACGACCGAGGACCCAACGGATGCGCGGCGGTGCGCCGCCGGTCGGCCGCCACCTCCAGCAGTCCCCAGGCGCGCCGCCTCGCCGCGGCCGTCACCACCTGCGACGCCGCGATCCGGGCGACCGACGAGCCCCACAGACGTCGTTCCCGCACCGGCGTGCCCCCCTCCCACGACCGCTCCACCACCGAGACCTGCCCGGTGTCGGGGTCGAGGAAGAAGATGTGGACCCCCGCTCCGCCCTCCCGCGTCGACCAGCAGCGAGCGCCCAGCGAGATCAGCCGCAGCTGGGCGAGCTCCGCCTCGCCCGGCACGCCGACGCCGAGGATCTCGGCCGACGACGCCCCCTCGGCGGCCGCCGCGTCGAGCCGTGCCACCGCCTCGCCGAGCGCTGTGGCGAGCCGCTGCGGGTCGGCCGCCGTCGAACGCGCCTGCCGGGCGTCCACCTGCCGGGTGATCTCGGCCAGGTCGCCGACCACCCAACTCCATCCCCGCCGTCGCGCCTGCTCGGCGGCACGGCCGAGCAGAGTCCGCACGCCGGCGTCGACCTGGTCGACCCCCGCCAGCACCACCTCCCGGCAGGCGGCGACCACCTCCGCGTCGTCCACCGCGACCGTCGCCGCCTGTCCGATCTGAACGCTCACCGGCTCGGTCACGAGGCCGCCCGCCGCGCGGAAGGCCCACACCGCCAGCGCGACGTGCTCGCATCCGGTGGTCTCCCGGCAGTCGCAGCGCGCATGGGCCAGCGACGCCGACGAGAAGAACTGGACGGTGTTCATCGGCAGCCGGGCGGTCGGCACCCCCTCGGGAACGCTCAACCGGACCGTCATCGCCCCACCCCGTCGGGCGCGGTCGAGGGAACGGGCCGGGACGGCCGCCGCGAGCGCGTCGTCGTCGAAGTCGCCGGGCGTCCACGAGGTCGTCTCCGACTCGGCCTGTTCCTGCGCCTGATACGCCAGCACCAGCGTGACCCGATGGCGGCACCAGCCGCTCGCCACACACGTGCAGGCGGCGTCCTTGACCGGCACGCCCGGCGGCAGCGTCGCGACCACCCCGTCGGCGAACCGCGCGGTGACCGTGTCGTCGTCGGCCACCTCCACCTCGGGCACGCGGCCTGCGTCGAGGTCTTTGCGGGCGCGACGCACGAAGCCCGGATTGGCCAGGGCGGTCAACGCCTCGACGCTGAGGTCGAGCAGGTCGCGGCGGCTCATCGGCGCACCTTCTCGGCCAGCCAGACCGCGAGCTGCCCGGGCGTCATCGCGGCGACCTCGGCCCCGGCGTCGACCAGACGTCGGGCCGTCTCGTGGTCGTAGACGGGCTCGGCCTGACGGTCGAGCGCGGCCAGGCCCAGCACGACCGTGCCGTCGGCGACGAGCTGCCGCACCCGCCGCACCAGCAGTCCGGCGTCGCCGCCCTCGTAGAAGTCCGAGACGACCACGACGACGGACCGGTCGGCGCGGGTCACCTGGTCCTGAGCCCAGCCGACCGCGCGGGCGATGTCGGTGCCGCCGCCGAGCTGGACCTTCATCAGCAGTTCGACCGGGTCGACCACGTCGCTGGTGAGGTCGACCACCTCGGTGTCGAAGGTCGCCAGCCGGGTGTCCATGCCCGGCAGCCGCCAGAGGCAGCTGGCCAGCACGGCCGAGTGGATCACCGAGTCGGCCATCGACCCGGACTGGTCGACCAGCAGCACGATCCGCCAGCGGTCGGTGTGACGGCGGGTGCGGCTGACGAACAGCGGTCGGTCGACGTACAGCTTCGCCCGGTCGGGGTCCCACCGGCCCAAGTTCGCGCGGACAGTGCCCCGGAAGTCGAAGTTGCGGGCGACCGGGACCGGCGAGCGGCGGCGCGGGTCGAGCGTGCCGGAGAAGGCCTGGCGGACCTCGGTCGTCAACTCGTCGAGGATGCGCTCGACCACCTGCGCCACGATGCGCCGGGCCGCCGCCAGCACCTCGGAGTTCATCAGGTGTTTGGTCTGCAACACCGACCGCAACAGCGACTCCGACGGCTCGATCCGTTCCAGCACGTCGATCCGGGTGACCACCTCGGTGATGCCGAAACGCTCGACGGCGTCGGTCTCGACCCGCTCGATCACCTCGGCGGGGAACAGACGGTGGACGCTGTCGATCCAGTCGGGCACCGTCAGGCGGGAGGCCCCCGAGCCGCCGGAACGCTCGCCGCGCGCGAGCCGGTCGGGGTCGCGTCCGTAGAGCCAGTCGAGCGCGGCGTCGGCGGCGGCCAGGTCGCCGTCGAGGACGCCGAGACTCGGGTCGGCGGCCTCGCCGAGCAGCAGCCGCCAGCGGCGCAACGGCTCGGGGACGCGCAACGGATCAGTGCTCATCGCCGTTCCTCCAGACGCCCCAGCGGCGCAGTTCGGCGACCACCTGTCGTTCGACGTCCGCCGCCGCTGCCGTGGCGACCGGGTCGAAGCGGGCGGGCGCGGTGAGCACGCGCGTCGACAGCCCTTCGCCGTCGTGCAGACCCAGCACCTGACCGGCGAGGTCGCCGCGTTCACGGGGCGGCAGCCAGGCGAAGGCGCCGCGCAGCGAAGGCAGCGCCCCGACGAACTCGGCGTCCTCGAAGGCGGTGACCAGCCGGTCGAGCCCCGCCACGAAACGCGGGTCGGACACCAACACCTCGCGCGCGAGCGCGAGCAGTCCGGCGAGGGCGTCGCCGAGCCGGGCGGCTCCCAAGGCGTCGAGCAGGCTCAGCGGGTCGGCGGCCACCGGGGCGTCGAGGCTGATGAGCGCGCCCAGCGCAGCGCCTCGGCTCACCGGGGCGGCGGTGCCGTCGAGCGCCTTGCGGGACAGCACGGCGACGATCCGGTCCGGCGGCACCGTCAGACCAACGGCCCGGTCAGCCCGGATCAGCAGGACCGCGTCACGCAGCCCGACGACCGCCCCGAGGTGTCGGTCGACCTCGGCCGCAGGCACGGCGGCCGCAGGCTCGAACAGCCATACGGCGCGGTCGACGATCGCGTCCACCGTCTCGACCACGGCCGGCAGCGACACGGCGCCCACTGCCTCGGGACGTCGCGCCAACGGGGCGAGCACCCGCAAGGCCTCGCCCAGCGCGCCGAGGTCGCGTTCGGCGCGCACCCGCTCGCGGAGGGTGGCGAGCACCGGCGCGGCCACCGAGGTCAGCCCCGCCCAGACGGCCTGGTCGAGGGCGCGGGCGAGCGCGGCCACGTCGCCGCCCCTCGACGTCACGTCGTCGCTCCACCGGGCGCGGGCCGCCTCGACCAGCGTGCCGCCCCAGGCGCCCGCCTCGATCAGGGCGCCCAGACGGCGCGGCGAGTCGGCCAGCCGCCACGTCTCGGTCCACGAGTCGTCGGCGCCGCCGAGCGTGAGCGCCGGTCCGGCGACCCGCTCGACGCCGGGAATCCGCAGAATCCGCAGCCGGTGCAGCACGCGGCTGCGCTCCCGGTCGGCGGCCCCGTCGAGCAGGTCGAGCCGGACGGTCCCGGCGACGGGAAGCTCGCAGGCTGCTAACTCGTCGGCCACCGCCTCGACCAACGGCGGCAGCGGCGTGCCGGGGGCGAGCCGGCCGGTCGCGTCGCCGGAGGCGGCGCCCATGACCTCGACCAGCACCGGGTCGGTGCCCGGTCGGATCGGCCCGCGATAGGTCCACGGCAGCGGCGCGTCGAGCGCCTCGCTCACCCATCCGGCCGCCATCGCGTCACACCAGTCGACCCGCAGCGGAGTGTCGTGGCCGCGCAGCCGGGCGAGCCCGTGGGCGTGGGTGTGCACCGCCTGCACGGTCGCGGTGGAGGCCGGGAGGTTCCGCGCGCGCAGCCGGTTCCGCACCTCTTCGAGCAGGCGCAGCCCGGCCTGCTCCGGTCCACTCTCCCACAGCCACTGGTAGTAGGCCGGGGACGGCATGCCCGAGGCGTAGCCGGTGAAGGAGTCGAGGCGTTTGAAGCTGTAGGGCACGAGGAACGAGCCGAAGCGCACCTCGTCTCGGTCGTGGTCGGGCGGCAACGGCGTCGGCGGCGCGACCGCCTCGACCTCTCGCCACCGGCGGCGCAGCGCGGGCGCGTGGAAGCCGCCGCAGACCACCAGCACCGGACCCTCGCACGTGCCCGTCGCCCAGGCGATCCACCGCGCCATCTGCTCCTCGCGCGCGACGTTGCCCAGCGAGCCGGGCGTGTCGCCGCGCAGCGCGTCGAACCACTGGTCGAGGCGGGGGCCGATCTCGTCGACCCGCGTCTGCGACTCGAAGAGGTGGTCCCACAGCACGTCGCCGTCGTCGACGCCGACCCGCGCGGCGACCGCCTCGGTGTAGGCGCGGGCCTGCCGCTCCTCCTCGTCGTCGGCCGCGTCGCCGTAGCGGTGGTCGAGGTCGGCGAAGGCCTCGTGCCAGGCGGGCAGGTCGATGAACCTGACCCGGGCGCCGACCTCCCGCCCGGCGAGCATGGCCTGCCACTCCGGCGAGTGCTCGGCGAACGGCGTCCACGAGGCGCGATGGACATCGGGTGTGGACAGGTAGCTGTAGAGCGCGACGGGCAGCTGGTGGCCGAGGTGGAACTCCTCGATCCGGTCGTTGACGTCGGCCGGACCCTCGATCAGCACGTGCGCCGGACGCAGCGCGACGATCGTGTCGCGCACCAGCCGCGCGCAGGTCGGCGAGTGGTGCCGGACGCCGACGACGACCGGCTCGGACACGGTCACGGCAGCCGCTCGCGCGCCTCGTGATAGGCGCGCCAATGCTCGCCGGAGCGGCCAGCCACGGTCTGCTCGAAGTAGCGGCGCAGCTTCGCCCGGTCGTCGGCGTCGTCTTTGACCACCGTGCCGACGATGGAGTCGACGAGGTCGGCGGGCGTGCCCTCGCGCTGGTCGAGATACCAGGCGCGCACCCCCACCGCGTGCGCGACGTTGACCGCCTCGGCCGTCGACATGACCGCGCTCAGCCCGTCGGCGTCGGCCTTCGCCGCGCCGCCGCGCCGCAGGTCGCGGAAGGTGGTGACCAGCAGTTCCAGCACCGGCTCGGGAACCGTGACCGGGATGCCGCTGCGCTCCAAGAGCCGGGTCGACGCCGACGCCACCAGCTCCAGCTCGGCGGCGAAGTCGAGGATCGGGAAGACCGTCTCGAAGTCGAAGCGCCGTTTGAGCGCGGCGCTCATCTCGTTGACGCCCCGGTCGCGGGTGTTGGCGGTGGCGATGAGGTTGAAGCCGTCGCGGGCGTAGAGCATGCCCTGGTCGCCGTCGAGCTCCGGGATCGCCATCACGCGGTCCGACAGCATGCCGAGCAGGCTGTCCTGCACCTCGACCGGCGCGCGGGTGATCTCCTCGAAGCGGACGACCTTGCCCTGCGTCATGCCGGTGTGCAGGGGCGCGGGCACGAGCGCGCGCGGGCTCGGCCCCTCGTTGATGAGCAGCGCGTAGTTCCAGGAGTATGTGATCTGGTCCTCGGTGATCGACGCGCCGCCCTGGATGGTGAGCGTGGACAGGCCGCTGACCGCTGTGGCCAGCAGCTCCGACAGCAGCGACTTCGCGGTGCCCGGCTCGCCGACCAGCATGAGCCCGCGTCCGGTCGCCAGGGTGACCAGCATGCGCTCGACCGCCGCGTTCGGCGCGACGATCTTGCGGGTCGCGCCGAGCCGGTCGTCGCCCAGCACGAAGGCCCGCGCCGCCCGCAGGCTCAGCGTCCAGCCGGGCGGTCTCGGGTCGGTGTCGGCTGCGGCGAGCGCGGCCAGCTCGTCGGCGTGCAGGATCTCCGCCGGGGGACGCTGCAACGCCTGCTCAGCCACGCAGACCCTCCAGGTCGCGGACCAGCTCGCTGATCGCGATGGGCGAGAGCGTGCTGAGCGGCTTCGGCTCCTTGACCTCGCCCCACCAGCTCGGGTCGCCCGCCTGCACGGCGGTGACCGTCTGCTCGGGCGCGTCGTCGAGATAGCCGGTGAACAGGCCGGGGTCGAGCTGGGCGACGATCGACAGCCCCGGTCCGAGGGGCTTCTCGACGTAGCCGGCGACCCCGCCGTCGGCGGGCGTGCCGCGCTGCCAGCCCCGGTTGGTCAGGCCGAGCACCTTGCCGACGGGGACCGCCTGGTCGGCCCAGCGGGTCAGGCTCGTCGCGGCCAGCTCCTCGTCGGTCAGCGTGAAGCTCTCGCGCGACAGCTGGTCGAAGGGCTGCAACAGCTCGTAGTCGGTGAACAGCTGACCGAAGGCGGCCGCCACCGCGTCGGGGATCTCCAACGGGTGCGGGATGCCGACCACGACGTCGTCGCCGAGGGTGATCGGCTCGTCGTCGGCGTCGGTGCGCTCGCCGTCCTCGGCCACCCGGAAGAAGGTCACCGGCCGGTCGTCCGCGTCATAGGCCGCCCAGACGACACGGTGGACGAGGTGCCGGACGAGCGGATGCCCGGCGAGGAAGGTGTCGAAGGTCGCCAGCGGCCAGCGGCGCTGCACGCACATCGCGACCTCCAGCCGCAGCACCTGTTGCGAGGCCACCGCGCGGGCGTCCTTCTTCAGCGCGCGCCAGGTGGCGGTGGCGGCCTTCGACAGCTCGGCGTCGTCGCTCTGCCGCGGTTTCGGCAGCTCCTTCAACCGGGCCCCCTCGCCGTCACGCACGAAGGGTTTGAGCGCCTCGTCGAAACCGACCGTGAAGCAGCGCGGACCGAAGTCGAGCGTCATCGTGCCGCTCTCGGACAGTCCCAGGTCGGGCGCCAGCCGGTCCTCCAACTCCTCGGTCGTGAGGCCCCGCTGCTCGGCGATCTGGTCGATCCGCTCGCGGGCGGCGTTCTGCAGCGCCTTGAACTTGACCTTCGTGGCGATGCCGTTGAGCTGCATCAACGCGAGGTCGGTGCCGATGCCGGCGAGCACCGACAGGCCGGTGACGGCGCGCTTGTGCTGGGACTCCCCCGGCCAGGCCCGCAGGTACGGGGTGATCCGCCGCGCGGTCTCGTCGTCGCCGAGGAATCCGAGCGAGGTCATCGCCCAGGCGTCCTTGGCGACGCCGCCGGCGGCGAGCCAGGTCGAGAACAGGTCCCAGCCGAACTCGGCCAGCGAGGCGCGGTCGCACGCCTCGACGACCTGCGCGATCCCCGGATAGACCTGGTCGTCGACCACCGGGAACATCAGCATCGTGCCGAGATAGTCGACTGCCGCGAGCGGCAGCGCCTTCCCGTCGGCCAGACGGGGCCGCGACCACCCGGCCGGCGCCCACCACGCCGGCAGCTTGGGCAGCCTCGTGGGGAAGTTCTCCGTGTCGTCGGCGTCGAGCATGGCCTGGACCGCCGTCAGCACGTCGTCGCGCCCGTACCGGCGCGCCACGTCGAGGATCGCCTCGCGGTGGTCGGCGCCGAGTCGCTGCAACGCGGCCCGCGCGGCGTCGCGGGCCGCGCCGTGCTTGCCGAGCGCGGGCGCGATGAGACCGGCGGCGGCGTAGTCGGGGTGGGCGAGCAGCCACGCGAGCGCGTCCTCGCGCACGGTCTTGAGCTGATGGAACGCCCGCGCCATGAGCGGCGCCAGCTCGACAGAGCCGAAGGGCAGCGCGGTGGCGAGCTCGTCGGCGGGGCGGCGTCGGATCACCCGCGCCAACCCCGGCAGCGCCGCGACGCCGCGACGCGCGACGACCGGCTTCACGTCGTAGTCGTCCTCGGCCGTTCCCGCCAACAGGTTCCACACCTCCAGACCGAGATCCGGCCGGACCTTGTCGAGCACCGGCGCGGCCTGTTCGACGAGCAGGAAGCTGCGGACCACCGCCGAGCTGTACCGGTTCTCCGCCTTCTGCGCCGCCGCCCACTCGCCGAACGCGGAGGCCGCGGCTTGCGCGTCGCCGACCGCGAACGCGTCGGCCATCGCCGTCACCTGGTCGGCCCCGACCTGCTTGTCCTGCCAGCTGTAACGAGACTCGCACAGCGCTTGCGCGACCGCCTCGACGTTCTTCAGCGTGCCGTGGGCGACCGCCCACGCCTTGGTCGCGAGCCACTGCTCGCGCTGGCCCGCCGCCCAGCGCTCGACCGGCTCCCAGGGCAGCGGGTCGATGAGGATCGGCTTCTCCCGGGGACGCTTCTCCAACCACGGCGGCGCGGCGAGCACGCGCGGAAGCTCCTCGTCGGACGCCTCGTCGACGTCGGCCGAGAACCGGACGAGCAGGCCGTCGAGCACTGCGGCGGCAGCCGGGGAGACCCAGTCGCGGACCAGGTCGACGCGGCCGGGCTCCTCGGCGACGAGCGGTGTGAGGGCGGCACGGGCCACCGACTCGGACCGCCCGCCCGACGCCGCCGCGACGGCGAGCCCGGCGGTCGCGGCCACCGGCCAGCGGCGGACCGCCTCGTTGAGCCGGGCCATCGCGTCCTTGCCGCTGTGCGCCGCCGCGACCAGGTGGCCGACGGCCTCGGGCGTGCCGATGCGGACCAGCGCGGCGCCGGTCGTCTCGACGTCGGCGTAGGGCGCGAGCCAGGCGACCGCGCCGCTGCCCTTCTCGAGGACCATCGCGTGGACGAGCCCGGAGTCGGCGCCGAGCCGCCAGTAGTCCTCGACCTTGACGCGCGCCGCGACCTGCGCGAGGTCGAGGGTGCTGGCCGTGGCTTGCAGCCAGTGCAGCCAGGTGGGCTTGTCCGCGCCGTGCGTCGCGATCAGCTCGTCGGTGAGTTCGGGAAGGTCGGGCACCGCCAGCGCCAGGCCCGCCTGCCGGAAGGGCGTCAGGCTCGGCCACGCCTCGCGCACCAGCCGGACGGCCGCCTCGTAGTCGGCCTCGTCGGCCGCCGCCAGCACGTGGCGCAACATCGACTCGGCGTCGCCGAGCGGATTGCGATGCTCGCCGCGATAGGGCGTGTCGCCGAGGTCGAACGACACCGTCGCCGGCTCGCCCTTCGTGCGGCTCCACCTGACGTTCGGCGTGTAGCGGTAGCTCGCGATCAGGGCCCGCGTCGCCTCGACCGCCCCGAAGCGCTCCACGACCCGCCTCATGGTGAAGCCGGCTCCCAGCCGAGCGGCCGTTCCGAGCACGAGCGCGCCGACCGCGCCGTCGGGGGTGAGCGCGTCGATCGTCTCGGCGGCGACCCCGGCCCGCAGCACCTCGTGCGCCTCCGACGGCGTGGCCGCCAGGTCGGCGACGACCGTCCGCCCTAGGCCGAAGCCGTGGGGCGGATGGTCGACCACTCCCGGAAGCGGCCGGGGATGGGCGCGCGTCGGATAGGCGAGCTCGCGGAACTGGTCGTCGAGGTCGACGGGGTCGCCGCCGTCCAGCCACGGCGGGACGCCACCGGGCGTGTCCTCGACCGCCGACGGCTCTGGGTCGACGACCGGCTTCGGCGCGGGAGCCGCCGCGGCGGCCGGCGCCTCGGTCTCCTCGGCCGCGACCTCGACGTAGCCCTTCTTGGTCTTCTGGTCGATCAGCTTGCGCGCCTCCGCCTCGGCGGCCGCCGCGCTGGCTGACTCCTTAGTCTTGGTCTGGCCGTTCGTGCCGATCCGCCCCCACCGCGTGGTGACATCGGCTCCGTCGACGCACACCTGCCAGAACTTCGCCGAGGTGCCCTCGACCAACTCGAATCGCCGCATGTCCACCCTCCCGATCATCGCCGTCCGCGCCAGGCTAACCCGGCCGAGTGACAGTTTCGGGACGACGGGGCGTCGACGCGGGAAAGCCCGACGGAGACCGCTCCGCCGAGCCTTCGTCACCTCCTCACCAGAGCCTCCGGAAGCCGTAGCCCCTCCCGACCCGGACAAGCGCCGTGCCGAGCAACACAGCGAGCACGCCCATGGCCGGCGTCGACACGGACACCTCGGCCCTTGACCATCACCGATGGTCTTCGCCCGAAGGTCAGTAGACCAGCTCGCCCGGGGCGATGGTGACGGGGAAGGGGCGCTCTGCGGTCCAGGACTCGTCCGATCCGACCTCGGCGACCAGCTCGTACCGCCCGTCGACCAACTCGAAGACGGTCAGCGTGAGACGGTTCGGATCGACGATCCAGTACGAGGGGACGCCCGCCCGCTCGTAGCGGTCCTTCTTCGTGTTGAGGTCGTGGAGGTAGGTGCTGGGCGACGCGACCTCAGCCGCGAGCATAGGCCCCGTCGGCAGATTTAACTCTCCAAAAACTCGCTTTGGCGCGACCAGGACGTCGGGCTGGACGACATCGTCGGGCGAAAGCACCACATCGGTCGGCGCGGTGAGTACCCACAAACCTTGTGGCGCGGCTGACAGCAGACGAGCCGCCAACATCAACTGCACGATTTGATGACGTGGCCTCGGCGCGGCGTTCACGTAGAGCACCCCGTCGATGACTTCGTAACGCCGCCCATCATCGGGCAACTCGTTTCGCATCTCCACGGTCCACCGACCCGGTAACCGCTCCGTCTCCATCACGCTCATGGCATCCCGCCTTCCTCTGACCCATCATGCCCCGAGAATCACCCGGAGGCCAGGAATCCGTCCAACGACTTATCCACAGAAAGCTGGAACGCCTCACCCCACCTCGTCGGGCGCGTCCTTGGCGCTGCGGGAGCGGGTGACCCGTTTGGCCAGCTTGGCGCCGGGGACCGCGCCGAGCGGGCTGAGGGCGCCGTCGATGACGCCGGCGATGCGCTCGGCCGAGGCGCGCGCGACCCGGACGTCCTCCTGCGTCTCGGGCACGCTGGCCAACAGCGCGCGGACGTCGTCGAGCAGGCCGTCCTCGATCTCCTTGCCCACCGCCTCCAACACCGGCCGCGCGGCCCGCAGCGTGGCGATGGCCTCGTCGAGCAGCGTCTCGATCTTCTCGGCGAAGCGCGCCGAGCCCGCCAGCGAGGACGCCGCCAGACCGATCGGTCCGCGCGGTCCCGACTTTCCGGCGAGGCTCTTCTTCGAGTGGTTCTTCGGCATGGGCGTCAGCGTATCCCGCGGAGACGACGAGGCCCCCGGAACCCTCAGGTTCCGGGGGCCTCGCTCTGAGCTGCGTCAGCGGGTCACTTGATGATCTTGGTGACCTTGCCGGCGCCGACCGTGCGGCCGCCCTCGCGGATGGCGAAGTTCAAGCCCTCGTCCATCGCGATGGGCTGGATCAGCTCGACCGTCATCTCGGTGTTGTCGCCGGGCATGACCATCTCGGTGCCCTCGGGCAGCGTGACGACGCCGGTGACGTCCGTGGTGCGGAAGTAGAACTGCGGACGGTAGTTGTTGAAGAACGGCGTGTGACGGCCACCCTCCTCCTTGGACAGGATGTACGCCTGGCCCTCGAAGTTGGTGTGCGGGGTCGTCGTGCCCGGGGCGATGACGACCTGGCCGCGCTCGACGTCCTCGCGCTTGGTGCCGCGGAGCAGGAGGCCGACGTTCTCGCCCGCCTGGCCCTCGTCGAGCAGCTTGCGGAACATCTCGATGCCGGTGACCGTGGTGGTCTGCTTCTCCTCGCGGATGCCGACGATCTCGACGGTCTCGTTCACCTTGATGACGCCGCGCTCGATACGACCGGTGATGACGGTGCCACGACCGGTGATCGTGAAGACGTCCTCGACCGGCATGAGGAACGGCTTGTCCGTCTCACGCGGGGGCAGCGGGATGTACTCGTCGACCGCGGCCATGAGCTCGAGGATCGACTTGCCCCACTTCTCGTCGCCCTGGAGGGCCGGGTGCGCGGCGACCTGGACGATCGGGACGTTGTCGCCGTCGAACTCCTGGTCGTTGAGCAGCTCGCGGATCTCCATGTCGACGAGCTCGAGGATCTCCTCGTCGTCGACCATGTCGCACTTGTTGAGCGCGACGACGATCGACGGCACGCCGACCTGACGCGCGAGCAGCACGTGCTCACGGGTCTGGGGCATCGGGCCGTCGGTGGCGGCGACCACGAGGATCGCGCCGTCCATCTGGGCCGCGCCGGTGATCATGTTCTTCACGTAGTCGGCGTGCCCGGGGCAGTCGACGTGCGCGTAGTGACGGTTCTCGGTCTGGTACTCGACGTGCGAGATCGAGATCGTGATGCCACGCTGACGCTCTTCGGGCGCCTTGTCGATCTGGTCGAAGGCCGAGGCCTCGTTCAGATCGGGGTACGCGTCGTGCAGCACCTTGGTGATCGCCGCGGTCAAGGTCGTCTTGCCGTGGTCGATGTGACCGATGGTGCCGATGTTCATGTGCGGCTTGGTCCGCTCGAACTTCGCCTTAGCCACTGGGGCTCCTCCTGGTTGTGATGACGTGCTGACTATGAAGGCCGTCGGGTCCCGCGTCGCGGAAAACCTCAGGCCACCTTATGCGATGGACCGCTGTTACTCGCCGCGGGCCTTCTTGATGATCTCTTCCGCGACGGCCTTCGGGACCTCGGCGTAAGAGTCAAACTGCATCGAGTACGAGGCGCGACCGGAGGTCTTGGACCGCAGATCGCCGACGTAACCGAACATCTCGGACAACGGGACGAGCGCCTTGATGAGCTTGGCGCCCGCGAAACCCTCGTCCATGGACTGGACCTGGCCGCGCCGGGAGTTGACGTCGCCGATCACATCGCCCATGTAGTCCTCGGGCGTGGTGATCTCGACGGCGAACATCGGCTCCAAGATGACCGGGTCGGCCTTGCGCGCGGCCTCCTTGAAGGCCATCGAGCCGGCCAGCTTGAACGCGAGCTCCGAGGAGTCGACGTCGTGGTAGGCGCCGTCCTCCAGCGTCACCTTCACGTCGACCATGGGGTAGCCGGCGAGCACGCCGAACTGCATGGCGTCCTTCGCTCCGGCGTCGACCGACGGGATGTACTCGCGCGGCACGCGGCCGCCGGTGACCTCGTTGACGAACTCGTAGCCGCCCTCGCCGCCGACGACCGGGCCCGTGGGCGCGATGCCGATGACGACCTTGGCGAACTGGCCCGAGCCGCCGGTCTGCTTCTTGTGCGTGTAGCTGTGCCCGGTGACGGTCTTCTTGATCGTCTCGCGGTACGCGACCTGCGGCTTGCCGACGTTGGCCTCGACCTTGAACTCGCGCTTCATGCGGTCGACGAGGATGTCGAGGTGCAGCTCGCCCATGCCGGCGATGATGGTCTGCCCCGTCTCCTCGTCGGTGTGCACCTGGAAGGTCGGGTCCTCCTCGGCGAGACGCTGGATGGCGACGCCGAGCTTCTCCTGGTCGGACTTCGTCTTGGGCTCGATGGCGACCTGGATGACCGGGTCGGGGAAGGTCATCGACTCCAGGACGATCGGCTTGGCCGAGTCGGCCAGCGTCTCGCCCGTGGTGGTGTCCTTCAGGCCCATGACGGCGACGATCTGACCGGCGCCGACCGACGCGATCTCCTCGCGCTTGTTGGCGTGCATCTGGTAGACCTTGCCGATGCGCTCCTTGCGGCCCTTGGTGACGTTGAGCACCTGGGTGCCGGCCTCCAGACGGCCGGAGTAGACGCGCACGAAGGTCAGCTTGCCCAGGTGCGGGTCGGCGGCGATCTTGAACGCCAGGCCGGCGAACGGCTCGTCGTCGGACGGCTTGCGGCTGTCCTCGACCTCCTCGTCCTTGGGGCTCGTGCCCTTGACCTCGCCGATGTCGATCGGGCTCGGCAGGAAGGCGACGACCGCGTCGAGCAGCGGCTGGACGCCCTTGTTCTTGAAGGCGGTGCCGCACAGGACCGGGTTGAGCTTGGTCGACAGCGTGGCGCGGCGGATGGCGGCCTTGAGGTCGTCGACGCTGATCTCCTCGCCCTCGAGGTAGGCCATCGCGATGTCGTCGTCGACGTCGGACAGCGTCTCGAGCAGCGCCTCGCGCGCCTCGGCGGCGGCGTCGGCCAGGTCGGCGGGGATCTCCTCGACGACGTAGTCCTCGCCCATCGTGGTCTCGCCGCGCCAGACCTTGGCGTTCATCTCGACCAGGTCGACGACGCCGATGAAGTCGGCCTCGGCGCCGATCGGCAGCTGCAGGACCAGCGGGGTGGCGCCGAGGCGCTCGCGGATGGTCTTGACGCAGAAGTCGAAGGACGCGCCGGTGCGGTCGAGCTTGTTGACGAAGCACATGCGCGGCACGCCGTACTTGTCGGCCTGACGCCACACCGTCTCGGACTGCGGCTCCACGCCGGCGACGCCGTCGAAGACCGCGACCGCGCCGTCGAGGACGCGCAGGGAGCGCTCGACCTCGACGGTGAAGTCGACGTGGCCGGGGGTGTCGATGATGTTGATCTGGTGGTTCTTCCACCAACAGGTCGTCGCGGCCGACGTGATCGTGATGCCGCGCTCCTGCTCCTGCTCCATCCAGTCCATCGTCGCGCCGCCGTCGTGGACCTCACCGATCTTGTAGGTGATGCCCGTGTAGAACAGGATGCGCTCGGTGGTGGTGGTTTTGCCGGCGTCGATGTGCGCCATGATGCCGATGTTGCGGACCCGGGTGAGGTCCGTGGTGATGTCTGTCGCCATGGGTGAGGCCTGAATCTCTTCCGTGAGAAAGCGGTGGGGCGGCCCCTGCTAGCGCAGGGGCCGGCCGGTTACCAGCGGTAGTGGGCGAAGGCGCGGTTGGCCTCGGCCATCTTGTGCGTGTCCTCGCGCTTCTTCACCGCGCCGCCGAGGCCGTTGCTGGCGTCGAGGATCTCGTTCTGCAGGCGCTCGGCCATGGTCTTCTCACGACGCTCGCCGGCGTACTTGGTGAGCCAGCGCAGGGCGAGGGTCGTCTGGCGGGCCGGACGGACCTCGATCGGGACCTGGTACGTGGCGCCGCCGACGCGACGGCTCTTGACCTCGAGTGCGGGCTTGACGTTGTCGAGCGCGCGCTTGAGCGTGATGACCGGGTCGGTGCCGGTCTTCTCACGGGTGCCCTCCAGCGCCGTGTAGACGATGCGCTGGGCGGTCTGCTTCTTGCCGTCGATGAGGATCTTGTTGATCAGCTGCGTGACGAGCTGGTTGTCGTAGACCGGGTCGGTCTCGGGGACGCGCTTGGGCGCGGGGCCTTTGCGGGGCATCAGCTCTTCTCCTTCTTCGCGCCGTAGCGGCTGCGGGCCTGCTTGCGGCCCTTGACGCCCTGGGTGTCGAGCGAGCCGCGGACGACCTTGTAACGGACGCCGGGGAGGTCCTTCACGCGACCGCCGCGCACGAGCACGATCGAGTGCTCCTGGAGGTTGTGACCCTCGCCGGGGATGTAGGCAGTGACCTCGGTGCCGCTGGAGAGCTTCACACGCGCGACCTTGCGGAGCGCCGAGTTCGGCTTCTTCGGGGTCGTGGTGTACACGCGGGTGCACACTCCACGACGCTGCGGGGAGCCCTTGAGGGCCGGGGTGTTGGTCTTGACCACCTTGGACTGGCGGCCCTTGCGGACCAACTGATTAATCGTGGGCACTACGCGACATCCTTCTTCTCGACTGGGAGAGTCTCGACTCACTCATGCACTCGCCATCGCCGTGGGGATAGGTCCGATCCGGACGTGACTGGACGACAGGATGCGTGCATGGGGCCTGGGTGTTCCAGACACAGCGACTAAGGCTACCCGCTGAGGTCGGCGCGGTCAAAATCGGCGCCGTTCCCGGCTGCCGGGGACGCAGGATGATGGCTTTGGGCAGCCATCGCGACCCGTATCCATCATCCTGCGTGTCCGGGGGGACCAAGGATGATGGCTTTAGGTGGTGATAGCTACCTCAACCCATCATCGTGCGTCAGGGGACGAGGGGGCCGCGCAGGAGTTGGCGGGCGGACAGGCCCTCGGTGGCGACGCTCGCGTTGTCGATCCGGCCCCACAGCGCCAGGTAGATCTGCGCCGCCGGTCCCACGATGCGGCCGGTCACCCCCGTCTCGTCGCGGGCGAAGGCCAGGACCGGGGTGCGCATCGCGTCGGGGGCCTCGGCGATGATCCAGGATCGCCCGACGTCGGTGGCGGTGATCTTGACCCGCCCCGTCAGGTGCGGGCGCCGGCCCTGCGCGGTCAGCCGGGCGAAGAACACGCTGAGCACCTCGTCGATCCCGTCGGCGGCCACCTGCGCGGGCACCGGCCAGCCGTCGACGCCCAGCCCGAGGGCGAGGCAGGCGTCGACGGTGTGGACCGTCGTCTCGTGCATCTGCCGACGCGCCCAGAACGCCGCCCGCTCGTCGACCCGCGAGAAGTTCGGGGTCGGCTCGTCCTCGTCGACCGCCATCAGGATCTCCAGCAGCGCGGCGGCGGTCCCGGCGTACCACTCCGAGGCGGGCTGGGTGACCCGCACGCCCACGGGGTCGTCGAGGCGCTGGCCGCTGAGCAGGATCGACCCGGCCCAGCGGTGCATCGAGCCGAGGTGGAGGGTGAGGTCGTCGAAGGTCCAGCCCGGACACGACGGGACCGCCTCGGTGCCGAAGGCCGCGTCGGCGAGCTCGGCATAGCGCTGCATCGCCGCGCCGAGCTCCAAGACGTGGTCCATCAGCCCTCCAGCAGTTGAGCGAGCGTCAGGGCGCGCACCCCGGCGAGGTCGTCGAGCTGCGTCCGGCACGAGAACCCGTCTGCCACCACGACCGCTCCTTCCGGGGCCTCTCGGACGGCGGGGAGCAGCTGCTGCTCGGCCACCGCGACCGACACATCATAGTGTCCCTTCTCGACCCCGAAATTCCCCGCCAAGCCGCAGCACCCGGCGAGTCGCTGGACCGTCGCGCCGGTCCTCTCCAACAGCGCGAGGTCGGCGTCGAAGCCCATGACCGAGGCGTGGTGGCAGTGCGGCTGCACGATCACCGTCCGGCCGGTCAGGTCCGGCGGCGTGTAGCCGTCGGTGCGGGCCAGCAGCTCGGCGGCGGTGAACACCCCGGCGGCCACCTCCCCGGCGCGCGGGTCGTCGAGCAGCTCCACGGCGTCCGAGCGCAGCACCGCCGTGCAGGACGGCTCGATCCCGACGATCGGCACGCCCGCCGCGACGTACGGGTGCAGCGTGTCAACGGCCAAGGCGATCTTGCGGCGCGCGGTGTCGAGCTGGCCGGTGGTGATCCAGGTCAGGCCGCAGCAGGCGGGCTTGGACAGCGTCTCGACGGCGTAGCCGGCCGACTCCAACAGCCCGATGAGCGCGTGGCCGCCGTCCGTCTGCAGATATTCGGTGAACGAGTCCGACCACAGCAGCACGCGGGGCCGGTCGGCGGCGACCTCCCGGCGGCGGGTCTCGCGCGCGAACGACTTCGGCGCGAACGACGGCAGGCTGCGCCGCTGGTCGACGCCGGCGGTCCACCGCGCCAGGTGCACGACGCCGGGGACCTTGAGCGAGAGGTTCACCAGCCACGAGATCGGCGAGACGAGCCGCGACCAGAACGGCAGCTTGCCGAGGATGTAGTGGCTGCGCGGCCGCAGACGGCCCCGGTACGCCTGGTGCAGCACCTCGGACTTGTAGCTGGCCATGTCGATGCCGGTCGGGCAGTCGTTGAGGCAGCCCTTGCAGGCCAGGCACAGGTCGAGCGCCTCATGCACCTCCGGCGCGCGCCAGCCGCCGTCGACCAGCCGTCCGTCGACCATCTCCTGCAGCATGCGGGCGCGACCCCGCGTGGAGTCCTTCTCGTCGCGGGTGGCCTGGAAGGACGGGCACATGACGCCGCCGGAGCCCCGGTTGTCGGCGAGGCATTTGCCGACGCCGGTGCAGCGGTGCACGGCCGCGCCGAAGCTGCCCTCGTCGTGCAGCAGCCGCAGGCCCGTGCGGCGGGACCGCTCCAGACCGGCGGGCCAGGCGCGGTGCTGGCCGCGCAGCGCGGCGTCGAGCGGGTCGGGGTCGACCAGCACGCCCGGGTTGAGCAGGTTGCTCGGATCGAAGACGTCCTTGACCGCCCCGAACAGCGCCATCGCGTCCTCGGAATACATCAACGGCAGCAGCTCCGAGCGCGCCCGGCCGTCGCCGTGCTCGCCGGAGAAGGAGCCGCCGTGGCGCGCGGTCAGCCGGGCGGCGTCGACGATGAAGTCGCGGTAGACCGCCCGGCCGCCCTCGGCGCCGAGCGGGAAGTCGACGCGCACGTGCACGCAGCCGTCGCCGAAGTGGCCGAAGGGCACCCCGTGCACGTCGTGGGCGTCCATCAGCTCCTCGAACTCGCGGAGGTAGGCGCCGAGGCGTTCGGGCGGGACGGCGGCGTCCTCCCAGCCCGACAGCGCCGGACGGTCCCAGACCCGCGAGGACAGGCCCGCGCCCTCCTCGCGGATGCGCCACAGGACGGCCTGCTCGGCCGGGTTCGTGACGTGCCGGTGGTCGAGCGCCCCGGCCGCAGCGACCACCTCGTCGGCCTGCGCGGCCAGCCGGGCGGGGTCGTCGCCGGCCAGCTCGACGTAGAGGAAGCCGCCGCCGCGCGGCATCTCCGGGACCGCCGACGGCCCCTTCGCCCCGGTGTAGACCTCGACGATGCGCGCGCCCAGGCCCTCGCAGGCGACCGGCTCGAACGGCAGGACGGCGGGGACGTGGTCGGCGGCCTCGGCCATGCTCGGGTAGCCGAGCACGACGAGGTGGATGCGGCGCGGCGCGGCGACCAGGTCGACGGTGGCCTCCAGCATGAGTGCGAGGGTGCCCTCGGAGCCGGCCATGAACGAGGCGACGTCGAAGCCCTTCTCCGGCAGCAGGTGCTCCAGGCTGTAACCGGACACCTGGCGGCCGAAGCGGCCGAACTCGGTGCGCACGGTGGCCAGACCGCCCGCGACGACGCCGTCGAGGCGGTCGAGCGCGGCGGACGCCGGGCGGGCGAGGTCGCGGCCGACGAGCAACCGCTCGCCCGTGCCCGTCACCAGGTCGAGCGCGGCGACGTTGTCGGCGCTGCGCCCGTAGCCGAGCGCGCGGTTGCCGCAGGCGTTGTTGCCGATCATGCCGCCGACCGTGCAGCGGGTGTGGGTCGACGGGTCGGGGCCGTAGCGCAGGCCGTGCGGGGCGGCGGCCTTCTGAAGCGCCGCGTGGACGACGCCGGGGTCGACGCGGGCGGTGCGCGTCTCGGGGTCGACCTCGTGGACGCGGTTCAGGTGCTTGGCGACGTCGAGCACGATGCCCGTGCCGACGGCGTTGCCGGCGATGGAGGTTCCGGCGCCGCGCGCGGTGATCGGCACGCCGGTCTCACGGGCCGCGTCGACCGCCGCCAGGATCTCCTCGGGCGAGCGCGGCCGCACCACGACCTGCGGCACGACCCGGTACAGCGAGGCGTCGGTGCTGTAGACCGCTCGGGTCGTCGTGGAGTCGTCGACGTCCGCGATCCCCCGTGCCCGCAGGGCCGCCGTCACGTCACTGCTCACCATGGTCGCCACGAGTAGCATGCTACTCGACCTCGGGCACGACACCCCGCTTCGATCCCCTGGCGGCGTGAGGCCCCCTCCGTCGGGCGGAGGGGGCCTCGCAGGTCAGCTGTGCCGACGGGCGCGGCGCACGAGGACGGCGCCCGTTCCGAGCAGCAGGAGCGCGGCGGTCAGCATGGCCGGCGATATCGGCGAGCCGGTGCCCGGCAGCAGGCCGGGCAGGCCGCCGTCCGGGTCGTCGGAGTCGTCCGGGTCGTCGGTCGTCTCCGTCGCGGCCGGCTCGATGGTCAGCTCGATCGTCGCCCCGTAGGTGAGGCCGTCGTCGCCGACGACGATGTACGTGACCGGCGGGACGGCCCCGGTGAAGCCGTCCTCCGGCGTGAAGGTGATCAGCCCGGTCGTCGTGTCCACCGTCCACGTGCCGACGCCGTCGACCACCAGCTCGGTCACCGGCAGGCCGGTTTCCGGGTCGATCAGCCGCACGCTCGACGGGTCGAGGGTCACGCCGGGGATCTGGTCGTTCGCGAGCGGGTCGATGACGACCGGGGAGCCGCCCTCGGCCGTCTCCTCGTCCGGGGTGACCAGGCCGACGGCGGTCACCGTGACGTCGGCGGTGTAGGTCCGTCCGCTCTCGCTGGTGACCACGTACGACACGGGCGGGGGCGTGCCCACGTAGCCGGGCGCCGGGGTGAAGGTGATGACGCCCGTGGAGGTGTCGACGGTCCACTCGCCCTCCGGCGTGGACAGCGAGGTGACCGGGTCGCCGGTGGCCGGGTCGATCAGACGGACCGTGGTCGGGTCGAGGGTCTCGCCCGGGATCCGGTCGTTGGCCAGCGGGTCGAACACCGCCGGGCCGCCCGGCGTGGTGAGCACCTGGTCGGGGGTCGCCGCGCCGACGACCTCGACGGAGACCTCCGCCGTGTAGGTGGCGCCGTCGCCGCCGGTCACCACATACGCCAGCGGCGTCGTCTTCCCTGTGAAACCCTCCGCCGGGACGAACGTCACCACGCCGGTCGTCTCATCGACCGTCCACGTGCCCTCGTCGGTCGTCACCGAGGTCTTCGCCTGCCCGTCCGACGGGTCGACGAGCCGCACGCTCGAGGCGACCGGCGACGGGACGTCGTCGTTGGCCAGCACGTCGACCGCCACGCTGTCCGAACCCGGCCGCAACACCGCCGAGTCGTCCGTGGCCGCGCCGATCACGTCCACGGTCATCGTCGACGTGTACGTCTGCGTGCCGTCCTCGCTGTCGATCACGTACGACATCGGCGGCGTCTTGCCTGTGAAACCGTCCTCCGGCGTGAACGTCACCTCGCCGGTGTCGGTGTCCACGCTCCACGTGCCCACGCCCGGGATCGTGACCTCCTCGACCGGGTCGCCCGTGTCCGGGTCCACCAGACGCACGCTCGTCGGATCGAGCTCCACACCGTCCGGGGTGTCGTTGTCGCCCGGATGGAACGTCACACTCGACTCGCCCGGCGACAGCGTCACCGTGTCGGGGGCGGCCGCGCCGAGCACCTCGACGGAGACCTCCGCGGTGTAGGTGACGCCGTCCGCGCCGGTCACCAAGTACGTCATCGGCGGGGTCGTGCCGACATAGCCCGCCGCCGGAGTGAAGGTGATCTGGCCGGTGGTCTCGACCGTCCACGTGCCCTCGTCGGTCGTCACCGACGACTTCGCCGTCCCGTCGGCCGGGTCGATCAACTCCACGGTCGACGGGTCGAGGGTCGTGCCGGTCGCCGACGCGTCGTTGCCGAGCACGTCGACGGTCGCGCCCGACTCGCCAGGCTGGATCGTCGCCGTGTCGTCGGCGGCCTCGCCGAGCACGTCCACGGTGACGTCGGCGGTGTAGGTGCCGCCGTCGTCGCCGTCGACCAGATAAGCCAGCGGCGGCGTGAGGCCGGTGAAGCCGGACGCCGGCTCGAAGGTGACGCGGCCGGTGATCAGGCTCACCGTCCACGTGCCCACACCGGCGACCGTGACCGACTGCTTCTCCTCGCCGTCGGCCGGGTCGACCAGCCGGACCGAGCCCAGAAGCGGGACGGTCGTGCCGGGGAAGACGTCGTTGTCGAGCACGTCGATCACGACGTCGTCCTCACCGGGGAACAACAGCGCCGTGTCGTCGGCGGCCGCGCCGAGCACCTCGACGGAGACCTCGGCGGTGTAGGTCGCGCCGTCGTCGCCGGTCACGACATAGGAGACCGCAGGCACCTCGCCGACGTAGTTCGGCACGGGAGTGAAGGTGACCGCGCCGGTGGTCGTGTCCACGCTCCAGGAGCCTTCCGGCGTGGTCAGGCTCGGCACCGGCGCGCCGGTGCCGGGGTCGACCAGCCGCACGCTCGTCGGGTCGAGCACCACGCCGTCGACCGTGTCGTTGGCGAGCACGTCGACCGTCACGCTCGTCTCGCCCGGCTGCATCGTGGCCGTGTCGTCGGCGACCTCGCCGATCACGTCCACCACCATCGTGGAGGTGAAGGTCTCCGAACCGTCCTCGCTC
>NZ_JASGEK010000013.1:0-92713 GCF_047606445.1 Aeromicrobium sp. | reverse complement strand
CCGCCGCCCGCGCGGGCGCGCCGCTCACGCTCAGCGTCGACACGCCGCTCGCCGTGCCGGGCGCGGCCGCGCACGTCGAGGACCACGAGGCGTGGCTGCGACGGCTGTCGGGCGTGCGCTCGGGCCGGGTCCGGCTCGTCGGATCGCCCCGCCGCGACGCCTCTCAGGCAATTCATGGGCGCGCCGAGATCTCGCTCTGGACCGACCCGCCGACGCAGTCCGGGCGGATCGAACTCCTGGCTTTCCTGCGAGAACAGGCGATATCGGTGACGCGACACCACCGGGGACGCCCGCTCGCCCCCCTCGACGGCCTGCTCCCCCGAGGGCCGAGGTAGTTTCACCCTTCGAATCACCCGGCGTGTCGCCGATGCATTGAAAACAACTGCCTGTGACAATGGCACGCAGGCAAGGAGGACCTACATGCGCGAACTTGGTTTGGACCGGATCAGTCAGGACGGCGCCAACCTCATCGCTCGCGACCCCAACACCGGCGATGAGTTCACAGTGCCGGTCGACGACCGGGTGATGCGACTGCTGGCGGTGGCCAACCAACGCCGTCGGCCGAGCGGTCCGGTGACCACGGACAGGGCGATCCAGAGTTCGCTGACCCCGCGCGAGATCCAGGCGCGGATCCGCCATGGCGAGTCCCCCACCGAGGTCGCCGCCGCCGCGGGCGTGCCAGTCGAGCGGATCGACGGCTTCGCCGGGCCGGTGCTGGCCGAGCGCGCCTATGTGGCCGAACAGGCCCGCGGCACCACGCTGCGCCGCAAGCAGATCGGCGGCGCGCCCATCACCCTGGGCTCGCTGATCGACGAGTACATCAGCGACTTCGGCGGCATGCCGGAGGACGCCCGCTGGGACGCGTGGCGTCGTCAGGACGGCCGCTGGGCCGTGGCGGTCACCCCGGCCGACTCCCCGGCCGCGCACTTCCTCTTCGACGTCAAGAGCCACTACATCGTGCCAGCCGACGAGGTCGCACACAGCCTGGTCGGCGAGGTCGCGCATCCGCAGGAGTCCTCGCACATGGAGTTGGCCGACGCGGTCCTCTCCGGCGAGGAGCAGGCAGAGGCGGCCCCGGCGGCCGAGGCCGACGACGAGGAGCAGGGCGAGCCCGCTCCGGTCGCCTCGCTCAAGGAGGCGCGCGACCGTCGGGCGATGGAGCAGCTGGCCCAGGCCTCGGCCAACCAGTACAGCCTGACCGACCAGCTCGGCTTCGAGGAGGTCGACGAGGACGAGCCGGTGGGTCTCGCCGACGACGAGGACGAGGCCTCCGAGCAAGGTCGCCGCCGCTCGTCCGAGGGGGGCCGCCGCCACGAGCGCCGCCGGGTGCCCAGTTGGGACGAGATCATGTTCGGCGGACGCGACGTCTGAGCCGCACGCGACACGACCGACGAGGCCGGGCGAGGGATTCCCTCGCCCGGCCTCGTGCCGTCTTCAGTCGAACGGCAGGACGTCGGGCGACAGGGCGGCGGCCTTCGCCAGCGCGGCGGTCATGCGCTGACGGTGGTGGCGGCGGCACAGCACCTCGTAGCCGACCTGGGGCGTCGGGCGGTCGGGGTTCTCGACGTCGCCGACGACGATGACCTCGCCCTCGGTGACCATCACGCCGTCCTCGGTGCGCGCGTTGTGCGTCGCCCGCTCGCCGCACCAGCACAGCGTCTCGACCTGCAGCGTCAGCATGCGGTCGGCCAGCTCGACCAGCCGCGCCGACCCTTCGAACAGGCGGGTGCGGAAGTCGGTGAGGATGCCGAAGCAGAACACGTCGACGTCGAGCTCGTCGGCGATCTTGGCGAGGTCGTCGATCTGCCGGGTCGTGTAGAACTGCGCCTCGTCGGCGACGATGTAGTCGATCCGCTCCGCGTGGGTCAGCTCGTGGACCACGTGCTCCCAGAAGTCGAAGTCCGGCGGCACCTCCGTGGCGGCCGCCGACAGGCCGAGCCGACTCGACACCACGCCCTCCCCCGCCCGGTCGTGCGAGGTGAACACCCGCCCGCGCCGGCCTCGGGAGCGGTGGTTGTGGTCGACCTGGAGCGCCAGCGTGCTCTTGCCGGAGTCCATCGTGCCGAAGTAGTAGATCAGGTCGGCCATGACCGCCTCAGGCGAACAGCAGGGGGATGCGGGTCTCGGCCTCGCTGGTCGAGCCGTGGAAGCCGCGCATGCCGAACTCGCGGGCGAACTGCGTCGAGCTGAACATCGCGAAGTCGCCCCGCGCGGCGACCACGACGTCGCCGAAGCGTCCGGCGACCGACGGGTCGAGCGGGCCGAACCAGTCCTCGGCCTCGTCGCGCAGCCGGACCTCCGCCCGGTCGCCCAACTGCTCGCGCCAGCGCTCGGCGACCGCCTCGGCGGCCCCCGGAGCGGTGTAGAGATGGCGGAAGCGCGCCTCGCCCGCGATCAGCTCGACGTCCTCCGACAGCGTCGGCCACTCGTCGACGTCGAAGCGGCCCTCGGCCGGCAGGTCGACCATGCCGTGGTCGGCGGTGACGACCAGCAGCACGTCGTCGGGCAGATCGGCGCGCAGCCGCGACAGCTCGCGGTCGACGCGGCGCAGCTCCTCACGCCATTTCCCGCTCGTGCAGCCGTGGCCGTGTCCGGTGTGGTCGACGCCGGACTCGTAGGCGTAGACCGCCGGACGCCCCGGTTGCTCGGCGAGGTCGACCAGCACGTCATGGCGCTCCCAGGTCGAGGAGACGCCGTGGAAGGGGACGCCGCGCTGGGTGCAGAGGGTCAGCGCCGTGCCCTCGAAGCGCGCCTCGTTGACCGAGCAGGCGTTCACCCCGTCGGCGGCCAGCCGCTCCAACACCATCGGGTGCGGCTGCCATGCCAGCGGGTCGACGGGGCGGTCCCAGTTGATCGAGTTCAACCGCTCCCCCGTGGCCGGCACCCGGACGGTGTACCCGGCGACCCCGTGCGCGCCGGGGCGCAGGCCGGTGCCGAGGGAGGTGAGGCTCGTGACGGTGGTCGACGGCAGATTGCTGCGCACCCCCTCGACCGCGTCGAGCCGGTTCAGGAAGGGCGCGTGGTCGGCGTTCTCGCGCAGGTTGACCTCGCCGAGCCCGTCGACGAGGAAGACGATGTAGCCGCGCGCCTCCGGCAGCGGGATCGTCGCCTCGAAGCCGGGCGCGCCGAGCGCCGCCCCGACCGACGGCCAGACGTCGTGGATGCGCATGTCAGCCCCGCCCCCTCCCACGCGCCGTCGGGCGCGCCGCAGGACGGGCCGTCGCCGACGACAGGTGACGGGCGAAGTCGAGCAGCCGCTCGACGGCCTGGCCGCCGTCGCCGGCCGCGGCCAGCCGCAGCGAGAAGTCGTCGCTGCTGACGCTGCCGGTGTAGCCGTGGTCGGCGTCGCAGTGCGGGTCGTCGCACCGGGCGGGCTCCAGGTCGAGGCGCTGCACCGCGCCCCAGCCGATCGTGAGCACCGCCTCCTCCAACTGTCCGGCGGTCGACACGATGCGGGTCACCACGACCGACGCCACCTGGTCGAGGCCGACCGCCTCGGAGGTGGTGGAGGTGTACGGGCGCGGCACGAGGTCGTCGGCGGGGTGCTCGTCGGTGTGCAGCAGCACCATGCGGGTGCCGGTGAGCACCAGCACCGTCATATGGCGGCGGATCTCGTCGCGGTCGAAGGTCGGCTCGTGGTGCGCGACGAAGGCGGCGACCGTCTCTCCGGCGAGGGCGTCGCGCAGGCCGTCGGCGACGATGTCGGGGTAGTAGCCGCTGCGGTGGATCTCGGCGTACAGCTCGGCGCTGCGATCGTGGGCCATCACGCCAGCGTATCGGTGACCGCGACGGTCGTCGTGAGGCGGCGGGTGTACCACTCGCCGCGCCGGTCCTGGGTCGGCACGACCTTCGCCCGGGCGCTCAGCACCGTGATGCCGTCGGGCCGGATCAGCACCGGCTCCAGGTCGAGCTCGGTGACCTCCGGCAGGTCGTCCTTGAGCGCCGCGATCCGCAGCAGCAGCTCGTGGATCGCCGCGACCTGGACCGGCTCGGAGCCCCGGTAGCCGAACAGCAGCGGCGCGGCCCGCAGGTCGGTGACCATGCTCTCGACGTCGGTGTCGGTCAGCGGCGGGATGCCGTAGGCGCGGTCGCCCAGCAGGTCGCTCGGCGCGCCGGACAGGCCGAAGGAGACCAACGGCCCGAACAGGCCGTCCTCGGTGGCCGCGAAGCCGAGCGGCACGCCGCCGGGCGCGGTGCGCTGCACGTAGAAGCGGGTGTCGGCGCGCACCCCGTCCCACTGCGACATCTCGTCCCAGGCGCGGCGCATGTCGTCGGGCGAGTCGATGGCCCGCCACACGTGCTCCAGGTCGGGGCGCGCCCGCAGATGCTCGCTGCCGGCCTTCAGCACGACGTCCCAGCCCAGCTGCTCGCCCGCCGCGACGGCCTCCTCGACCGTGTGCACGTTGACCCAGGTCCACAGGTCGACGCCGTAGCAGGCGAGCAGCGCGTGTACCTGCTCGGTCGACAAGACGGCTCCGCGCGGCGCGATCCGCACGACGCTCTCGACGATCTCGCGGGCGTCGTCGGCGCGGATGTCGTCGAAGGAGCGGTACTCGCCCTGGTCGTGGGAGGCCCACTCGGCGTAGTTGACCACGCGGGCCAGCGCCCGCACCGCCGACTCCGGCGCGGCGTAGGACGGCACCGAGCCGCGACCGGCCGAACCGCCCGCGAGGTCGGGCACGCGCAGCAGCTCGGGCACTCCCTCGCTGCCGAGGAAGGTCGACACGATGGGCTTGTCGGACTGCTCGCCGATGGCCGCGAGCACGTCGGCGACCTCCTCGCCCTTGGTGTTGAGCGGCGGGATGTAGACCACGACGAGCGCGTCGACCCGGGGGTTGGCCAACGCGTTCTCGATGGCCGCCTCGAAGTCGTCGGCGTCGGCGGTGGCGCCGAGCGAGACCGGGGTGAGCACCTCGAGCCCGGCGGCGCTGCCCGCGTCGGCGACCAGCAGGGCCATCGCGTCGGAGTTGCCGACGATGGCGATGCGGTTGCCGCGCGGCAGCGGCTGGTGGGCCAGCACCTGCGCGACGTCGAACATCTCGTCGAGGGTGTCGACCTGGATGACGCCCGCCTGGCGGAACATCGCGTCGACGGCCGCCTGCGGGGCCGAGCTGCGCCGCACCGTGTGGCCGACCGGCACGCCCTGGGTCGAGCGCCCCGACTTGACCGCGACGATCGGCTTGACCGCCGAGACCCGCCGGGCGATGCGCGAGAACTTGCGCGGGTTGCCGATGGACTCCAGGTAGAGCAGCACGACCTCGGTGGAGTCGTCCTCCTGCCAGTACTGCAAGAGGTCGTTGCCGGAGACGTCGGCGCGGTTGCCCGCCGAGACGAAGGTCGACAGGCCGAGGCCGCGCCGCGAGACCGACTCCAAGATGGCGGTGCCGAGCGCGCCGGACTGGCAGAAGAAGCCGACGCGGCCCTGCGGCGGCAGCGACGGCGACAGCGAGGCGTTGAGCTGGATCTGCCGGTCGGTGTTGATGACGCCGAGGCAGTTCGGGCCGATCAACCGCAGGCCGTAGGAGCGGCACAGGCCCAGCAGCTCGCGCTGGCGGCGGCGGCCCTCGCGGCCCTCCTCGGCGTAGCCGGCCGAGATCACCACGAGCCCGTGGACGCCCTTGGCGGCGCAGTCGAGCACGACCTCGGTGACGTACTCGGCCGGGACCGCCACGATGGCGAGGTCGACCTCGTCGGGGATGTCCTGCACGGTGCGGAAGGCCGGCAGCCCGGAGACCGCCTCGGCGTTGCTGTTGACCGCGTAGACCGCGCCGGAGAACCCGCCGAGCACGAGATTGCGGACCATCGCCTGGCCGATGGAGTCGTGGCGGCGGCTCGCGCCGACGACGGCGATGCTGCGCGCGGCGAAGATGCGGGCGATGGAGGCCGCCTCGGCGCGCTGCTCGCGCGAGCGCATGACGCCGACCGCCGTGTCGGTGGCGTCGAGGGCGAAGGTGAGCTGCTGGACCCCGTCGGCGAGCTCGGCGCGCAGCGAGTAGCCCATCTCCCGGAACACCTGGATCATGCGCGCGTTGGCGGGCAGCACCTCGGCGTGGAAGCGCTCCAGGCCCCGTTCGCGTCCGGCCTGCGCCAGATGCTCCAACAGCAGTTGGCCGATGCCGCGCCCCTGGTGGGCGTCCTCGACGAGGAAGGCGACCTCGGCCTCGACGTCGCTGGTGGCGTCGTAGCGCCCGACGGCGATGATCTGGTCGGCCGCCGTGACGACGAAGGCGACGCGGCGGTCGTGGTCGACGGTGGTGAAGCGTCTGACGTCGCGGTCGGACAGCTTGGGGTAGGGCGAGAAGAAGCGGAAGTACTTCGACTGGTCCGAGACGCGGCTGTAGAAGGCCACGAACTCCTCGGCGTCGGCGGGAACGATCGGGCGCAGTTGCGCGACCCGGCCGTCGCGCAGCAGGACATCGGCCTCCCACTCGGGGACGGGGTGTTGGTCCGGGTCGTCGGGGGCGTCGCTCACGCCCCCAATCTACCGTCTGAGCAGGGGCGTTGTGCCAGAATCGCAGCCATGGCGCGCAGTGGAACCCGGTCCCCGGCAGTCGACGACTTCGACGAGCACATCGTCGACACCGATATCCGCGAGGAGATGCGCTCCAGCTTCTTGGAGTATTCCTACTCGGTCATCTACTCGCGCGCCCTGCCCGACGCCCGCGACGGCCTCAAGCCGGTCCAGCGGCGCATCCTCTACATGATGGACGACATGGGCCTGCGGCACGACCGCGGCCATGTGAAGTCCGCCCGGCCGGTCGGCGACGTGATGGGCCGCCTGCACCCGCACGGCGACGGCGCGATCTACGACGCCCTCGTGCGCCTCGTGCAGCCGTGGTCGCTGCGGCTGCCGCTGCTCGACGGCCACGGCAACTTCGGCTCGCCCGACGACCCGCCGGCCGCGATGCGCTACACCGAGTGCCGCATGGACGCCTCCGCCGAGGCGATGACGGCCTCGATCGACGAGGACACCGTCGACTTCCGCCCCAACTACGACGGCCGTGAGACCGAGCCGGTCGTGCTGCCCGCGGCGCTGCCGAACCTGCTGGTCAACGGCGCGTCGGGCATCGCCGTCGGCATGGCGACCAACATCGCGCCGCACAACCTGGGCGAGGTCGTGGCCGCCTGCCGCCACCTGATCGACCACCCGGACGCGACGCTCGAGGAGCTGATGCGCTTCATCCCCGGGCCGGACCTGCCGACCGGCGGCAAGATCATCGGCCTCGACGGCGTCCGCTCGGCCTACGCCAGCGGCAACGGCTCGTTCAAGATGCGGGCCACCGCCCGGATCGAGCAGATCGGCCGCCGCAAGGGTGTCGTCATCACCGAGCTGCCCTACAACGTCGGCCCGGAGAAGGTGCTGGAGTCGATCAAGAAGCTCGTGCAGAGCAAGAAATTGCAGGGCATCGCCGATCTGAAGAACCTCACCGACCGGCACTCCGGCCTGGAGATCGTCGTCGAGTTGAAGAACGGCTTCGTGCCCGAGGCGGTGCTGGAGCAGCTGTACAAGCTCACCCCGCTGGAGACCTCCTTCGGCATCAACGCCGTCGCGCTGGTCGACGGGCAGCCGCGCACCCTCGGCCTGCGCGAGATGCTCACGGTCTACCTCGACCACCGCTACGAGGTGGTCCGCCGCCGCACGTCCTTCCGGCGCGGCAAGGCGGCCGACCGGCTGCACGTGCTGGAGGGGCTGCTGCTGGCGCTGGTCGACATCGACGAGGTCATCGCGCTCATCCGGAGCAGCGAGAACCGCGCCGACGCGCGGGAGCGGCTGCGGCAGGTGTTCGAGCTGTCCGAGCAACAGGCCGAGTACATCCTCAACCTCACCCTCGGCCGCCTCACCAAGTACGACCGGATCGCCGTCGAGACCGAGATCTCCGAGTTGCGCGAGCTCATCGCCGAGCTCGACGCGATCCTCGCCGACGACGCGCTGCTGCGTCGCGTGGTCGGCGACGAGCTGGCCGCGACGGCCGCCGAGTTCGGCACGCCGCGCCGCACGGTGCTGTTGGAGTCGGCCGGGCAGACGGTCACCGCCGCCACCCCGGTCGAGGTGCCCGACGAGCCGTGCTGGGCGCTGCTGTCGTCGACCGGACTGCTCGCCCGCACCGCCGACGACGCCCCGCTGCCGGCGCCGGCCGACCGCGCCGCGCACGACGTCGTGATCTCGGTCGTGCGCACCAGCACGCGCGGCCAGGTCGGCCTCGTCGGCGCCGACGGGATCGTCCGTCGGATCGACGTGGTCGACCTGCCCGCGCTGCCGTCCACCGCGTCGGCCCCGTCGCTGCAGGGGGGCGTGCCGATCACCGAGCTGATCGACCTGCCGACGCGCCCGGTCACGCTCATGACCTTCGGCGAGGACCAGCCCGGCCTCGCCCTCGGCACCCGCCAGGGCGTCGTCAAGCGGGTCAAGCCCGACGAGCGGAAGGGCCACGACGCCTGGGAGGTGATCGCGTTGGCCGACGGCGACGAGGTCGTCGGCGGCGCCGATCTGGTCACCGGCGCGGAGCAGTTGGTCTTCATCACCTCCGACGCCCAGCTGCTGCGCTACTCCGCCGAACTCGTCCGGCCGCAGGGACGCGGCGGCGGCGGTGTCGCCGGCGTCAAGCTCGCCGAGGGCGCGCGGGTGATCGCCTTCGGCGTCGCGACCGACCCCGACTCCGCCCAGGTGGCGACGGTCGCGGGTCCGGCCGACGCGCTGCCCGGCATGACGAGCGGATCGGCGAAGGTCACCCCGCTGTCGGCCTTCCCCGCCAAGGGCCGGGCCACCGGCGGCGTGCGCTGCCAGCGGCTCCTCAAGGGCGAGGACGCGCTGGTCCTGGCCTGGGCGGGCGACGGCGCGGCGATGGCGGGGGCGGCGAACGGGGCGCCGGTCGAGTTGCCGGCCGTCGACGAACGACGCGACGGGTCCGGCACGCCGCTGCGCGCGCCCGCGTTCGCCATCGCGGGTCCCGCCGCCCGAGCGGGCGACGTGCGAGACTGAGCCCGTGAGCACTCGTCGCCTGCTGCCAGTCCTCCTGCTGTCCCTCCTCGCCCTCACCGCCTGCAGCGGCGAGGAGGTCGACCCCGAGGTCGCGGCGGACCGCTTGGAGAGCGCCGCCACGACGCTCGCGGAGGCCGAGCGCCTCGACTTCTCCCTGACCCTCGACGGCACGCTGCCGAGCGACGTCGACGGCCTCGTCTCAGCCGAGGGCTTCGGCAACCGCACCCCGGCCTTCGAGGGAACGGTGCGCGTGCAGTCCGGGGCGACGCTCTCGGCCGACGTGGTCGCCGTCGACGGCGAGGTCTGGGCGAAGCTGGGCGTGGTCCCGTGGACGACCATCGACCCCGACGACTTCGGCGCGCCCGACCCGGCCGCGCTGATCGGCGAGAACGGCGGCGGCCTCGTGGCGCTGCTGCCGGAGGTCGAGGTCGCCGAGACGAGCCAGGAGCGCGACGGCAAGACCGTGCTCACCGCGATCACCGGCACGGTCGCCGGCGACCTCGTCGCCGAGTTGATCCCGTCGGCGGACCCGGCGAGCGACTACGAGGTCACCGTCCGGCTCACCGACGACGACGCCGTCCACGACGTCACCCTGACCGGCTCGTTCTACCCCGGCGCCGACGAGGACACCACCTATGTGGCGACGGTGTCCGCGTCGGACGAATCCGCCGAGATCACCGCACCGTAGTCCGATGTCCTCGTCTCGGGCGCTGCTCGCGTTCGCCGCCGTCGCGATCGGTTTCGCGGCGGCCGACACCTATGTGGTGGTCCTGGCGCTGCCGGACATGATGGCCGCGGGCGGCCTCGACGTCGACGATCTGCAGCGCGCCGCGCCCATCGTCTCGGGCTTCCTCTTGGGCTATATCGCGATCCTGCCGCTGATCGGCCGGATCTCCGACGTCCGGGGACGCCTGCCGGTGCTGACCGGCTGCCTCGTGGTCTTTGCGATCGGCTCGGTGGTGACCGCCGCCGCCTACGACCTCGACTCGATGGTGGTCGGCCGGTTCGTCCAGGGGCTCGGCGGCGGCGGGCTGATCCCCCCGACGCTCGCCCTCGTGGCCGACGCCTGGCCGGCGGAGCGGCGCGGCCTGCCGCTCGGGCTGATCGGCGCGGTCCAGGAGCTGGGCTCCGTGCTCGGCCCGCTCTACGGCGCGATCGTGCTGGCCGTGGGCGACTGGCGCGACGTCTTCTGGCTCAACGCGGCCGTCGGCACGCTCATCGCCGCAGCCATCCTGCGGCTGCGGGAGCCTGAGCCAGACGGGTCGCCAGGCCGCTGGCGCCGACTCGACTGGATCGGACTGCTCCTCGCCCTGCTCGCGCTGACCGCGCTCGTGGTGGTCATGGCCGAGCCGGAGAGCCTGACCCGGGGGATCACCAGCGGCCTGGCGTTCATCCCGGTGGTCGGCGAGTCGCGCTGGCTGACCCCGCTGGCGCTGGCGCTCTACGCGCTCGTGGCGCTGTTCGTCGCCCGGCAGCTGACCGCCCGACGGCCGTTGGTGGCGCTGCGGCAATGGCCGGGACTGGCCGCTCGGATCGACCTCGTCGGAGCGGGCCTGCTGAGCGTCGCGCTGGGAGCGGTCATCGTCACCTTCGCCTCGGCCGACCCCGAGCGGCACGCCGTCTCCGCGAACGCGCCGCTGCTGCTCGGCGTCGCGGCTCTGGCGGTCGTCGGTTTCGCGCTACGTCAGCGTCTCGCCACGGACCCGCTGATCCCCCGCCAGACGCTCACCTCCCGGCCCGCCTGGGGCGCGGTGCTGGTGTCGTTCGTCGTCGGGGCCTCGCTGATCGCCGCGCTCGTCGACATCCCGCTGTTCGCCCGGCTGACGGTGTACCGCGACTCCCAGCTCGACGCGGCGCTCGTGCTCGTGCGCTTCCTCGTCGCCCTGCCGGTCGGCGCGGTGCTGGGCGGCTGGCTGCTGCGGCGCGTGCCCGCCGCGCCGCTGACCGCTGTCGCGATGCTGCTGAGCGCCGGGGCCTTCTGGCATATGACCACCTGGGGGCGCGAGTCGCTGAACTCGCCCGTCGAGACCGTCTCGCTGCTCGTCGGCGGCCTCGGCTTCGGCCTGGCCATCGCGCCGGTGAACGCGGCTCTCCTGGAGCACACCCGCGAGGCGGTCCACGGCGTCGCCAGCGCCCTGCTCGTGGTGGCGCGCATGGTGGGCATGCTGATCGGCGTCTCGGCGCTGACCGCCCTCGGCCTGCGCTCCTTCCACGCTGAGACCGCCGCCCTCGGCTCGCCCGCCGAGGTCTGCGACGGCGCGACGTCCTGCGCGACCTACACCGAGGCGCTGCTCGACGCCGGGATCGCCCAGCTGCACACGATCTTCGCCGCCGCCGCCGTGCTCGCGCTCGCCGCCGCCGTGCTCTCCCTGTGGGCGCTACGCCCCCAGGTCGTTAACAAGTGATAACTTTTCAGACATGTCCTTCGACGATCTCCTCGACGCCAACCGCTCCTATGCCGTCGACTTCGCCCACGGCGGATTCGACGGCATCGCCCGCTCCGGCGTGGCCATGGTCACCTGCATGGACTCGCGCATCGACCCGCTGGCGATGATCGGGCTGAGGCCCGGAGACGCGAAGATCCTGCGCAACCCGGGCGGCCGCGTCACCGACCAGGTGCTCGTCGCGGTCGTGCTCGGCGTGACGCTGCTGCAGGTCGAGCGGCTCATGGTCGTCCAGCACACCCGCTGCGCGATGGCCTCCTCGACCGAGAAGGAGATCCAGGCCCGCATCGCCGAGAAGACCGGCCAGGACGCGAGCTGGATGTCCCTCGGCGTCATCGACGACCAGGAGACCACGATCCGCGCCGACGTCCACAAGGCCCGCAGCCACCCGCTCGTGCCCGACTCGGTCGAGATCGGCGGCTTCCTCTACGACGTCGACACCGGCTTGCTCCACCAGCTCGCCTGACGCGCCCTCGCACAGGGAAGGCCACTACCATCACGCGGGTGAGATTTCCCCGAGTGTTCACCCAGGCGACTCGCGACGGCCGTGTCCGACGCCTGATCCTGTGGTTCCGCCGCAGCGTCCTGTTCGACCTGGGACTCTCCGCCGCGATCACCTACGTGTCGATCCGTCTGCTTCAGCAGTCGCTCTACTCAGCCGCCGCGCGCTTCCAGTACCCGCGACCGCGGGTGTCCGACGACCTACTCGGCCTCGCTCTCGTCTGGGGACTCGTCCTCGGCCTGCTCGTGGTCACCAGACAGCGCTGGCTGACCACGGCACTCGTCCTCGCCGTCGCCTTCGCCATGTCCGTGGCGCAGACCGAGAAGCTCGCGACCTTGCTCGAGCCGCTGTTGCCGTCGGATATGAACTTCCTCGGCAATCTGGACTTCTTCGTCTCCCAGACCGACCTCGCCACGGTCGCGATGCCGCTCGCAGGCGGAGCCCTCGCCGTCGTGCTCGCGCTCTACCTGGACCACCGGCGACGTGCGGCGCTCTCCTTCACTCCCGCGCAGGCACGTCGCCGACGACTGGTCAGCTTGGCGCTGACGCCGGTCCTCCTGCTGTCGATCGCGACGATCTACGATTTCAACCGGCCTGGAAATCCGTTGCACGCGCTCTACAAGAAATACAATCCCCAACTCGGATGCTGCCCGTGGGACATGACCCAGACCTATACGGCCGATGGTTTCGTGGGCGGATTCCTCAACGCGATTCCCACCACCTTGATGGCCCGTCCGGCGAACTACAGCAAAGAGACGATGCTCGAATTAGCAGATCGCTACACCGAGACGTCGAACGGCACCTCCGACCCGCACATCCGGCTCGAGGACATGAACATCGTCGTGATCTTGGCCGAGAGCCTGGCCGACCCCTCCGTGCTCGACGGAATCACCGTGGGCGCCGACGCCTTCGAACGCCTCCGGGCACGGGGAACCGAGGGATGGCACGGAAGCACCATCGCGAGTTTCTACGGCACAGGGACGTCCACGATGGAATACCAGGTGCTCACCGGCCAGAGCATGGGACTGGTCGAACCCGAGATCCTCTCCCCCTATCAGTCGACGATCGCCAGCATGGACTCCTTCCCGTCCGCCGCCAGCTGGCTGCGCCAGCACGATGTCGACACCGTGGCGATCCATCCGTATCGAGGTCGCATGTACAACCGTCGCGACGTCTACCCGGCGCTCGGCTTCCAGCGGTTCGTCGAGGACCAAGACATCGACTCCCCCATCCTGATCGAAAAGAATCCCCACTTCTCCGACGAGACCGCCTTCGACGAGACGCTGAAGGCGCTCGACTCCGAACGACCGACGCTCGTCAACGTGGTCACGATGCAGAACCACCTGCCGTTCAACAACTGGTACGAGGAGACCCCGGCCGTCGAAGGCTTGGTCGGCGACGACGGACAGCGGCAGAGCTTGTCGACCTGGATCGCCGGCATGGAGTTCACCGACCAGGCGTTCGACGACTTCCTCGACGAAATCGAGAAGATCGAGCGGCCGACCGTCGTGGTCTACTACGGCGACCATTTCCCACCGGTGCTGTCCCGGGAGCTGCTCGAGGCCAATACGGAGGCCGACGATCGCCGAACCCCTGTGCTGCTGTGGTCGAACACCGAGATCACCGATCCAGGCAAAGACCTCGGCGTCGTCGGCGCCAGCGACCTGCTTCCGTTGGCCGCCCAGATGGTCGGCGCGGAACTCCCTCCGTACTACCGGCTGCTCGATCGGGTGAACACCGAGATCGGCGCTATCAGCCGAGGTCTGATCGTGGCGCCCGACGGAACGGCGCTGTCAGAATCCGACCTGACCGAAGAGCAGCGGCAACTGCTCGACGACTACCGCCTCGTCCAATACGACTTCTCCATCGGCGAGGGATACGGCCTCGACGCGCTCTGGTACGACTGGACGCCGTGAGCCGACCTCAGTACTTCGCGAAGACCTGCGTGAAGTACCTGCCGTAGCAGTTCGAGCCCGAGTAGTAGCCGACGCCGAGATGGGTGAAGTCGCCCAGCAGGTTCGCCCGGTGGCCCGGCGAGTCGATCCACGCCTGCACGACGTCGGTGTACTGCTGACCTGCGGCGATGTTCTCTGCGGCTTTGGTCCAGCCGCTGGGGATCTGCGACGAGTAGTCCGGGTTGTGGTTGAACGTGCAGGTGTCGTGCATGTGCTTGGACCAGTCGGCGGCGACCGTATTCATGCTCGGGTGCAGGGTCAGCGTGCGAAGCCCGTTCTGCGCACGGTACAAGTTCGTGTCGGTGAGGATCCAGTTGACCGCGATGGTCGTCGCCGACGGCTTCGTCGGACGGCCCCGCCCCTGGTCGAAGCGGTACAGGAAAGCCGCCATCTGCTCGCGCAGCACCGGCTGGGAGCCTCGGAAGGAGGTCGTGCCGTCGGGGTTGTCGTAGCCGGTGGTGATGCCGGTCGACTTCAGCCAGCAGATCTCCCGGGCGAACGCGTGGCTGCTCGGGATGTCGTCGAAACCGCAGGTGAGGGCCGAGGCCGAGGGCGAGCCCGCCGCCCGGTAGAGGAAGGCGGCCATCTGCTCGCGCAACACCGGGGCGCCCGGACGGAACGTCCCGTCGGCGTAACCGGTGGCCCAGCCGGCCGAGGAGAGCCACCGGATGTGGTTCTTGAAGGTGTGGCCGAGGGCCACGTCGCGGAAACCGCTGGTCGTGTTCGCCGCAGGCGGATTGGAACCGCCGTAGGTGAAGCGGTAGAGGAAGGCGGCCATCTGCTCGCGCAGCACCGGGGCGCCCGGACGGAACGTCCCGTCGGCGTAACCGGTGGCGACCCCCTGGTCGCTCAGCCAGCCGATCTCCGTGGCGAAGGCGTGCCCCGCAGGCACGTCGCGGTAGGTGGCGGCGTCGGCCGCCGGGGCCGCCAAGACCAGCGGCACGACCAGTGAGAACAACGCGGCCCAACGACGACGGGACATGACGAACTCCCTCAACACGGCGCGACTTCGGTCACACCTCTCCTCGGGGGCAGGATAACAGCCGGTGGGGGCCACGTCGACACCTGTGGCTCACACCGGGCGCCGCCGGTCAGTACCGGGCGAACACCTGGGTGTAGTAGTTCTGATATCCGTTCGGGCCGGAGTAGTACCCGAGACCGATATGCGTGAAGTCACCGAGCATGTTGGCGCGGTGCCCCGGCGAGTTGATCCATCCCTCGACGACCTCGGCGTAGGCGTAACCCGCCGCGATGTTCTCCGCCGCGCCACTCCATCCAGCGGGGATCTGCGTGGAGTAATTCGGGTTGTGCTTGAAATCCCCTGTGTCGTGCATGGTCTTGGACCAGTTCTGAGCGACCGTGCTCATCTGCGGGTGGAGCGTCAGAGGCGGCAAGTTGTTCTCCGCGCGGAACTTGTTGGTGTCGTGCAGGATCTGCTGGATCGCCTGCGACGGCCCGTAGACCACCTCCGCGGTCTGCGCGCTCGTGCGCGAGGTGTCGTTGTAGCCCGCCTTCGTCGCGGTCACCCGCACCGACAGGAACGTGTCGACGTCCGCCGTGGTCACGACATACGTCGTGCCCGTGGCGCCGGAGATCGGTGTGCCGTCACGCAGCCACTGACGCGAGAGCGTGTCCGGTGACGGCGCCCACGACCCCGTGTTCGCGGTCAACGTCTGGCCGACGTGCGCGGTCCCGGAGATCGTCGGCGTCGGTGCCGTGGTGAAGTCGAGGATCGGGACGACCACCGGAGCGGTCGCGGCGCTCGTCCGCTGCTTGGTCACATAGCCGGCCTTCGTCGCGGTCACCTGCACCGAGAGCTGCGCAGCCGCGTCTGCGGCGACCGCCGTGTACGTCGCGGACGTGGCACCGGAGATCGGTGTGCCGTTGCGCCGCCACTGGTAGACGTAGACGTCCGGCGTCGGCGCCCACGCGCCGGGCTGCGCCGTCATCGTGGAGCCCACCGCAGCTGTGCCGCTGATGGTCGGCGTCGGGGTGGCGGTGAACTCGGCGAGGGCCACCTCGGCGGTCGTCGCGCTCGTGGTGCTGGTCGGCTCATAACCAGACTTCGTGGCCGTCACCCGCACCGACAGTTCGTGGCCGACGTCAGCGGCCACCGGACGATAGGCCGCGCTCGTCGCACCCACGATGACGTCGCTGTCGCGCAGCCATTGGTAGGCGAAGCCGTCCGGCGTCGGCGCCCACGCGCCGGGCTGCGCCGTCAACGTCTCACCGACCTTCGCCGTCCCCGAGACCGTCGGGGTCGGCGCGACCGTGAACTGCTTCCCGTTCACCGGACCGATCACGCCGCTGACTCGCTGCGTGGTCGTGTAGCCGTCGCGGGTTGCGGTGACACGCACCGAGAGCGTCGCGGAGAGATCCCCGGCCGGGATCTGGTACGTCGCCGAGGTCGCCCCCGCGATCACCGCCCCGTTCCGCAGCCACTGATAGGAGAGTTGGCTCGGCGCAGGCGTCCAGGCGCCCGACTGGGCGGTCAGCGTCTCACCGACCCGCGCGGCACCGGAAATCGTCGGGGTCGGGGCCGTGGCGAAGGACAGCGTCTTCGGGAACTGGGAGTCGTAGCGAAACAAGAAAGCCGCCATCTGCTCACGCAGCACCGGCTGGCCGGGACGGAAGCCCCCGTCCGGGTAACCGGTCGTGATGCCCGTGCTCGCCAGCCACTTGATCTGGCCGAGGAAGGCGTGCTGGTTGGACACGTCCGAGAACGGCGAGCCGCCGCCGGGGACCGCCGGGTTCGCGCCAGCCTGCATCGAGCGGAAGCGGTACAGGAAGGCGGCCATCTGCTCGCGCAGGACGGGCTGGCCGGGACGGAAGCCCCCGTCGGGATAACCCGTGGTGATGCCGTTGCTCGAGAGCCAGACGATCTCCTTGTAGAAGGCGTGGCCCGTCGAGACGTCGGCGAACGGACTGCTCGTCGGCAGGTTCGACACCGTCGGCTTGCCCGCCATGCGGTAGAGGAAGGCCGCCATCTGCTCACGCAGCACCGGCGCCTGCGGGCGGAAGGTGCCGTCCGGGTACCCCGTCGTCACACCGGAGTCGGTCAGCCAGGCGATCTCGTTCTTGAACACATGGCCCGACGAGACGTCACGGAACTGGGCGGCGTTCGCCGGGGAGGTCAGCAGCGCCGACATCACGGCGGCCACGAGCCCGGCGAGGAGCGATTGACGAAGCATGGCAACTCTCACAAAGGATCGATCAGGACAGGCCACCCCCCGTGACTCGCGCCCATCTAACCACCCGGCGTGAGGACCGTCACGGGTTAATCCACCCCTTCACCCGCCAGACGTCGCGTCCTCGGCGGCGGCGTCCAGGGCGCCGGCCATCTCCCGGGAGTCGAGCCAGCCCTCGGGCAGCGCCACCTTCTTCGGCGAGCCCTGACGTCCGCGCGGACGGCCCAGCTCGCTCGGCGGGAAGGGCTCGTCGGGGTCGAGGTCGGACAGCAGGGCGTCGAGCGAGGCCAGCGAGGAGACCTTGCCGAGCCGGTCGCGCAGCGTCGATCCGGCCCGGAATCCCTTGAGATACCAGGCGATGTGCTTGCGGAACTCGACACAGCCGCGCTCCTCGCCGGCCCATTCGGACAACAGTTCGGCGTGCCGCCGCATCACGGCGGCGACCTCGCCGAGTCGCGGCGCGGTCAGCACCTGCTCGCCGGCGAAGGCCGCCGCGAGGTCGCGGAAGAGCCAGGGGCGGCCGAGGCAGCCTCGGCCGACGACGACGCCGTCGCAGCCGGTCCGCTCGACCATCGCGAGCGCGTCGGAGGCCTCCCAGACGTCGCCGTTGCCGAGCACCGGGATGGTGGCGGCGGCTTTCAGCTCGGCGATGGCGTCCCAGTCCGCACGCCCCGAGTAGTGCTGGGCGGCGGTCCGCCCGTGCAGCGCGATGGCCGCGCACCCCGCGTCGGCGGCGATCCGCCCGGCGTCGAGGAAGGTCAGGTGGTCGTCGTCGATGCCCTTGCGGGTCTTCATCGTGACCGGCACGCCGAAGGGCTCGGCGGCGCGGACCGCCCGCTCGAGGATCTGTCCGAGCAAGGTCGCCTTCCACGGCAGCGCCGCGCCGCCGCCCTTGCGGGTCACCTTCGGCACCGGACAGCCGAAGTTGAGGTCGACGTGCCCCACCCCGTGGTCGGCGCACAGGATCGTCACCGCCCGGCCGATGACCTCCGGGTCGATGCCGTACAGCTGCACCGACCGCACGCTCTCGGCGCCGGAGAAGCTCAGCATCGACAGGCTGGTCGTGTCGCCCTCGACGATGCCGCGCGAGGTGATCATCTCGCAGACGTACAGACCCGCCCCCTGCTCGGCGCACAGTTGACGGAAGGCGACGTTGGTGACGCCCGCCATCGGCGCGAGGACGACCGGCGTCGCGACCTCGACCGCGCCCAGCCGCAGCGCGGGGGTCACGGCGTCCACGTGATCGTGGACTTCGGGCCGTCCGGCTCGACGTCGACCGAGACCAGCGCCCGCCCCTGCGGCACCAGGTAGACCAGGCACAGGCTCGCCTTCTCGTCGGGCAGGAAGCTCTCCGGGAGCTGCCCCTTCGGACAGGGCTCGAAGCCGCCGACGACCGGCGTCGGCGGCAGCAGCGTCTTCTTGTCGTCGCGCGCGAACACCGGCAGCGCCGCGCCGCCCATGCCCGCGGGCCCCTCGTTGACGACGGTCAGATCGACGTAGAACGGCGTCGACGCCGACTGCTCCGGGGTGAGCGAGAAGAACTGGAAGTCTTCGATCGGCCCCTTGCGCACGTCGTTGATCGTCACCGTGATCGCGGTCGTGGCCTTCTCGTCGATCTGGTAGACCACCGTCGCCGACTCCCCCGCCGTCAGCTTGGCGCCCGCCTTGGTGATCTCGACGCCCTCGGGCACATCGAATCCCGCCGGGACCGACGGGTGGGGCGTGGGCTCGCCGCCACCGCAGGCGGTGAGCAACACTCCGAGCGCGGCGATGACGACGAGCCTCGCCGCACGGCTTCGCGACCTGTTCACGGGGTGATTGTGCCGCGCGCGTGGCTCAGCAGCCCGGCAGGCGCGCCGCGAGCCAGTCGCGGACCTGCGAGAGCGCCACGCGCTCCTGGGTCATCGTGTCGCGGTCGCGGATGGTGACGGCCTGGTCGTCGAGGGTCTCGAAGTCGACCGTGACGCAGAACGGCGTGCCGATCTCGTCCTGGCGGCGGTAGCGCTTGCCGATGGCCTGGGTGTCGTCGAAGTCGACGTTCCAGAAGCCGCGAAGCTCGGCGGCGAGGTCGCGGGCGGTCGGCGACAGCGCCTCGCTGCGCGACAGCGGCAGCACGGCGGCCTTGACCGGGGCGAGACGGTGGTCGAGGCGCAGCACGGTGCGCTTGTCGACGCCGCCCTTGGTGTTGGGCGCCTCGTCCTCGGCGTAGGCGTCGACGAGGAAGGCCATCATCGACCGGTTGACGCCGGCCGCGGGCTCGATGACATACGGCGTCCAGCGCTCGCCGGTGGCCTGGTCGTGGAAGGACAGGTCCTTGCCGGAGGCCTTGCTGTGCGTCGACAGGTCGAAGTCGGTGCGGTTGGCGACGCCCTCCAGCTCGCCCCACTCCGAGCCGGTGAAGCCGAAGCGGTACTCGACGTCGACGGTGCGCTTGGAGTAGTGCGAGAGCTTCTCGGGGGCGTGCTCGTACAGACGCAGGTTCTCCGGGTCGACGCCGAGGTCGGTGTACCACTTCAGGCGGGTGTCGATCCAGTACTGGTGCCACTCCTCGTCCTCGCCGGGCTTGACGAAGAACTCCATCTCCATCTGCTCGAACTCGCGGGTGCGGAAGATGAAGTTGCCCGGCGTGATCTCGTTGCGGAAGCTCTTGCCGATCTGGCCGATGCCGAAGGGCGGCTTCTTGCGCGCCGAGCCCATCACCTGGGCGAAGTTGACGAAGATGCCCTGCGCGGTCTCGGGACGGAGGTAGTGCAGGCCCGCCTCGTCGTCGACCGGGCCGAGGTAGGTCTTCATGAGGCCGGAGAAGGCCTTGGGCTCGGTCCACTCGCCCCGCGCGCCGCAGTCGGGGCAGACGAGGTCGGACACGGCGACGTCGTCGGGGTGGACCGCGTCGGCGCCCTTCTTGGCCTTCGTCTTCTCGGCGAACCACTCTTGCAGGTGGTCGAGGCGGTGCCGCTTGTGGCAGGTGAGGCACTCGATCAGGGGGTCGGTGAACACCTCGACGTGTCCGGAGGCCTCCCACACCTGGCGCGGCAGGACGACCGAGGAGTCGAGGCCGACGACGTCGTCGCGGCCCTGCACCATCGAGCGCCACCACTGACGCTTGACGTTCTCCTTGAGCTCCACGCCGAGCGGGCCGTAGTCCCACGCCGACCGGGTGCCGCCATAGATCTCGCCGCACTGGAAGACGAATCCCCGGCGCTTGCAGAGGCTGATGACGGTGTCGATGGTCGAGACAGGCATGGGGGTCAGCCTAACGAGCGCGGCCCCGGGTCGCGCGCCCACCTCGATTTGACAATGGTTGTCATGCACGACAACGATGGCCCCATGCGTCGACACACCCTCATGATCCCGGCCGCGCTGCTGGCCGCCCCCCTGCTGACCGCCTGCGGCGGGAGCGACGACGGCCCCGAGGTCGTCGCCTCCGCCTACCCCTTCGCCTTCGTCGCCGAACGCGTCGCGGGCGACCGCTACACCGTCGAGAACCTCACCCAGCCCGGCGGCGAGCCGCACGACCTGGAGCTGACCCCCCGCCAGGTGGGCGACGTCCAGGACGCGACGCTCGTGGTCTACACCGAGCACTTCCAGACCGCGGTCGACGAGGCCGTGGAGCAGGCCGACCGCGCCGAGGACGCCACGGTCGAGCTCGGCGGCGTCGTCGGCCTGCTGGAGGCGTCCGAGGACGAGGAGGAGCACGACCACGCCGAGGAAGAAGACCACGAGGGCGAGGAGCACTCCGAGGAGGAAGGCCACGACCACGGCGGCGTCGACCCGCACTTCTGGCTCGACCCGCAGCGCATGATCCTGGCCGCCGACGCCGTCGCCGAGGCGCTCAGCGAGATCGACCCCGACCACGCCGCCGACTACGAGGCCAACGCCGCCGAGCTCACCGAGGAGCTGCAGGCCCTGCACGAGGAGTACGTGACGGGCCTGGAGACCTGCGAGCGTCGCTCGATCGTCACCTCGCACGCCGCCTTCGCCTACCTGGCCGACGCCTACGACCTGACGCAGATCCCGATCGCCGGCCTCGACCCGAGCGCCGAGCCCACCTCGGAGCAGCTCGCCGAGATCACCGACCTCGTCACCTCCCAGGGCATCACGACCGTCTTCACCGAGGAGCTGGTCGCCCCGGACAAGGCCGAGCAGGTCGCCCACGAGACCGGCGCGACGGTCGCCACGCTCGACCCGATCGAGGGTCTCAGCGACGAGACCTCCGACGAGGACTACCTTTCCCTCATGCGCGCGAACCTCGAGGCGATCCGCCAGGCCGACGGGTGTCAGTGACCCCGTCCGCAACCTCGACCGCGACCCCCGTCCTTCGAGCGACGGGGGTCGCGGTCGACCTCGGCGGCCATCTCGTGCTCGACGGCGTCGACCTGACCCTCGCCCCCGGGGAGGCGGTGGCGGTGCTGGGCGCGAACGGCTCGGGCAAGTCGACGCTCGTGCGCGCGATCGTCGGCCTCGTGCCGTCCCGCGCGGGACGGATCGAGCTGTTCGGGCAGCCGCTGTCGGCCTTCCGCGACCGTTGGCGGCTCGGCTATGTGCCGCAACGGGCCGCCACCACGCCGGGCGTCCCGGCCACCGTGCGCGAGGTGGTGCTCAGCGGACGGCTGTCCCGGCGGCGCCTCGTCGGACCGGCGACCCGCGCCGACCGCGACGCCGCCGACCGCGCCGTCGAGCTGATGGGGCTGACTGACCTCCGCCGCCGTCCGGTCGCCGAGCTGTCCGGCGGCCAGCACCAGCGCGTGCTCATCGCCCGCGCGCTGTCGTGCGACCCCGACCTGCTGGTGATGGACGAGCCGCTGGCCGGGGTCGACGCGGCCAGCGCCCGGGTGCTCGCCGACGCCACGGCGGCGTTGGTCGAGGGCGGCGCGAGCCTGTTGGTGGTCGAACACGACCTCGGCCCGCTGGAGCCGGTCGTCGACCGCGCCGTCATCGTCGACCGCGGGCGCGTCGCCTTCGACGGCCCCGCCTCGTCGGCTCCGGCCGAGCACATGCACCACCATCCGCACACCGGCGAGCCGACCCGTGTCGAGCCGGTGTCGCCGGAGGGGGTGCTCTGATGCTCGACCTCCTCGACTACGAGTTCATGCGGCTGGCGCTCGCCGCCGCCGTCATCACGGGCCTCACCGCCCCGGCCATCGGCGTCTTCCTCGTGCAGCGCCGCCTGGCCCTGCTCGGCGACGGCATCGGCCACGTCGCGCTGACCGGCGTGGCGGTCGGCCTGCTCACCGGCACGGCCCCGATCCTCACCGCGGTCGTCGCGGCCGTCGCGGGCGCGGTCGTCATCGAGGTGATGCGCGCCTACGCCCGCACCTCCGGCGACGTGGCGCTCGCGATGCTCTTCTACGGCGGCATCGCCGGCGGCGTCATGATCGTCAACCTGGCCGGGGAGAGCGCGGCGAAGCTCAACAGCTACCTGTTCGGCTCGATCGTCACCGTCACCCCCGCCGACCTTCGGATCATCGCGCTCCTGGGCGGCGTCGTCCTGCTGCTGACGCTCACCGCAGCACCTCAACTGTTCGCGGTCTGCCAGGACCCCGACCACGCGCAGGTCAGCGGCGTGCCGGTCCGGCTCTACAGCCTGCTCGTCGCAGTGCTCGCCGCCGTGACGATCACCGTGGCGATGCGCACCGTCGGGCTGCTGCTCGTGTCGGCGCTGATGATCGTGCCGGTGGCCGCCGCGCAGCAGCTGACCCGCAGTTTCCGGGGCACCCATCTGGCCGCGATGGCGATCGGCCTGTTCGCAGCCGTCGGGGGCGTCGGGCTGAGCTTCGAGGTCGACACCCAGCCGGGGCCGACCATCGTCATGACGGCGCTGGCCTGCTTCGTGGTCCTGGCGCTCGCCCGCGGCGTCGTGGCGCTGACGGCCCGGGGGAAGACGCGTCGTCTAGAGTCGGCCTGAGGAGGAATCCCCCCATGGTCGCCACCCCCCGCAACACCCGACAGCGTCGCGCCGTCGCCGCCATCTTGGAAGACCTCGACGGGTTCGCGAGCGCCCAGGAGATCCACGACCTGCTGCGCCACCGCGGCGAGTCGGTCGGCCTGTCGACGGTCTACCGCAATCTCCAGGCGCTCGCCGACGCCGCCGAGGTCGACGCCCTGCGCAACGACGACGGCGAGGTCCTGTACCGCCAGTGCAGCACCGGCCACCACCATCACTTGGTCTGCCGCGCCTGCGGCCGCACGGTGGAGGTGGCCGGCCCGACGGTCGAGAAGTGGGCCGACATGATCGCCGCCGAGAACGGCTTCAGCGACGTCGCGCACACCCTGGAGATCTTCGGCACCTGTCGCGACTGTGCCTGAGGTCGTCCTCGACCGGGCGGTCTGGCGCGCCCGCGCCGAGGCCCACCGCGAGCGCGCCGAGGCCTGGACTCGCCCCCATCTGGCCCGCCGTGAGGCCCGTGAGAAGCACCCTGTCGAGGACTTCCTGTTCGTGTACTACAACTACTCCCCCGGCGCGCTCGCCCGCTGGCATCCAGGCCTCGGCGTCGGCCTGGCCGACGCGCCCGAGTACGAGCGGCTCGGGGCCTACACGACCTCCGGCGGGGTGTCCTTCGTCGACCCGACACGGTTGGAGCGGCGGCTGCCCGGCCTGCGCTGGACCCGTCGACTGTTGGAGAACACCGCCGAGCGCGAGCCCCGCTGGAACTGCTTCGGCCTGCACGAGTGGGCGATGGTCTACGAGGGCGCGCGGGACCGCCGCCACGAGGATCTGCCGCTGCGGCTCGGCGCCGACGGCACCGACGAGGTGGTGCGCGCCCATCCGCTGCGCTGCACGCACGTCGACGCCTTCCGCTTCTTCACCCCCGCCGCCGCGCCGCGCAACGCCGCCACGCTGACACGGGAGGACCAACTGGCCTTCGAGCAGCCCGGCTGCGTGCACGTGACGATGGACCTGTACCGGATCGCCTTCCGGCTGCAACCGTTCGTCGAGGCGACCGTCGTGCTCGACGCCTTCGAACTGGCCCTGGAGGCCCGACGCGTCGACATGCGCGCCTCCCCCTACGACGTGACCAGCCTCGGGCTCGCCCCCATCACCGTCGAGACAGCCGACGGCAAAGCGCTCTACGTCAGCGAGCAACGACGCCTCTCGGCGCTCGCCGCGCCCCTGCGCGAGCGGCTTCTCCTCGAGGTCAAGAATCTCCTCTCGCCCATGCCTCAGAACGACACGACGCGATAAATCGTGTCGAGTTCACCGGGGGTCGACGTCAAACGCGGCTCGACCCCCACCAACATCGGCCGGTCGGGAGCCACCAGATAGGTCCGAGCGTCCACTGAGTCGTCGACGAGCACGTCGACGCGAGCCATGCTCTCGCGATCGACCAGCTCCACCGCTCCGCTGTTGTATCCGACGACCAACCGATCCTGGTACTCCTGCAGCCTGCTCGGTCCCGAAGGCAACAACGCCTCACGAAGCAGTTCTAGGTCCTCGTCAAGCACCCGCACATGCCCGTCCGGGGCGGCCACCACCAGGTCGCCGTCGGACGTGACCAGCATCGAGGCGGCCAAACCGCCCGTCAATAGTTCGTCGAACGTGGCGACGATCTCGCCGTCCTCGTCGTATCTGCGCAACTCACCCAGATGCGTCAGGAGATAGGCCCCTCCATCCGATGACGGTTGAATAGCGACAACGCCCTCGAGTTTCGGGTCGAAGTCGGCGAGCTCGATGGCGGTCGTCGAACCCTCGGCGCTGATCCGATAGATCGCGGCCGCGTCATGCGGCCGGACGAGCAACGACCCGTCCGCCGCCGTGGCCGACACGCCACCGGACGACACGGTGTCCACCAAGACCACCCCGTCCTGGTCGGCCAGATACACCCGTCCGTCGCTGAGCGTCAACCACATGGAACCGTCAGGCCCCGCGGTGGCGAACAGGCCCGTCTCGAAGGCGACGAATCCGTCAAGCGTCCCAATCGGTGTGCGCGCTTCGGTCTCATAATCGATCAGACTCACCTGGCCGACGCTGTCGATGTCGAGAACTCCGCCCTCCACCGGAAATCCTTGATACCCGCCGGGCGCCTCGATCTCCTGCACCAGCAGGTCCCGCTCAACCACCTCGAGTCGCCCATCGCGCCTCACATGAGCCAGACGCTCCTGGTCCGACGTGACCGCCAACGGCGCCGTCTCACGCTCTGGAACCCAGCCGTTGAGATCCGGCTCGACGGTCGAGTCGAGAATCGTCGAGACCGATCCCAGTGCTCGCGAGCGCGTGATCGCTCCGTCGTCCCAACAATGAATCCGCGTCGTGCCGTGCCGCAGATTGAGCTGCGCCAGACTCGTCATCGGCTCACTGCCATCGAGGGGAGCGACAAACCTCGTGGTGGACTCCTCCGCATGACGTAGCGCACCGTACGCGACGCCACCACACACCGTCAGCGACGAGCGATGATAGACCGTCTCCGAGAAAGACTCGTGGAGCGGGACACGCCCCAGCACCGTCGCGGTCCGTGGAGCTCTCTTTCCTGTCTCCATCGCCGAGACCGTGCCACCGGCTGTCACCGCCGCCAGCGACTCTCCATCTTCCGAGGCCGCCAAACTCAACACCGACGCCCCCTCAGGCTCCCCCGTCTCGCCCGGCACCGTAGCCCAGTCGGTGAGCTCCAGGCCCTTCTCGTCGGACTGCCACGGGTCCTCTCCCCGCTGCACTCGTCCATCGGGTCGACCGACCCATAGACGCCCGTCATGCACCGTCATCGCCGTGACCTCCACAGGATTTCCCTCCTCGTCCTCGACCGGCTCCACGCTCTCCTCTCCTCGGTCGATCACGACCAGACGCCGGTCTTGACGCACCGCTAGGGCGCGCCCACCATCCGGCGAGACCACCAGCGTGGCGAAACGCAACGGCTCCGACGAACGCGCCACTCTGCCCACCGTTCCGCTCTCGACCTCGGCGCGATACACCTCGTCATCGGTGGTGAACCACAACGCGGTGTCGTCCTCAGCCCACACCAGATCCTCGTAGACCTGGTTGCCCGACAGCTGAGGCACGTCGAGCACTCGGTGTCGCCGCTCCTCGGCCTCCGCCAACCGCAACGCCTCCTCACTGAACGGATTGCGATCCAAGGCCACCGCCTGGCGTGCGTCAGAGACCGCCTCGGGGGTGTGGTCGGCGTTCGTCGAGCGCTCGGCGAGACCCAACGACTCCATGAAGTCACGGAAGGCGAGCGCCCTCCGTTCCTGCCATTGCGCGACGACGAAACCAACGACCGACAACACCGCCAAGACGACTAACCCAGAGGTCGCGGCGATCACCTTGCGCCGGAGGCGGCCTCGCGCCGCCTCTCGCTCATCGCTGAAACGCTGGACGAAATCAGCTAGTTCGCCGTCCAACCGCACTGGCGCGTCCTCAGCCAGCACCGTCTCAACATCGGCCGCCACCGACCGGCTCGCGACATACTCACGGACCGACATCCGCGTCGGCGCCTCTGTCATACGCTCGAGCAGTCGCACGTGAGCCTCGAGCACCGGCTCGTGCTCGACGCGCTCGGCACAGAACTCAGCCACAGAGTCGACGCTCCGAGTCAGCGGGATATCGGCGAATCTCTCGTCCGAGGCGAGAATCACGACCCACTTCCCCCGGTCGAGGGCGTACGCGAGCTCACGCTGGCAGTAGGCAGACCTCCGCCAGCCCGGACCGTCGACGACGACCATGGACTCGGCGGCGTCGATCGCCGAACGAATCGTCTCCCAATGTTCCCGCCCCACAGGGATGCCGACCGTCTCCGCCGCGGAGGCCTCGTCGTCGCGCGCGTCGTCGATCCACACGCTCACACCTGACGCCCGCAACTCGGCGAGCACCTGTGTCGCCCGGTCTCGCTCCACCGAGGCGTAGGACAACATCACGTCAGTCATGGTCGGCTCCTCCCTCCAGCGCGTACTGCTCTCGTTCGAGTTCCGTGGCGGACCGGGGCGCGAAGGATCGGGAGCCCTCGATGAAAGCTTCCGCGTCCTGCAACGCGCGCCTGCTGAGCGTGCCGTCGGTGTGAGCCACGACAGCCACCTGTGATCCCCCGAACACAGCCACCGAGGAGGCGTCCGGCTGTTGGACCACCAAGGTCTCCTGTCCTGTCGTGGGATCGAGGACGCTCATCCATCCGTCCCGGAGACGCGCCGTCTGAGACCCATGGCAGTCGATCCACTCACGGTCGGCCTCCACCAGACCGCTGTCGGTGAACATCTCCTCAGCCAACTCCGTCATCGCGCGTTCATCGGCAGATCGGACATCCGCGGGACGAGGATCGGAGGACTCCCTCTCAACCGTGAGCTGCGACCCGTCGACCACGAGCTCCCGCCCCTCACGTGTCATCGCGCATCCACGATCCTCACCGGTCATCGTCACCTGCTCGACCGGATCGTCCTCAAGACCGTCGATCGAACTCCATTGCTCACGGGTGATCTCCGTCGGCTCCTCCCAGGAGGAGGACCACAGGCCGTCAGCGGTGAGCATCCGCACCCGCCCGTCGGTGACCGTCAGCCCCAGAGGATCGCCGGGCGTCTGATCAGTCCATGACCCGACCTCCTCCCACCCGTCGACCTCACGGACGACCACCCCCATCTCGTCGTCGGCCATCGCGAGATAACGTCCGTCATCGGACAACGCCCACATCGCCCCCTGCGTCCGACGGTTCATCCAGTCCGGCGGCGACAGCTCGGTGGTCGTCACCCCGTCGCAGTCGAGTTCGAGCGCCGCGGCCACTCCGTCTCCGGCGATCACCAGCCCCTGTGATCCGTCCGGCGACAACACCACTTGGCGATACCATGACTGTTCCGGGTCAGGGTCGAGATAAACCTCGCCGACCGCGTCCAGCGAGACCCCGTCGACGACCGCCACCCCACGAGTCGAGATATACGACATCCGGTCGTCCCCCTCGCACGGCATCGGGCGCAGGCGCGTCGAGTTCCGCAGCGTCGCCTCGATCATCTCGTCATAAACCTGAGGGCCCCGCTCCGGCGCTCCGAGGTCCGGCGCGTGCCGCGCGGTGTAGTCCCACGCCCGGAGGCGGCGATCCAGTCCGGCTGTCACAACCCGGCCGCCGCCCAACTCGTCACTGTGCATCTGATCCGAGCTATGCGCCGATGTGGCGTTCTGTGGCGTCGCCCATCCGCTCGCGATCATTCCGAGGCGGCCCGTGTTCTCCCGTACGAAGCCAGAGCCAGGGTGACGCTGGAAGTCCTCCATCGCGGTCGTGGCGATAGATATCTCGGCGTCCGCCCATCCTGTGAAGGAGCGTGTGGCCAGATAAGTGACGCCCCTGCGCTGCGACGCCGCCAGCAAGGCGCCGTTCGTCTCGTCCAACACCACACGGACGACCTCAGGAATCAGCGCCTCTCCCACCTTCTCTCCTGTCTCGCCTTCGAACAACTGAACTGTCTCAGGACCGGCGACGACCACCGTCTGACGCGTCGGCTCGAAGTCGACCGCGCCCACCGAGGCGAGGTCGATTCCAAGGTCGGCGACCACCGTCTCGGCCTGTTCGTCGTCCACGTCGTAGCGGACCACCGAGCGACCGACGACCATCATCAGCGATCGGTCGTCCCACCAATCGATCAGCTTGGCGTCACCGAGATCCTCCGGCCAGCCAACGGACTCGCCGTCGACGAACAGCTCACGATTCTCGTCGGTGACCACCGCCAACGACTCTCCGTCGGGGGCGAGGAACAGCGAGGGACGACGCTGCCCGAACGAGCCCTGCCAGGTCGTCGTCTTTCCAGAATCGACATCGACCAGGTCGATCTTCTCGCCCTCGAGGTAAGCCACGGCCACGATCCCCTCGTCACGAGCGCCGCCGACAGCCAATGGAGCGTTGGGAAGCTCGTAGGTCACATGCGGTGTCGTACGAGCGACCGTCTGACGAGCCGCCAAAACGACAGCGTCGCTCGGGTCGGCTTCCACCGCATGCTCGACGAGGATCAACGGGAGATCCGGGTCGTTCGGCAACAACTGGGTCGCTTGACGGGTCAGACGCGAGGCCAGCGACTCCTGGCCGGTCTGCTCCGCCTCACGCCAACTCACGACCGCGCCGACGGTCGCGACGATGGCGCCCACGGCGATCAACGCCGCCACCGTCGCGATGGCGACCACTCGCTGCGACCAACGGCGCCGTTGTCGTCGCGACGCGCTCTGACTCTCGGTCACGAACCTCCGCACCACACTGGTCGCCTCTGCGTCCTCCTCCGCGATGGGCTGCGACAAGAGCAGCGACACAGCCTGCGTCTCCGAGGCGTCCAAAAGGAGCTCAGGCGCCTCTCGCACCGACCACTCGCGAGCCTGAAGCACGACGCGGCCCCACGCGGTCAGCGCCGCACCGGAGACCCGTGCCACCAGCGCCACGCGACGCGCCACCTCCGGCACACCCAACTCCGCCACGAACAGCTGAGAGAGGTCGTCGAGAAAGCCGCGCGGATCGTCCGTGTAACACACAGGGATGATCTGCGCGGCATGTTCACGTAGCCGGCGTTCGACATCGTCGAGGTCAGGACGATCGAACAACGCGTCCGTCAACAGCACCAGCACGGTGCTGTCGTCGGGCAGGTCGTCACCGTCCCACGGCGAGACGGCGACACCATGCGCCTCGATCAGTCCAAGGAGCTCGCCATAGCGCTCCGCGTCCACACTTTCGGACAGCAAACGCACCGATGTGTTGTTCATGCCTCGCCACCTCAGACAACGACGAGTCAGTCCACCCGCCTTGAGGCGGCTAGCCTACAAAGTCCGTATGCTGAACCGTGTGGAGCAGCCTCGTGTCGTCACCGGAGACCAGTTGACCGCGGCCGACGTCTACGCGATCTGGCAGATCCGCGACCTCGTGTTCGCCGTCGAGCAGCGGTGCGACGAGCCCGACGTCGACGGGGTCGACCTGCTGCCGACGACCACGCACCTGTGGTTCGCCGACGACGACGGCCCCACCAGCTACCTGCGCTGCTACGTCGGCGCCGACCGGACGCGGCGAGTCGGCCGGGTCTGCACGCGCGCCGACGCCCGCGGCCAGGGCCTGTCCTCACGCCTCATGGACGTCGTGCTCGACCGCTGGGGCGACGAGCGGATCGATCTCGGGGCGCAGGCCTATCTGCACGACTGGTACGCCGGGTTCGGTTTCGCCCGCTCCGGCGAGGACTACCGCGAGGCCGGAATCGACCACATCCCGATGTCGCGGCCCGCCACGCGTTAAGGGCACGTGAGTAAACTGGTGGGTCATGTGATGGGCTGGGTGGGACCTCGGTGTATGGCGGTCCCGGCGGAGACGATCACGGTGTTGCGAACGAAGTTCGACGCCCTGTTGCCGCACTTGGACGAGCGTTCGCAACGGTTGACGTTGGCAGCGGAGGCTCGTTCGCTGGGTCGCTCTGGCCTCGGGCCTCGGGTCCGGCGCGGTCGCGGCTGCGGCGTGGTGTGGCTGAGTCGGAGGCGGGCGAGGAGCCCGGCGGGCGGGTGCGTAGGCCTGATGCGGGGCGCAAGCCCGTCACCGAGACCGACCCGGGAGTCGGCGGGGCGTTGCTGTCGCTGAAGCACCTTGAGGTTCCCCGCTCAGACCTGGCAGGGTGGGCCGACACTGGTGCTGCGCCTCCTGCTCCCGGAGCTTCCGGGGGCTCAGACTGCACCTGATCGCCGCCAGCCGCGGACTCCCCATCGGATGGACCTTGTCCGGCGCGAAAGCCGACGAACGCGGGGTGTTCGAGGACATGACCGGCCTGCTCCCGCCCCGCCTCGCAGCCCATGTCGCCACCGACGGGCAGACGGTCATGGGCGACAAGAACTGCTTCGGCCGCCAGTTCGAGCAACGAAGAAGCACGCCCACCGGCGTCGTCACCCGCATCGATCGTCTAATGACGACAGGCGGAGGCTGCGTCGCGGAGGGCGGTGACCATGGACTCGGGGTCGTCGGCGCCGAAGACGGCCGAGCCGGCCACGAAGACGTCGGCGCCGGCCTCGGCGCAGCGCTCGATGGTCTGCAGCGAGACGCCGCCGTCGACCTGCAGCCACAGGTCGGCGCCGCTGGCGTCGATCAGTTGGCGGGCGCGGCGGATCTTCGGCAGGCAGAGATCGAGGAACTTCTGGCCGCCGAAGCCCGGCTCGACCGTCATCACCAGCACCATGTCGAGTTCGGGCAGCAGGTCGGCGTACGGCTCGACGGGGGTGGCGGGCTTGAGCGCCATGCTCGCCCGAGCCCCCTGGGCGCGGATCTCGCGGGCGAGGCGCACCGGCGCGGCGGCGGCCTCGACATGGAAGGTGATGCTGCCCGCGCCGGCCTCGGCGTAGGCGGGAGCCCAACGGTCGGGGTCGGCGATCATCAGGTGCGCGTCGATCGGCTGCGGCGCGGCTTTGCTCAACGCCTCGATGACGGGCATGCCGAGCGTGAGGTTCGGGACGAAGTGGTTGTCCATCACGTCCATGTGCAGCCAGTCGGCGTTCGGGATGCGCGCGGCCTCGTCGGCCAGATGCGCGAAGTCGGCGTTCAAGAGGCTCGGAGTGATCTGCATGCCCATGGCGCACGAGCCTAGCGAGTCACCAGTGCTTCCGGCCCAACGCCATGACCCGGTCGTAGGTGGCCCGGTCGACGGCGGCGCCCTCGCGGCGCACCTCGTCGAGCACGAGCAGTCGGTCGATCCGCACCTCGCTGCGCCGCCCCTGACGGTCCCAGCCACCGGATCCGATGTCGAGCCAGATGTTGCCGTAACGATCCTCGCGGACCTCGCCGTCGTCGGCCCGGTCCTTGCTGGTCAGCGGCACCGCCAAGAACGCGTTCCCCCGTCGGCCGACGATGAGGACGGGACGGTCCTTGCCCTGGCTCGCGTCCTCCTCGAACGGCACCCACGCCCAGCACACCTCGCCGGCGTCCGGGTCGCCGTCCGACTGCGGGGCGTACTCGAAGCGGTCGGTCCCGGAACGGTCGGTCGTGGGACGGGCGGTCCCGGACTTCCGCTCGACCTGCGGCGCCCGTCCGCCGTCGACCGGCTTGTTCTCCTGCGACCGCAGATAGGCGATCAACCACTCGAGCAACTGCTTGATGATCTGTCTCACCCGGGCACCCTATCCATTCAGCGGCGGCGCAGCAGCGCCACGAACATGGCGTCCGTGCCGTCACGGTGCGGCCACCAACGCTCGACACGCTCCAGCACGGCGACACCGGGACCGACCGACTCGACGACTTCCAGCGTCTCCTCGGGGACCGGCGAGCACGTGGCGTAGGCGATGACGCCGCCGGAACGGGTCAACTCGACGGCCCGCCGCAGCAGCGCCCGCTGCAAGGGGACCAGCTCGTCCAGGTCCGCGAGGCCTCGCCGCCAGCGCGACTCGGGACGACGACGCAGCGCGCCGAGGCCGGTGCAGGGCGCGTCGACCAGGACACGGTCGAAGGTCCCGGCCTGCCACGGGCCCTCCCGTCCGTCGTGGCTCGTCACCTCGACCTCCGGCAGCGCGCGCAGCGACTGACGGACCAGCTTCGCGCGATGCTTCTGGACCTCGTTCGCGGTCAGCCGGGCGCCCCGCTGGGCGGCGAGCGCGCCGAGCAGCGCCGCCTTGCCGCCGGGTCCGGCGCACAGGTCGAGCCAGGCCGCGTCGGGTCCGTCGAGCGGGGCGTCGGCGAGCGCCTTCGCGACCAACTGCGAGCCCTCGTCCTGCACGGCCGCGCGACCGTCGAGCACGGCGGGGATCTCGCCCGGGTCGCCGCCGTCGAGGATCCTCGCCCACGGCGACAGGCGTCCCGGATCGCCCGGCAACTCGTCGGGCTCGCACAGTCCCGGACGCGCCACGAGGGTCACCTTCGGCGCGACGTTGTCCGCCGCCAGCAACTCCGGCAGCTCCTCGGCGGCGTCGGCCAGCCGCAGCGACCGGCGCAAAACCCGCACAATCCACGCCGGATGGGAGTAGCGGACGACCAGCGCGTCGTCCTCGCTCCGGCCCTCCGTCAACAGCTCCATCCAGGCGTCGAGGTCGCGCGCGGCCACCTTGCGTAGCACCGCGTTGACGAACCCGGCGGGCTTGTGGCCGATCTGCCGCCGCACGAGGGAGACCGACGTGGAGACGGCCGCGTGGTCGGGCACCCGCATGCCGAGGATCTGGTGGGCGCCGAGCCGCAGCACGTCGCTGACGCCCGGGTCGAGCGGCCGGTTCACCAGACGCTCGATCACCGCGTCATAGGTCGCCTGCCAGCGGATCGAGCCGTGCGTCAGCTCGGTGGCGAAGGCGGCGTCGCGCCCGCTCAGCCCGGCCTCGCGCAGCAGTTTCGGCAGCAGCAAGTTCACATAGGCGTCCTGCTCGCGCACGGCGGCGAGCGCGGCGAAGGCGACGTCGCGGGGGTCGCTCGTCATGAGAAGGCCTTCGGCGGGTCGGCGAGGCCCCGTCCCCAGTCGGCGGCGGCCATCGGCTTGCGGCCGTGCGGCCGGACCGTGCCGAGGACGACGTCGTTGGTGGCGGTGCCGACACGCACCTCTTTCTTGCCGAAGCTGACCTCGCCGGGGGCCAAGGTGGCGTCGTCGGCGATGGTCACCGGCTCGATCTTGACCCGCAGGTCGCCGAGCTCGGTCCACGCCCCGGGCGCGGGCGTGCAGCCGCGGATGTGCCGGTCGACGGCGAAGGCCGGACGGTTCCAGACGATCCGCGCCTCCTCGGTGGTGAGCTTCGGCGCGTGGCTGACCAGCTCCTCGTCTTGGTACTGCACGCCGATGTCGCCGTCCTCGATGTGGTCGAGGGCGTCGACGAGCAGCCGGGAGCCCTCGCGGGCGAGCCGGTCGAGCAGCGTCCCCGCGTCGTCGTCGGCCTGGATCCGCTCGGTGACGACGCCGAGCACCGGCCCCTCGTCGAGGCCCTCGGTGAGGCTGAAGACGCTGGCGCCGGTGACCTCGTCGCCGGCCATGATCGAGCGCTGCACCGGCGCCGCGCCGCGCCAGGCGGGCAGGCAGGAGAAGTGCAGGTTGACCCAGCCGAAGCGGGGGACGTCGAGCGCCTCGCGGCGGATCAGCGCGCCATAGGCGACGATCGGGCAGCAGTCGGGGGCAAGCTCGCGCAACCGGTCGAGGAAGTCGGGGTCCGAGGGCGTCGTCGGTTTGAGCACCTCGATCCCGTGCTCCTCGGCGACCTGCGCCACCGGGGAGGCGGTCAGCGTGCGGCCCCGTCCCGCCCGGGCGTCGGGCCGGGTGACCACCGCGACGACCTCGTGGCGACTGTCGATCAGGGCGCGCAGCGAAGGGACGGCGGTCTCGGGTGTTCCGGCAAAGACGACTCTCACCCGCGCGAGTCTAAGGTAGCGTCGCCGTCGTGGTCCGCACCCGCGCGCTCGACGCTCTTCTCGCTCTGCTCCTGGCGTTCGCCGTCGGCTGCGGCTCGGACACGACGCCACCGGCGCCCATCGCGACCCCGACTCCCTCGCCGAGCGCGACGACCGCACCGCCGCCACCGCTCGCCGGGCACGTGGTCGTGATCGACCCGGGCCACCCCGGCAGCTTCGACGCGTCGCTCCACTCCCGACAGGTGCCCGCCGGGAACGGACGGACCAAGGACTGCAACCTCTCCGGGACCAGCACGAACGACGGCTGGCCGGAGCACACCTACACCTGGCTGCAGGCCGAGGCGCTGCGCGCGGAGTTGGAGGCGCGCGGTGCCACGGTGGTCCTGACTCGCGCCGACGACGAGAGCCCGGGTCTGTGCGTGAACGAGCGGGCCGCCGTCGCCAACGACGCGGCGGCCGACCTGATGATCTCGCTGCACGCCGACGGCTCGCTGTCCTCCTCGGCACGCGGCTTCCACATCATCTACTCCACGACGATGGAGGGCGGCGACGAACTGGAGGCGCGCTCGCAGGCCTTCGCCGAACTCGCCCGCGACGCCCTCGCGACCACCCCGATGCCTGTGTCTACCTATGTCGGCGGCGGGACCGGCCTCAGCCCGCGCGACGACATCGCCGGCGTCAACCTGTTGACGGTCTCGCCCGGGATCATGGTCGAGATGGGCAATATGCGTCACGCAGACGATGCGACGCTGTTGGCCTCCGAGGACTTCCGCCGCCAGGCCGCCGTGGCCCTCGCCGACGCCGCGCAAGGCATGCTCGTCGTCTCAGAATGACAGCGGGTCGACGCGGACGCGGAGCGGGGCGAGTTTGGCGGCCGACCGCTCGGCCTGGGCTGTTTTGATCAGCCGCGCCAGCTCCAGGCCCTCGGCGCGGGGGCAGCGCAGGACCAGCCGCTCGGTGTCGGCGTCGAGCGGGACGGGCCCCAGCACGTCGGTGTGCGGCGTCCAGGCGCGCGCGGACCACACGGCGAGGTCGGCGGGACCGCCGTCGACCGTCGCGACCCGGGCGATCGGCGGCATGCGCGCGGCGGACCGGTCCTCCAGCTCGCGCTCGGCGGCCCCGACCGGGTCGGCACGGACCAACGCCTGCAACAGCTCCGCCTCCCCCACGGCGAGCGCCGACCGGCCGAGCGCGACGGCGTTCAGCCAGCGCCGGACCGACTCCTCCTCGACCCGCAAGTCCTCGCGCGCGAGCATGAGTCCGGTGTCGAGCAACACGACCAGGGCGTAGCCGTCCGGGACGCGCGGCTCCGCGCCGGGCGTGGCGAGCACCAGCGCGCGGTCGTCGGCGACGACGTCGCGCACCTGCTCGCCTCCGGAGGCGACCACCTCACGATCCGGGAAAGTCCGGGCGAACTCCTCGGCCGTGCGGACGTGTCCGACGACGCCTGAACGCAGGCGCGTGTCGCCACATTCGGGGCACAACCATCGGGGCGCGCCCGTGCCGCACAGCCGACAGACCAGCGGTCCGGCGGACGCGCCTTGCGCGAGCGGCCCCTCACACTCCCGGCAGCGGGCCTTCTCCCGACACCCCTGGCACGACAGCGACGGTCGGTAGCCGCGTCGCGGCACCTGCACGAGCACCGGTCCCTTGGCTTTCCGGACAGCGGTGACGACGGCGCGCGGCAGACGCACCGGCGTGCCGAGGTCGGCGGCCGGCTCGACCACGTCGACGCGCGGCCATGCCTCGCGCCGTGTCGTCGCGGCCGGCTCCAAGGGGCGCGCCCACCCGGACGCGACGAGCGCCTGCGCCTCGGCGGTGCGGGCGTAACCGCCGAGCAGCAACGCCGACTCCTCCAGGTGTGATCGGGTCAGCAGCACCTCACGGGCGTGCGGATAAGGAGCGTGCGGGTCGGCGTAGAGGTCGTCGCCGTCGTCCCAGATCGCGACCAGGCCGAGAGCGCGGACCGGCGCGAAGGCCACCGACCGGGTGCCGAGCACCACCTGGACCTGGCCGCGTGACAACGCGAGGAAGGAGCGGTACCGGGCGGCGGGCTTCTGCTGGCCGGTCAACGTGACGTGCCGCCCCTCCCCCAGCACCTCGACGAACGCCTGGTCCCAGTGGGCGACGTCGCGCACGTCCGGCACGCAGACGACCGCGCCACGGCCGGCCTCCAGGCTGGCGAGCACCGCCTGCGCCACCGCGCGCGCCGGATCGTGGGTGGGCAACGCCGACCACACCGCGCGCGCCGGTCGGCCCTCGGCCAGCGCGGCGAGGAAGGCGGGCGCGTCGGGGTGGTCGGTCCAGGCGCTCGCGACGGCCTCCGGCAGGTCACCCACCTCGACCTCTCTCGGCGGAGCGCTTTCCACCCGCGCCTGCCTGGGCGGAATGGCCAGCCGCAGCACGTCGCTCAACGTCCCGGCGTAGCGGTCGGCGACGGCCCGGGCGAGCGCGAGCACCTGCGGACTCAGCACCGGCTCGGCCGACACCGCCTTCGCGATCGGTGCGAGTTTTCCCTCGTGCTCCGACACCGCGACCCGCTCGACGCAGAATCCCGCGACGAGCCGCCCGGCGAAACGCACCTTGACCCGGGCGCCGGGGACCACGTGCTCGTCCAGCTCGGCGGGAACGGCGTAGTCGAAGAGGCGGTCGAGGTGGGACAGAGGCGTGTCGACCGCGACCCGCGCGACCGGCAAATCCACCTCTGCGTCCACCCCTGTTTTCTATCAGGCGGGACCGACTCTTGCCTTCGTCACGAGCCACACACTGCGGGTGCAAGCGTCAAGCGGCACCCTGCCGGAGGTAACTGTCAACGGCACGACGGACAAGCTCCACCGGAGCCGTCTGCTCAGCTCTCGCCCGCTCCGCGAACGCCTCCCAGTCGGTCACGACGTCGAGAAGCCATGCCAGCGGCCCAGGAACACCCTCGCCCCCCTGAAGGTGATGTTCGGTGATGCCCTGCTCGTACTCAGAGGCCATCGCTACCAACTCCTCGTCGGAGTAGCCCATCACAACCCCTTCCTCTCACGACGAACCCTATTCAAGAACGCTCGGCTCGCACTCATCGCATGAATCACTACTTTGGTTCCATCATCGTTGATGACGTAAACGATCTCAATGGGTCTCAACATCGAGTCAACGCCCAGAACCATCACCTTCAGCGGCCCCTGTCGCGTGACGACCTCGTAGACCGGCCTCTGCAAGACGCTTTGAATGTCATCCGCGGCGACACCATGCTTCAGCGCGGACTGGAGAATTCTCAGATCGTCGTCCATCTGACGAGGCTAGACACGACTGCCCTTCCCACGTCAACGATTCCGCACCGTCGCTCGAGAAAGCACGCCAGTCAGCCTGGACAGGAGGGTCCGACTCTTGCCATCGGGGCGCGATCACGCTAACCTACAACCAAATGGTTGTGATTCATGAGTTGGACGACGTCGAGGTGGACCGACTGTTCCACGCCCTCGCCGACGCGACGCGCCGCGACATCCTGCGCCGCGCGGTGCGGGGGGAACTGTCGGTCAGCCGTCTCGCCGAGGCCTACCCGATCAGCCTGACCGCCGTGCAGAAACACGTGTCCGTGCTGGCCGAGACCGGCCTGGTGGCCAAGGAACGACGGGGCCGCGAGACCCTCGTCCGCTCCGACCCCGACGTCGTCGACCGAGCCCGCCGAGCCCTCGACGAGCTGGCCGAGGCCTGGCGAGGACGGGTCCAACGCATGTCCGACGTACTCGACGAAGGAGATTGACATGGAACTGAACGTCACCACCGACCACGAGGCCCACCGCATCACGGTGGTCAGCACCTTCGAGCACCCGCTCGCCAAGGTCTGGGACCTCTACGCCGACCCCCGCAAGCTGGAGCGCTGGTGGGGCCCGCCGACCTACCCGGCCACCGTCGTGCGCCACGAGCTGCGCCCTGGCGGCGTCGTCCACTACTTCATGACGAGCCCCGAGGGCGAGAAGTACCACGGCCTGTGGCACGTCGACAGCGTCGAGCCGCAGGCGTCCTTCGCGGTCCGCGACCTCTTCGCCGACGACGACGGCGAGCCGCTGCCGAATATGCCGGTGGCGACGATGCGCTTCGCCTTCGACGCCACCGACACCGGCGCGCGGGTCGAGTGCGTCACCCAGTACGCCTCGGCCGAGGCTCTCGCGCAGGTCGTCGAGATGGGCATGGAAGAGGGCATGCGCGCCGCCATGGGCCAGATGGAGGACGTGCTCGCCGAGGACTGAGTCCGACACGACCACGCATGACGAGACGCCCGGACCCACCGAGGTCCGGGCGTCTCGGATTCCATCGAGAAACCCGCCCCGAACCCTTGCTATACGAACATCTGTTCGTATAAAATGAAAGCATGAGCACAGCCGCCACCATCGACGCGATGCGCACCGCCGCGTACGCTCTTCGCGGTGGTCAGACGCGGGAGGCGTTGCGGGCTGTGCAGGCGGCTCAGGACGCGCTCGACGCGGCGAAAGCCCACCTGTTGGGGAAGTTGGAGGAGTCGAAAGACTACGAACTGGACGGGGCGTCCTCGGTCACCAACTGGGCCCGCCGGGAACTCCGTTTGGAACCCGCCCAGACACGCACGGCCGTGCGGTGCGCGAAGACCATGCGCGACCTGCCCGAAGTCGAAGAAGCCGCCGCCACCGGCTCGGTGCGGATGGAGCATCTGAACCTGTTCGCCTACGGGGTCAAGCACATCGGCCACGACATCATCAAAGAGTCGACCGACTGGCTGCTCAGGGTCGCGAAGACCTGCGAGCCCTCGAAACTCCGGGCCGTCATGAAGGAACTACGCCAAGCCGTCTACCCGGACTCTCTCGACGAGGCATGGATTCGCGGCATGGACCGCGAGGATCTGAAGATCAGCCCCGTCCCCGACGGATGGCATGTATCGGGATTTCTGAACCAGGCCACCGGAGCCAAACTCAAAGCCGTCCTCGACGCTCTGACGAAGCCCTCGTCCATCGACGACGTCCGCACCAGCGCCCAACGACGCGTGGACGCCCTTGACGACCTGGTGACGTCCGTCCTCGACAACGGGCTCCCCTCTGACAAAGGCATCCGACCCCACATCCTCGTGAACGTCGATGTTGAGACACTGCACAACGCCCTCACCAGCCAGTCGAACACCGGCGGCAAGCCCGCCGAACTGGTCGGATTCGGCCCCATCGGCTCCCAGTTGTTGAACTACCTCGGCTGCGCCGGCGACATCACCCCCATCCTCACCAGCGGCAAAGACCTACCCCAAGCAAAAATCCTCAACGTCGGCCGCGACCACCGGTTAGCGACACCACGACAACGCAAAGCCATCACCGCCCGACAACACGGCAGATGCGCAGCCCCCGGATGCACCAACACCCACCTCGAAATCCACCACACCACCTGGTGGAGCAACGGCGGCAAAACCAATCTCGACGAAATGGCCGGATATTGCAGTAGATGTCATCACCTGATCCACCGAGGTCTGCTCGACGTGGCGCCCTCCCACGCCCACGACACACTCCTCGCCGCCTGACCTCTGAGTTCGTTGGTACTCATGTCACCCCGTATACGGCACGAGCTCTCCGCTCTCGTCAAAACACTCCCACGGTCCGAAGACCTCCGGCGGCCACCCCACTTCGCGTAGTTGATCGCAGCCTGGCCACGGCTGAAAATCAAGGGCGACCCAGACGCCGTCACGAAGAGCCCAGAGATAGCGAGTTTCCATCTCACAGTGGCCGTCATCGCCGAGGGCGTAACCGTCAGATCGATAGCGGAAAACGTTAATCCCAGAGTTCGCCGGGCACCCTTCCCAGGCCCCTTGGCCCTGCAGCTCGTTCAGAGTCTCACGGATGAGGTCTTTGAAATCCTGGCTGGCGCCGACCAATTTGCCGAGGTCAGCGCTCGACGCCACCGTGACGGCGGGATCGAACGTTACTTCCTCGGGCTCTGGTAGGCAGAGGCAGAGGATGATCTGGGTGATCTCACCAGCCAACTCCCCCGCAGCCTTGGGCTTGTAGGCGATCTCATACCCGGTGCCCAGGTCCGGGTCGACCTCGTAGACCACCGTTCCCTCATCCGTGGGGGTCGAGGGAGTGTCGGCGAGCCCGTACAACTCCTCCGCCTCAGTGATGTCATCACCGACACGCACCCCGTCGATGGTCTGCATGTCCTCGTTGTCGGAGACCACCCGGGCCAACACTCCGTCTTCGAACACCAGGGTGCAATCGACGTAGACGACCTCAACCGTCCCGGTCGCCTCGACCTCCGGCAGCTCCTCGCCAGCGGCCTCAGCCGCCAACGTCGCCTCCTCCACCGTCATCCCCGGCCGCACACCCCGATACCCCGCCGGCTGAATCGTCGACGCCGCCCACTCAGGGTTCAACACCGCCGGAAGCCTGGCCTCCAGTTGAGCCGGATTCGCCGCGTCCAAAGCGAGTCCACCGGTCTTCTCCGCCACACAATCCAACTGCTCCGTCGCAATTGTGTTACCGGCCGTCTTGAACCCCACCGTATGAACCGTGATCCCCTCAAGATCAGCAGCGACCTCGCAGGGGTCATCACCCAGACCCGCCGCACCGCAATGATCCTCACCATCAGACACGATCACAATCGCCCGCTCACCCTCACCGGGCAGCTCAGCGGCAGCAGTCCGCAACGCCTTGCCCATCGGCGTGAACCCACGCGGCTCCAGGCTGTCGACTGTCGACGTGTAGTCCGCCTTGTCGAGCGGCCCCAGCTCGACCAGGACCGACACGTCCTCACAACCCGCCTCAAGCTCCGACTCAGCCGTCCCCGTCTCCGTGCCATACACGACCAGACCCAACTCATGCTCCTCCGGCAGAGCGTCCACCAACGACGTCACCGCCACCTGGGCCGCCTCAAAACGCACCCCCGGAGCATCATCAGCCAACATCGACGCCGACGCGTCCAACACCATCACCGTCGGAACCGCAGGAACCTCCAACTCTGGCTCCTCACCCAACGCCCGCGTCTCACTCTCACCACCACACGCCGACAACGCCAACAACACGACGACACCAACAACAACTCTCCGCACCACCCACGACGACATACGACGACGCTAAAGGAACACTCCCCCCCCCCGTCAAGGAGAGAAACCTCCGAGAAGCCGCTGAGCCACCACTACCGCAGTGCTGATGACGAAACGTGGCCGCCACCCTCAGATGAGGGCGGCGGCCACGTTCTCGCGAGAAGACGCTCAGAGGCCGGCGGCGGCCTTCAGCGCCTCGGCGCGGTCGGTATTCTCCCAGGGGAGGCCGGGGCGGCCGAAGTGGCCGTAGGCGGCGGTCTGGGCGTAGATCGGGCGCAGCAGGTCGAGGTCGCGGACGATGGCGCCGGGACGCAGGTCGAAGACCTCCAGCACGGCCTCGCGGATCGTGTCGACGCCGACCGTCTCGGTGCCGTAGGTGTCGACGTAGAAGCCGACCGGACGCGAGACGCCGATGGCGTACGCCACCTGGACCTCGGCCTTGGTGGCCAGGCCCGCGGCGACGATGTTCTTGGCGACCCAGCGCATCGCGTAGGCGGCCGAGCGGTCGACCTTGCTCGGGTCCTTGCCCGAGAACGCGCCGCCGCCGTGACGGGCGTAGCCGCCGTAGGTGTCGACGATGATCTTGCGGCCGGTCAGGCCCACGTCGCCCATCGGACCGCCGATGACGAACCGGCCGGTCGGGTTGATGTGGACGCGGTAGTCGGAGGAGTCGATGTCGTACTGGCCGAGCACCTCGTCGATGACGTGCTTCTTGACGTCGACGGCCAGCTGGTTCTCCAGGTCGACGCCGTCCTCGTGCTGAGTGGAGACCACGACGGCCTCGACGCGCACGGGCTTGTCGTCATCGTCGTACTCGATGGTGACCTGGGTCTTGCCGTCCGGGCGCAGATAGGGCAGCGTGCCGTTCTTGCGGACCTCGGTCAGTCGCTCGGCCAACCGGTGCGCGATGGTGATCGGCAGCGGCATCAGCTCGGGCGTCTCGTCGCAGGCGAAGCCGAACATGAGGCCCTGGTCGCCGGCGCCCTGCAGGTCGAGGGGATCGGTGGCGCCGCCGACACGGGCCTCCTCGGCGGTGTCGACGCCCTGCGCGATGTCGGGCGACTGCGCGTCGAGGGTGACCTGCACGGCGCAGGACTCGCCGTCGAAGCCCTTCGTCGAGGAGTCGTAGCCGATCTCCAGCACACGGTCGCGGGCGATGCGCGCGATGTCGGCGTACGCCTCGGTGCTGACCTCGCCGCCGACGAGCACAAGCCCCGTCGTCACGAAAGTCTCACAGGCGACCCGGCTCTTCGGGTCGGCGGCGAGCAGCGCGTCGAGCACGCTGTCGCTGATCTGATCGGCGATCTTGTCCGGGTGACCCTCGGTCACGGACTCGGAGGTGAACAGTCGGCTCACGCCAGGCTCCTGGTCTCGGGTGTACGACGAACTCAGTCTAGGCGAGGTCTCACAGAATGGTCAGCTGTTCCGGTCCTCGGACAGCAGCGTCGCGACCCGCTCCCAGATCGCGTGCGCGAGCACCGACTTATGCGCGAGCGGGACCTCCTGGGCGGAGCCGTCGGAGGACAGCAGCACCGCCTCGTTGTCCTCACGGCCGAACACCTTGCCCGCGCTGACGTCGTTGACCACCAGCAGCTCGCAGCCCTTGCGGGCGAGCTTGGCGCGGGCATGGTCGAGCACGCTGCCGTTCCCGTCGCCGGTCTCGGCCGCGAAACCGACGATCACCGGCGACTCCCCCGTGCGCTGGCCGACCAGCTCGACCAGGATGTCGGGGTTCTCGACCAGCTCGATCGTGGGCGCCTGACCGTCGGCGCGCTTCTTGATCTTGGCGTCGGACCGCGCGACGGGACGGAAGTCGGCGGGAGCGGCAGCCATGACGACCGCGTCGGCGCTCCGCGCGGCCTCCGTCGCAGCGACCCGCAACTCCTCGGTCGAGACGACCTCGACCAGCTCGACGCCCGCGGGCGTCGACACAGCGACGTTCGCCGCGATCAGCGTGACGCTGGCGCCGCGCGCGACGGCGGCCTCGGCCAGCGCCACCCCCTGCAGGCCCGACGAGCGGTTGCCGAGGAAACGGACGGGGTCCAAATACTCGCGGGTGCCACCGGCGGTGACGACGACATGACGGCCCACGAGGTCGCGCGGATGGCCGGCCAGCAACGCCAGGGCGACGGCGTAGATCTGCTCGGGATCGGGCAGGCGTCCCGCGCCGGTGTCGGAGCCGGTGAGCCGTCCGACGGCCGGGTCGACCACCGTGACGCCGCGCTCACGCAGCGTCACGACATTCGCCTGGGTGGCGGCGTGCTCCCACATCTCGGTGTGCATCGCCGGAGCCATCAACACCGGACAGCGCGCCGTCAGCAGGGTGTTGGTCACCAGGTCGTCGGCCATGCCCGCGGCGGCCTTCGCCAGGGTGTTGGCGGTGGCCGGGGCGACGACGACGAGGTCGGCGTGCTGCCCGAGGCGCACATGCGGCACCTCGTGGACGTTCTCGAAGACGCCCGTCTGAACCGGACGGCCCGACAGCGCCTCCCAGGTGGCGCGGCCGACGAACTCCAGCGCCGACTCGGTCGGCACGACGGCGACGCCGTGCCCGGCCTCGGTGAACAGCCGGGTCAGCAGCGCGGCCTTGTACGCCGCGACACCTCCGCAGACGCCGAGGACGATCTCGCTCACGCGACGTCGTCGCCCGATTCCTCAGCCGGAGCCTCGGCCACGGCGGCCGGCTCTGCGCCGGGCTCGACGTCCTCGGCGGTCAGCAGGCCGTCGTTGATCTCCCGCATCGCTATGGAGAGCGGCTTCTCCTGCACGTGGGTCTCGACCAGCGGTCCGACGTACTCCAGCAGGCCCTCGCCCAACTGGGCGTAGTAGGCGTTGATCTGACGGGCGCGCTTGGCGCTGTACAGGACCAGCTTGTACTTCGAGTCGGCCTTCTCGAGCAGATCGTCGATCGGCGGGTTGGTGATGCCGTGGGCGACGGAACGCGTGGTGGACACAAGACCTCACAAAGATTGGGGCGTCGAACGGAGCAACTCTACCAACTCGGCGGCGGCCGTCTCGACGTCGGTGTTGACGATGGTGGCGTCGAACTCGGACTCGGCGGCCAACTCCTCGCGCGCGGTCCGCAATCGACGCTCGCGCTCCTCGGCGGTCTCGGTGCCCCGGCCGACCAGACGGCGCTCCAACTCCTCGAAGGAGGGCGGGGCGAGGAAGCACAGATACGCGTCGGGCATCGCCTCGCGCACCTGGCGGGCGCCCTGCAGGTCGATCTCCAGCAGCGCGGGCTCGCCGGTGCGCAACTGCTCCTCGACGGGGGCGCGCGGCGTGCCGTAACGGGCCGCGCCGTGGACCAGCGCCCACTCCAGCAGCCCGCCCGAGGCGACCAGCTCGTCGAACTCCTCGTCGCTGACGAAGTGGTAGTGCTCGCCGTCGACCTCGCCCGGACGCGGCGCGCGCGTCGTGGCCGACACCGACACCCAGACGTCGGGATGGGCCTGTCGCACACAGGCCGTCACCGTGCCCTTGCCGACCGCAGTGGGACCGGCGAGCACGACGAGCCGGGAACGGCCGACCCCCTCAGTCACGATGGCCGAACTCCCGCAGCAGCGCCTGGATCTGGTTCGCTCCCAGGCCGCGCAGACGTCGGCTGTCGGCGATGCCGACCCGGTCCATGATCTCGCGGGCCTTGACCTTTCCGACGCCGGGCATGGACTGCAGCAGGTCGACGACCTTGAGCTTGGCCACCACCTCGTTGGCCCGCGCCTCGGCGATGACGTCGGCGAGCGAGGCCCCCGAGGTCTTGAGGCGGTGCTTGATCTCGGCACGCAGCTGGCGCGCCGCCGCCGCCTTCTCCAAGGCGGCCTGTCGCTGTTCAGCGGTCAACTTCGGAAGCGCCACAATTCCTCCCCGGCTCGTTGGCTGGCATCCTACTGGGCGGCCTCGCCGGGCGCCTTCAAGGTGACCTCGCACTCGCTCGCGATGTGGTCGGCGATGGTCGTACGGACCTCCGCGGTGTCGAGGAAGTCCTGGTAGGCCGCGCGCAACGCGTCGACGTCGGCCTGCTCCATCGGGCCGACGTCGTCGTAGACGAAGGACTCCATCGGCACGCCGCTCGCCTCCTGCGCGGCGAGAAGCGCCTCGACCGACTCGGCCACCTCGGCGTAGTCGGAGCGGATGCCGGCGGGGGCCTGCTTCTCGATGGCGCGCAGCGAGGCGGCCATCGCCTCGAAAGAGTCCGACGTGGTGGTGGCCGCGTCGAGACCGGACCGGTTCTTCTCGACTGCCTCGCAGTACTCGTCGGGACCGCTCGGGCCTCCGCCTCCACAGCCGACCGCCGCCAGCAGCAGTGCCGCGACCGCCGCAACGCGGCGGGGGCTCACGCCGACTCCAGCGTCGCGGCGACGGCCTGAGCCGCGGCTCGCAGGGCGGCCGGGTCGGGACCGGCTCTCAGCACGTCGCGCGAGGACGAGGCGATCATCTGCGGCCAGACGTCGCCGAAGAGGCGGCGCAGGTCCTCGACCGTGCCGCCCTGGGCGCCGAAGCCCGGGACCAGCAGCGGGCCGTTGATGTCCAGGTTCTCGGCGGTCTCGCCGATGGTCGCGCCGACGACCGCTCCGGCCGAGCCCATCGGGCTCGCCCCCGCGTTGCGCCGGGCGAGGTCGGCCAGCACCGCACCGGCGACCGTCGGGCCGTCCGCCGTCGAGGCGTGCTGCACGAGCGGGGCGTCCGGGTTGGAGGTGAGCGCCAGCACGAACACGCCCGCGTCGTTCTTCTCCGCGACCTCGAAGAACGGGTCGACCGAGCCGAGGCCGAGATAGGGGCTCACCGTGACCGCGTCGGCGGCCGTCGGGGAGTCCTCGTCGAGGTAGGCGTCGGCGTAGGCGGCGGCCGTCGAGCCGACGTCGCCGCGCTTGACGTCGAGCACGACCAGCGAGCCGGTGTGCCGCAGCCCGGCGATCGTGTCCTCCAGCACCGACATCCCGCGCGCGCCGAAGCGCTCGAAGAAGGCCGCCTGCGGCTTGACGAAGGCCACCTGGCCCGCGAACGCCTCGACGCAGGCGTCGGCGAACCGCTTCAACCCGTCGAGGGTGTCGCCCACGCCCCACTGCTCCAACAGCGCCGCGTGCGGGTCGACGCCCACGCACAGCGGACCGTAGGCGTCGGCGGCGGCGCGCGCCCGCGAGCCGAAGCTCATCGGGCCGCCCACTCCTGCAGCGAGGCGACGTCGAGGTGGTCGGCGATCAGCGCCTCGATGCCCTGGACCGCCGCCGCGAGCCCCTGCACGGTGGTGATGCACGGGATGCCCTCGCCGACCGCCGCCGTGCGGATCTCGTTGCCGTCGACGCGCGCGTTGACGCCGGCCGAGACGCCGTGCGGGGTGTTGATGATGAGCTGCACGCCGTGGTCGCGGATCTTGTCGACCACCGTCGAGCGGGTCTCGTCCGGCAGCGGCTCCTCGGCGAGCTTGCGCACCTCGGTCGCCTCCACCCCGTGACGGCGCAGCACTTGAGCGGTGCCCTGCGTCGCCAGGATCTCGAAGCCGAGGTCGGCCAGCCGCTTGACCGGGAAGATGATGTTGCGCTTGTCGCGGTTGGCGACCGACACGAACACCGTGCCGCTGGTCGGCAGGTGCGCCGAGGCGCCGGCCTGGCTCTTGGCGAACGCCGGGCCGAAACCCTCCGCGAAGCCCATGACCTCGCCGGTCGAGCGCATCTCCGGGCCGAGCACCGTGTCGACGTAGGCGCCGTCGTAGGTGCGGAAGCGGTTGAAGGGCATGACCGCCTCCTTGACCGCGATGGGGCCGTCCGGGTCGAGCCGACCGCCGTCGCCGGTCGTCGGCAGCACGCCTGCGGCCCGCAGCTCGGCGATGGTCTCGCCCATCATCAGCCGCGCGCAGGCCTTCGCCAGCGGCGTGTTCGTCGCCTTCGACACGAACGGCACGGTCCGCGAGGCGCGCGGGTTGGCCTCCAGCACGTACAGCGTGTCGGCCGACAGCGCGAACTGGATGTTGATCAGCCCCCGCACGCCGACCCCGGCCGCGATGGCCTCCGTCGAGGCGCGGATGCGGTCGATCTCCGCCTCGCCGAGGGTGATCGGCGGGAGCGTGCAGGCCGAGTCGCCCGAGTGGACGCCCGCCTCCTCGATGTGCTCCATCACGCCGCCGAGGAACAGCTCCTCGCCGTCGTAGAGCGCGTCGACGTCGATCTCGATGGCGTCGTCGAGGAAGCGGTCGACCAGCACCGGGTGCTCCGGGGAGATCTCGGTGGCGCGGCCGATGTAGTCGGCCAGCGTCTCCTCGTCGTAGACGATCTCCATGCCGCGTCCGCCCAGCACGTAGGACGGGCGCACCAGGACCGGGTAGCCGATCTCGTCGGCGATGGCCTTGGCCTGCTCGAAGGTGACCGCCGTGCCGTGCTTGGGCGCGGGCAGCTTCGCGTCGGCGAGCACCTGGCCGAACAGGCCGCGGTCCTCGGCGAGGTCGATGGCCGACGGACTCGTGCCGACGATGGGCACGCCCGCCGCCTCCAGGCCCTTGGCCAGGCCGAGCGGCGTCTGGCCGCCCAGCTGCACGATGACGCCCGCGACCGGTCCGGCGACGCGCTCGGCGTAGTAGATCTCCAGCACGTCCTCCAGCGTGAGCGGCTCGAAGTACAGGCGGTCGGAGGTGTCGTAGTCGGTCGAGACGGTCTCGGGGTTGCAGTTGACCATGATCGTCTCGTAGCCGGCCGCCGACAGCGAGAGCGCGGCGTGCACGCACGAGTAGTCGAACTCGATGCCCTGGCCGATGCGGTTCGGACCGCTGCCGAGGATGATGACGGCCGGCTTCTCGCGCGGCACGACCTCGGTCTCCTCGTCGTAGGACGAGTAGTGGTACGGCGTGCGCGCGGCGAACTCGGCGGCGCAGGTGTCGACCGTCTTGTAGACCGGCCGGATGCCGAGCGAGTGCCGCACGCCGCGCAGCACCGTCTCGTCGACCCCGCGCAGCTGGGCGATCTGGGCGTCGGAGAAGCCGTGGCGCTTGGCCTTGCGCAGCAGCTCCGGGCGCATGTCGACCGCGTCGTGCAGCTCGTCGGCGATCTCCTGGACGAGCATGAGCTGGTCGACGAACCACGGGTCGATGGCTGTGGCGACGTGGATCTCGTCGGCGGTCGCCCCGGCGTGGATCGCGTGCATGACGGTCTGCAGCCGGCCGTCGTGCGGACGCTTGACCTCCTCCAGCAGCTTCTTCTTGTCGCCCTTCGTCGTCGGCCAGCTGAACTGCGAGCCGGACTTCTCCAGCGAGCGCAGCGCCTTGCCGAGCGCCTCGGTGAAGTTGCGGCCGATGGCCATCGCCTCGCCGACCGACTTCATGTGCGTGGTCAGCGTGTCGTCGGCGGCCGGGAACTTCTCGAAGGCGAAGCGCGGGGCCTTGACGACCACGTAGTCGAGCGTCGGCTCGAAGCTGGCCGGGGTGGAGCCGCCGTCGGCGCGCTGGGAGATGTCGTTGGGGATCTCGTCGAGCGTGTAGCCGATGGCGACCTTCGCGGCGATCTTGGCGATCGGGAAGCCGGTGGCCTTCGACGCCAGCGCGCTGGAACGCGACACGCGCGGGTTCATCTCGATGACGACGACGCGCCCGTCCACCGGGTTGACCGCGAACTGGATGTTGCAGCCGCCGGTGTCGACGCCGACCTCGCGGATGACGCCGATGGAGATGTTGCGCAGCCGCTGGTACTCGACGTCGGTGAGCGTCATGGCCGGGGCGACGGTGATCGAGTCGCCGGTGTGCACGCCCATCGGGTCGAAGTTCTCGATGGAGCAGACGATGACGACGTTGTCGGCCTGGTCGCGCATGACCTCCAGCTCGTACTCCTTCCAGCCGAGGATCGACTCCTCCAGGAGCACCTCGGTGGTCGGGCTGAGCGCGAGGCCGGAGCCGGCGATGCGGTGCAGGTCGGCCTCGTCGTAGGCCAGGCCCGAGCCGCTGCCGCCCATCGTGAAGGACGGCCGGACCACGACCGGGTAGCCGAGGTCGTCGGCGGCGGCCAGGCAGTCCTCCATCGAGTGGCAGATCGCCGACCGGGCGACCTCCGCTCCCCACTCCGCCGGCAGGCCCTCGACGATCCGCTTGAAGATCTCGCGGTTCTCGCCCTTCTCGATCGCGTCGATCGACGCGCCGATGAGCTCGACGTCGTACTTCTTCAAGACGCCGGCCGCGTCCAGCCGCATCGCGCAGTTGAGCGCGGTCTGGCCGCCGAGGGTCGCCAGGACGGCGTCGGGGCGCTCCTTGGCGATGACCTTCTCGACGAACTCGGGGGTGATCGGCTCGACGTAGGTGGCGTCGGCGAACTCCGGGTCGGTCATGATCGTGGCCGGGTTGGAGTTGACGAGGACGACCCGCAGGCCCTCCTCGCGCAGCACCCGGCACGCCTGGGTCCCGGAGTAGTCGAACTCGCAGGCCTGCCCGATGACGATCGGGCCGGAGCCGATCACCAAGACAGATGAGATGTCGTCACGCTTGGGCATCAGGACTCCTCGTCGAAATCGATGTCGGGCAGGTCGAAGGGCGGCGGCTCGTTCGCCCACTCGATCACCGGGGCGGGCGCCTGCGCCTGCTCGGCCAGCTCGTCGCGCACCGTCTGGGCGCGGCGTCCCCCCGGCCGGGGCGCGGGAGGCTCCTCGACGGGCTCGTCGTCGAGCGGCGAGGCCGCCGCGATCTGCCCGGCGGTCAGATAGGCCTCCGACCAGGAGGGCTCGGGGCGCGGAGCAGGCTGCGCCTCGGCCTCGGCGGGCCGCTCGTGGAAGCGTCCCAGCGAGGGCCAGCGACGACGCTGGGGCTCGTAGCCGACCTCGGGCTCGGCGTCGAGCTCGAGCGGGCCGCGCTCCTCGACCACCTCGGCCTCAGCGAGCGCCGGCTCGACCTGCGGCAGCGGCTCGGGCCGGGCCTCGACGACTGGGTCCCGCAGCGGATCCGGCGCCGGAAGCGGCTCCAGCTCGGGTTCGACGACGACCGGCTCGGGCTCCACCACGACGGGTTCGGGCTCGGGCAGCAGCTCAGGCTCCGGTCCGACCGGCTCGGCCACCAGGGGGGTGGAGGCCACCGGCGCGGCGACCAACGGCTCGGTCACCCGCGGCGCGACCACGGGCGACGCCGCCGACTCGACGACCGCGGCCTCCTCGACGCTCCGGCGCTCGCCCAGGGTCACCATCGGGAAGACGACCGGGCTCGCTGCGTCGAGCAGCGTGCTCGCGCCCGTCGGCTCCTGCACAGTCGTCGGCGCGGCCACCGGCGGCGCGACGACCGCCACCGGCTCGGCCATCATGTCGACAAAGCGATCGAACAGGTAGGCGGCGTCGTGCGGTCCCGCAGCCGCCTCCGGGTGGTACTGCACGCTGAACGCCGGACGGTCGAGGAGCGCGACGCCCTCGACCACGTCGTCGTTCAGGCCCACGTGGGTGACCCGGCCGGGACCGAAGGGCGTCTCGAAGGTGCCCTCCAACGGCGCGTCGACCGCGAAGCCGTGGTTGTGGCTGGTGATCTCGACCCTGCCGGTGGTGAGGTCCTTGACCGGCTGGTTGATGCCCCGATGCCCGTAGCCGAGCTTGTAGGTGCCCAGGCCCAGCGCCCGGCCGAACAACTGGTTGCCGAAGCAGATGCCGAAGTACGGGACGCCGCGCTCCAACACGCCGCGCAACACCTCGACCGGGCCGTCGGCCGTGGACGGGTCGCCGGGGCCGTTGGAGAAGAACACGCCGTCGGGGCCGTCCTCGCCGCCGACCGAGAGCACGTCCTCCAGGGTCGAGCTCGCCGGGAGCACATGCACCTCGACGCCGCGCTCGGCCAGGCGCTGCGGCGTCATGCCCTTGATGCCCAGGTCGAGGGCGGCCACGGTGAACCGCTTCTCGCCCAACGCCTCGACCACGTAGGGGCGCGAGGTGGTGACCTCGCCGGCCAGGTCGGCGCCGGCCATCTTCGGGGCCTGCCGGACCCGCGCGAGCAGGACGTCGGGATGGGTGGTGATCGAGCTGATGCCCGCCCGCATCGCCCCTGCCTCGCGGAGGTGACGGGTCAGCGCGCGGGTGTCGACGCCCTGGACGCCGACGATCTTCTGGTCGACGAGGAAGTCCTCCAGCGTGCCCTCGGAGCGCCAGTTGGAGCGCATGCGGGCGGGGTCGCGCACGACGTAGCCGGCCACCCAGGCGCGCCGCGACTCCTCGTCGGTGGAGTTCACGCCGGTGTTGCCGATGTGCGGCGCGGTCTGCACGACGATCTGCCGCTGGTACGACGGGTCGGTGAGCGTCTCCTGGTAGCCGGTCATGCCGGTGTTGAAGACGATCTCGCCGATGGACTCGCCGATGGCTCCGTACGCCTCGCCGCGGAAGACGCGACCGTCCTCCAGGACGAGGATCGCCTCCGTGGTCTCCCCGGTGTTCGGGCTCATGACGCCACCGCCTCGGAAGAAACGACGGTAGCCGATGCCGTCATGAGATCATCTTCGATTTTCACTCGCTGGCGCTCGCTCATCCGTTGACCTCCTGCAATGTTCCGTCGAGGACGGTGGGGACGCCACGCAGGAACGTGGCGACGACCCGGCCGGGCAGTTCCCGACCAGAGTAGGGAGTGTTGCGCGACAGCGACGCGGTGTCGTCGGGTGCGACCACGCGTGTCGCGTCGGCGTCGTAGAGCACGAGGTGGGCCGGTTCGCCGACCGCGAGGGGGCGGCCGTGGCCTCCGCCGGCGCCGCTGATCTTCGCCGGGGCCGCCGACATGCGGTCGACGACCTGCTCCCAGCTGAGCAGCCCGGTGTCGACCATCGTCTGCTGCACCACCGACAGCGCGGTCTCCAGGCCGATCATGCCGAAGGCGGCCGCCGACCACTCGCACTCCTTGTCCTCCATGGGGTGCGGGGCGTGGTCGGTGGCGACGACGTCGATGGTGCCGTCGGCCAGTCCCTCGCGCACGGCCTGGACGTCGTCGGCGGTGCGCAGCGGCGGGTTGACCTTGTAGATCGGGTCGTAGGAGCGCACGAGGTCGTCGGTGAGCAGCAGGTGGTGCGGGGTGACCTCGGCGGTGACGTCCCAGCCCTTGCTCTTGGCCCAGCGGACGATCTCGACCGAGCCGCGCGTCGACAGGTGGCACACGTGCAGCCGCGAGCCGACGTGCGCGGCGAGCAGCACGTCGCGGGCGATGATCGACTCCTCGGCGACGGCGGGCCAGCCGGGCAGGCCGAGCTCGCCGGACAGGACGCCCTCGTTCATCTGGGCGTTCTCGGTCAGCCGGGGCTCTTGGGCGTGCTGGGCGATGACGCCGCCGAAGGCCTTGACGTACTCCAGCGCCCGGCGCATGAGCACAGGGTCCCAGACGCACTTGCCGTCGTCGGAGAAGACCCGGACGGTGGCGGCGGAGTCGGCCATCGCTCCGAGCTCGGCCAACTGCGTGCCGCCGAGGCCGACGGTGACCGCGCCGACGGGCTGGACGTCGCAGTAGCCGGACTCGCGGCCGAGCCGCCAGACCTGCTCGACGACGCCCGCGGTGTCGGCGACGGGGTCGGTGTTGGCCATCGCGTGCACGCAGGTGAAGCCGCCGCGCGCAGCGGCCTGGCTGCCGGTCAGGACGGTCTCGGCGTCCTCACGGCCCGGCTCGCGCAGGTGGGTGTGCAAATCGACGAGGCCGGGCAGCGCGATGAGGCCCCGGGCGTCGACCTCGGTGGCTCCGCCGGCGTCGAGTCCGGCGCCGATCGCCTCGATCACGCCGCCGGAGAGGGCGATGTCGGTGGGCTCGCCGCCGAGGACGCGCGCCCCGCGGATCACGTAGTCAGTCATGCCGTCTCCTCGTTGTCCTGGGCGCCGCCGACCAGCAGATAGAGCACGGCCATGCGGACGGCCACCCCGTTGGTGACCTGCTCCACGATGACCGACCGGTCGGAGTCGGCCACGTCGGCGGTGATCTCCATGCCCCGGTTCATCGGTCCGGGGTGCATGACGATCGCGTGCTCGGCCATGCGGTTCATGCGGGCGGTGTTCAGCCCGTAGCGGCGGCTGTACTCGCGCGCGCTCGGGAAGAAGGAGGCGTTCATGCGCTCGCGCTGGACGCGCAGCATCATGACCGCGTCGGCGCCCTCGACGGCCTCGTCGAGGTCGTAGCCGGTGGCGACCGGCCACTGCTCCACGCCGACCGGCAGGAGCGTCGGCGGGGCGACGAGCGTGACGTCGGCGCCGAGAGTGCTCAGCAGCAGCGCGTTGGAGCGCGCGACCCGGCTGTGCAGGACGTCGCCGACGATGGTGACGCGCTGGCCGGCGAGGTCCTGGCCGAGGCCGCTCAAGTGCTGACGCATCGTGAAGGCGTCGAGCAGCGCCTGCGTGGGGTGCTCGTGGGTGCCGTCGCCGGCGTTGACGACGACCCCGTCGGTCCAGCCCGCGTCGGCGAGCCGCTGCGGCGCGCCCGAGGCGTGATGGCGGATGACGACCGCGTCGGCGCCCATCGCCTGCAAGGTCAGCGCGGTGTCCTTGAGGCTCTCGCCCTTGCTGACGCTGGAGCCCTTCGCCGAGAAGTTGATGACGTCGGCGCTGAGCCGCTTGGCGGCGGCCTCGAAGGAGATCCGGGTGCGGGTGGAGTCCTCGAAGAAGAGGTTGACGACGGTCCGGCCGCGCAGCGTGGGGAGCTTCTTGATGGGACGCTTCGCGACGCCCAGCAGCTCGGCGGCGGTGTCGAGGATCGCGATCGCGTCCCTGCGGCTGAGGTCGGCCGCGCTCAGCAGATGCTTTTTCACTGATCAGCTCCCACGATGGCGACGAAGTCGCTCGTGTCGTCGGCCTCGGCCAGGCGGACCCGGACCTTCTCGGTCAGGGCGGTGGGCAGGTTCTTGCCGACGAAGTCGGCGCGGATCGGCAGCTCGCGGTGGCCCCGGTCGATGAGCACGGCCAGTTGGACGGCGCGGGGGCGGCCGAGGTCGCCGAGCGCGTCGAGGGCGGCCCGGATGGTGCGTCCGCTCATCAGCACGTCGTCGACGAGGACGACGATTTTGTCGTCGACGTCCTCGGGCGTCTCGGTGTGCTCCAGCGCGCGGGCGGGCTTGAGCCGCAGGTCGTCGCGGTACATCGTGACGTCGAGCGCGCCGGAGGCGATGGGGCGTCCTTCGACCTGGCTCATCTTCGCCGCGATGCGCCGGGCGAGGTCGACGCCGCGCGTCGGGATGCCGAGGATGACCAGGTCGGACGAGCCGTGGTTGCGCTCGAGGATCTCGTGGGTGATGCGGGTCAACGCGCGGCCGATCTCGGCGGCGTCGAGGACCGTGCGGGCATCAGATGCGTCACGAGGCGTGACCATGCTGACCTCCTTCTCCGCCTCACGGGACGGCCGTTAAAGGATGTCGATCAGTGTCACCCTAGCAGCGTGGACGGCGACCCGGCTCGACGCGCCCTCCGCCGTGCCGATCGACCGTGGGAGGTACCTCAGCAACCCTACAAACACCCGAGAGGTAGCGGATCAACCCTATGGAGAGCCGGTAAGGTTCCTCCCTTACCTTCCGCTCCTCCGTAGGGTGCCTGAGCTACCTCCTGGCGTTCACTCCTCGCAGGTGGCGAGGGCGGTGCCGATGAGGTCGGCGAAGACGGCGTGGCCGACCGCCGTGGGGTGCACGCGGTCGGAGATGGTGAGGTCCGGGCGGGACGCGGCGAGCGCGTTCCAGTCGACCAGGTGCACGTGGTCGTACTTCTCCGCCACCGCATAGACCGCCGACAGCGACTGGTCGGTCCAGGAGCGTCCCGGCACATAGGGCGCGACGAGGCCGACCTGGCGCCCGGCGAGATCCTTGGAGACCAACGCCTCCAGATCGGCGGCGTCGATCACGCCGTTCGTGCCCGTCGCGATGAGCACCGCCGGCTGCAGCTGTCCGGCGGCGTTCGCCTGGCGCAGCGCCGCGGCCACGTCGGTGTACTGCCAGCCGACCTCGGCGACCGAGGTGGTGCCCGGGCGGCGTTCGACGAGCACGGGGGTGATCGCGATGGTCACCGAGTCGCCGAAGGCGCTCAGCGGCGCGTTCACCGCGACCTCCTCGCAGGTTCTCGTCTTCTCCTCCGGCTGCCCCTCGACCTTCTCCAGGTCGGCGACCGAGACCGTCATCGACTGGCCCTCGCGCAAGACCCGGTCGATCTCGGAGTCGCCGGGCGCCTGCAGGAGCGCGGCGACCGCGAAGACCGCCGTCAGACAGCCGAAGGTCGCCGCGAGCCGCGCCACGACCACCCGGCGCCGGCGCGACTGGCGCAACACCGATCCCCAGCGGCGCAAGGTCGCACGCATGCCCTCGCCGCGCATCGGCGTCTCCACGAAACGGTACGAGAGCGCCGCCGCCGCCAGAGCGACCACGACCGCCAGACAGCTGGCGACCTCGACGTCCTCGGGATCGGCCACCCGGACGGCGAAGACGATCAGCGGCCAGTGCCACAGGTACAGCCCGTACGACCGCTCCCCCAGCCACCGCAGCGGCGCCCGGCTCAACGCCGAGGCGACCGGCGTCGGATTGGCCGCGGCGAGGATCACGCCGACCGTCGCTAGGTTCACCAGGCCGAGCCCGCCGAGGAAGGTACGTGGGCTGTCCCACGGGACGAGCAGCGAGAACGCGACGACCACCACGAGGCCGGCCGTGCCCAGGAAGGACAGGCGCCGGGCCTGCTCCTCCCCGGCCGGACGCTCCGACAGCGCGTGCGGCACCCCGCTGAGCGCGAGCGCCGCGCCGAGCAGCAGGCCGAAGGCGTGCGAGTCGAGGCCCATGTAGGCGCGGGTCGGGTCGACGCTCTGGTACCAGGCCGCCATCAGCGCCACCGAGCCGGCCGCGACCGCCAACGCCGCCCATACGAACCGGCGGCGCCCGAAGGGGCCGATCAGCGCGACGAACACCAGCGGCCACAGCAGGTAGAACTGCTCCTCGATGCCGAGGGACCACAGGTGGTTGAACAGCGGCGGCAGGAAGGAGTCCGAGTAGGACCAGCCCTCGTGGATCTGGATCCAGTTGCTCGTCCAGGTGACCGCCCCGACCACCTGACTGCGCAGACCGGCGGCGGTGTCGCGGCCGACGACCACGGTCAGCGCCATCGTCACCATGACCATGACCGCCATCGCCGGGACGAGCCGCCGCAGCCGGCGCACCCAGAACCGGCGCAGCGCGATCCGCCCGGTCTCGTCGCGCTCGCGCAGCAGCAACGTGGTGATGAGGAAGCCGCTCAGCACGAAGAAGACGTCGACGCCCGCGAAGCCGCCCGGCAGGCGTTCGGGCAGCGCGTGGTAGACGACCACGAGCAGCACCGCGACACCGCGCAACCCGTCGAGAGCGGCCACATGCGATCCAGTGCTGGGTGTCGGTGGGGCGTCCACCGGATCGGCCGCGACAGCCGCGCTCACGCCATAAGCTCCGCGGCCCGCCGAGGCAGGCCATGACAGAAGGGGGTGAACGCGGGCATATGTCCTATCGAACCACGGATGACCGAGAAGAGCCTAACGGGAACCTGTGTGTGCGGTGAATCCCACATTCCCGCAGGTCACACGACCTGTGGACGACTCGTTCGACAGACTGGCGAGCCTGACCGATCCTGGCGTCATGTCGCTCGCCCATGCCACACTGCCAGAGTCAGTGCCGACCCTGATCGGAGGACCAGCATGTCCGTCACCTTCCCCCATCGCGCGGGGCCGTGGACCGTCGACGACCTGCCCGACGACGGGACCGGCCGCTACGAACTCCTCGACGGAGAGCTGATCGTGCCCCCGCCGCCTGCCGAGTCCCGCCACGAGATGTCCGCGACCGAACTCGCCTACATGCTCCGCAGAGTGACTGGCCCCCGCCGTGTCATCTCACCCTGCGGCGTCGCCTTCCGCCGCGACTCCTATCTCGTGCCCGACGTGGTGGTCGTCAAAGAAGGCGTCGACGCCTGGAACATCCCCCTACTGAGCGCCGAACACATCGAGCTGGCGATCGAGGTCGTCTCACCGCACTCGACCACCCACGACCAGGTGACCAAACGCGCCCGCTACGCCGCCTGGGGCATCGGTCACTACTGGATCGTCCACACGCGGCCGGAGCTCGCGCTGACGGCGCTGGAACTCACGCCCGGCTCCGGCGTCTACGCCGAGGCCGGGCGATGGAGCGGCGACGACACGCGGGTGTCAGTCGACCGCCCCTTCGCGTTCTCCTTCGTCCTCGGCCAACTGCGTGGCTGAGGCCTCGGCGGCCAGTCCCGGCTTGGCGTCGATGATCGCGCCGAGGACGCCGCCGATGAAGGACGGCGAGTCGTCGGTGCTCAACTCGCGCGCCAGCTCGACCGCCTCGCTCACCGCCACCGCGTCGGGCACGTCGTCGGCGTAGAGGATCTCGAACAGGCCGATGCGCAGCAGGTTCCGGTCGACGCCGGGCATGCGGTCGAGCGTCCAGTCGCGCGCGTGCCGCTCGATGAGCGCGTCGATCCGCGCGGCGTGCTCGGCCACCCCCTCGACGAGGGTGACCGTGTAGGCGTTGATCGGCGGATAGTTCGTCCTCAGCCGCTCCGGGAGCGAGCCACCGAGCGGCAGGCCCTGCAGCTCGGACTCGAAGAGGACGTCGAGGGCGCGCTTGCGGTATCTGGTGCGCGCGCCCATCAGTTGCCCTCCATCAAGACTTCACGCGGCCGAGGTAGCTGCCGTCGCGCGTGTCGACCTTGATCTTCTCGCCGGTCTCCAAGAACAGCGGAACCTGGATCTCACGGCCGGTCTCCAGACGGGCGGGCTTGGTGCCGCCCGAGGAGCGGTCGCCCTGCAAGCCCGGGTCGGTGTGCTCGACGACGAGCTCGACCGACAGCGGCAGCTCGACGTACAGCACGCGGCCCTCGTTCAACGCGACGACGGCGTCCTGGTTCTCGAGCAGGAAGTCCGGCACGGCGCCCATCTGCTCGGGCGCGATCTCGATCTGGTCGAACGTGGCGGTGTCCATGAACACATAGGACGTGCCGTCGTTGTACAAGTACTGCATGTCGCGCTTGTCGACCGAGGCCGTCTCGACCTTGGTGCCCGCGTTGAAGGTCTTGTCGACCGTCTTGCCGGACTCGACGTTCTTGAGCTTGGTGCGCACGAAAGCGGGGCCCTTGCCCGGCTTCACGTGCTGGAACTCGACGACGGACCACAGCTGTCCGTCGATGTTGAGCACCATGCCGTTCTTGAGGTCGTTCGTGGTGGCCATCAGGCGATCTCCAACAAGTCGGTGGGAGCCCGCGTCAGCACCTCGGGGTCGCCGGGAGTGACGCGGACGGTGTCTTCGATGCGCACGCCGCCGCGACCGGCCAGGTAGATCCCCGGCTCCATCGTCAGCACAGTGCGGTCGCCGAGTCTACCGGTCCGCTTCGGGCCGAAGAACGGGTCCTCGTGGATCTCCAGGCCGACGCCGTGGCCGAGGCCGGTGGTGAAGCGCTCCAGCCAGCCCGACTCCTCGAGGTCGGCGCGCACCAGGGCGTCGACCTCGGCCGGGGTCGTGCCCTCGCGCAGCACGGCCACGCCGAGCGCCTGAGCCTGCCGGACCGCGGCGTGGATCTCGCGCTGCCAGCTCGCGGCGCGGCCGACGACGACCGTGCGCGTGCAGTCGGCGTGATAGCCCTCGACGCGCGCGCCGAAGTCGATCTTGAGCAGGTCGCCGGACCGGACGACGCGGCCGGTGGGCCGGTGGTGCGGGATGGCGGAGTGCTCCCCGGCCGCACAGATCGTCTCGAACGCGGGCCCGTCGGCACCGTAGGCGACCATCGTCCGTTCCAGCTCGGCGGCGATGTCGCGCTCGGTGCGGCCCTCCAGCGGGCCGTCCCAGATCTTGCGCAGCGCGGCCACCGAGTAGGAGCAGGCGCGGGTGAGCAGCGCGATCTCCGCCTCGTCCTTCACCTCGCGCAGCGTCTCGACGAGCCGCCCGGCCGACACGGGCGCGAACCGGACCTCCTTCGTGAACGCCGCATGGTCGTCGACGGGCATCGCGTGCGTCTCGACCGCCCACTGGGCGCGTGGCGCGAGCTCGGCGGCGGGCTTCAGGAGAGTCTTCTCGACCCGCACCTCGACGCCGTCGCACTCGGCGGCCGCCTGATCCTGGTAGCGGCCGTCGGTCAGCAGGGTCGCGGTGCCGTCGGCGGCGAGCACGACGGCGCCGTGCGATCCGGTGAAGCCGGTCAGATAGCGGACGTTGACGAGCCGGGTGACCAGCAGTCGGTCGGCCTTCAGCTCGCGCAGCGCCACCGCCGCGCGGAAGCGGCGTCCGTCGAGGTCGATCAAGCGCTGACCGCCCGGTAGACGTCGCGCAGCAGGTACTCGTCGGTGACCGGCAGGATGCGCGGCGAGCCGAGCCGGTCGAGCACGACGAAACGCAGGGTGTTGCCACGGGTCTTCTTGTCGAGCCGCATCGCGTCGAGCAGCCGCGGCCACGCGTCGCGCCGATACGACGTCGGCAGGCCGACCAGTTCCAAGGTCGCGCGGTGCCGGTCGACGAGGTCGTCGTCGATGAGCCCCTCGGCGCGGGCGAGCTCGGCGACGAACACCATGCCGACGCTGATGGCCTCGCCGTGGCGGATGGCGTAGTCCTCGTTCCGCTCGATGGCGTGGCCGAGCGTGTGGCCGTAGTTGAGCGCCTCGCGGCCGATGGCGCCGCGCGAGCCGCCCGCCTCGCGCAGGTCGCCCTTGACCGTGGCGGCCTTGACCGAGATGCCCTTGGCGATCAGCTCGGCCATGACCGGCGAGCGCACGTCGCCGGCCGCCTCCGGGTCGTGCTCGACGAGGTCGAGGATCGACGGGTCGGCGATGAAGCCGCATTTGACGATCTCGGCCAGGCCGCTGCGCACCTCGCGGACGGGCAGCGTCGGCAGCGCGTCGAGGTCGCACAGCACGCCGACGGGCTCGTGAAAGGCGCCGACGAGGTTCTTGCCTTGGGCGGTGTTGATGCCGGTCTTGCCGCCGACGGCCGCGTCGACCATGCCGAGCACGGTGGTGGGCACGTTGACGAAGCGCACGCCGCGCAGCCAGGTGGCCGCGACGAAGCCCGCGAGGTCGGTGGTGGCGCCGCCGCCGAGGCCGACGACCACGTCGGACCGGGTGAAGCCGGCCTCGCCGAGCACCCGCCAGCACTCGGCCAGCACCGAGGTGGTCTTGGCCTGTTCGGCGTCGGGCACCTCGATCACCCGGACCGAGAGTCCCGCGTCGGCCAGCGGCATGCGCAGGCCGGTCGCACGGTCGGCGACGTGCGGGGAGTGGATGATGGCGACCCGTTCGGCGTCGGGGCCGACGAGGTCGAGCAGCTGGTCGCGCACTCCTCGTCCGATGACGACGTCGTAGGGCTGCGCGGTCGCGACCCGGAGCTTCATACGGGGTCCTCCTCGATCAACGTCACAATGAGGTCGGCGACCTCGGCGGACGTGCGGTGGTCGGTCTCGACACGCCAACGGGCGGCGTCCTCATAGAGCGGTCGGCGCTCGTCGAGCAGGCTCTTGAGCCGGCCTCGGACGTTGCCGACGAGCAGCGGACGGCTGGCGTTCAAGCCCACCCGCTGCGCCGCGCCGGCGAGGCCGACCTCCAAGTAGGCGACGGGGCGCCCGGCGAGCCGCTGCCGGGTGGCCTCGCTCAGCACCGCTCCCCCGCCGAGCGCCAGCACCCCGTCGTGCTCGGCGAGCGCGCTCGCGACGGCGGCCTCCTCCAGCTCGCGGAAGAACGGCTCGCCGTCGGTGAGGAAGATGTCGGAGATGTCCCGACCCTGCGCGGCGACGACGTCGGCGTCGGTGTCGCGGAAACCCACGCCGAGGCGTCGGGCCACCGCTTGTCCGACGGTGGTCTTGCCCGCCCCCGGCGCGCCGATCAGCACCAGGACCGGACCGCTCGACCCAGCCCCGGTCAACGCAGTCTCAGATTCGCGAGGTAGCCCTCGACGTTGCGGCGGGTCTCGCCGAGCGAGTCGCCGCCGAACTTCTCCAGGACGGCCTCGGCCAGCACGAGCGCGACCATCGCCTCGGCGACGACGCCCGCCGCCGGGACCGCGCAGACGTCGGAGCGCTGGTGGTGGGCGCGGGTCTCCTCGCCGGTGGTGACGTCGATGGTGCGCAGCGCGCGCGGCACCGTGGCGATGGGCTTCATCGCGGCGCGCACCCGCAGGATCTCGCCGGTGCTCATGCCGCCCTCGGTGCCGCCGGAGCGGCCGGAGACGCGGCGGATGCCGTCGAGGCCGGTCTCGCCGCCGGGCACGATCTCGTCGTGCGCCAGCGAGCCGCGGGTGCGGGCCAGCTCGAAGCCGTCGCCCAGCTCGACGCCCTTGATCGCCTGGATGCCCATGAGCGCGGCGGCGAGGCGGGAGTCGAGGCGACGGTCCCACTGAGTGTGCGAGCCGAGGCCGGGCGGCAGGCCGTGCACGGCGACCTCGACGACCCCGCCGAGGGTGTCGCCGTCCTTGTGGGCGCCGTCGACCTCGGCGACCATGCGGGCGCTCGTCTCGGGGTCGAAGCAGCGCAGCGGGTCGGCGTCGAGCGCCTCGACGTCGCGCTTGGCGGGCACGAGGCCGGCGGGCGCGGCGACCGTGCCGAGCTCGACGACGTGCGAGACGAGCGTGGCGCCGGTGGCCTGCTCGACGAACTGCGCGGCGATCTCGCCGAGGGCGACGCGGGCCGCCGTCTCCCGGGCGCTGGCGCGCTCCAAGATCGGACGGGCCTCGTCGAAGTCGTACTTCTGCATCCCGGCGAGGTCGGCGTGGCCGGGGCGGGGGCGGGTCAGTGGGGCGTTGCGCTTGAGCCCGGCGAGCGTCTCGGCGTCGACGGGATCGGCCGACATCACCTGCTCCCACTTGGGCCATTCGGAGTTGCCGATCCGCAGCGCGACAGGGCTGCCGAGGGTGAGGCCGTGGCGGACGCCGCCGATGATCTCCAACACGTCGGCCTCGAAGGACATGCGCGCGCCACGGCCGTAGCCGAGGCGACGGCGGGCGAGGGCGGCGTCGATGTTCTGACGTGTGACCGACACCCCCGAGGGGATGCCCTCGATGAAGGCCGCGAGGGCGGGACCGTGTGACTCACCTGCGGTGGACCAGCGAAGCATGGCGCTGATTCTTTCACGACGGCCAGCAGGCTCCGACCACCGCGCCGAGGATCAGGTAGGGGCCGAAGGCGAACGTCCCCTTGTCGGTGAGCCGGGCCGCCGACAGCGCGATTCCGGCGACCGCGCCGATGACGAAGCCCGCGTACAGGCCGACGAGGGTCGAGGTCGCGCCGAACGGTCCGAGCGCCACCGCCAGGACCGTCGCGAGCCGCACGTCGCCGTACCCGAAGGACTGGCCGAGACGCCGGCCGATCAGGTGCATCAACCAGAAGACGGCGAAGACGACGATGTTGGCGACGGCCGCGCGGACCGCGATCCCCCAGTCGTCGGCGATCCATGCGCCGAGGACGGTCAGCGCGACGACCGTGAGGTAGAGCGGCGCGACGACCAGGTAGGGCAGCAGCCGGGTGCGCCAGTCGATGTAGGCCAGCCAGGCGCCGACGCCGCACACCGCGACCCACACGGGCAGGACCGCGGCGGACTCCACCCGCCAGGCGACCACTCCGGCGAGCGTCCCGGCGAACACCGCCAGGAAGGGCGCCAGCCAGCGCGGCCGCGCGATGTCGGCGTACAGCGCCTTGCCCTCGGCGGGCTCCTCCGGCTCCGGCAGCCGCCCGATCACCCACGGCCCGAATCCCCCGACCAGCGCGGCTGCCCCCGCGCACCCCACGATCTCCATGCCCGGAGGCTAGCCGGACTACGGCGATCCGCCCAGCCGACTTTCCACAGGCGCCCATCGCCCCGTGCCACAGTGGCCTCATGCGCTCCGACGACGTCAAGCGGTCCAAGCGGCTCTCCCTGGTGCTCCGACATCGGCCCGACTCCATCGGGATCGAGCTGGATCGGAACGGGTGGGTGGCGGTGACGGTTCTGCTGAGGTCTTTGAACGACCACGGCCCCCGGTGGACGCGCGACGATCTCGACCGTGTGGTCGCGGGCTACGACAAGCAGCGCTTCGAGTTCGACGAGAAGAGGATGCGCATCCGTGCGCGGCAAGGACATTCAGTGACCGTCGACCTCGACCTCCCGACCGCGACACCGCCCGCCGAACTCTTCCACGGCACGCCGCGACGCAATATCGGCCCGATCCTCGCCGACGGCCTCGACCCGCGCGACCGTCACCACGTCCATCTGTCCCCTGACGTCGAGACGGCCCGCCGGGTCGGCGCGCGGCGCGGCGCGTTCGTGGTGTTCCGCGTCGACGCCGCCGCGCAGGAACGCCACGGTGATGGATAACGGCTGCTCCCGCTGCCTCAATCCATCATCGTGCGTCACCCCTGCGGTATGAGCCAGAATGACGCCATGGCCACCGTGTGTCTTGTCGTCGTCGACCGCTCTCCCCTCGCCGACCTCGTCGACGACGTCGTGCACCATCTCGTGGCCGCAGGGGAGACCGTCGCGCTGGTCGGGGTCGATCGTCCGGCCGACGAGTACTCGCCCGACTTCGGACCGGCGATGCCGCCGGGCGCCGACGACGAGGCGGGGGTGGTGGTCGCGCTCGTGAACTGCCGAACCCTCGCTCGACTCGTCTCGGGCGATCCCGACCACGGCATCGACTCGCTGCGCCGGAGTCTGGAACGGCAGGTCCCGACTCTTCTCGCCGTGAGCGACCTGCCGGACACGAGGCTCGATCCCGCCGCCTGGGCGCAGGTCGCCGAGTTCCTGTCCGGCACGACCGCCCGATGGCTCACGCTGCCGGACGGGCGGGTATGCGCCGCCACCGAGGCGACTCCGCCGCCTGCGGAGTTCGAGTTCGACGAGCCGCTGTACCCGCCTTTCTGGGCCGAACCATGGTCGTGGCAGGAGGCATAACGGGATCTTCCGATGTAAGGGTGTAGGAGTCTTCCCCGTCTCAAGCAGGCTCCGGGCAGGCGGCGATGCCCCTCGGACAGCGCGTCCGCCGCATGTTCACGCACCCAACCCAACTCGTCGAACTGGACGTATTCCCTGACCTCGACCGCGACCTCTGGGATGAGACGGTCGCACGCGTCTCATCCGACACAGCCGCGGCAAGCACGCCACCCGCTCCGGCCGAGACGACTCGCTCCCAGCCGTGCGGCGTCATCACTCCTGCGCGGCCAGCTGGCCGCAGGCGGCGTCGATCTCGTCGCCGCGGGTGTCGCGGACGGTGGTGCTGATGCCTTTGGCCTGCAGGCGGCGCACGAACTCGTCGGTGTCGGCGTCGCGGGAGCGGGTGAAGCGGGAGCCCGGAACCTCGTTCAACGGGATCAGGTTGACGTGGACCCAGCCCCAGTCGCCGTAGGAGTTCAGGACGTCGCCGAGCAGGTCGGCGCGCCAGGCCTGGTCGTTGATGTCGCGCATCATCGCGTACTCGATCGACACCCGGCGCTTGGTCTTCTTCGCGTACTGCCACGCCGCCTCGACCGTCTCGGCCACGTCGAACCGCGTGTTGATCGGGACCAGCTCGTCGCGCAGCTCGTCGTCGGGGGCGTGCAGCGACAGCGCGAGCGTGATCGGGATGCCCTCCTCAGTCAGCTGGCGGATGCGCGGCACCAGCCCCACCGTGCTGACGGTGATGTTGCGGGCCGACATGCCCAGACCGTCCGGCGCGGGCGAGGTCATGCGACGCACCGCGCCGACGACCGCCTTGTAGTTCGCCAGCGGCTCGCCCATGCCCATGAACACGACGTTCGACAGCCGCCCGGGACCGCCCGCGACCTCGCCGCGCGCCATCGCCGCCGCGCCATCGACGACCTGGTCGACGATCTCGGCGGTGCTCATATTGCGCTGCAGGCCGCCCTGGCCGGTCGCGCAGAACGGGCACGCCATGCCGCAACCGGCCTGGCTCGACACGCAGATCGTCGCCCGCTCGGAGTACCGCATCAGCACCGACTCGACCAGCGCGCCGTCGAACAGCCGCCACAGCGTCTTGCGGGTCGTGCCCTGGTCGGCCTCCTGCACGCGCACCGGCGTCAGCAGCTCCGGCAGCAGCGCGCCCGCGATGGCGTCGCGGTTCCTCGCCGGGAGATCCGTCATCGCCGCCGGGTCGCGCTCCAACCGCGCGAAGTAGTGGTGCGCGACCTGCTTGACCCGGAACGGCGGCTCGCCCATCTCCTTCGCGGCGGCCACCCGCTCCTCGGCGCTCAGATCGGCCAGATGCCGCGGCGGCTTGGCCCGTCCACGCGGAGCCGCCATCACCAGCGGCAGAGTCCGCGTCGTCTCGGTCATGACCCCTATTGTCCCATCGCGAGCGCGCGCGAACGAATCGGCACAATAATGCAACAGTGATATCGTTGTTGCATGACGGCCATCACCATTCGTAAACTCCCCGAGGGGACCAAACAACGCCTTCGCATGCGCGCGGCGGCCAACGGTCGCTCGATGGAGGCCGAGGCCCGCGACATCCTGGTCGCTGGGCTCAACCAACCCACGAACGTCGATCTGAACTGGATCGAGCAGCTCATCCAAATCGGCAATGACTTTCCCGGCGAACGCATCCCCGAGCTTCCTGACGAACCCGTGGACTACTCGGAGATGTTCGCCGAATGATCATCCTCGACACCAACGTCATTTCAGAGTTGATGCACGGAGAACGGGCTGACTCTCGCGTCGTGCGCTGGTCTCGTGCGCATCACAACGACACGGTGACCACCGTCATCAACCGCGCGGAAATTCTCGCCGGTATCGAGACCATGCCCGATGGACGACGCAAAGAAGGACTCCGCACCCGCGCCGAGGCGTTGTTCTTCAGCATCCCTCGCGTCTTACCGCTGGTTGATGACTGCGCTCCGGCCTACGCCGACATCACCAACACACGACGGAGACTCGGCCTGCCGATCGGCGGCATGGACGCGCTCATCGCATCCATCGCACGGGTCGACAACGCCGCCGTCGCCACTCGCGACATCGGCGGGTTCGACGGCATCGGCCTGACCCTCGTCAACCCCTGGGAAGCCTGACTCACCGCCGACGCAGGGAGTCCACGAAGTCCAGCTTCGCCACGACGTCGGGGGCGATGACGAAGGGGTAGAGGTCGTCGGCGCCCATGCTGCGGTTGATCTGGTTGAGCGCGGTCGACAGCGGCATCCACACCCCCGCCACCAGGTCGCCGAACACGCTAAACGCGTCGGGGTCGACCGCCACCAGGCCGTTCCAGCGGGCCGTGTCGATGGTGTCGTGGATGTGCAGAGTGTGCGCGAAGCTCTCCGCGAAGTCCTCGAACGGATGCATCGTCGCGTAGGTGCTGATATGCCGCTCGGCCCAGTCGGCGGGCGGCCCCTCGGAGTAGTGCCGGTCGATGGCGTCCTGATACGAGACCGTCTCGTCGCCGAACAGCTCGCGCGACCGCTCCAGCCGCTCCCCCTCGGTCACATGCAGCGACTGCATGTAGTGCCCGACCTCGTGGCGCAGGTGGCCCAGCATCGTCCGGTACGGCTCGGCCAGCTCGGCCTGCACCTTCGCCCGGTGCGCGTCGTCGCCCTCGGCCAGGTCGATGGTGATGACGCCGTCGGCGTGCCCGATGACCACGTTCTCGCCGACGCTCGACAGCATGTCGAAGCACAGCCCGAAGTCCGGGTCGTCGGCGCGCGAGACGTAGCCGAAGCCCAGCCGGTCGAGCTCGAACAGCAGATGCCGCTTGGCGGCCTCGGCCACCGGGAACTGCGCCAGGCCGGTCGGGTCGTCGTCGGCCGGACGCACCCGGGTCAGCTCGCACGCCGAGCAGGGCGCCCCCTCGAACCGGGTCAGCCAGGTGCAGCCGGACAGGTCGAGATTCGGGCAGACGAACCAGATCAGACCCTCGGGGTCGACGAAGCTCCCGTCGTCGCCGACCACCACGATCTCGGACCGGTCCCGCCAGAAGCCCAACGCCGCGCCGCAGGACACGCACACGCTGTTCTCGAAGTAGAGCCGGTTGTCGCAGGAGGAGCAGTTGAAGACGCGCATGACGCCATCGTCTCAGAGAGCGGTGTCGGCCACCGGCTCCACGTCGACCTCCACGTCGAGGGTCGACGAGGAGGCCTCGCTGAAGATGACGCCCTTGACCGGCGGCACGTCGGCGTAGTCGCGACCCCAGGCGACGGTCACGTACTTCTCCCCGGCCAACTGGTCGTTCGTCGGGTCGAGGGCGAGCCAGCCGCCTCCGGGCACCCACACCGCGAGCCAGGCGTGCGAGGCGTCGGCGCCCACCACCCGCGGCTTGCCGGGCGGCGGGTCGGTGGCGAGGTATCCGCTGACGTAGCGGGCGGCGAGGCCGTGCGCGCGCAGGCAGGCGAGGGTCAGGTGGGCGAAGTCCTGGCAGACGCCGGCCTGCGTCTCGAACAGGTCGTCGATGGTGCTGCTGACGGTCGTCGCGCCCTGCTTGTAGGCGAAGTCGGCGTGCACGCGGCGCATCAGCTCGACCGAGGCCTCCACGATGGAGCGGCCCGGCGTCAGCGACACCTTCGCGTAGTCGCGGGCCCGCTCGTGGAACGGCACGAGGTCGGACGGCAGCGCGAACTCGACCGCCTGCCAGGCGTCGGCGACGTCGCCGCGCTCGGTCGGACGGCAGCGCTCCCACGACTGTCCGTCGGCCGTCGCGTCGCGGGGCGCGGTGAGCACATGCACCTCCGAGCGCGCCTCGATGCGCAGCCGCCGATGGTCCTCGTCGACCTGGAAATAGGTCGCGGTGTTGCCGAAGTGGTCCTCGGAGGTCCGTTGGTCGGCGGCGCCCGGATCGGTCTCGACGCGATGGTCGGTCACGAACTGCCAGGGCAGCGACCGAGGGGTGATGTGGGCGAGCCCGTAGCTGTCGGTGACGTCGTCGTCGTACTCGTAGATCGTCGTGTGACGGACCCGGTAGCGCGTTCCGTTCATCGCGCCTCGCCTCCCATCGTGACGAGGTCGAAGGAACGCGGCGTGGGCGCGGCGACCAGGTGCGTCTCGGCGACCGCGTCGGCCAGCCGGTTCAACAGCGAGCGGACCGAGCCGAGCAGGCTCTCCAGCTCCGGGCGGCGGTCGTCCTCGTAGCGGGTGAGCGCGGCGGCGTCCACGCCCGCCACCTCCTCGCGCAGGTCGTCGAGCAGCCGTTCGGGCCGCGTGGCCCCCGTCGACCCGGTCAGCGCGGCCAGCAGCTCCGCCGCGCGGGCGAGGTTGAAGGCCACCGAGCGCGGATTGGCCTCGTCGGACAGCAGCAGGTCGACCACGCCCTCGGGTCCGAGGGAGCCGCGGTACCGGCGACGATGCGTCACGGCGCTCTCGGCGACGGTCAGGGCCGTCGCGAGCACGTTGCGGTCGACGTCGACGCCGCGCCGCACGGTCACCGCGCCGTCGAGCAGCCGCACCACCTGCTGACAGCGTTCGACGGCCCGGCCGAACATCATCATGCGCCAGCCGTCGTCGCGCATCATCGAGTCGGAGACGCCGTGCAGGGCCGAGATGGCGGTGAGCATGCGTCCGGCGCTCTCATTGACCTGCGGGCTCGGGGCGTCGGGGCCGAGCGCGGCGGCGGCCCGGTCGATGGAGGCGAAGACGCGCCACACGTCGGGCGAGAGCTGGTCGCGCACCGACTGGGCGGCCTCGCGCAGCGCCGCGACCGACTGCGCCACCGACGCCGGACGCGACATGTCGAGCAGCAGCGAACGGAACTCCGCGTCGAAGTCGTCCTCGTCCACCATCGACGGACTGAGACCGCGCAACTGGGCGACGAGCACCCGCAGCGTCCGCAGGCCGACCGAGGCGGCCGGACGCCCGCGGAAGTCCTCGGCCAGGCCGTGCGCGGCGAGCACGAGCCGCAGCGTGTCCTCGGCCCGCTCGGCGTAGCGGCCGATCCAGAACATGTCCTCCAGCACGCGCGGCACGGCGGCCGGGGCGCTGGCGGTGACCGACGGGGTGTGCTCGACCAACCGCTGGTCGGCCTCGTCCGGCGACGATTTGAGCACCCACACGTCCTTGCTGCGCGGTGTGCGCCCGGTCTCCACGACCGTCGCCAGACCGCCCATGAGCGCGCGGTAGCCCGACCCGTGCCGCATCGTGAAGGCGCGGATCACCACCGGCTCCGGGCGGAGGCCGAGCGGGCCGAAGGCGACGGTCTGCGAGTGCCGGGGTCGCTCCTGCGCGACGAAGCGGTGCGGGGCGCGGACGATCCGGGCGAGCAGCTCCCCGGGCGTCCCGCGCTCCTCGCGCCGGGAGCCGGCCGGGTCGACCACCCGCACCTCGAACTCGTCGAGACGGTCGCGGACGGCTGCCAGCTCGTCGGGGTCGCCCAGCCAGTGCGCGCACGGCGAGGCGAGCCGCAGCGGCTCGCCCAGCAGCTCCTCGCAGGCGCGGGCGAGGAAGGGCGTGAGGCCAGGGTTCTCCAGGACCGTCGACCCGAGACCGTTGACGACCCGCACCGTGCCCCGACGGACCGCCTCCACCAGGCCGGTGACGCCGAGCTGGGAGTCGCCGCGCAGCTCCAAGGGGTCGCTCCAGGCCGCGTCGACCCGCCGCACGATCACGTCGACGCGCTGCAGCTCGCCGACCGCGCGGGTCCAGACGACCCCGTCGCGCACGACGAGGTCGCTGCCCTGCACCAGCGGGAAGCCGAGGCGGGAGGCGAGATAGGCCTGGTCGTAGGAGGTCTCCGAGCGCGGGCCGGGCGACAGCAGGACGACACGGGGGTCGTCGGTCTCCCGCGGGGCGGCGTCGAGGAGCGTGTCGCGCAGCGCATGGAGGTACGGAGCGATACGGTGCGGCCCGGCCTCCCGGTACAGCTTGGGCATGACCCGGCTGACGACGCGGCGGTTCTCCATCGCGTAGCCGAGGCCGGACGGGGCGCCGGCCCGGTCGGCGACGACCTGCCACTCCCCGTCGACGGTGCGGATCACGTCGGCGGCGGCGATGGCCAGCGGCGACGCCTCGGGGCTGCTCCCCCGCAGCGCGCGCAGGAAGCCGGAGTGGGCGAAGACGACGGCGGGCGGGATCACGCCGCCCGCCAGCAGCCGCTGCGGCCCGTACAGGTCGACCAGCAGCGCGTTCAGCAGTTCGGCGCGCTGGACGAGGCCGGCCTGCAAGGTCGACCAGTCCTCGGCCGCCACCATGACCGGCAGCGGGTCGAGCCGCCACGACGACGGCGACTCCCCCGGCCGCGAGTAGCGCACGCCGTCGTCGCTGAGCAGGCGCGCGGCGTCGCTGCTGACCCGGCGCAGCGCGTTGCTGTCGAGCGCCAGCGCCGAGGTCGTGACGGTCTTCCATGCCGGACGGAAATCCCCGTCGGAACCGACTATCTCGTCATAGCGCACGATGCCGGACGGCGACTGCTCCAGCGCGTCCGTGTACTCCTTCAGCACGGTCAATCGCGCTCCGTGCGCGTCACGTCGGCGCGTCGCAGGTCGAGGGTGCGCGGGTACTCCGGCGCGGCGGCGCGGGCGCCCCGCTCCCGGACCGCGGCGACGTCGATCCGGCCCGCCGTGTGGCCGAAGGCCTCGAAACGGCTGCCGCGTCGGGCCTCGGCCTCGGCGGCGTTGACCGGCGGGTGATCGTAGCTGCGGCCGCCCGGATGCACGACGTGGTAGGTGCAGCCGCCGAGCGACATCTGCGTGTGCGCGTCGACGAGGTCGAAGCGCAGCGGGGAGTGCGGCTCGATGGTCGGGTGCAGCGCCGACCAGGGCTGCCACGCCTGGTAGCGCACGCCCGCGTAGAACTCCCCGGGCGTCCCGGTCGATGTCAACGGCACCGTCACACCTTGGCACGTCACGAGATGGCGGTGCGGGTCGACTCCCCGCACGAGCACCTGCAACCGCTCCAGCGAGGAGTCGACGTAGCGGGCGGTGCCGGAGCCGGTGGCCTCTTCGCCGAGCACGTGCCACGGCTCGACGGCGGCGCGCAGTTCCAGCTCGGCCCTGTGTCCGCGCGCCTCGACGAGCGCCTTGCCGATGCGCGGGAAGCGGAACTCGACGAAGGGGTCGAGCCAGCTCTGCTCGAAGGCGATCCCGGCCTCGTTCAGGTCCGCGACGACCTGCGCGATGTCGGCGGCGGCCCCCTGCGGCAGCAGGAAGTCCTCGTGCAAGGCGGTCCCCCAGCGCACGAGCGGGGCGGTGTCGGGCGCGCGCCACAGCATCGAGACGAGCGAGCGCACGAGCAGCGCCTGGACCATCGCCATCTGCGGATGCGGCGGCATCTCGAAGCCGCGCAGCTCCAACAGTCCGAGGCGCCCGCGCGAGGAGTCGGGGCTGTAGAGCTTGTCGACGCAGAACTCGGCGCGGTGGGTGTTGCCGGTGAGGTCGGTGAGCAGGTGCCGCAGCACCCGGTCGACCATCCAGGGGCGGGCGGGCAGGTCGCCGTCGGGGTCGGCGGCGAGGCGGCGCAGCTCCGACAGCGCGATGTCCATCTCGTAGACGGCCTCGGGGCGGCCCTCGTCGAAGCGCGGCGCCTGGCTGGTCGGGCCGATGAAGCGTCCGGAGAACAGGTACGACAGCGAGGGGTGGCGCTGCCAGTAGGCGATGAGGCTGCCGAGGAGGTCGGGACGGCGCAGCAGCGGCGAGTCGGCCGGGGTGGAGCCGCCGAGGGTGATGTGGTTGCCGCCGCCGGTGCCGGTGTGCAGGCCGTCGAGGTCGAACTTCTCGGTGCCGAGGCGGGTCTCGCGGGCGGCGGCGTAGAGCGTGTCGGTGAGGTCGCGCAGCTCGGCCCAGGTGCGGCTGGACTGCACGTTGACCTCGATGACGCCGGGGTCGGGCGTCACGACCAGTTGGGTGAGCCGGGCGTCCGGCGGCGGTCCGTAGCCCTCGACCACCACGGGCGTGACGTCCTTCGCGGCGGCCTGCTCCACCACGGCGAGCAGCCCGACGTAGTCCTCGAGCCGCTGGGTCGGCGGAAGGAAGACATGCACGAAGCCGTCGCGGGCCTCGACGGCGAGCGCCGTGGTCGGCGAGTCCTCCGGCTCGATCCGCATGACGCTGGGCAGCGTCGGCGTCAGCGGCGCGGCGGCGGTGAGATAGGAGGGGTCGCCGGCGGGCTCGGCCGGCTCCCAGGCGATCGCGTCGAGCGGCAGCCGCAGGCCGACGGGCGAGTCGCCGGGGGTCAGCACGAGGCGCCCGCGACGGAAGGACCACTGCGGGCTCGTCCAGACGTCGTCCTCGGGCACGAGCGGCAGCACCCATCCGGCAGGCGCCTGTTCGCGGGCGTCGAGCGCGGCGGCCCAGGAGGCCGTCAGCTCTTCGGGCACGTCGGCCGGCGGCGGTCCGTCCGGCTGGCGCAGGGCGGCGGCGAAGGCGGCCAGCGGGTCCTCCCAAGCGGGGATCACCGCGTCGGCGTCGAGGCCCAGCGTCTCGGCGATCCGGGCGGCGAGTCGTTCGGCGCGTTCGGGCGCGTCGTCGCGGGCCTCGTCGGGCGTCCAGGGGTCGGCGAGCAGCGTCGGGTCGCGCCAGATCGGCTCGCCGTCGGTCCGCCACTGCATCGCGATCTGCCAGCGCGGCAGCGGCTCGCCCGGATACCACTTGCCCTGCCCGCGATGGACCACGCCGCCGCCCGCGTAGACCTCCCGCAGCCGCGCGGCCAGCTCTCCGGCGAGGCGACGTTTGTCCTCGCCGTCGGCGGCGGTGTTCCACTCCTCGGCGGCCATGTCGTCGATGGACACGAAGGTCGGCTCGCCGCCCATCGTCAACCGGACGTCGTCGGCCGCCAGGCGCTCGTCGACGGCCTCGCCGAGCGCGTCGATCCGCGCCCACGCCTCGTCGGTGTACGGGAGGGTGACGCGGGGGTCCTCGTGGACGCGGGTGACGACGTTGGAGAAGTCGAAGGCGACTTCCGCGGGCTCCATCATCCCGGTGATCGGCGCGGCCGAGGCGGGGTCGGGCGTGGCCGACAGCGGGATGTGCCCCTCCCCGGCGAACAGCGCCGACGTCGGGTCGAGGCCGACCCAGCCCGCGCCGGGGATGAACACCTCGGCCCAGGCGTGCAGGTCGGTGAAGTCCTCGGTGGCGCCGGTCGGGCCGTCGAGGGCCTGCGCGGCGACGAGCGGGTCGGTCGCCAGTTGCACGAGGTAGCCCGACACGAAGCGCGCCGCGAGTCCGTACTGGCGCAGCAGCGAGACGAGCAGCCAGGCGCTGTCGCGGCACGAGCCGATCCGGCGGCGCAGGGTGGTGTCGGGGCTCTGCACGCCGGGCTCCATGCGCACCGAGTACTCGACGTCGCGGTGCACGGCGGCGTTCAGGGCCACCAGGAAGTCGACCGTCGGCACGCCGTCGGCGGGCAGGTCCGGCAGGGCGTCCCGCCAGGCGCGCACGAGCGGTCCGGGCCCGTCGTGCCCTTCCTCGACGACCGGCGCGAGATAGGGCGCGAGGTCGGCCTTCAAGCCCTCCTCGTAGGCGAAGGGGAACCGCTCGGCGTACTCCTCCGTGAAGAAGTCGAAGGGGTTGACCACCGTCAGGTCGGCGACGAGCCCGACGGTCACCTCCAGCCGCTCGACCGGCTCGGGGAAGACCAGCCGCGCCAGCCAGTTGCCGAAGGGGTCCTGCTGCCAGTTCACGAAGTGCCCGGCCGGCTCGACCCGCATCGAGTACGCCTCGATCGGCGTGCGCGCGTGCGGCGCGGGCCGCAGCCGCACCACATGCGGGCTCAATCTCACCGGCCGGTCGAAGTCGTACGACGTGCGGTGCTCCAACCCGACTTTGATCGCCATGCGTCCACCCTGCCTCATCCAGGTTTCAGGGGTGTGTCACACCCCGCCCACGATGAGATTCAGGAGACTGGAACCAAGTAGTGCAGGACCACCCAGGCGATGGGGGCCACCGCGATGAGGGAGTCGAGGCGGTCCATGAGGCCGCCGTGGCCGGGGAGCAGGTCGCCCATGTCCTTGATGCCGAGGTCGCGCTTGATGAGCGACTCCGACAGGTCGCCGAGGGTCGCCATGACCACGCCGCCGACGCCGAGCACGACGCCGACCCACCAGTGGCCGTCGAGCAGGTGGACGACTGTCAGGACGCCCACGCCGATGCCTGTCAGCAACGAGCCGGTGAAGCCCTCCCAGGACTTCTTCGGGCTGATCTTCGGGGCCATCGGATGCTTGCCGAGCAGCACGCCCGCCGCGTAGCCGCCGACGTCGGAGGCGACCGTCGCGGCGATGAACGCCACGATGCGCCACGGTCCGTCGTCCTCGACGAGCATGAGCAGCACGAACACGCCCATGAGCGGCAGATACGCCAGGCAGAACACGCCCGCGCTGACGTCGCGGACGAAGCCGTCGGCGCCGTCGGCGAGCCGCCAGACGAGCGTGGCGATGACCGTCAGCGACATCGCGAAGGCGGTCGCCTCCATATCGGCGTAGAAGGCCGACGCCAGCATGACCGTGCCGCCGAGGGCGACCGGCAGCACCGGGATCCGGATGCCCGCGGTCGCGAAGGCGCGCTTGAGCTCCCACAGGCCCACGAGCAGCGCGACCACGACGACGAGGACGAACAGGTCCTTCTTCCAGAAGAGCGAGGCCAGGACCAACGCGACCAGGCCGACGCCCACGCCGATGGCGGCGGGCAGGTCGCGGCCGGCCCGTCCGTGGTCTTTCTTCTCGGCGGGCGGAGTGACGGAATGGCTCATCGGACGCTCACACCTCCAACAGGTCGGCCTCTTTGCCCTTGAGCAGGTCGTCGATGGTGTCGACGTACGTGCGCGTCAGGGCATCGAGACGCTTCTCGGCGGCGGTGTTGTCGTCCTGGCTGATCTCGGAGCCCTTCTCCGCCTTGTCGAGCGCCTGCTTGGCGTTGCGACGCACGGCGCGCACCGAGACGCGGCCCTCCTCGGCCTTGGACTTGGCGAGCTTGATGTACTCCTTGCGGCGCTCCTCGGTCAGCTCCGGCAGCGTCACGCGCAGCACTTTGCCGTCGTCGCTCGGGTTCACGCCGAGGTCGGAGTCGCGGATCGCCTTCTCGATGGCGCTCTTGGCGCTCAGATCGTAGGGGCTGATGACGACCGTGCGCGGCTCGGGCACCAGGAAGCTGGCCAACTGCTGCAGCGGCGTGGGCGTGCCGTAGTACTCCGCCGTGATCTGGGCGAACATCGCCGGATGGGCCCGACCGGTGCGGATCGCGGCGAACTCCTCGCGCGTGTGCTCGACGGCCTTGTCCATCTTCTCCTCGGCCTCGAACAGCGTCTCGTCGATCACGATGTCTCTCCTGTGGTGGTGGGCGGCCCGGCGTGGACCAGCGTGCCGATCTTCTCACCCCGCAGGGCCCGCACGATATTGCCCTCGCCCTCCATCCCGAAGACGATCATCGGCAGCTTGTTCTCCATGCACAGCGCGAAGGCCGCCGCGTCGACGACCTTGAGGCCCTGACGCAGCGCGTCGTCGAAGTTGACCTCGTGGAGGCGCCGCGCGTCGGCGTTCTCGCGAGGGTCGGAGTCGTAGACGCCGTCGACGCCGTTCTTGCTCATCAGGACGGCGTCGGCCTTGATCTCCAGGGCGCGCTGCGCGGAGACGGTGTCGGTGGAGAAGTAGGGCATACCGGCGCCGGCGCCGAAGATGACGACGCGGCCCTTCTCCAGGTGGCGCACGGCGCGGCGCGGGATGTACGCCTCGGCGACCTGGGCCATCGCGATGGCCGACTGCACGCGCGTCTCGACGCCCTGCTTCTCGATGAAGTCCTGCAGCGCGAGCGCGTTCATGACGGTGCCGAGCATGCCGATGTAGTCGGCGCGACCGCGCTCCATGCCGCGCTGGCTGAGCTCGGCCCCCCGGAAGAAGTTGCCTCCTCCGACGACGATCGCGACCTGGACGTCGGAGCGGACGGCCTCGACCACTTGCGCGGCGATGCGGCTGACGACGTCGGGGTCGATCCCGATCGCGCCACCGCCGAAGGCCTCACCTGACAGTTTGAGCAACACACGGCGAGCCATGGGACGACAGGCTATCGGATACGCAGAACGCCCCCGCCGAGGGCGGGGGCGTTCTCGCTGGTCAGAACCCGATCAGGCGCCGATCTCGATGTGGGCGAAGCCGCTGAGGGTCACGCCGGCCGCGTCGAGGACCGCCTTGACGGTCTTCTTGTTGTCGGTGACCGACGGCTGCTCCAGGAGGACGTTCTCCTTGAAGAAGCCGTTGAGGCGGCCCTCGGTGATCTTCGCGATGGCCTGCTCCGGCTTGCCCTCCTCGCGGGCGGTGGCCTCGGCGATCTCGCGCTCCTTGGCGACGACGTCGGCGGGCACCTCCTCGCGGGTCAGGTAGCGCGGGCGCATGGCCGCGACCTGCATGGCCGCGCCGCGGGCGGCGTCGGCGTCGTCGCCGGTGAACTCCACGAGCACGCCGACGGCCGGGGGCAGGTCGCTGGCGCGACGGTGCAGGTAGGTCGCGGTCTGACCCTCGAAGGTCGCCACGCGGCCCAGCTCGAGCTTCTCGCCGATGACCGCGGCCAGCTCGCTGATCGTCTCGGCGACGGTCTTGCCGTCGGCGAGCGCGACCTGCGCGAAGGCCTCCGCGTCGGCCGGACGGGCGGCGTCCGCGGCGGCGGCCAGCGTGTCGGCCAGCTCGATGAACTGCTCGTTCTTGGCCACGAAGTCGGTCTCGGAGTTGAGCTCGACGATCGCGTTGCCCGACGCGGCCACCAGGCCGGCCGTGGCCTCGCGCTCCGCGCCACGCTTGGCGGCCTTGGCCGCGCCGGTGATACGGAGGATCTCGACGGCCTTGTCGAAGTCGCCGTCGGCCTCGACAAGGGCCTTCTTGGCGTCCATCATGCCCGCGCCGGTCGCGTCGCGGAGCTTCTTGACATCTGCGGCGGCAATCGCCATGTGTCTACCTCGTTCTCGGATAAAGAAGGGAAAGGGAAGGATCAGCTCTCGGCGGGAGCCTCGGCGGCCGGAGCGGCCTCGGTCTCCGGAGCGGCCTCGGCAGCCTCAGCGGCGGGGGCGGCCTCGGCGTTGTCGCCCGCGAGGACCTCGGTCTCCCACTCGGCCAGCGGCTCGCCCGCGCCGAGCTCGTCGCCCGCGGCCTCCTCGCCGGTCTTCGCGCCGCCGCGCGAGATGAGGCCGTCGGCCACGGCGTCGGCGATGACGCGGGTCAGCAGCGCCACCGAGCGGATCGCGTCGTCGTTGCCCGGGATCGGGTAGTCGACTTCGTCGGGGTCGCAGTTGGTGTCGAGGATCGCGACGATCGGGATGCCGAGCTTCTTGGCCTCGTCGACCGCCAGGTGCTCCTTCTTGGTGTCGACGATCCACAGCGCCGAGGGCGTGCGGGCCATGTCGCGCACGCCGCCGAGGGTGCGGTTGAGCTTGTCGTACTCACGGCGCATCTGAAGGAGTTCCTTCTTGGTGCGGCCCGAGCCGGCGACGTTGTCGAAGTCGATCTCCTCGAGCTCCTTCATGCGCTGGAGACGCTGGTGCATCGTGGAGAAGTTGGTGAGCATGCCGCCCAGCCAGCGCTGGTTGACGTAGGGCATGCCGACGCGCTTGGCCTGCTCCTCGACCGGCTCCTGCGCCTGGCGCTTGGTGCCGACGAACAGGATCGTGCCGCCACGGGCGACCGTGGTCTTGACGAAGTCGTAGCCCGCGTCGATGTAGGCCAGCGACTGCTGCAGGTCGATGATGTAGATGCCGTTGCGCTCGGTGAAGATGAAGCGCTTCATCTTGGGGTTCCAGCGGCGGGTCTGGTGTCCGAAGTGGACACCGCTCTCCAGCAGCTGACGCATGGTCACGACGGCCATGTTCTCTCATTTCCGGGCACAGCTGCGCCCTGTTCCTGGTTGTCGCGCCGACCCTCCGTCGACGCCCTGGCGCCACCTGAGAGCCGCCGGACGAAGCCGGACCAGGGTTCTCAGGGCCTCCTCCGACCCGAAGGTGCGAGGACGCCGCTGACGCGCGAATTCGCTCCCGCGGACGGGAGCGTGCCTCCATACTAGGGCACGCGTCCTCGGCGGAGAAATCCACAGGCCTCGTGAAAGTCGAGTCACACTGTCCACAGGTTCGGAAATCATGCTGGCGCGCGGCGGGCGAAGCCGGTGGTGTGGGCGTATGCGTACTCGTCACCTGGTCCCCCTCGTCCTCTTCTCGGCTCTCTGGCTCGGCCTCCTCGCTCCGCCCGCCTCGGCGGGACAGCGCTGGACCTGGCCGCTGTCGGACCATTCCATCGCCCGTGAGTTCGCGCCGCCGGCGCACGACTACGGCCCCGGCCATCGCGGCGTCGACCTCGCAGGGTCGCCCGGCGAGACGGTGCGCGCCGTCGCGGCGGGCACCGTCGCCTTCGTCGGCCAGGTCGGCGGCCGGCCGGTCGTCACGGTGAGCCACGGCGCCGAGCGGTCGACCTATCTGCCGGTCGCGGCGACGGTGGAGGTCGGGGACGCCGTCAGGGCGGGCGAGCCGATCGGGACGCTGCTCGCCGGGCACACCGGATGCGGCGCGGCGGCCTGCCTGCATCTGGGCCGCCTGGAGGGCGAGACCTACCTCGACCCGGCCGAGCTGTTGGGCGGGCGCTACCAGCTGATCGACCCCGACGGCCCGGTGCCCGAGCCGCCCCTGCTCGGCGACGGCACGCTGGCGCCGCCGGTCGAGGGACCTGTGACGTCCGCGTTCGGCATGCGCGTCCATCCGGTGACCGGCGTCTACAAGCTGCACGACGGCGTCGACTTCGGGGCTCCGTGCGGCACCCCTGTGGTCGCGGCGGCGGCCGGATCGGTCCGCCTCGCGGGCTCCGCCGGCGCCTATGGCACACGGGTCGAGGTCGACCACGGCGGCGGCCTCGTCACGTCCTACAGCCACCTCACCTCGACGAGCGTGAGCGTCGGCTCGACCGTCAGCGCCGGGCAGAAGGTCGGGGCGGTCGGCACCACCGGCTCCTCGACCGGCTGCCACCTGCACTTCTCCGTCCAGGAGAACGGCCAGTTCGTCGACCCGGCGCCCCTGTTGTGAGCACCCTCAGGCGCGGGGGTGGGCTTGGCGGAAGGCGGCGCGGAGGCGGTCGTCGCTGACGTGGGTGTAGATCTGGGTGGTGCCGATGGAGGCGTGGCCGAGGAACTCCTGCACCGACCGCAGGTCCGCTCCCCCGTCGAGCAGATGCGTGGCGGCGGTGTGGCGCAGGCCGTGCGGGCCGAGGTCGGGCGCGCTGTCCACGGCGGCGAGCCGTCGATGCACGACCTCGCGCACCACCCGGGGGTCGATCCGGCCGCCGCGCGCGCCGAGGAAGAGCGCCCGCCCGCTGGCCTCGGTCGCGAACTCGGGTCGTCCCGACGCGACCCACCGTTCGATAGCCTCCAGCGCGGGACGGCCACACGGCACGGAGCGCTCCTTGCGGCCCTTGCCGAAGACCCGCACGACGCCGCGCGCCCGGTCGACGTCGCCCAGGTCGAGCCCGGCCAGCTCGCTGACCCGCACTCCCGTGGCGTACAGCGTCTCCATGATCGCCAGGTCGCGCAGCCCCGTCGCCGAGTCCGTCTCGACCCGCTCGGCGGCCGCGTCGAGCACCGCCCGCATGTCGGCGGCACTGACCACCGAGGGCAGCTCCCGACGGCCGGACGGCGTGACCAGCGACGCCGCCGCGTCCTGTTCGGAACGGCCCGTCCGCTGGAGCCAGGCGGTGAAGTCACGGGCCGAGGCGCCCCGTCGGGCGAGCGTCGAACGCGCCCGTCCCAACGAGCGCTGCGCCGCCAGATAGCTGCGCACCACCTGCAGCGACAGCGCCGACGGCTCGCGCACGCCCATGCGCTCGGCGTGATCGGCCAAGCCCCGGACGTCGGCCGCATAGCCGCGCACCGTGTGCTCGGACAGATCCCGCTCCACCGCCAGATGGCGGCGGTAGTCCTCGATGGCCCGATCCCAGGCCAGGTCGGCGGCGTCGCTCACTGATCCAGCTTCGCCGACGACCGGTCACACCTCGCCGCAGGCCTCCCAACCGTCCGCTCCCGGCCGGGCCAGACCCCGCCGTTCCAGCAGGCACAGCTGGGCGCGCGCCTCGGCCACGGGCACGCCCAGCGTGCCCGCGACGGCCACCACCGAGCGCCCCGGCTCGGCGCGGAGCAGGTCGAGCGCCCGCCGCGCCTGCTCGCCGACCTCCCGGTCCGCCTCCCGCGCAGCCCATCCGACGCCGTCCAGTTCCTCGGCGACCTCGGCCGCCGACGTCACCAACACGGCCTCGCCCTCGCGGATGGCGCGATGGACGCCCTGCGACTGCTGGGACTGGACGGGACCGGGCACCGCCATCGACAGCCGTCCCAGCCGGTCGGCCCAGTGCAGCGTGTTGAGCGAGCCGCTGCGCGTGGCCGCCTCGACCACGACCGTACCCGCGCTCAACGCCGCGATCAGCCGGTTGCGGGTGAGGAAACGGTGCTTCTGCGGTGTGGCTCCGGGCGCGTGCTCGCTAACGATCCAGCCGTGCGCGCCGATCCGGTCCAGCAGGGCCGCGTGGGCGCGCGGATAGACCACGTCGACCCCGCAGGCCAGCACCGCGACGGTGCCGCCGCCGACCGCGAGCGCCCCTCGGTGGGCGCAGGCGTCGATGCCGAAGGCGGCCCCGCTGACCACCGTCCAGTCGCGGTCGGCCAGGTCGGCGCCGATGTCGCCGGCCATCTCGGCGCCGTAGGTGGTGCAGGAGCGCGCACCGACCACCGCCACCGAACGGCCGCAGACCAACGGCCGAGGCCCCCGGACCCACAGGCCCCACGGGGCCGCGTCGAGTCCCGCGAGGTCGTCGAGGGCGACCGGCCACTCGGCGTCGCCGGGCACGACCCAGCGGAACTCCCCCGTCTCGGCCCGTTCCACCAGAGAGTCGACGACTCCGGGACGGCAACGGTCGGCCCATTCCTCCGGCACGTCGAGGCCGTTCTCGCCCCGGCAGGCCGCCGCGACCACCGCGACGCCACGGTCGGCGACCCATTGGCGCAGCGAGGCGTCCAAGGGCTCGGCGGCCAGGGACACCGTGAGCCGGTCGCGCTGATCGCCGTTCATTCCGCGCTCACCAACTCCCGCATCGAGGCGTCGAGCGGCAGGTCGGACCGCAGGCTCAGCGCCGTGCGCACGTCCTCGTCGGTGGGCCGGTCGTGCCCGAGCAGGTCGGCGATGCTCCACGCGAGGCGCAGCACGCGGTCGGCGCTGCGCGGGTTGAGACGGTCTGAACGGAGGTTCCGTTCCAGCAGCAGCCGCGCCGACTCCGCGACCGGCCACTGCCGCCGCAGCTCCGGCCCCGGCACGTCGGCGTTGAGCCGCCACGGGGTGTCCGCGTATCGCTCGTGCTGCCGCTCGCGGGCCAGCCGCACACGCTCGGCGAGCTCGGCGGTGCCCCGCCCCGGCGCGACCGACGCCGCCAGCTCCGGACGCGTCGGCGCGGTGAGGGTGCGCCGGATGTCGATCCGGTCGCGGATCGGCCCCGACAGCTTCTCGCCGTACCGCCGCCGCATCGCCGGGGTGCAGCGGCACGAGCCGTCGAGGCTCGCCGCCTGTCCGCACGGGCAGGGATTCGAGGCGAGCACGAGCTGGAAGCGCGCCGGATAGACCGCCGTCTGCGCGGCCCGCGCCACCACGACCCGGCCGCTCTCCAACGGCTGCCGCAACGCCTCCAGCACATTGCTGGCGAACTCCGGCGCCTCGTCGAGGAAGAGCACGCCACGATGGGCCAGGCTCATCGCGCCCGGGCGCACCTGACGGCTGCCGCCGCCCACGATGGCCGCCGCGCTCGCCGTGTGGTGCGGGTCGAGGAAGGGCGGGCGGGTTAGCAGCGGCGTGTCGCTGGGCAGCAGGCCCGCGACCGAGTGGACCGCGCTGACCTCGATGGCGTCCTGCCGCTCCAGGTCGGGCAGCAGGCCGGGCAGCCGCTGCGCGAGCATCGTCTTGCCGACGCCGGGCGGGCCGACCATCGCCAGATGATGGCCGCCGACGGCGGCCGCCAGCACCGCCAGCCGGACGTCCTCGTGCCCCGCGACGTCGGCCAGGTCGAGCCGGGCGAGGCGCTCGGACGACCCCCACGGCTGCGCCCCCGAGGCCTCCAGTGGCGGCACCGGCGGGTCGTCCGGCTGCTCCTCGCCCGTCATCATCGCCACCAGCTGCCGTAGCGACCGCACCCCGGTGACCGTGATCCCGTCGACCAGCTCGGCCTCCGGCACGTTCACCTCCGGCACCACCACGTGGGAACAGCCGCCGTCGGCCGCCGCGAGCGTGGCCGGCAGCACGCCCGGCGCCGCCCGCAGCCGCCCGTCGAGCGCCAGCTCCCCCACGAACGCCGTGCCGGACAGCGTCTCCGGCGCGACCGCCTTCTGCGCGGCCAGCACGGCCATCGCGATGGCGAGGTCGTAGTGCGATCCGGACTTCGGCAGCGTCGACGGGGCCAGGTTGACCGTGACCCGTTGGTCGGGCCACGGCGCCCCGGAGTTGACCACCGCCGAGCGGCAGCGGTCGCGCGCCTCGCTGACGCTCGCGTCGGGCAGCCCGACGATCACCGTCGTCGGGATGCCGCCGACCATGTCGGCCTCGACCTCGATCACGCGCCCGGTCAGCCCGTCGAGGGTGACCGACAGCGCCCGCCCGGCCATCACGCGACCCCTCGGATCGCGGTGACCTTCGCCCGGCCGCGGGAGGGCACCACGACGCTGACCACGTCGATGCGCAATCCCTCCGGCTGCTCGTCGTGCGCCTCGAGCCAGGCGTGGGCGAGCCGCCGCAGCCGCTCGGCCTTGCGCGCCGTGACCGCCTCGACCGGGCCGCCGTAGCGGTCGGTGCTGCGCGTCTTGACCTCGCAGACCACGACGGTCGTGCCGTCCCGCGCGACGATGTCGATCTCCCCTTGACGGCACCGCCAGTTACGGTCGACGACGTCCATGCCCGCCGACCGCAGATGGTCGGCGGCGATGCGTTCCCCATAGGCCGCTACGGCCTGATTGCGTGCGTAGCTCATAGGCCGAGCCTCGCCGCGAGGTCACCGTGCCGCCACCGGTTTTTTCCGACCTGTGGACAGTGTGACTCACTTCGTCACAACCCCTGTGGAAAACTACTCGTCGAGTTCGTCGAGGCGGCCCTGCGCGAAGCGCGGCTCGCCGTCGACCCGACGCACCTGGAAGGCCGCGCGGAACCGCTCGGTGTCGATGAAGTCGTCCTCGGCGTACTCGACCACCACCGTGCCCTCCACGACGAGCGTCGCGGTGTCGCCGTCGATCTCGATCTCGTCGTCGAGTTCGAGATCCGACCAGGTCGCCGACCCGGTCTCAGCCTCCTCCCAGGCGTCGCACTGGTAGCCGAGGTCGTCCACCTCGTCACGGAAGTCCGCGGTCGTGAGGCTCTCGTACAGCGCGCAGTCGCGATCCTCGACCGCCTCGACGAGCGTGTCATAGGCCTCGCGCGCCTCCGACTCGGTCAGCGCCGGAGCCCGGTCACGGACCAACAGCACCACGGCCACGGTGACGACCACGAGCACCGCCACGACGGCCAGCAGCCAGACCAGTCCCCGTCCGGCGCCACCCGTCGCGCGGGGCGGGGGCGGCAACGGGCGGGCCGCGGGCATGTCAGCGCGCCTTCGGCGGTCGCTGATGGCGGGCGTCCTTGAGCTTCTCGACGTTGACGTCCTTGAAGGTGAGCACCTTGACCTGCTCGGAGAAGCGCGCCGAGCGGTAGACGTCCCACACCCACGCGTCGGTGAGCGTCACCTCGAAGTAGGCGTCGCCGGTCTCCGAGCGCACCTTCACGTCGACCCCGTTGCACAGATAGAATCGGCGGTCGGTCTCCACGACGTACTGGTAGACCTTCACGACCTCGCGGTACTCGCGGTACAGCGCCAGCTCGGCCTCGGCCTCGAACTTCTCGACGTTCTCAGTGCTCATGGTCCCCGTGTTCCTGTGTGGTCAGGGCCGCCGCGGCCTTCTTGACGTTGGCGTAACTGTGCCGGTGCTCCCGACAGGGCCCATGCTGCCGCAAGGCGGCCTCGTGCGCAGCGGTGGCGTAGCCCTTGTGCGTGGCGAAGTCGTAGACCGGGTGCTCCTCGTGCAGGTCGGCCATGATCCGGTCGCGCGTCACCTTCGCCACGACCGACGCCGCCGCGATGGACGCCGCGACCCGGTCGCCCTTCCACATCGCCAGGCCGGGCACGCCCAGCCCGTCGACGGGGAAGCCGTCGGTCAGCACGTACCCGGGCCGCACCGACAGCCGCGCGAGCGCGCGCCGCAACGCCTCGACATTGGCGCGCTGCACCCCCATACGGTCGCAGTCGGCGGCCGACACGACCACGACGGCGACGTCGCCGGCCCGTTCGAGGACCAGGTCGTAGCAGCGGTCGCGCCGCGCGGGAGTCAATAGTTTGGAGTCGGCCAGTCCCGGGATCTCTCGTTCCAGCACGACTGCGGCGGCCACCAACGGACCCGCGCACGCGCCCCGTCCCGCCTCGTCGACACCCGCCACCGGCGCGAGGCCGCGGCGGCGCAGCGCCCGCTCGTAGCCGTAGAGTCCCGCGTCGCGCCGGATCGCCCGACCCGTGAGCCGGACGGTCATTCCATCGGGACGTCGGGGACGTTCTCGAAGACCTCCCCGGCGTCGTCGAGTCCGCCCATGCGGTTCAACGGCCACATACGCACCCAGGCGATGCCGACCACCGAGTCGACGCTCACCTGGCCGCCGCCCGGATCGCCCAGGTGGGCCACGGAGTCGGCCGAGTTGTCCCGGTTGTCGCCCATGACCCACAGATAGCCCTCGTCGACGGTGACGTCGAACTCGCGGTGGCGGATGGCCGTCGGGTCGAGCACATAGAGCTCGTCGATCGGCTCGCCGTTGACCATGATGCGGCCGCTGCCGTCGCAGCATTGGACGTGGTCGCCGCCGACGCCGATCACCCGCTTGATGAGGTGGCCGCCGGTGGGCAGCAGGCCGACGGACGACAACCCCTTCGAGACGACGTTCGTCGGCTCGTGCTGCTCGTCGGGCCCCAGCCAGTCGCCGGGGTCGTCGAAGACCACGATGTCGCCGCGCTCGGGCTCGTCGCTCCACAGCGAGACCTTCTGGACCAGGAGCTTGTCGTTGACCAGCAGCGTGGGCTGCATGGACTCCGACGGGATGTAGAACGCCTGGAGGAAGAAGGTCTTGACGACGATCGCCATGACGGTTGCGACGACCACCAGGATCAGGGACTCCTGCCAGATCGGCAGGCCTTTACGATGCCGTTGCTGTTTGCGCGTCGTCACGACGAGAGCCTACGGTGCGGGAGCGAATCGGTCCGAGCGACGCGCTCAGTCCTCGCGCTTCTCCTTGATCTTGGCCGCCTTGCCGCGCAGGTTGCGCAGGTAGTACAGCTTGGCGCGGCGCACGTCGCCGCGGGTGGCGACCTCGATCTTCTCGATGACCGGGGTGTGCAGGGGGAAGGTGCGCTCGACGCCGACGCCGAAGCTGACCTTGCGGACCGTGAACGTGCGGCCGATGCCGGAGCCCTGCACCTTGATGCAGACGCCCTGGAACACCTGGACGCGGGAGCGGTTGCCCTCGACGACCTTCACGTGCACCTTGACGGTGTCGCCGGCGCGGAACTCCGGGATGTCGTCGCGACGCGACGCGTCGGCGATCTGATCGACGATGTTGGTCATGATGTGCTCCTCGCAGGCGCCGTAGGCCGCCGAACGGTGTGTTCGTGTCGCTGTCGCCGAACGGCGACAGGGGGTCGTACATAGCTGATCGCCGCCCCCACGGCAGCGGCGATCACAACAGCGCACCATTTTGCCATGTCCGTGTCCTCGCGAGGACACGGGGTCGACAGGACGGGACGCCCGCCGGAGCGTATCCGGCGGGCGTCCCTGGCTCTGTCAGACGAGCGTCGCGATCAGTCGATCGCGTATCCCTCGCCGTGCAGCACCGAGTCGATGCCGGCGATCTCGTCCTCTTCCTTCACGCGGAAGCCGATCGTCTTCTCGATCCCGAGGGCGATGGCGAAGCTCGCCACGAAGGAGAAGGCGATCACCGTCAGCGACGACAGCACCTGGGCGCCGAGCAGGCTGAACTTGCCGTCGGAGAGGACGCTCTCCACGTCCACGCCGACCGTGCCGAACAGACCGATGTAGACGCAGCCGATGAAGCCGGCGACGAGGTGGATGCCCACGACGTCGAGCGAGTCGTCGAAGCCGAACTTGAACTTCAGCTCGACGGCCAGCGCCGAGATGGCGCCCGAGACCAGGCCGAGGATGATGGCCCACAGCGGGGTCAGCGCCGCACAGGCCGGGGTGATGGCCACGAGGCCGGCGACGATGCCCGAAGCGGCGCCCACGGCGGTGGACTTGCCGTCCTTGAACTTCTCCACCACGATCCAGCCGAACGCGGCGGCGGCCGGAGCGATCAGGGTGTTGAAGAAGATCAGACCCGTGGAGTCGACGTCGCCGCCGTGGACGCCGGTGTTGAAGCCGAACCAGCCGAACCACAGGATCGCGGCGCCGATGAGGACGAGCGGAACGTTGTGGCTGACAGCCTCTTCCTTCGAGAAGCCGATCTTGCGCTTGCCGAGGACCAGCGCGAGCGCCAGCGCCGCAGCGCCGGCCGACTGGTGGATGACCGTGCCGCCGGCCCAGTCGAAGGAGGCCCCCAAGCCGTAGACGTCGTTCGCGAGCCAGCCGTCGAAATCGCCCTCGGCGTCGAGGCCCCAGAGCCAGCGGAACGTCGGGAACACCACGACGACGGAGAACAGGGCGGCGAAGAGCATCCACGGCCAGAACTTCGCGCGATCAGCGACCGCGCCCGAGACGAGGGCGACGGTGATGATGCAGAAGGCCACCAGGAAGGCGTGTCCGGCGAACAGGCCGTACGATTCGGGATCGCTGTCGCCGAGGGCCGTGGCGGTCTCGCGCAGGGCGAAGTCCGAGAACGGGTTGCCGAAGAACGCGTTCGAGTCCGCACCGTTCTGCGATGCGATGCCGGCGCCGATCAGCGTGTAGAGCAGCGCGACGACGATGATCGAACCGAAGCTCAGCATCATCATGGCGACCACCGACTTGGCCTTGACCAAGCCGCCGTAGAAGAACGCCAGGCCTGGCGTCATGAAGATCACGAGAGCCGCACAGATGAGCAGCCACGCAAGTTCGAGAGACATATCAACCTCGTTGTACTGGTTGTGGTGTTTACTTCGGCGTCCCACAGCCACACTGCTGTTCTTGGAGGACCCGAGAACATCCTTGGCGACCAAGGTTTCAGGAAGGTCGCCCACTGCGTTACGGCGAGATTACGCACGCCCTATACGCGTAAATTCCCGTGACACGCAGGTGAACGAGGTCACTCGCCCAACAGGTCGGGGCGGCGCTCACGGGTGCGCTCCAGCGACTGCTCGCGCCGCCAGGCGGCGATCTTCGCGTGGTGGCCCGACAGCAGAATGTCGGGCACCTCGCGGCCGCGCCACGCGACCGGTTTGGTGTAGACGGGGTACTCCAAGAGACCGTCGAGCGAGTGCGACTCCTCCACGATGGAGTCGGGGTTGCCCATGAAGCCGGGCAGCAGGCGCACGACGGCCTCGATGATGGCGAGAGCGGCCACCTCGCCGCCGTTGAGGACGAAGTCGCCGAGGGAGATCTCCTCGACCCGCCAGCGCTCGCCCGCCTCGTCGACGACGCGCTGGTCGATGCCCTCGTAGCGGCCGCAGGCGAAGAGCAGGTGCGACTCGCCGCTGAGCCGCTCTGCGTCGGCCTGGGTGAAGGGGAGTCCCGAGGGGGTGGGCACGACCACGACGCAGTCGTCGGTGGCGAGGTCGTCGAGGGCGCGGCCCCACGGCTCGGGCTTCATGACCATGCCCGCTCCCCCGCCGTAGGGGGTGTCGTCGACGGTGCGGTGCCGGTCGTCGGTCCAGTCGCGCAGGTCGTGGGTGGCGATCTCGATGAGGCCGTTCTTGCGCGCCTTGCCCGGCAGCGACAGCTCCAGGGGGCGCAGATACTCGGGGAAGATCGAGACGATGTCGAGACGCATCAGTCGCGCGCCTCGTCGGCCTGGCCGGGGTTCAGCAGGCCGGGGACGTCGGCGACGGTGACGACGCCCGCGTCGAGGTCGACCTCGGGGACGAGGGCCTCCACGAAGGGCACGAGGACCTCGCCGGTCGGGGTCCGGACGACCAGCAGATCCTGGCCCGGCAGGTGGTCGACGCGCCGGACCGTGCCGACGTCGGCGCCGCCGGAGCGGACGGTCAGGCCGACGAGCTGCCGGTCGTAGAAGGCGTCCTCGTCGGTAGGGATCTCGTCGTCGGGCACCTCGGCCTCGATGATCTTGCCGTGCAGCGTCTCGGCCTCGGTGCGGTCGGCGACCTCGACGAAGCGCACGACGAGCTTCTGCCCATGCGGACGGGCGGTTTTCACCGTGAGGCGACGTCCCCCGCACACGACAGACGAGCCCGGCGCGAATCTGCGCTCGGGCTCGTCGGTGCGGGGTTCGACGGCCAGTTCGCCGCGGATCCCGTGGGCACGGCCCAGGCGACCGACGACGACCGTGACGGTCATCGTGCCCTCCTCAGCGCTGGCGGTCGACGTCGACGAAGTCGATGCGCGCGGCGTCGCCGGCGACGGCGGCGGTCACCGTGCGGATCGCCGAGGCCGTGCGGCCCTTGCGTCCGATGACCTTGCCGAGGTCCTCGGGATTGACCCGGACCTCGAACAGTTCGCCGCGTCGGGTCTGCTTGGCGCGCACATCGACCTCGTCGGGGTGGTCGACGATGCCGCTGACGAGGTGTTCGACGACCTCTCGTGTGGGAGCGGCCATGCTCAGGACTCGGCACCCTCGGCGGCCGGTTCCTCAGCCTTCTCCGCCTTCTTCGGCGTGGTGGCCTCGGCCTTCGGCTCGGCGTGCAGCTCCTTGAGCGCGGCGTCGAACAGCGCGGCCTTGTCGGGCTTGGGCGCGGGCTCCTTCAGCGACGGCTTGCCGCCGATGTCGCCGGTGAGCTTGAGGATCGCGGCGACGGCCTCGGTCGGCTGCGCGCCGACGCCGAGCCAGTACTGAGCGCGCTCGGAGTCGACCTTGATGGTCGACGGCTCGGTCTTGGGGTTGTAGGTGCCGATCTCCTCGATCACACGACCATCGCGCTTGGTGCGCGAGTCGGCGACGACGATGCGGTAGAACGGCGCGCGGATCTTGCCCATCCGCTTGAGGCGAATCTTGACGGCCACGGGTGTGGTGTCTCCTTGATAATCGGAACTGATGACGTCCGGCGCGGGTGGGGACTCGCACCGAGTGGGTCGGGGGCCGGAGCCGGTGAACTGGATAGAGGGTCCTCACCGAAGCCGGACACAAGGGCCTATTGTGCCAGACGTTCAGCCCTCGGCGAGAAAGGCCTCCGCGCGATCCTTCGGACGGCCGATGATCGCCCGGTCGCCGCGCTCCAGCACGGGCCGTTCCATGAGCCTGGGATGCTCCACGAGGAGGTCGGCGACCTGCTCGGGCGTGGTGTAGCCGACGGCGTCGAGGCCCTGCTCCTTGAAGAACTTGTCCTTGCGCACGAGGTCGGCGGGCGCGTCCTCGAGTTTGTCGATGAGCGCCAGCAGGGCGTCCCGGTCGAGCGGCGCCTTGAGATACTGCACCACGTCGATCTCGACCCCGGCCCGCACCGCCGCCTCCACCGCGTGCCGCGAGGTCGAGCAGGCGGTGTGGTGGAAGACGGTGACGTCGCTCATGAGGTCAGGGTACGCCGGCGCCTCACGCCGACGCGAGGGAGAACTTCGAAGCGTCGACGGCATGCCAGGCGCTGACAGCGATGTTCACAGACCCACGTCCCTGGATCGCGTCCACGAACATGCCGATGGTCGCGGTGCCGCCTGCGTCCTGCTCGCCGAACGCGTTCGACGGGCGAGGCGTGACGCGCAGGAAGGTGAAAACCTCCCCGTCAGCGCGGTTCGGATGGTGAACCGCGACGAGGACTGGAGGATCGTTGGACGGCAGGCGCGCGAAGACCTCGCTCACGGCCATGTCCTCGTGCATCGGAACGATCACAGTGTCGTTAGCCCATCCGTTGGCGGTGAACAAGTTGCGGGAATGATCGGTGCGCATGAAACGGCCGAGCCCTGTCGCTGCCGGACGTGGGACGGCGCGAGATGACGGCACTGGCCGAGGCGGCGTTGGACGAGCCGCATCCGTCGGTCGCGGAAACCCTCTACGGGGCGCTCGCCCGCGCGGGCGACGAGCCGGTCCCGACGCTGGCCGACGCCCTCGACTCCCCCGACCCCGCGCGTCGCCGCCGGGCGGTCGAGGCGCTGGAGAAGATCGACACCCTCGCCAGGGCGCTCGACCACGACGGCCCACCGAGGACCCCGACCGCCCGGTCGCCCTGACCGCCAGGTTCGTCGAGGAGACGGAGATCGCTCAGAGGCCGTAGAGGGCGAGCAGGTTGCCGTCGAGCTCGATCTGCGGGTCCTCGTTCGGGTCGAGCCAGGCGACCTGCTCCTTCTTCTGCAGGTAGTGGTTCGGCACCGGCGTGACGGGGGCCGAGGCGGTGCCCGCGAGCACCGCCTGGATGTTCTCGACGAGCTTGGCGAGCGAGGAGCCGTTGAACTTGCCGTCCAGCAGTGCCTTGGGCGTGCGCGGGTCGGTCCCGACGGCGACGTTCAGCGTCGCGCCGTCGCCGTTCTCCTGCACCCAGACCTCCTGGAACTTGGCGTTCGACATCTTCGGCTTCTCCCGCGTGACGATCTTGCGGGCCTGGTCGTGGACCGCCAGGATCCTCGTGTTCTTCGCGTTCTGCACGACGCCGAGCGCCGCCTGAAACACGGCATCCGCCGACTGCGACACCGCGATGGACTCATGACGGACTGCGCGCATGGTGACTCCCCCGATCCTTCAGACAACAGTTGCGACCAGCCTAAACACCGTGTGGTCGCTGGCGAAGCCGGGCGGCCTGGGCGATGAGGTGACGCCGCTCGGGCTCGTTGGTGGCAGCCTCGGCGGCGTCGGCGTAGAGGGCGGCGGCGCGGGCGAGGTCGCCGGCCTTCTCGTGGAGATAGGCCGCCGCCGCGGTGTGACGTGGGGTGGCGGGGTCGACCTCCGCGACGGCGCGCAGTCCGGCGAGCGGTCCGTCGGCCTCCCCCACCGCCACGGCGCGGTTCAACTGGACGACCGGACTGTCGGCGATCCGCGCCAACTCGTCGTACCACTCGACGATCTGCGGCCAGTCGGTCTCGTCGGCGGATCGGGCGTCGTCGTGGAGGGCGGCGATGGCGGCCTGCGCCTGATACTCGCCGAGTCGGTCACGCGCCAGCGCGCTTTGAAGGACGGCGACGCCCTCGGCGATCATCACGGTGTCCCACTGCGATCGGTCATGTTCGGCGAGCGGGACGAGGTCGCCTGAGGCGGTGCGCCGGGCGGCCCGCCGCGCGTGGTGCAGCAGCATGAGGGCGAGCAGCCCGTCGACCTCGGGGTCGTCGGTCGTGGCCGCGAGGAGTCGGGGGAGGCGGATGGCCTCGGCGGCGAGGTCGACCTCCCCGGTGAACCCCTCGTTGAAGATCAGGTAGAGAACGCGCAGCACCGCCCGGACGTCGCCAGGCTGGTCGAACCGGACGTCGCTGACGGCGCGTTTGGCACGCGAGATCCGTTGGGCCATCGTCGCCTCGGGGACCATGAACGCCTCGGCGATCTGCCGTGTGGTGAGACCGCCGACCGATCGGAGGGTGAGGGCGACGGCCGAGGCGGGGGTGAGCGAGGGATGGCAGCAGCGGCTGAGCAGCAGGAGCGTGTCGTCGGCCTGTTCGGTGGGGCCCGGCTCGGGCTCGGCGGCCAAGCGTTCCTCGCGGCGACGGCGGGCCTCCTCGGCGCGGCGGGCGTCGATCAGTTTGCGGCCAGCCACCCGGATCAGCCAGGCCTTCGGATCGTCGGGACGCTCCGTCGGCCAATGCCGCGACGCTTCGAGCATCGCCTCTTGCACGGCGTCCTCGGCGGCCGCGGGATCGTTCCCACGGCCGACGAGGACGGCGAGCACCTGCGGTCGCAGGTCGCGCAGGAGGTCGTTCACTCGGTGACCGTCGGCAGCTGGCCGAGGACCGGGCGCACCTCGATCCACTCGCAGATCGGCTCTCCACCGGGGCCGGGCGCGGCCGAGAGCTGCGCGGCGGCCTCGTAGGCGCGCTCCTCGGAGTCGACGTCGATGATCATGAACCCGGCGATGAGGTCTTTGGTCTCGGCGAAGGGCCCGTCGGTGACCGGCGGGCGGCCCGCGCCGTCGTAGCGGACGAACGTGCCCTCCGGCGTGAGCGCCTGCTCGCCGACGAACTCGCCGCGCTCCTTGAAGTCCTGCGCGACGGCGACCATGAAGTCGATGTGCGCCCGGACCTCCTCGGGCGTCCACTGGTCCATCGGCACGAGCCCGCCCGGCGCGATCTCGTGGTCGCCGCGGTAGTGCTTGAGCAACAGGTACTTGGCCATGATGTCCTCCTGGTTCCGAGGCGGCCGACCGGAGCAATAGTCAAGACCTGTGGATCGGCGTGTCACGCGGCTTGAGCGTCACCTCCTGATTCGTTGCCTTCGGGCTGCGGGTGGTGGTCGTCCTCGCGTTCGACGAGTACGCCGTTCTTGAATGTGG
>NZ_JASGEK010000012.1:0-36264 GCF_047606445.1 Aeromicrobium sp. | reverse complement strand
TGGAGTACTCAACATCGGAAAGAGAAGACTGACCAGAACGCATAAACCCCATCATTCCAACAAAAACACCGACACGCCAGGCCCACGCCGCCCCAAACCCACCCGAATAAATCAGTGCTTCCCTAGACTGGTCCAATGCGTCGATTCACCTGGCTCAAGGGGCATGGCACCGAGAACGACTTCGTGCTGCTGCCCGACTACGACGGCCAGGCGCACCCCGACCTCGACCCGGCGTTCGTCGCCGCGCTGTGCCATCGGCGGCGGGGGATCGGGGCCGACGGGGTGATGCGGGTCGTCCGTTCGGCGGCGGCCGGGATCGACAGCGGCGCCGAGTGGTTCATGGACTACCGCAACGCCGACGGCTCGCTCAGCGAGATGTGCGGCAACGGCGTCCGGGTCTTCGCCCGGCACCTGATCGAGGAGGGCTTGGCCGACGCCTCCCAGCCGATCCCGATCGCCACGCGCGACGGCGTGAAGGTGATCGACGTGGCCGGAGACCAGATCCGCGTCGACATGGGGTCGTTCGTCGTCGGCGAGCACTCCGAGGTGTCGGTCCCCGGCCACCGCTGGCCCGCCCGCGAGGTGCGCACCGGCAATCCGCACGCGGTCGCTTTCGTCGACTCGGTCGCCGACGCCGGGCCGCTCGCCGAGGCGCCCGGTTTCGACCGCGAGGTCTACCCCGACGGCGTCAACGTCGAGTTCGTGGAGCGTCGGGGTGAGCGTCACGTCGGCATGCGCGTCCACGAGCGCGGCTCGGGGGAGACCCGCTCCTGCGGCACCGGCGCCTGCGCGGTCGGTCTGGCCACCGCCCTCGCCGACGAGGCGCGCCCGACGGCCGACACCCCGGTCCGTTACCGGGTCGACGTGCCCGGCGGCACGGTGCACGTCGAATGGACCGCCGACGACCACCTGATCCTGGAGGGCCCCGCCGTGATCGTCGCCTCCGGCGAGATGGAGTGGCGCGCGTGAGCGAGGACGCCGTGGACGAGGCCGTCGACCTGCAACTGGCCGAACGTCAGGCGTTGCGCCGCGTCGCCGGGCTGCGCACCGAGCTCGACGACATCACCGAGGTCGAGTACCGGCAGCTGCGGCTCGAACGCGTCGTGCTCGTCGGGGTGTGGACCGAGGGCACCGCCGAGGACGCCGAGAACTCCCTCACCGAGCTCAAAGCGCTCGCCGAGACCGCCGGGTCGGAGATCCTCGACGCGATCATCCAGCGCCGCACCAAGCCCGACCCCGCCACCTACATCGGCCGGGGCAAGGTCGAGGAGTTGGCCGAGATCGTGCGCGCGACCGGCGCCGACACGGTCATCTGCGACGGCGAGCTGGCCCCCAGCCAGCTGCGCAACCTGGAGGACCGCACCACGGTGAAGGTGGTCGACCGGGTCGCGCTGATCCTCGACATCTTCGCCCAGCACGCCAAGAGCGCCGAGGGCAAGGCCCAGGTCGAGTTGGCCCAGCTGCAGTACCAGACGCAGCGGCTGCGCGGCTGGGGCGGCAACCTGTCGCGTCAGGCCGGCGGCCGGGCCGCCGGCGGCGAGGGCATCGGCGGACGCGGTCCCGGCGAGACGAAACTTGAGACCGACCGCCGCCGCATCCAGGCCAAGATGGCCAAGCTGCGTCGCGAGCTGGCCGCCCTCGCCACCACCCGCGAGACCCGCAAGGCCAACCGCCGCCGTCACGCGATCCCCTCGGTCGCCATCGCCGGGTACACCAACGCGGGCAAGTCGAGCCTGCTCAACCAGCTCACCGGCGCAGGCGTGCTCGTCGAGGACGCGCTGTTCGCCACCCTCGACCCCACCACCCGCCGCACCGAGACGAGCGACGGGCGCACCTACACGCTCTCGGACACCGTCGGCTTCGTCCGACACCTGCCGCACCAGCTGGTCGAGGCCTTCCGCTCGACGCTGGAGGAGGTGGCCGAGGCCGACCTCGTGCTGCACGTGGTCGACGGCTCCCACCCCGACCCGGCCGGGCAGCTGGCCGCCGTGCGCGAGGTGTTCGCCGACATCGACGCGACCGACGTGCCGGAGATCGTCGTGGTCAACAAGGCCGACGCCGCCGACCCGGTCGTGCTGTCGTCGCTCTTGGCCCGCGAGCCGCACGCCCACGTCGTCAGCGCCCGCACCGGCGAGGGGATCGAGGAGCTGCTGGCCGCGGTCGAGGCCGACCTGCCCCGGCCCGCGGTCCGCGTCCAGGTGGTCTTGCCGTACGAGCGCGGCGACCTGCTGCACCGGATCCACGCCTCCGGCGACATCGAGGAGCTGCGCCACGAGGGCGACGGCACCCACGTCACCGCCCACGTCGACGGCCAGCTCGCCCATGAGCTGGCCGACTACGCGGTCTGAGCGGCTGTGGTCGGGCGATTCCGGGCGTGGTCGACGGGGCCGCGCGAGGAGAGGAGCGAGTCAGGTTCGCCTTAGTGGTCGCGGCGGCGTCGCTATGACATGATGAAGCGCTGCTGTGGCCAACGTCGTCCACGGACTCTTTCGTCACGACGTTGAAGGGACTCCTGTGAGCGCGAAGTTCTCCAGTCTGCCCGCCGCCCAAGGCCTCTACGATCCGGCCGACGAGCATGACGCCTGCGGCGTCGCGTTCGTCGCCACGTTGACCGGCGAGGCCACGAACGACATCGTCGCCAAGGGTCTGACCGCGCTGCGCAACCTCGACCACCGCGGCGCCGTGGGCGGCGAGCCCGACACCGGCGACGGCGCGGGCATCCTGCTGCAGGTCCCTGACCGCTTCCTGCGCGGCGTCGCGACCTTCGAGCTGCCCGAGTCCGGGTCGTACGCCGCGGGCATCGCCTACCTGCCCGCCGAGCCCGACGAGGCCGCGAAGGCGAAGGCGACCATCGAGGCGATGGCCGCCGAGGAGTCCCTGACCGTGCTCGGCTGGCGCGAGGTGCCGGTCGACCCGTCGATCCTCGGCTCCATGGCGCGCGGCGCGATGCCCAGCTTCTCGACCCTGTTCGTCACGTCCGACGAGGGCTTGACCGGCCTCGACCTGGACCGCCGCGCCTTCTGCCTGCGCAAGCGCGCCGAGCACGAGACGGGCGTCTACTTCCCGTCGCTGTCGGCCCGCACCTTCGTCTACAAGGGCATGCTCACCACCGAGCAGCTCGACGCCTTCTACCCCGACCTGCTCGACGAGCGCATGGAGTCGGCGCTGGCCATCGTGCACAGCCGTTTCTCCACCAACACCTTCCCGAGCTGGCCGCTGGCCCACCCGTTCCGCTTCGTCGCGCACAACGGCGAGATCAACACCGCGCGCGGCAACCGCAACTGGATGCGGGCGCGCGAGGCGCTGTTGGAGAGCGACCTGATCCCCGGCGACCTGTCGCGCCTCTACCCGATCTGCGACCCCGAGGGCAGCGACACCGCCTCCCTCGACGAGGTGTTGGAACTGCTGCACCTCGGCGGCCGCTCCCTGCCGCACGCGGTCATGATGATGATCCCCGAGGCGTGGGAGAACAACACCGTCATGGACCCCGCGCGCCGGGCGTTCTACGAGTTCCACTCCTCGATCATGGAGGCGTGGGACGGTCCCGCCTGCGTCTGCTTCACCGACGGCACGCAGATCGGCGCGGTCCTCGACCGCAACGGCCTGCGCCCGGGCCGCTTCTGGATCACCGACGACGGCCTCGTCGTGCTGGCCTCCGAGGCGGGCGTGCTCGACCTCGACCAGAGCACGGTGATCCGCAAGGGCCGACTCGAGCCTGGCAAGATGTTCCTGCTCGACCTCGACGAGCACCGCGTCATCGAGGACGACGAGATCAAGGGCCGGCTCGCCGCCGAGCACCCCTACGAGGAGTGGCTGCACGCCGGGCTCGTCCGCTTCGACGACCTGCCCGACCTGGAGCACATCGTCCACAACCACGCCTCGGTGACCCGCCGCCAGCAGGTCTTCGGCTACACCGCCGAGGAGGTGCGCAAGCTCATCGCCCCGATGGCGCGCACCGGCGCGGAGGCCATCGGCTCGATGGGAACCGACACGCCCATCGCGGCGATCTCGGACCGCCCGCGCATGATCTTCGACTACTTCAGCCAGCTGTTCGCGCAGGTCACCAACCCGCCGCTCGACGCCATCCGCGAGGAGGTCGTCACCTCGCTGCAGGGCACCATCGGCCCCGAGCAGAACCTGCTCGACCCGTCGCCGGCGTCCTGTCAGATGTTGCAGCTGCCGTTCCCGGTGCTCGACAACGACGAGCTCGCCAAGATCCGCCACATGAACCGCGACGGCGACATGCCGGGCTTCAGCGTGCATGTCGTGCGCGGCCTGTACGACGTCGCCGGCGGCGCGGAGGCCATGGAGGCCAAGATCGAGGAGATCTGCGCCGATGTCGCCGACGCCATCACCAACCGCGGCGCGCGCATCATCGTGCTGTCGGACCGGCACACCACCATCGAGCTCGCGCCGATCCCGACGCTGCTGCTCACGTCGGCGGTGCACCACCACCTCGTCCGCGAGAAGCTGCGCACCCAGGCCGGGCTCATCGTCGAGGCCGGCGACGTGCGCGAGGTGCACCACGTCGCGCTGCTCATCGGCTACGGCGCGACTGCCGTCAACCCGTACCTCGCGCTGGAGACCGCCGAGGACCTGGCCCGCCAGGGCGTCTACGTCGAGGGCGTCGAGCCGGGCAAGGCCGCGCGCAACGTCGCCTACGGCCTCGGCAAGGGCGTGCTCAAGGTGATGAGCAAGATCGGCGTCTCGACGGTCGCGTCCTACACCGGCGCGCAGATCTTCGAGTGCGTCGGCCTGTCGACCGAGGTCGTCGACCGCTACTTCACCGGCACCTCCACCAAGCTCGGCGGCGTCGGCCTCGACGTGCTGCACACCGAGGTCCGCAGCCGTCACGACCTCGCCTACCCGGTCAGCGGCATCGTCGGCGCGACCCGCGAACTGGAGATCGGCGGCGAGTACCAGTGGCGCCGCGAGGGGCCGGAGCACCTGTTCAACCCCGAGACGGTCTTCCGCCTCCAGCACTCGACCCGCACCGGCCGCTACGACATCTTCAAGCAGTACACGCAGGCCGTCGACGACCAGTCCGAGAAGCTGATGACGCTGCGCGGCCTGTTCCAGTTCAAGAGCGGGCGCGGCCCGGTGCCGATCGACGAGGTCGAGCCGGTCAGCGAGATCGTCAAGCGCTTCTCCACCGGCGCGATGAGCTACGGCTCGATCAGCCGGGAGGCGCACGAGACCCTCGCCATCGCGATGAACCGCCTCGGCGCGAAGTCGAACACCGGCGAGGGCGGCGAGGACCCCGAGCGTCTGTACGACCCGGAGCGCCGCTCGTCGATCAAGCAGGTCGCGTCGGGCCGCTTCGGCGTCACGTCGGAGTACCTGACCAACGCCGACGACATCCAGATCAAGATGGCCCAGGGCGCCAAGCCGGGCGAGGGCGGCCAGCTGCCCGGCCCGAAGGTGTACCCGTGGGTGGCCAAGACGCGCCACTCCACGCCGGGCGTCGGCCTGATCAGCCCGCCGCCGCACCACGACATCTACTCGATCGAGGACCTCAAGCAGCTCATCCACGATCTGAAGAACGCCAACCCGGCCGCGCGCATCCACGTCAAGCTCGTCTCCGAGGTCGGCGTGGGCACGGTCGCGGCGGGCGTGTCGAAGGCGAAGGCCGACGTCGTGCTGATCTCCGGCCACGACGGCGGCACCGGCGCCTCGCCGCTCACCTCGCTCAAGCACGCGGGCGGCCCGTGGGAGCTCGGCCTGGCCGAGACGCAGCAGACGCTGCTGCTCAACAAGCTGCGCGACCGCGTGGTCGTGCAGGCCGACGGCCAGCTCAAGACCGGCCGCGACGTCGTGGTCGCGGCGCTGCTCGGCGCGGAGGAGTTCGGTTTCGCGACCGCCCCGCTCGTCGTCAGCGGCTGCATCATGATGCGCGTCTGCCACCTCGACACCTGCCCGGTGGGCGTCGCGACGCAGAACGCGCAGCTGCGCGAGAAGTACTCCGGCAAGGCCGAGTACGTGGTGAACTTCTTCGAGTTCATCGCCCAGGAGGTGCGCGAGATCCTCGCCGAGCTGGGCTTCCGCTCCATCGAGGAGGCGGTCGGCCGCGCCGAGGTGCTCGACGCGCGTCCGGCGATCGACCACTGGAAGGCGTCCGGCCTGGACCTGTCGCCGATCTTCCACGTGCCCGAGCTGCCCGAGGGCGCCGCGCGGCACTGCGTCACCACGCAGGACCACGGCCTCGACAAGGCGCTCGACCAGGAGCTCATCGCGCTCAGCGGCGACGCCCTGGAGCGGGGCGAGCCGGTGCGCGCGCAGGTCAAGATCCGCAACGTCCACCGCACGGTCGGCACGCTGCTCGGCCACGAGGTGACCAAGCGGTACCGCGGCGCGGGCCTGCCCGACGACACCATCGACATCACCTTCGTCGGCGCGGCCGGCCAGTCCTTCGGAGCCTTCGTGCCCCGCGGCATCACGCTGCGGCTCGAGGGCGACGGCAACGACTACGTCGGCAAGGGCCTGTCCGGCGGCCGGATCGTCGTCCGGCCCGCCCGCGACGCGCGTTTCACGCCGGAGGAGAACATCGTCGCCGGCAACGTGATCGGCTTCGGCGCGACCGGCGGCGAGATCTTCCTGCGCGGCAAGGCCGGCGAGCGCTTCTGCGTGCGCAACTCCGGCGCGCGGGCGGTCGTCGAGGGCGTGGGCGACCACGCGCTCGAGTACATGACCGGCGGACGCGTGGCGATCCTCGGCGCGACCGGCCGCAACATCGCCGCGGGCATGAGCGGCGGCACCGCCTGGGTCCTCGACCTGGACGAGTCGCTGGTCAACCGCGAGATGGTCGAGACCCGCGCGGTGCCCGACGAGCACGCCGAGGAGCTGCGCGATCTCCTCCGCAAGCACGCCGACGAGACTGGCTCGACCGTCGCCGAGGCGCTGCTGGCCGACTGGCCCGCCGCGCTGACGCGCTTCACCGAGATCATGCCGGTCAACTACCGCAAGGTGCTCGAGGCGCAGGCCGCCGCCCAGGCCGAAGGGCTGTCCGAAGAACAGACCACTGCTCGCATGATGGAGGTGGCCGCTCATGGCTGATCCCCGTGGATTCATCACGACGCCCCGCGAGATGGCCGGACGTCGTCCGGTCGAGGAACGGGTCAACGACTGGAACGAGGTCTACCCCGGTGGGCCCGGCAAGGCGCTGCTGCCGATCATCACGAAGCAGGCCGGACGCTGCATGGACTGCGGCATTCCGTTCTGCCACCAGGGCTGCCCGCTCGGCAACCTGATCCCCGAGTGGAACGACCTGGTGTGGCGCGACGACTGGGACGCGGCCATCGACCGGCTGCACCGGACGAACAACTTCCCGGAGTTCACCGGTCGGCTGTGCCCGGCGCCGTGCGAGACGGCCTGCGTCGTCGGCATCAACCGCGACCCGGTCACCATCAAGAACGTCGAGGTCTCGATTATCGACAAGGCGTGGGACGACAACAACGTCCGTCCGCAGCCGCCGGAGGTGCTGACCGACAAGACGGTCGCGGTCATCGGCTCCGGTCCGGCGGGTCTGGCCACCGCGCAGCAGCTGACCCGCGCGGGCCACACCGTCGTCGTGTACGAGCGCGACGACAAGCCGGGCGGCCTGCTGCGGTACGGCATCCCCGAGTTCAAGATGGAGAAGGCCCAGGTCGACCGTCGCGTCAGGCAGATGGAGGCCGAGGGCACCGTCTTCCGCACGAGCACGGCGGTCGGCGAGACGGTCACCGGCGCGCAGCTGCGCGAGCGCTACGACGCCATCGTGATCGCCACCGGCGCGACGGTCCGCCGTGACCTGCCCGCTCCGGGCCGTGAGCTGAACGGCATCCATCAGGCGATGGAGTTCCTGCCGCAGGCCAACCGCGTCGCGGTCGGCGAGACGGTCGAGGGCCAGATCCTCGCGACCGGCAAGGACGTCGTCATCATCGGCGGCGGCGACACCGGCGCGGACTGCCTCGGCACCTCCATCCGTCAGGGCGCGAAGAGCGTCACGAGCCTGGAGATCATGCCGCAGCCGGGCGAGGACCGTCCGGAGAACCAGCCCTGGCCGACGTACCCGATGATCTACCGGGTCGCCTCGGCGCACGAGGAGGGCGGCGAGCGCGTCTACTCGGTCTCCACCAAGGAGTTCGTGGGCGACGAGGACGGCAACGTCGCGGGTCTGCGGATCAGCGAGGTCGAGCTGGTCGACGGCCGGTTCGCCGAGGTCGAGGGCACCGAGCGGGTCATCCCGGCGCAGTTGGTGCTCTTCGCGATGGGCTTCACCGGCCCGGAGACCGACGGCGTCGTGGCGCAGCTAGGCCTGGAGCTCGACGAGCGCGGCAACGTCAAGCGCGACCTGAGCTACATGTCGAGCGAGCCGGGCGTGTTCGTGGCCGGCGACTGCGGCCGCGGCCAGTCGCTCATCGTGTGGGCCATCGCCGAGGGCCGTGGCGCGGCCTCCGGCGTCGACGCCTATCTCCAGGGCGCCACCACCCTCCCCAAGCCCATCCCGCCGACCGCGCGTCCGATGATGGTCTGAGAGGCAATGCCGGCGACGGTCCCGCACTCACTGACACTGACTGTGGGACCGTCGTCCTACTCCCATGCTCTGTCGTCGAGATGGCGCGACAACTCCATCGAATCGTGGAGCACGCGCCCGATCAGGACGGCGTCGCGTTCTATCTTGTGGACGACGAAGTGCCGTGGCCGTTTGACGGGTCTTCCGGGAGGCTGATCGCGGCTGCGGCGTAGATGCCATACGTAGACGTCGTCGCCCAGTTCGGGGCGACGGATCGCGATGTCCGGCTGGTCACGATGTCGGGCGGCGTCATGGAGGGCGGTGGTGAGCAGCGCCTCGTAGGCGAGGCGGGCTCTCTCGCCGAACATCTCGTGTGACCAGCGCAGGATGTCGACGATGTCGTCCTCCGCCGCTGCCGACAGCCGGAAGTCGCTCATGTGTCGGAGTCGGCGAGGCTGGCGGCCCTGGTTCCGAGTCGAGCGATGAAGTCACCGAGTTCGTCCTCACGAACGTCGGTGAACCGTCCGCGGGCGATGTCCTCCCACCCGTGGTCGACGGCGGCGCGGAGCGCTGTGAGTTTGGCCTCCTCCAGGCGCTCTCGTCGTTCGATCAAGCGCAGTCCGTCGCGGAGCACCTCGCTGGCGTTCTGATAGCGGCCAGAACGGACGAGAGTGTCCACGAGGGCATGTTGATGGTCGCTGAGGACAACATTGCGTGTCGGCATGGCGAACAGCTCCTTTCGTGAGCGAGAGCATTTAATGGCAGTTTATGCCACGTCTCCTTCACCGGCGTAGCGGCGCGTCGGGCCGAGGGCGGGGGGCTAGGCTCGCGGTGTGCGTAGAGCCAAAATCGTGTGCACCCTGGGACCGGCGGTCAACACAGGGGAGCGGATCTTGAAGCTGGCCGAGGCCGGCATGGACGTCGCGCGGCTCAATATGAGCCACGGCGAGCAGTCCGACCACCTGGCGAACCTGCAGCATGTGCGGGCCGCCTCTGAGAAGACCGGCAAGGCCATCGCGGTCCTCGCCGACCTGCAGGGACCGAAGATCCGGCTCGGCCGGTTCTCCGGCGGTCCCGTCGACCTGACCCTCGGCGACCGGTTCACGATCACCGTCGAGGACGTCGACGGCGACCGGGACCGCTGCTCGACCACCTACAAGGGCCTGCCCGGCGACGTCACGCCCGGCGACGAGCTGCTCGTCGACGACGGCAAGGTGCGGCTGCGGGCGCTGGAGGTGGGCGACACCGAGGTCGTCACCATCGTCGAGACCCCCGGCCGGATCAGCGACAACAAGGGCATCAACCTGCCCGGTGTCGCCGTCAGCGTCCCCGCGCTGAGCGAGAAGGACATCGACGACCTGCGCTGGGCGCTGCGCTCCAACGTCGACTTCATCGCGCTGTCCTTCGTCCGGTCGGCCCGTGACGCCGAGGACGTGCGACGGATCATGACCGAGGAGGGTATCTCCCGGCCGATCATCGCCAAGATCGAGAAGCCGCAGGCGGTCGAGGCGCTCGACGAGATCATGGACGCCTTCGACGGCTTCATGGTGGCCCGCGGCGACCTCGGCGTGGAGCTCCCCTTGGAGGACGTGCCGATCGTCCAGAAGCTCATCGTCGAGAAGGCCCGTCGCAACGCCAAGCCGGTCATCGTCGCCACCCAGATGTTGGAGTCGATGATCTCCGCCCCGCGTCCCACCCGTGCCGAGGCGTCCGACGTCGCGAACGCGGTGCTCGACGGCGCCGACGCCGTGATGCTGTCGGGCGAGACGAGCGTGGGGGAGTACCCCTTCCACACGGTCAAGACGATGGCGCGCATCGTCGAGTCCACCGAGGACCACGGCCTGCCGCGCATGGCCGCCTACACCTGGCAGGCCAAGACCCGCACCGGCATCGTCTGCAAGGCCGCCCGCCAGGTCGCCGAGGCCATCGACGCGCGCTTCGTCGTCGCCTTCACCACCACCGGCGGCTCGGCCCGACGCATGGCCCGCTACCGCTCGCACATCCCCGTGCTGGCCTTCACGCCCCACGAGTGGGTGCGCAACCAGCTGGCGCTCAGCTGGGGGGTCGAGACCTTCCTCGTGCCGGAGGTCAAGCACACCGACAACATGGTCCTGCAGGTCGACCGGGCGCTGCTGGAGGCCGCCCGCTGCAACGAGGGCGAGGAGGTCGTCTGCGTGGCCGGCGCCCCTCCGGGCATCCCCGGCTCCACCAACGCCCTGCGCATCCACCGCATGGGCGACGCGATCAACCGAGTCGTCCCGGCCTACCAGGACCTCGAGGGCTGAGTGTCCGCCCCGGACGGCTTCTGGTGGGGCGTGTCGACCTCGGCGTTCCAGATCGAGGGGAACGCCCCGGAGGTTCTGCGCGGCGAGTCGTCGTGGGATGCCTTCTGCGGCCGTCCGGGGAAGATCGCCGACGGGTCGGATGCCTCGACGGCGTCGGGGCACGTCCAGCGGATGGACGAGGACGTCGCGCTGCTGGCCGGTCTCGGCGTCGACGCCTACCGGTTCTCGATCTCCTGGCCGCGCGTTCTGGCCGGGGGGATCGGCTTCTACGACCGACTGGTCGACCGGCTGCTCGACGTCGGGGTCACGCCTGTGCCGACGCTCTTCCACTGGGACACGCCGTTGGAGCTGGAGGAGGCCGGCGGCTGGCTGGAGCGTGACACGGCGCTGCGTTTCGCCGACCACGCCGCCGAGGTGGCCGAACGGCTCGGCGACCGCGTGGGGCACTGGATCACCGTCAACGAGCCGCGTGAGCTGACCATGCTCGGCTACGCCCTCGACACCCACGCGCCCGGCAAGGGGCTGCTCTTCGACGCGCTGCCGGTGGCCCATCACCTGCTGCTCGGCCATGGGCTCGCCGCGCGGGCGCTGCGGGAGGCGGGCGCGACGTCGGTCGGGATCGCGATGAGCCACGAGCCGGTCGAGGTCGTCGGCGACACCGACGAGGGCCGCGCCGCCGCCGACCTCTACGACCTGCTCAACAACCGTCTGTTCGCCGATCCTCTGCTGACCGGCGCCTATCCGGACGGCTTCGGCGACCTCATGCCCGGGCCGGCGGCCGACGATCTGACGGTCATCGCCACGCCGCTCGACTGGTACGGCGTCAACTACTACAGCCCGGCCTACGTCGGCGCCCCGACCGGCGCCGGCGCGGACGTCAACGGGATCGAGATGCCCGCCGAGCTGCCGTTCACCGTGCACGACGTGCCCCCTGGCTACACCGGCGAGCGCACCGACTTCGGCTGGGTCGTCGTGCCGGAGGGCCTGACGACGGTGCTGGGGGAGTTGCGCGAACGGTACGGCGAGGCGCTGCCGCCGCTCGTCATCACCGAGAACGGCTGCTCGGCCGCCGAGCTCGACGACGCCCGCCGGATCGACTTCCTGCGCTCGCACCTGGCCGCGCTCGACGCGGCGCGGGAGGCCGGAGCCGACGTGCGCGGCTACTTCGTCTGGTCCCTGCTCGACAACTTCGAGTGGGCCGAGGGCTACCGCCAGCGTTTCGGCCTGGTCCACGTCGACTACGCGACCCTTGACCGGACGCCCCGCGCCTCGTATGACTGGTACGCCGCGCGCATTCGCGCGTCACGTTGACAGGAGGTCGGCTCATGACCGACACGCCGTTGTGGGAGGAGCCGACGACCCGGGTCGGCCGACGCTGGCTGACGCCGTGGACGCTCGTGATGATGGGCATGTTCGGCGCCTATTACGCGGTCGCCCAGATCGTGCTGCCGGAGCAGGCCGAGCAGATCACCGACAGCGACGCGGCGAAGGTCGCGCTGACGGCGTGGGCGACGGGCCTGGCGGCGGCGATCACCGTGGTCGTGACGATCACGGTCGGTGTGTTGTCGGACCGCACCACACACGCGCGGGGTCGCCGGTATCCGTGGATCGTCGGCGGCATCGTCGTCATGGCGGTCGGGGTCGTGGCGCAGGGCTTCGCGACCGAGCCGTACATGGTGGTGCTGAGCTGGTCGGTGGTCGCCGTGGGCTACGCGAGCGCGGGGTCGGCGGTGCTGGCCGTGGTGCCCGACGACGTGCCGGTGACGCAGCGCGCCTACGTGTCGGCGTTCTACAGCATCGCGGTGAGCTTCGGGCCGCTGCTGGTGATCGCGATCGTCGTGGGCGTCGGCGGCGAGGTCGTCGTGCAGTACGGCGTGGTCGGCGCGGTGTGCCTGCTGATGGCGCTGCCGTTCGCGCTGCGGGCGCGCAGCGTGCGGCTGCCGAAGGAGAGCCGCCCGCCCGCGCCGTCGGCGCGTGAGGTGCTGACGGGCCTGGTCGCGCCGCTGCGGCACGCGGACTTCACGTGGGCGTGGTTGGGGCGCTTCGGCATCCAACTGTCGAACGCGTTGGCGCAGATCTATCTGTACTTCTATCTGAAGGACCACCTCGGCGTCGACGACCCCGACCTGATGGTGCTGGTGCTGACGGTCCTCTACGCGCTGTCGGCGACGGCGGTGGCGATTCCCGCAGGACGCTGGTCGGACCGGACGATGCTGCGCAAACGGCTGGTCGTGATCTCGTCGGTGATGCAGGGCGTGGCCGGGCTGGTGCTGGCCTTCCTGCCGAACATGCCCGCCGCGTGCGTCGGTGCGGTGCTGCTCGGTGTCGGTTATGGCGCGTACGCGAGTGTCGACCAGGCGCTCATCACCCAGGTGCTGCCCGAGGCGAAGGACCGCGGCAAGGACCTCGGCATCATCGGTGTGGCCAACGTCCTCCCGTATGTTCTGGCGGCGGCCTGCGGTGGTGTCGTCGTCAACCTCTGGGGCTACCCGACCCTCTACGTCCTCGTCTTGGTCACCGCCGTGCTGGCCGCGCTCGCCGTCCACCCGATCCGTGGGGTGAGGTGAGATGTCGCCGTTCGACCACTTTTGCTCATGTGGTCGAACGGCGACATGGGAGGTGCGGGTGATGATCCGAACGGTCTACGACGTTGGCGCTCGGCCTGTCCGCCGAGCTGGTGGAAACCCTGCCCCAGCCGGAGTTCCTCGACGCCGTTTTCACTCCATGCATGATGGGCCGCTACTTTTCCCAGCTGACGTAGAGGTAGCTCATCCCGTCGAGAAGTTCACTGCTCTTCTCCAGGTGAGAGTGCTTACGACTGAGACCGACTCCGTTGTCAACGATCCGGATGATCTCTCGGAGAGAACGAGGCCGTAGAGAACGCCAGCCGATGACGCCAAGGATCTGCGGGTGGTCGTGGTATGCGGTCATGTTGGCGATGACGCCCATGCCGGACTCGTCTTTCAGCAATGAGTCCATCGTGGCGATGATGAAGGGAGCGGAGTCTTGAGTGAAGTACTCGACGAGGCCGACTGCCTCGACGACGTCATAGCCAGCAGAGCCGTTCTCGTGAGCATAGGCCTGAAGGGCCTGGTGATTTGAGACATCTGTCTCGATGAAGCGCACCTGGGCTCGACCTGCGGACACGGTGGTGACACGGTTGGCTTGATCTAGGTGTGTTTGTGCGGTCTCGTTGGTGGCCGTCCCAAGAATCTCCGATGCGTTCAGAACACCGATATGAATCGCGGCGCGGTCCCAGTCGAACACATCGAGTTCAACGTGGAGGTTGGGACGCGTGTTGAGGAGATCGGCAACGGCATAGATGTCGGGCCAGGCGGCTCCACCGGCAATGGCAGCCACCCGTGCGACGGAGCCGTCAGGGCACCTGACTTCGTCGCTGAGGCGGTCTGTCAGTTTGCGGCGGAGATGGAGGCCACGTTTACGAAGTTCAATCGTGTCGGGGTGATAACGCCAGGCTGCGCGGGCCGGATCGTCAGCAGGTACGGGTATGAACCGACCAAACCTTCGATCTGGCTCGTGCGCCTGTGGCGTCGACCCGTCTGCTCTCAGTTGGGGGAGGGGGAGGACATCTTCACTTCCATACTGGGGAGCGAGCGCTAAAGGGCTGTACGCGGTCTTCTGATGCCATAACGAGGCGATTTCCGATGATTGAGTGAAGACGTTCCCAAGGCCGTCGAATCTTCCAGCCTTTGCGAGGGAACGCACGAGGTCAGGCAAGGGAAGTGAGTTGGAGTTCTGCGTGAATCCGAGCAGGCGCAGAGCCTCCGATGTCGTTCGGCGCACCTCGCGGAGGACCATCTCTCGAGTGATTGTGGGGTGCGCGGCAGGAAGAAGACTCTTGGGGTCTTCGTATGCCACGCGCTCGACATCAAGCTCAATAGACTCAATCTCACGCGAACACGCGTCCTTGCGGAGCTGCGCGAAGGTATCGGCGAGTTCCCTCGTTGACGAATCGTCGTTGAGCATTGCCTCGGTGTGATTCATGCTAGAGATTCCCTTCGATGACGAGCGGACGCGGCGGGGGACAGGTGGCCGTCGGCGAGGGCGAAGACCTCGTCGGCGTGGTGGGGTGCGGTCTGGTCGTGGGAGACGAGCAGGACGGTGATCGCGTGGTCGTGGCTGAGCCGACGCAGTAGCTCATGGACCTGGTCGGTTCCGTGGGAGTCGAGGGAGGCGGTCGGCTCGTCGGCGAACAAAACCGGCGGCTGGTGCGCGAGAGCGCGGACGAGCGCCACACGCTGTGCTTGGCCCCCCGAGAGTCGGCTGGCACGCAGGTCGAGCACAGCAGCGACGCCGAGGAGATCGGTGAGGTGGTCGACCCATGAAGGATCGACCGCGCGACCAGTCAGCCGGTGCCCGACAGTGATGTTCTCCCGAGCGGTGAGGCCGCCGAGCAGTCCTGAGCGTTGGAACGCGACGCCCACGCCCGCACGGAAACGTGCTCGTTCACGACCCGACAACTCGGAGACGGCGCGGTCACCCACCTCGACACGGCCGCTGTCCGGCACGGCGAGTCCGGCGGCCAGATGGAGCAGCGTCGTCTTGCCCGAGCCCGACGGACCGGTGATGAGACTGAGACGTCCGGGAGGGAAGGAGACGTCGATGCGGTCGAGAACCGTCTGCCCCTGATATCGCTTGGTGACTTCGATCAAGCGCACGCCGCTCATCCGCGCACCGCCAAAGAGAGGTCGAGGGATCGCTCGAAACGGGACAGCGCCCGGTGCGAGGCGGCCAGCATGGCCAGGGCGGTGAGTGCGATGCCCACACTGACTTCTGTCAGTCCGATACCGACCTGCAAGCCGAGCTCGCTCGCGTTGAAGGCGACCGCCACCGGGATCATGAGCGGCGTGGCGACCAGTGCGGCTCGGAAGGTCGTGCTGAGTGCCCGTCGGCGTTCGACAGCTCGGAGGTCACGGAAACTCACGCCGGCGGCATGCAACATGCCGATCTCACGGGCGTTCCGTTGGAGCGCGGAACGGCGTTCACCGGCTGACGCCCACGCGCCGAACAGCGAGAGGTAGACGATGACCTGTAAGAGCAGCGGCGTCGCGTTGGCCTGCCAGAAAGCCCGGTTTGTTGACGGCGAAGTCCTCGGCGGAGACCACCGCGAGCCCGTCAGGCCCTGCGGACTCGACCACCCGCCTGACCGCGTCGATGTCGTCGGTCAAAGCGATGACTCCGAAGTACGCCTCTTGCTGTCCAGCGGTGAGACAGTCACGAACGGTCGAGTGGGACAGCACGCCGACGGAGCGGTTCATCTGCGCGATGCCGTCGTCCACCCGAGCCACCCGCAGCAGGACGCCGTTGACGAGGACGTGATCGCCGGGGGAGGCCCGTACGGTGTCGTCGACGATGACGGAGGCGGAGGAGCACCCGGCGACTGGTCGACCAGAGACGTCGGCGTAGAGGTCGTCGGGGATCGACACCTGAATCGCGGACCCGTCATCGATGTTGAACAGGTGTTTTCCGAAGGGGACCACCGGGAAGGTCGCCTGCTCGGCTACCTCGTCGGCGCTCTCGGGCGGGATCACGCTGTCGTCCATGAACGTGACGTTCGGACTCTGGAGAATGTAGGTCACCGGTTCGCCGCCGACCAGATCGGTCATGGCGTCGATCGGTCGCAGGGAGCCCTGCACCACCTCTTCCTCAACGCCGGAGGTGGCTCCGATCAAGGTGATGGAGAGGACGGCGAGTCCGGTGCCGGAGAGGAAACGACGCAGGGCGGATGTGGCGGGTTCCAGGTGCTCGACTCCGGTGTACTCGACCTTCGCCAGCCGGTTCAGCTCTCGTGCCCGTGATGACCGCGCTCCAGCCACCGCGTGGAAAGTCAGGACGAGCGTGCACATAACGGCCAGATAGGGCGTGATGGCGCGCGTCGCAGCGACGACATCTGAAAGGACTGTCACGACACCCGGCAGGAATCCGGGCAGAGGAGTGACGGTCACCAGTGGGCTCCATTCATTGAGTCAGGCCGCAGATTACCATGTTTACATGACCATGTGAGATCGGTTCGACGCCCACCCTCGATGGGTGGCCGAGCGTAGAAGCAAGGACGATCCGTGGGTGGTGTACGCGCGGGAGCTCGGCGTGCGGCTGCATCGGGAGCGCATTCGGCGGGAATTGACCCAGGAGCGGCTGGCGGTCGCGGGGGGATCACGACGTTCACCTACCAGAAGTTGGAGAAGGGCGAGTCGAATCCGGGGACGCCCGCGAATCCCCGCTTGCGGACGTTGGTCGCGCTCGCGGAGGTGTTGGGAGTGCCGGTGGCTGAACTCCTGCCGCCTGATCCCGAGGACATCGCCATCGGTCGCTGAGTCGGAGTTGATCAGCGCCGATCCTTACGGTACAAATGTACGCGTACATTTGTTCTTCAAGGAGGCGAATGGTGGACGAGGACTCCTCGCCACGGCGACGTGACCCGGAGGCGACGCGGCGGACCATCGTGGTGGCGGCCGCTGAGATCGTCAGCGAGCAGGGTGTCGCGGCCCTGACCCACCGGGCGGCTGCCGCCCGGGGCGAGGTCTCGCTCGGCTCCACCACCCGGCACTTCCCGTCCATCGACGCGTTGCGCGAGGCCGCGCTCGGCCACCTGGCCGACGAGATCGACACCGACCTCGACGAGGTGGAGACCGCGCTCGCCGGCGCCGACGACCTCGCCGAACGCGGCGCCGCCATCATGCGCGCGTGGCTGCTCGACACCCGTCAGGTCCGGTCCACGATGGCTCTGGTCTCGGCGGCCACCACCGACTCCGACCTGCGCGCCCTGTCCGCGCGCTGGACCGACCGGCTCACCGCGATCCTCGCCCGTCATGTCGGCCGCGAGCGGGCCGTGGCCATCGACTCCTACCTCAACGGCGTCACGATGCACGCCGCCCTCAACGACCATCCCCTCGACGAGGAGTCCATCGCCCGCGTGATCCGCGCCCTCGTCGCCATGCCTACCGCGGAGAGTGAGTGACATGTCCGCCTCGAATCTGACCCGCGCCCAGCGTTGGCTCGCCTTGAGCGTGCTCACCGCGAGCCTGCTCGTCATCGCCATGGACATGACGATCCTCAACATCGCCCTGCCGGAGATGGCGGGGGAGTTGCGGCCGACCGCCGACCAACAACTGTGGATCGTCGACATCTACTCGCTGGTGCTCGCCGGACTGCTCGTCTCCTGGGCGGCCGTCGCCGACCGGTGGGGCCGCAAGCGCATGCTGCTGCTCGGCTACGGCATCTTCGCGCTCGCCTCGTTGCTGGTGCTGCTGGCCGACAGCGCCGAACAGGTCATCGCGATCCGTGCCCTGCTCGGCGTCGGCGGCGCGATGATCATGCCGACCACGCTCTCGCTCATCCGTGTCCTCTTCACCGACCCCGCCGAGCGGGCCACCGCGCTCAGCGTCTGGGCGGCCGTCGCGGGACTCGGCGTGGCGATTGGGCCGCTCATCGGCGGACTGTTGCTGGAGCATTTCTCTTGGCACGCGGCCTTCCTCGTCAACGTGCCGCTCATGCTGCTGGGCGTGGTCGCAGGCGCCTTCCTGCTGCCGGAGTCACGCGTGGCGAACCCGGGGCCGTGGGACGCGCTCGCCGCCGCCCTGTCGCTCGTCGGCATGGTCGCGGTGGTCTGGGCGGTCAAGGAGTTCGGCAAGCAGTCGAGTCTCGCCGTCCCGGAGGCGTGGGTCGCCGCACTCATCGGCCTGGCGGCGCTGGGCTGGTTCGTGGCGCGCTGCTTGCGCCGCGACCACCCGCTGCTCGATCTGAGGCTGTTCCGCAGCCGCTTGTTCTCAGCGGGCATGCTCGCGGCCTTCTCCACGATGTTCGCGATGATGGCGGCCTTCCTGTTGATCGCCCAGTGGCTGCAACTGATTGACGGCGCGTCGCCCATCGAGGCCGGCGTCCGGCTCATTCCGACCGCGCTGGCCGGGGCGTTGGCGTCGGTGGCCGCGCCGCCGCTGGCCCGGCTGATCGGCGCCCGGTCGGTGCTCGCCGGGGGCCTCGCGCTGGCCGGAGTCGGCATGCTCATCCTCGGTGGGAAGGCCGAGAACCTCGACCTCACGGTGGTGCTGATCGCGCTCGGCCTCGTCGGCGCGGGCACCGGCTCGCTCGCCATCGGCTCGGCGATGATCATGTCCGGCTCGCCGGAGGAGAAGGCCGGCAACGCAGGGGCTTTGGAGGAGACGTCCTACGAGCTCGGCGGCACGCTCGGCGTGGCGATCCTCGGCAGTGTCTCGGCGCTCATCTACCGCCAGTCGCTCGCCGACGCCCCGGCCTCGGCGGCGATGGACCCGGCGGTGGCCGAACAGGCCCAAGAGTCGTTGGGCGGAGCTTTCGCCATCGCCGAGAAGCTCGGGCTGCCCGAGCTGGCCGCCGCCGCGGGGGAGGCCTTCAACCAGTCGCTCCAGGCCACAGGACTCGTCGGCGGCGCGATCATGCTGGTCGTCGCGGCGGGTGTCTTCGCCCTCACCCCACGCGGGACCGACGTGTCCCAGGCGAGCCATTGAGGCGGGGGTGTCAAGAAAGTATTGACGTCCCCCTGTACGTCAACTAGCCTTGACATGTGGAGATCCGGGGGTCGGCTCGCAAACATGGTGTCACTGACGCCGACATCCTCCACGCCTGGGAGAACGCGATCCGAACCGTTGAGGCCGAGCAATACGGCGAGGACCGCCTCATCGTCATCGGTCCCGACCGACACGGCGCCCTGCTTGAACTGGTCGCCGTCCCCGCCGAACAGCCAGTCCGCATCATCCATGCGGATCGGCTCCGACCGAAGTTCTACGACCTTCTCCGATAGGAGGGTGATCTATATGAGTGCGAACACGACGAACCCCAACGACACGGAAGCCTGGCTGGACTCGCTCGACACGGCCGCTCTCGTGGCTCGCGACGCGTCGAACTTCCGACGCATCATCGCCGCGCGCAAAGCCATCGACGCGGCCGAGGCCGAACTGCGCGCCGCCGTCGCCTCAGCCCGCGAGGCAGGGGACTCCTGGACCGTCATCGGCGCGGCGCTCGGCACCAGCCGGCAGGCGGCCCAGCAGCGCTTCGGCGCCACCAGCTCCGCGAAAAGCGTGCCGAGAGCGGGACTCGAATGAGGTGAGGCATCGGCCTTCGGCCGGACGAACGCGGCTCCGCTGCGGAGTTCGAGGCGTCCGTCGATGTGCGACCGCCCCGGACGCCTCCCCGGTCGATACGATGGCCGGGTGACTATCCCCAGCCTGGCCGAGCTTCACGCCATCGGCGCGGCCCAGCAGCCCACCTACCTCGACGAGGCCGCCCGAGACGCGGCCGTGACCACCCTGCGGAACATGCCGCCGCTGGTGTTCGCGGGGGAGTGCGACTCCCTGCGCGACCGGCTGGCGCAGGTCCAGCGGGGCGAGGCCTTCCTGCTGCAGGGCGGCGACTGCGCCGAGACCTTCGAGGGCGTCACCGCCGACAACACCCGCAACAAGCTGCGCGTCCTGCTGTCGATGGCCGTCGTGCTCACCTACGCCGCGAGCGTCCCGGTCGTCAAGGTCGGCCGCCTCGCCGGGCAGTACGCCAAGCCGCGCTCCTCCGACACCGAGACCCGCGGTGGCGTCACCCTCCCGGCCTACCGGGGCGACGCGGTCAACGGCTTCGCCTTCGACGCGGTCAGCCGCGCCCACGACCCGCAGCGCCTCGTCGACCTGTACAACGCGTCGGCCGCCACGCTCAACCTCGCGCGCGCCTTCACCCAGGGCGGTTACGCCGACCTGCGCCAGATGCACTCCTGGAACACCGACTTCGTGCAGAACAACCCGCTCGGCGAGCGGTACGAGAGCCTGGTCGCCGAGATCGACAAGGCCCTCGCCTTCATGGAGGCCATCGGCGTCGACGACGAGCAGCTGCACACCGTCGACTTCTACTCCTCGCACGAGGCGCTGCTGCTGGAGTACGAGCACGCGCTCACCCGCGTCGACCAGCGCACCGAGCAGCACTACGACGTCTCGGGCCACTTCCTGTGGATCGGCGAGCGCACCCGTCAGCTCGACGGCGCCCACGTGGAGCTGCTGAGCCGCATCGCCAACCCCGTCGGCGTCAAACTCGGCCCCACCACCACCGCCGACGACGCCATCGCGCTGGCCGAGAAGCTCAACCCGGACCGCGCGCCCGGCAAGCTCACCTTCATCACCCGCTTCGGCGCGGGCAAGATCCGCGACGGCCTGCCGACCGTCATCGAGAAGGTCGCCGCCGCCGGGGTCGAGGCCGCGTGGGTGTGCGACCCGATGCACGGCAACACCTTCGCCACCGACAACGGCTACAAGACCCGCGAGTTCGACGACGTCATCGACGAGGTCCGCGGCTTCTTCGAGGTGCACCGCTCGCTCGGCACCTGGCCCGGCGGTCTGCACGTCGAGCTGACCGGCGACGACGTGACCGAGTGCCTCGGCGGCGGCCACCGCCTGTCGCCGGCCGACCTGTCGACACGGTACGAGACCCTCTGCGATCCGCGCCTCAACCGCGCGCAGTCGCTGGAGCTCGCCTTCCTCGTCGCCGAGATGCTGCGCGAGGGCTGAGCCTCAGCGCAGTGGCGGCAGTTCGTCGGGCTGGACGCGCAGGGTCATCAGCACGGTGGCCAGCGAGTCGTACTGCGCGCACAGCAGGCAGAACTCGACGGCCGTCGCCTCGTCGAGGTGGCGGCGCAGGGCCTTCCACGCCTCGTCGTCGATACCGCGCGTCGTGACGAACTGGTGTGCGGCGTCGAGCAGTGCGCGCTCGCGGTCGTTCCAGCCTGACCACGCGCGGTCGCCCGCGTGCTGGACCTCCTCGAGGGTCAGCCCGGCCCGCCGCCCGATGCGTTGGTGCTGGGCCAGCTCGTAGGCGCAGCCGCGCGTCTCGGCGATATGGCAGATGAGCATCTCCGTCTCGCGACGGGGGAGCTTGCCGCCGGGCATGAGATGGGCGCTGTACCAGAGCCAGGCGCGGAACAGGCCCCGTTGGCGGCCGAGGGTCGTGAAGACGCGGGGCCGGTCGCCGACGACTCTGCCGGCGACGGCGCTGATGGCGTGGTTGACGAGGCCCAGCTCGCGCAGGCCGCCGGGGGTGATGCGGGGCACGGTGTCGTCCATGGGGCGATCTTAGACGATCGTCTCACTTCTCCGGAGGGGGCGGGGTCAGAAGCCGAAGAAGGTGATCGTCGTGCCCGGCGGCTGCATGCTGCCGGCCTCCGGCGTCTGGTCGCGCACCCGGAAGTTGCGCGGCGGACCGTAGGCGCTCGGGGTGAAGCCGGCGGCCGTCAACGCCGCTTCGGCCTCGTCCTTCTTCATGCCCTCGACGTCGGGCACCTCGATCAGCTCCGGCCCCTTGGAGACGGTGAGCGTGACGGTGTCGCCGCGCAGCGCCTCGCCGCTCTTGGGGTTCTGGTCGATGACGGTGCCCGCCGGGACGTCGTCGCTGAACTCCTCCTGGGCGGCCACGACGAACCCGGTGGCCTCCAGGCCCGCAGTGGCGGCGGCGCCGGTCTGGCCGGTGTAGTCGGTGACCGGGAGCGGCTCGCGGCCCTTGCTCACCACGACGTCGACCTCGGTGTCGCGTTTGACCTGGTCGCCGACCGCGACGCCCTCGATGGAGACCACCTGCCCCTCGGGGACCTCTTGATGCCAGGTCTCGGTGACCTCGCCGAGTTTCAGACTGTTCTCCTCCAGCGCCGCCTCGGCGTCGGCGAGGGCCATGCCCGCCAACTCCGGCACGGTGTACCGCTCGGGGCCCTTCGAGACCACGGCGTTGATCTTGCTGCCGGGCAGGATGCGGTCGCCCGGGCTCGGATCGGTCGAGATGACCGTTCCGGCGGGGATCTCCTCGGAGAACTCCCGTTCGGAGACCTCGAAGGCGAACCCCGCCTTCTTCGCCGAGGCCTCGGCCTCCTGCTCGGTCAGGTCGACCAGCTTGGGCGTCTCGTCGAAGCGGCCGACGCCGAAGTAGTACCCGGCGATCCCGACGAGGACTGCGGCGAGGATCGCCAGGATCAACAGCACCCGTCCTCTCCGCGAGTGCGAACGGTCGGCCGACGGCTTCGGCGCGGATGGGGCCGGAGCCGCCGGGGCGGGGGCGGGCGGCCGCGAGGGAGGGGCGGGAGCGGGACCGACCGGGTCGAGGACGACCGTCGAGGTGCTGACGAGCGGGTGGTCGGCGCCGAGCCGTTCCAGCGCCGTCGCCGCCGGGGCCAGATCCTCGGTGTCGGCCCCTGCCGCGGCAGGGGCCGCAGAGGCCGTCTCGGAGGTGGCCGGGGCGGCGACGAGACGGGGATGCAGATCGGCGGCGAGCACGGCGTCCTGCATGGCCCCGCTGCCCAGCGCCTGCTGGACGCGGCGGACGTGGTGCAGCAGCTCGCGCGCGTCGGCCGCACGCTGGTCGCGGTCGCGGGCGGTGGCCCGGGCCACCAGCGCGTCGACGTAGTCGGGCAGGCCCGGACGCAGCGCCGACGGCGGGCCGATGTCCTCGTGGACGTGCTTGTAGGCCACCTGGATGGGCGTGTCGGCGTGATGCGGCTTGAGGCCGGTCAGCATCTCGTAGGTCATCGCGCCGACGGCGTACACGTCGGAGCGCTCGTCGGTGCCCTCGTGCATGACCACCTCGGGCGCCAAGTACGAGACGGTGCCGATCAGCGCGTTGCCGGTGGCGGTGGTCGCCGAGCTGATCGCCCGGGCCAGCCCGAAGTCGGCGACTTTGACCTCGCCGTCGGGGGTGATGAGCACGTTCTCGGGCTTGACGTCGCGATGCACGATGCCCGCGTCGTGGGCGGCGACCAGTGCGATCAGCACCTGCTCGACGATGTCGAGCGTCCGCAGCGGGTCCATCGGGGCCTCGTCGCGCATCACCTCGCGCAGCGTGCGGTTGGGGACGTGCTCCATCACGAGGTAGGTGATCGGGCCGTCGCTGCCCTGGTCGAAGACCGCCACGACGTTGCGGTGGTTGAGCCGGGCCGCCGACTTGGCCTCGCGACGGAAACGTTCGACGAACTGCGCGGGGTCGCCCAACCCCTGATGCATGATCTTGATGGCGACGTCGCGGTCGAGCCGGGTGTCGACGGCGAGGAACACGCTCGCCATGCCGCCGCGGGCGATGAACTCGGTGATGCGATAGCGACCTTGGATGAGCTGACCGATCAGGGCGTCGTCTCCGATGACGGCCATGCTCACCTCCTGTCGCGCACGCTTGAGGTCCGCCCCTCGACGGCTCTACCGGTCGAGTCTAAAGGAGGATGTCACCGGTCGCGTCGCACCGAGCGTTCGATGAGCGGTTCGAGGGCCTCCCGGGTGGCCGGGGGAAGGGCCTGCGCGGCGACTCTCGCGGCGTTCGCGTGATCGGCGACACGTCGCTCGACGTCGGCGACCGCGCCGCTACGGGCGATCAGGCCGGCGGCCGTCGCCACGCCGCTCGCGGTGCCGAGCGCCGCCGACAGCCGGGCGGCGTCGGCGGGGGGGAGCAGGTCGAGCGCCCGCGCCACCAAGACCGTGCGCTTGCCCTCGCGGAGGTCGTCGCCGGCCGGTTTTCCCGTGACGGCGGGATCGCCGAAGACGCCGAGCAGGTCGTCGCGCAGCTGGAAGGCCACGCCGAGCGGCATCGCGACGGCGCTGAGCCGCGCCAGGAGGTCGGCGTCGCCTCCGCCGAGCACCGCGCCGAGGTGCAGCGGCCGCTCGATCGTGTACTTGGCCGACTTGAACATGACGACGTGCTCGGCGATGTCGGCCGACACGTCGCGACGGGTCTGCGCCACGACGTCGAGGTACTGGCCGTAGGCGACCTCGTTCTTGCAGTCGTCGAGCACGCCGAAGGCCGCGAGGAGACGGGCCGGGTCGAGGCCCTCGCTCTGGCGCAGCATCTCGTCGCACCACGACAACATCAGGTCGCCGAGCAGGATCGCCGCCTGGGCGCCGAAGGTCGTGGGGTCGCCGAGCCGGTCCTCGTCGCGGTGGCGCGCCTCGAAGGCGCGATGCACGCTGGGGCGGCCGCGCCGGGTGTCCGAGGCGTCCATCAGGTCGTCGTGGACGAGCGCGCTGCCCTGCAGCCACTCCCAGGCGGCGGCCGCGTTCACGATGCCGGGCGGGGCGGGCTCCTCGGCGCTCGCCCCGGTCGCAGCCCGCCAGCCGGCCAGGCAGAACAGCGGGCGCATGCGCTTGCCGTCGGCGACGAAGTCCCGGGCCGCCTCGATGAGGTCGGCCAGCTCGGGGTCGACCGGCGACCAGCGGGTCCGCTGGCGGTCGAGGAAGGCCGTCAGCGCGGCGTCGATCGCGGTCACGTCCGGCATGTGGAGTCCTCACCCTCGCTCACGCGCCGGACGATACCGTGGCGGGCGTGTCCGAGCACTCCGCGACCTCCCTCGTCGATCTCTTGGCCGGCGACGCCCCGTCGGTCTCCTTCGAGTTCTTCCCGCCGAAGGACGACGAGGGGGAGACCGTGCTGTGGGACACGATCACCGAGCTGGAGGCGCTCGACCCGGCGTTCGTCTCGATCACCTACGGCGCCGGCGGCACCAGCCAGGACCGCACCGTGCGGGTCACCTCGCGAGTGGCCGCCGAGACGAGCCTGCGGCCGGTGGCGCACCTGACTCTCGTGCGGCAGACCCGCGAGGAGCTCGCCGAGGTGCTGCGCCAGTACGCCGACGCGGGGGTGCGCGACGTGCTCGCCCTGCGCGGCGATCCGCCCGGAGGCCCGCGCGCGTCCTGGGAGCCGCACCCCGGGGGACTCGACCACGCGGTCGAGCTGGTCGAGCTGGCCCGCGAGACCGGTGAGTTCACGGTCGGCGTGGCGGCCTTCCCGGAGGGCCACCCCGACGCCGGGTCGCTCGACGACGACGCGAAGGTGCTCGCCGCCAAAGCCGAGGCGGGCGCGGCCTTCGCGATCACCCAGTTGTTCTTCCGCGCCAGCGACTACTTCGACCTCGTCGAACGGGTCCGGTCGCTGGGCGCCGACCTGCCCATCGTGCCGGGCATCATGCCGATCCTGAACTTCCGCCAGGTGGCCCGTATGGCCGAGCTGTCCGGCGCGGCCCTGCCGCCGGAGGTGTTAGAGGTCGTCGAGCCGATCCGTGACGACCCCGCCGCGGTCCGGGCGGCGGGCATCGACCTGGCCACCCGGCTCTGTCGCGATCTGATGGCCGGCGGAGCGCCCGGCCTGCACTTCATCACGCTCAACCGGTCGAAGGCCACCCGCGAGATCTGGGAGCGGCTGCGCGCCGAGGGCGTGCTCTAAGACCGCAGGAAGTCCGCGACGACCGGGGCCAGCTTGTCGGCGGCCACGATCAGTCCCAGGTGGCCGTCGGCGTAGACGTGCAGTCGCGCGTTCGGGAGCAGTTTGGCCATCAGCTTCGCGTTGGCCAGCGGGATGATCGGGTCGTCGTCGCCGGCGAGGATCAGCGTGGGCTGGTTGACCATCGGCAGGAACGGCGTGCTCGTCCAGCCGGTGAAGGCCGCGAGTTGCAGCAGATAGCCGCGACGGCTGGTGACCGGCTCGTGGGTGTTCATCAGCTCGCGCACCCGCAAGGGGTCGTCGCGCAGGCTGCCGCCGTAGATCTCCGGGGCGATTTTGGCCGCGTAGGTCGGATCCTGGTAGCGCTTCGGCGTGATCATGCGACGCAGCACCTTGGGGTGCGCCGGGACCATCATCCAGCCCGGCGCGGTCGCCACCAGCACGAGCTGGCGGCAGCGGTCGGGGTACTGGAAGGCGATCTGCTGCGCGAGCGCGCCGCCCCAGGAGATGCCGAGCACGTCGAAGGTCTCGTGCCCGAGATCCCCGGCGAGACGCGAGACGAGTTTGGCGAGCGTGGCCAGCAGATACGGCCGCTTCGGCAGCGGCGAACCGCCGATCCCCGGCACGTCGAAGCGGATCACGGTGATCGCCGGGTCGAGCGCGTCGACGAAGGGCTGCAGCATGTCGAGACTCGCCCCGATGCCATTGCACAGGATCAGCGGGCGTCCGGGCGCGTCGCCGTGACGGACCGACACCCGCAGCCGTTGGTCGAGGACCACCCGTTCGGCGAGCTCCTCGCGGACGCCGGTCATCGGCCGCCCCTCCCCAGATCGGGGAACGCCCGCAACGCCTGGGTCGCGATGGCCAACTCCGCCACGGTCATCGGGTCGCCGAGCTCGCCGCGCAGGCGCTCCTCCAACCGGCGCAGCCGTTGGCGCACCGTGTTCTCGTGGCAGTACAGGACGCGGGCGGCGTCGGCGGCCGAGCCGCGCGCGTCGAGCCACGCCTCAGCGGTGGTCAGCAGCGTGCCGCGCTCCTCGTCGGGCAGGGCCAGCACCTCGCCGAGCACGTCGTGGACGAATCGGCTCGTGGTGTCGCGACTGTCGATGACCAGCTCCGCCAGCGGCGAGTCGCGCAGTTGGCGGACCTGCCCGGAGCCGGGCGGCAGGGACTCGACCGCGACTTGGGCGAAGCGCAGCGCGCGGGGCGTCTGGTCGAGGCAGGTGAACACCGGGCTCACGCCCACCCGTCCTCGCGCGACCTGCGAGACGACGTCGCGCACCTCCTCGGCCGAGCGGTGGCGTCCGTAGGACAGCACGCCGACCTCCCGGTCGACCTGAGCGCGCCACGCCGACATCACGTCCATCGGGCGCAGCCGCTCCTCCACGCCGGGCAGCGCCGACTCGCCCCACTCGGGCGTCTCGGCCACGACCACGAGGAAGGAGCCCTCGAAGGGCAGGCCCAACATGCGGGCGATCTCCCAGGCGGTCTTGTTCTCCGCCGAGGGCCCGTCGAGCAGCGCCGACACGAGCGCGGAGCGTCGTCGGTCGGCGTCGACCATGGCCTTGCCGACCGCCGCGCGATAGGACTCGGTCAGCGCGATGGAGTAGTCGTCGGCCATGCCCCACAGGTCGGTGGCCGCGTCGAGCAGCTCCGCGGGCGTCGGGCGGCCCATCGTGCGGGCCTGGGCGAGCAGCTGCTCCCAGAGGAAGGCCGTGCCGATGCGGAACGAGCGCAGCACCTCCGGCAGCGGGGCCCCTTGCTCGGCGCGGGCCTGGCCGGTGCGCCGGGGCGCGGCCAGCCCATGGTGGTCGTCGGCCAGCCAGCGGAGCATGTCCTCGAGGTTGTCGCGGGTCGAGCGGCGCACGTCGTCGGCGGCCAGTAAGCCACCGTCACGGTAGACGTCGATCTGCTCGGCGAGCCGGTCCACGAGCTGGTCGGTGAGCTCGTCGAGCCGTTCCAGCAGGTGACGGGCCACCTCCGCGACGCGGGAGTCAGGCGGGCGCACGGTCATAGCGAGAGGCTACGCCGTCAAGGTCGCGCGTGACCGTGTGACGCAGGACACTGTTCACGGGCGAAACCTGTCGCCGCCGACATTGCCGCCGCTCGCGCGCCGGGCGGACGATGGCGAGGACACCTCAGGGAAGGGGACACGATGGCGAACTCAGACGTCTCGGCGCCGTTGGATCTGTTGCTGACGCGCGCCGCGCAAGGCACCGTGCAGCGGTTTCTGCCCGGCCGCTCTGGACTCAACATGGCCCGCGCCATGGTGCGCCGCCGCCAGCGCGTCACCGCGCGGAGCGTCGAGCTGGCCGGCGAGTTCGGACGGATCGCGCTCGGCACCTCCGAGATCGCGCCGTCGAAGCGGGACAAGCGGTTCGCCGACCCGGCCTGGACCGGCAACCCGATGCTGCGCCGGGTGGTCCAGACCTATCTGGCCAGCGCGACCGCCGCCGAGGGCCTCGTGCAGGAGTTGCCGCTGGAGTGGCAGGACTCCGAACGGCTGCAGTTCGTGACGACGAACCTCGTCGAGGCGCTCTCGCCCAGCAACAACCCGTTCATCAGCCCGGTGGCGTGGAAGGCGTTCATCGACACCGGCGGCGGCAATGTGCTCTCCGGGCTGAAGAACCTGGTCAGCGACCTCAGCACCGCGCCGCGCATCCCGTCGATGGTCGACAAGAGCGCCTACACGGTCGGCGAGAACGTCGCGGCGACGCCGGGCATGGTCGTGGCACGCACGCCGATGTTCGAGCTGCTGCAGTACACGCCGCAGACCGAGGAGGTCTACGAGGTCCCGCTGCTCATCATCCCGCCGACGATCAACAAGTACTACGTGCTCGACCTCGCGCCCGGCCGCAGCCTCGTCGAGTACCTGGTCCAACAGAAGCAGCAGGTGTTCGTATTGTCGTGGCGCAATCCCGACGCCCGGCACAGCCAGTGGGGCGCCGACCAGTACGCCGAGGCGATCTTCGAGGCCTTCAACGCCGTCGACGAGATCACCGGAGTCGGCAAGGCGCACACCGTGGCGGCTTGCTCTGGCGGCTTGCTCGCCGCGATGACGGCCGCCTACCGGGCCGCGTCGGCCAACACCGACCGGCTGGCGAGCCTCAGCCTGCTCGTGACCATGATCGACCAGAGCAAGGGCGGCACGGCGGCCTCGCTCGTCGACGTCAAGAGCGCGCAGGCGGCCATCGCCAAGTCGAAGCGGCAGGGCTATCTCGACGGCCGCCAGCTCGCCGAGATCTTCGCCTGGCTGCGTCCGTCCGACCTCGTCTGGAACTACTGGGTCAACAACTACCTCCAGGGCCGCAAGCCCCCGGCCTTCGACATCCTCTACTGGAACGCCGACACCACGCGCATGACGGCCCGGCTGCACGAGGACTTCGTCAACATCGCGGTCGAGAACTCGCTCGTGAAGCCGAAGGCGGTCACGGTGCTCGGCCACCCGATCGACCTGGGCGACATCGACGTCGACTCCTATGTCGTCGCGGGGTCGGCCGACCACATCTGCCCGTGGATGAACTGCTACCGCAGCAGCCAGCTGCTGGGCGGGAAGACCCGCTTCGTCTTGTCGACCAACGGCCACATCGCCGCGCTCGTCAACCCGCCGAGCAACCCGAAGTCGAGCTACCGGGTCTCCGAGGACGTCTCGATGTCGGCGCAGGAGTGGGAGAACAGCGCCGAGCGGGTCAAGGGGTCGTGGTGGCCCGACTACGCGAACTGGCTGTCCGAGCGCTCCGGCGAGCTCCGGCCGGCTCCGGCCGAGGCGGGCAGCGCGCGACACCGCCCGATCATCGCCGCGCCGGGCACCTACGTGCTCGACGCCTGAGCGAGGCTGACGGTCATCGCCGCGGGGCGGTCCCCAGCTCCGCGGCGATGGCGGCCGTCGCCATGCCGACGTGCTCCAGCCGGGGGCCGGGGTGGGCGTGCGCCCCGGCGTGGAAGATGCCGCCGGTGGGAGCCACGCCGGGACGGCGGAACATCGACGTCCACCCGGTCCAGGTCCAGCCCTCGTCGACATGGGCGACGACTTCGGAGGGGTTGAGGTCGTGCCGCTGGAGCACTCGTTCCCGCAGGTCGACGCCATAGCGGGCCAGTGCGGTCAGCACGTCCTCGCCGCTGCGGTGCTCCAGGGTCCAATGGCCCTCGCTGGTGCGGTGAGCGACCACCGGGGGATTGCCGTGGACGACCGTCTCCTCGGCCAGCTCCGGGGGGTCGCCGTCGAGCAGCAGCAGCGTGCGGGAGGCGGGGATCGCGGGCACGCCGGGGTCGCGGTCGTAGGCCTCGGGGAGGTGGCGGTTGCACCAGACCACGACCTCGCAGTCGATCCGTCCGGCGTCGGTCTGCACCGCGACGATCTGTCCGCCGCCGCGCACGAGGGCCTCGGCGCGCGTGTTCAGCCGCAGGTCGACCTTGCGCTCGCCGATCCGCTTCTCCATCGCCGCGGCCAGGCCCGGCCAGTCGCCGTCGAAGGACCACCGGCCGAAGGTGCGCTCGACGTAGTGCCACATGGACAGGAAGGCCGGCGTCGCGCCGCGCTCGTGGCCGTGGTGGCGGACTGGGTCGAGCACGAGCTTGCGCAGCCGCTCGTCGGCGAAGGAGCGCTTGCCGAACGACGACATCATGCGCCGGGTCCGCAGCGTCTTGCGCGCCCCTTTGTCGAAGGCCTCCGGGCCGGTGAGGAGTTGGTCGTAGGACTGACGGCGCAGCACCTCCCAGACGTCGGCGAGCGAGTCGACCCACGGCGACCAGGTGTCGAAGCCGACGAGCCCCGTCACCGCGTCGTGCTGCTCGGAGCGGTGGCCCGTCGGCAGGTCGAGGACGGTCTCGTCGTCGAAGATGTGACGGCGCGGCGGCGCGGGCGTGAGTCCGAGGCTCGCCTCCATCGTCCGGCCGGACTTGCGGAACAGGTCGCGGAAGACGCCGGGCGTGGTGACCGCCTGGGGGTGCAGATTCCATGCGCGGCCGTCGATCTCCAACGGGTGGAGCGCCCCGCCGACACGGTCGGTCGCCTCGAGCAGGGTCACCGCGTGACGGGCTTTGGCCAGGCGGGCCGCCGCCGACAGTCCGGCGAAACCAGCCCCGACGACCACGATGCGCGACATGCCGAGCACCCTAGCCGAGCGACGGCGCGGCCGTCGGCGCGGCGACGGTCCTGGCCTGATGACCAGAGGCGGCCTAGACTGGGGTGACCACCGTCGTTCAGGAGATCATCGTGCCGCTGTCAGACGAGGAAGCCCGACTCCTCCAGCAGTTGGAGCAGTCGCTCGCCGCCGAGGACCCGGATTTCGCCTCAACCCTGCGCGGATCGGCCTTCGAGGAGCGCAACCGGCGTCTCGCGGCGCTGTCGGCGGTGGGTTTCCTGGCCGGTCTCGGGGTGCTGTTCTTCGGCACGATGGCCACCTACACGTGGTTGGCGGTGCTGGGCTTCGTGGTGATGGTCGGCAGCGGCCACGTGTTCGTCACCGCCTGGCGGCGCGGCTTCGGCTCCGAGGTCGAGGAGCCCGTGACCGACATCAGTTCCGGACCGCGTCGGTCGCGGCGCGAGCGTGGCGGGTCGTCGACGTCGTTCGTGGAGCGCATGGAGCAGCGCTGGCAGCGGCGCCGCGACGACGACGGTCGCTTCTAGCCCCACGGTCTCCCCTTCTCCACCGCCCCCTCGGGGGCGGTTTTTTCATGCCCGGTGGCCAGGTGGTGGGTTGTGACGGCGGTGTCCTGCCGGGTCTGCTGTGGCGAGTGGTGCGAAGTGGAGTAGGGTGGAGTGAAAGGGAGGACCGAGCATGATCGAGCGGGGGGACGAGGGGGTGCGTGAGGACCGTGGAGGCCACGCAGTTCTTCGGGACGTTCACCCCCAAACTCGACGAGAAGGGGCGCATCTTCCTGCCGGCGAAGTTCCGGGCGCAGCTCCACGAGGGCGTCGTCTTGGCCAAGGGGCAGGAGAACTGCGTCTACGGGTGGAAGCCCGAGACCTTCGCCGAGCTCACCCAGAAACTGCGGGCGTCCTCGTTCGCGAACAAGAAGGTGCGCTACTTCCAGCGAGTGCTCTACGCCTCGGCCTCCACCGAGGTGCCAGACAAGCAGGGCCGGATCGCGATCCCGGCGCTGTTGCGCGAGTGGGCCTCGCTGGAGCGCGAGTGCGCGGTGATCGGTGCGATGGACCGTATCGAGATCTGGGACGCCGAGCGCTGGGCCGCCTTCACCGCCGAACAGGACGAGGCCTTCGCCGACCTGGGCGACGAGGAGATGCCCGACCTGTTCTGACCGACCTCGACCGACCGTCCGTGACGCGAGATCTCCGTCCGAGTGATGCTGACGCACTTCCCCGGCGCCAGACCCATCCGGCCGGGGGTCTGGCGTCACGGTCGGCGAGGACACCCCGATGAGCCGCCCGACGCACGTGCCGGTGGCGCTGGAGCGCGTGCTGGAGTTGTTCGCCGAGCCGGTCGAGGTCGCGGGGGAGCGGGCGGTGGTCGTCGACGCCACCCTCGGCCTCGGCGGCCACAGCGAGGCCTTCCTCCAGCGGTTCCCGCAGGCCACCGTGGTCGGGATCGACCGCGACCCGCACGCGCTGCGGCTCGCGGGCGAGCGACTGGCCCCCTTCGGCGAGCGCTTCGCCGCGCACGAGGCCGTCTACGACGAGATCGCCGACGTGCTCGACCGCCAGGGGGTGGAGCGGGCGACCGCGGTGCTGTTCGACCTCGGCGTCTCCTCGATGCAGCTCGACGTGGCCGAGCGGGGCTTCGCCTACGCCCAGGACGCGCCGCTCGACATGCGCATGGACGCGCAGGGGCCGCTGACCGCCGCCGACGTGCTCAACACCTACGACGTCGCCGACCTGGCCCGCGTGCTGCGGTCCTACGGCGAGGAGAAGTTCGCCCGGCGGATCGCCGAGAACGTGGTCCGCGAGCGCGAACGCGAGCCGTTCACGACCAGCGCGCGCCTCGTCGAGCTGATCCGCGACAGCATCCCGGCCGCCGCCCGGCGCACCGGCGGGCATCCGGCCAAGCGGGTCTTCCAGGCGCTGCGGGTCGAGGTCAACGACGAGTTGAGGGTCTACGAGCGGGCCCTCCCGGCAGCGCTCGACCGCCTCGCCGTGGGCGGCCGGATCGTGGTCTTGTCCTACCACTCGCTGGAGGACCGCCTCACCAAGCGCGGCCTACGCCAGGTCACCGCCGAGACGGCGCCGCGCGACTTGCCGGTCGTGCCCGAGGACCAGCGTCCCCGGTTCCGGCTGCTGACTCGTGGGGCTGAGCAGGCCTCCTCCGAGGAGATCGAGGACAACCCCCGCGCCGCGTCTGTGCGGCTGCGGGCCGTGGAGAGGATCGGACTATGAGCGTGTCCCCGGCGCGCCCGGCCGCGCGCGTCGCGCGTCCCGCAGTCCGGCCGACCCGTGAGCGGGCCTCGTCGCTTCTACGCCTCGTGGCGCCGGCGCGGGCGCGGGCCCGGCGCGCGCCCTTCGTGGTCGTGGTGGTGTTCGTGCTGTCGGCGGGGCTGATCGGCCTCGTCGTGATGAACACGGCGCTGCAGGACCAGGCCTTCGAGCTGTCGCGGCTGCAGGCCGAGGCGGCGCGCCTGGAGATCCAGCAGCAGCAGTTGGAGTACGACGCCGACCGGCTCGCCGACCCCGCCTCGCTCGCCGAGGCCGCCGCCGGGCTCGGCATGGTGCCGATCGAGACGCCGGTGTTCTTGCGGCCCGACACCGGGGAGATCATCGGCGTGCCCACGCCGGCCGGAGCCCGGCCGTGAGCGTCGCGCGCCGCCGGGCGGCGACCCGTCGGCGTCTGCTGCTGCTGCAGTTCCTCATCGCGGCGGTCTTCGTCGGCTTCGGCGCGCAGCTGCTGCGGTTGCAAGGCTTCGACGCGGGAGCCTACGCCGCTCAGGCCGAAGACGCGGGCACCCGCTCGACGCAGGTGCCCGCCGAGCGGGGCGAGATCCTCGACCGCAACGGCGTCGCCCTCGCCACCAGCTACGACGGCGTCACCCTGACGGCCGACCCGGCGTTGACCGCTGAGAAGGCGCCGCAGATCGCGGGAGTCCTGAGCCAGGTGCTCGGCGACGAGGTCGATTACTTCGACCTCATCGACACGCTGCGCACGCCGGACAGCCGTTTCGAGTACGTCGCCAAGGAACTGCCCGCATGGCAGGCCGAGGCGGTGTTGGAAGCGTTGTCGGAGGCCGATCTCAACGGCGTCTTCGTCCAGCATCAGAACCTGCGCTCCTACCCGAACGGCTCGGTCGCGGCGAACCTGCTGGGACGGCTCAACGACGAGGGCGAGGGCGTCGGCGGCCTCGAGCAGGCCTACGACGACGAGTTGGCCGGGAAGGACGGCTCGGCGACCTACACCGTCGACCCGACCACCGGTCAGAAGATCCCGCTCGCCGAGAGCCAGGCGGTCCCGATGGAGCCCGGCGGCGACGTGCTGACCACCATCGACAGCGACCTCCAGTGGTACGCCGACGACCGGCTGGCCGAGGCGGTGACGTCGGTGCAGGCCGACTGGGGGCTGGCGATCACCATGGACGTGCAGACCTGCGAGGTGCTGCAGATGTCGCAGGTTCCGACGTTCAACGCCGACGAGCAGACGAACCTCACCGACGACCTCACCGTCAGCCGCGCCGTGCAGACGGTCTACGAGCCGGGGTCGGTCCTCAAACCGGTCACGATGGCCGCGTTGGCCGACCTCGGCAAGATCGAGCCGACGACGCCCATCGAGGTTCCGTCGCAGATGACGATCGACGGATTCGAGATCGGCGACTACTGGGACCACGGGACGCTCCGGCTGACGGCGGCGGGCGTCATCGCCGACTCCTCCAACCTCGGCACGATCATCGCCGCGCAGCAGATGGACGACGACACCATGTACGGCTATCTGCGCAAGTTCGGCTTCGGCCAGGCGACCGGCGTCGGGTTGCCGGGCGAGTCGTCCGGCTTGCTCGCCGACGGCTCGCAATGGAGCCGGACGAACCATGCCACGATCTCCTTCGGCCAGGGCATCTCGGTCACCGGCATGCAGGTCGTCCGTGCCATCGGCGCGATCGCCGGCGGCGGGCAGATCTGTGAGCCGACGGTGGTCAGCGGGATCCGACGTCCCGACGGCAGTCAGACGACGGTCGAGCAGGCCGAGCCGCAGCAGATCATCTCGCAGGAGGCGGCGCGGTCGGCCACCACGATGATGGAGGCCGTCGTCGCCGAGGGCGGCTCGGCGCCGAACGCCGGCATCTCCGGGTACCGCGTGGCCGGCAAGACCGGCACCGCCTGGCGCGTCGACCCCGAGACCGGACGTTACGTCCAGGGGTCGAACACCGTGTCGTTCATCGGATTCGCCCCCGCCGACGCCCCGCGCTTCGTCACTTACGTGGTGATCGACAACCCGAAGGCCGAGGCCACCGGCGGAGCCACCACCGGACCGGTGTTCCGCGACATCATGTCGATGGCGCTGCAGAGGTTCGGGATCGCCCCGACGGGGGCGCCCGCCCCGAACACGCCGCAGGAGTGGTGACTGACGAGTACCCCTCGACGGCGACCCTGTCGAGGGGTAGTCGAGGGGTACTCGTCGTGCGCGGGTCAGGAGGGGTTGGCCGCCAGGTACTGATCGAGGATCGCGGCCGGGATGCGGCCGCGGGACGGGACGTCGATGCCCTGGGCCTCGGCCCAGGCACGGACCTCCTTCGGGGCGGGACGGCTGGCGGCGGCACCGCCGGAGCGGCGGGAGCTCCGTGAGCCGGCGACCTTGCGGCCGGCCTGGATGTACGGGGCCAGGGCGTCGCGCAGGGCGCTCGCCTCGTCGTCGGTCAGGTCGATCTCGTAGCTGACGCCGTCGAGCGCGAAATAGACCGTCGGTGAATTGGTGTCGATCTCCTCTTCGCTGAGATCGGAAAAGAACTGGTCGATGGTTTGCTTAGCCATGAATTCAGCATAAACCCGCGAGGGGCACTTGGGTGCTACGGGTTCGGCCGGTCGCTGAGAATCGCGGCGGACGGTCGGACCGGTAGTCTTCGACCGTGGCCGAGCTGACCTATGACCGACCTCGGACGCCCCCGCGACGTCCGCTCGACGAACTCGTGGCGGCGGCGGGGATGTCCGCGGACCGACCGCTGCCGGACGTGCCTGTCACGGGGGCGGCGGTGAGCAGCGACGCGGTCCGTCCGGGCGATCTGTTCGCCGCGCTGCCCGGCGCGAGCGCCCACGGCTCCCGATTCGTCGGCGCCGCCGCGGCCGCCGGAGCCGCCGCGATCCTCACCGACGCCGAGGGGGCCGCCGCCGTGGCCGCCGAC
>NZ_JASGEK010000011.1:0-19240 GCF_047606445.1 Aeromicrobium sp. | reverse complement strand
GGCCGCCTCGAACACCTACGAGGCTCCGCCCTCGGCTTCCGCAACCTCACCAACTACATCGCCCGCAGCCTCCTCGAGACCGGAGGATTCAAACCAAGACTCCTACACCCCTAAATCGGAAGAGCCCTTATTCGTGCGTCCGTGAAGGAGTTGATGGATATGAATAGCCGAATGAGGCGCTCGGCTGGTTACATTGTCGTGGTGGTGTTGCTGGCGTTGACAGGGTGTGGAAGCAGCTCGGGACAAGCGGAAAAGAACGAATCGGAAGGGGCCGCAGGCAAAACCACGTACCGAGTTGCCGCACCCTATGCATGGCAAGACGAAGACAAAGATCTCACTGTCGAGTTACGGTCGGAACCGGGAGGAGCCGGAGAGGTTCTTGCCGAACTCGAGCGCGGTGCCGACGGCATCACCTTCACCGGTCGTCACGAGACGGATGAGAGCGGCCGATGGGTCGAGGTCTCCGCTAACGATGCGACTGGGTGGGTTGAACGCGCCGTTCTGGTGGAGGACGTCAACGCTTGTCGGGACCCCGAAGCCGCTGCCGTGGTGGACGAGTTCATGACAATTCTGCAGTACCACCCGACCGATATGGTACTTGTGACGGGGTATCATGGCAAGAGAGAACACGACTCGCTCAATTAGGTGTTGGCGCCTGATCGGCGGCTTTTTTATCGAGAGATTGCACAGAAGGAAGCGCATTTTTTCACATCTGCTTCCTCATTGGATGAACCGGAATTTAAAATATATCCTGATCATTCATTTTCGGATCCGGTATCGACTTCGCTCCATATTTCTTTTGCGGAAATTGCGCGTGAGTTTTACTTCATTCAACCGAAATGCCATTTTAGATCTGCTGAGATTCTAAGATGGGGCTTACTTTCGGAAGCGCATTCAGCATTTAATGATCTGAGTGGTGAGGCGAGTCACTGGAGTTACACCATTCCGCATGGCGAAGGGGAGGAGGGACTTTCTGGTCGTCAAGTAAATTTCTATATTGACAGGGATGAGGAAACGGGTGACTGGAATATTATCGGTGTTACTAAGTTCTATGAGTACTTCTAGTTGACTCTGAGGCGTTGGGAGGCTTGCGGCCGCTCTGAGTGCTCGCGTGTGCTGTGCCACGCTGGTATGGCTTGAAGGACATGGATGTCGGAGCAGTCGAAGAAAGCTGTGCGGAAGGTCGCGAAGAAGCCGGGTGGCGGCGCGCACCACGTTGGTGAATCCGCATGCTGGGGGCACAGTCACGACCGTTCGTGCCTCTGGTGCCTCATCGCGCCGCCTCGCTCCAAAGGCAGTCGATCGGCATGACGTGCAGGCGGTCTTCGTAGGTGTAGCTGCGCGCCCCGGTGTAGAGGGCCACTCCCGCGAGGAAGGAGTCGCCCAGGAGCTCCCGGAGCCTGCGGAGGCCGGCGAAGTCGTTGCCCGCGACTCGGGTTGCGGCTTTGACCTCGAAGCCGATGACGCCCCCGTCCTCGGTCTCCAACACGAGATCGACTTCGAGGTCGTCCCGAGTGCGCCAGTGGCCGAACCCCGCGATCTCCTCGGTCCAGCTGACTTCCTTGAGGAGTTCGCCGACGGCGAAGGACTCCAGCAGGTGCCCGAACTCAGTCATCGCCACCGGGTCTCGGCGCCCGAGTTTTTCGGGCGTCAGTCGTAGGAGGCGGGCCGAGACTCCTGTGTCGAGCATGTGCACTTTCGGGCGAGCGTTTGTGCGAGCGGTGAGGGTGCGGTCCCACGGCGGCACGAGCCTGAGAAGGAAGACCGCTTCGAGCAGCCGGAGGTAGTCGCGGGCGGTCTTGGCGTCAATGCTCGCAGCCTCGGCCAGACGAGAGACGTTGAGGATCTGTGCGGTCTGCCCGGCCGCCTTCTCCAAGACGAGTGGCAGGGCGTGGGCCTGGCGGAGCTTGGAGAGCGCCTGGACGTCTCGCTCCAGGGTCAGGCGCACGTAGTCGTCGATCCACCGCCAGCGAGCACGGTGGGAGGGCGCCGCGAGCGCGATGGGGAACCCGCCACGCTCGACGATGCTGACATAGCCCTCGCGGCTTGTGGTGGAGGGATGGGCGGGGCTTGTGCCAGCTGATGTGTCGAGCAGTCGACGCACCAGGTCGGGTCGAGTTCCCATGAGTTCGCTGTGGGCGAGGGGGAGGATCGGGAGGCGCTGAAGTCGGCCGGTCAGCGCCTGCGCCGCGCGAGGCAAGGCTTCGTGACGAGCCGATCCGGTGAGGATGAACTGCCCGGGTCGACTGGAGACGTTTAGTCGGGCCTTGATCGCATCGAGCACCACCGGGGCGTGCTGGTACTCGTCGATCAGGACCGGCCCGTCACCGTCGATCATGGTCGCCGGGTCACGCGTGACTGCTGTGCGTGTGTCGAGGTCATCCAAATCGAGGAGTCGACCTCCGAGATGGTCGGCCAACTGGCGCAGGAGCGTCGACTTGCCGACGGCACGGGGCCCTTCCAGCAGCACGACGGGACTCTCCTGTTGGCGCTCCACGGTGATGTCGTAGATGCGCCGTGGAACTAGGCGGCCCATGTTGTTCACCAGCTCATCCTACGGCTGAACTCCAGAACTGCCGCCATTCAAACTCCAGAACTGCCGCCACCTGAACTCCAGAACTGCCGGACTCGACCAGTGCGCCGCATCGTCCGGCGGTCGCGGTCGGCAATTCGCGGGCTGTCGTGAAGGGGACGTCAGTGAGGCGGCTTGAACAGGTGCCTGCCCGCGTGCGCTGTGCCACACTGGACGGTGTGAAGGACGAGCAGGCGGGGCCGCCGAAGAAGGTTGTGCGGAAGGTCGCGAAGAAGGCCGGTGAGACGGCTCCGGGCGTGCGGACGGTCATCAATCCGCACACCGGGCGGGCCGTCACGATCAACCGGCCGTCGCGCAAGCCGTCGCCCTCCACGACAGTCAAGTCCGCCAAGCCCGCGAAACCGGCGAAGGCGAAGGCCGCCGCACCCGCCGCGAAGAAGGAGGGCGAGTCGACGGCCGTCGGCGTTCCCGAGTCGCAGTCCCAGGCGCCCGTCGTCGTGCGGCGCACCGCCCGTGACGTGTTCGACGACTGGCGGCTCGCCGCGAACGTGCGCGACGGTCAGGCCTGGCGGCTCGTCCGCCGGGGCTCGGCGGCTGCCGGACGAGGCTCCGTGACGCTGGCCCGACGCGTGGCCGCCCTACGGCTGCCTATGTGGCCCGATATCCGCTCCGTCGTCGCCACGTCGATCATGGTCGGCCTGCTCGTGGTCGCCCTCGGAGCGGGCGTGCTCGCGGCGTTCAGCCAGATCTTCGGCGTCCGCTCCGGCGGGGCCTGGGGCGTGCTCGCCTTCACGCTGCTCGCCGTCCTCGGCGCGATCGCCGGACGTGTGCTGCTCCGCTGGTTCGGCTATCCGAGCCCGGGCGTCGTCGCCGGACTCGGCGCGCTGCTGACGGTCCTGCTGCTGCTCGTCTTCCTGCCGTCGGCGGCTGAGGGCCGTTGGGCGCTGCTGATCGTCCCGGCGCTCAGCCTCGCCGCGCACCTCGGCGCGCATGCCGTGGCCTGGGCCGCCGAGGAGGACGCCGAGTCCAGCCTCTCGGCGCCCTGACGCCATCGCGCCACGTACGCTTGAACGACAGACCCGCCGACGATGAGGACCCCCGTGCGACGCCTGCTCACCGTGACTGTGACCGCCACCCTCGCCCTCGCTATGACCGCGTGCGGCGGCGACGCCGGGACGAAGCCGCGCGCCACGCCCACCGGCGTCGTCAGCGACCTCATGCCGGGGGCGTGCCTGGAGGCGCAAGGCGACGCGACGGTCCTGGGCGACACCGAGATCACCGAGGAGGCCATCGTCGACTGCGGGCGGCCCCACATCTACGAGGTGCTCGCGGTCCAGGACGTCCCCGGCCAGTACATCGCCGGCACGACGGCGACCGAGGACGATCAGGAGCTGCTGCGGGCCGCGCTGGAGGGCGAACGCGCCGAGCCCACGCAGATCACCTTCGCCTCGTTCGCGCGGGCCTACTGCGACATCGCCCTGCAGGGCGCCCTGGGTCTCGACAGCGACACCGAACTCGACGGCGCCGACTTGCGCTCGCTGCAGTTCGCCCCCCTCGCCCGCACTCAGGCGCCGTATGCGGCGATCCCGGCCGAAGGGTGGACCGAACAGCCGGTGCTCGCCTGCGTCAACCGGTTCACCGAGGCCTCCAGCACCCCTGCCGAGGAGCCGGTCGAGCCGGTCACCGGATCGCAGACGGCGCTGTGGCTCACCCAGGACTTCCCGGTCGCCGACCGCCTCTGCCTGATGTTCGACGCCGCCGGTCGGCCGGCCGACGCCCCCTGCGCGTCCACCCACGACGGCGAGTACCTGGCCGCCTTCGACGCGACCGCCGTGCTCGACGAGGAGGAGCTGGCCGCGAGCGACAGCGGCTCGCCGCTCACCGACGAGGTCCAGGAGAAGCTCGACGCCGTTTGCGAGGACGCCCTCGCGCTCCTGATGGACTCCGAGGAGCAGGAGGCGGTCGTCGGCCGGGCCGTGCGCGACGCCGAGGGCTGGGGCGCCGGAGGTCTGGCCAACATGGCACGTTGCTATGCCACGCCCGAGGACTCCGCGATGGCGTTGCCCGCCGGCTCGGTCATCGGCTGGGGCGACGAGGAGCTGGCGCTGGTCGAGCGCGACTGAGCGTCGCGGCGGTAGACGAAGGCCTGCGGCCACGGCGGCTCCTCGCGGACCCAGGTCGCGGTGACGGTGTCGACATGTCGCCATCCGTGGCGTTCGTAGAGGGCTCGGGCGTCGGTGTTGTGCTCCACGACGTCGAGGGTCAGCTCGACCGCTCGCTCGTCGGCCCACGCCTCGACGGTCGAGAGGAGCGCCGAGCCCGCGCCGGAGCCGCGCGCGTCGACGGCGACGAAGAAGCGCGTCACGTGGGAGCCCCGTTCGTCGTGGGCGAGCGCGATATGGCCGAGGAGACGATCACCGTCGGCCGCCACCCAGGCGTCGGTGATGCCGTCGTAGAGCCAGCCGGTCGTCAGGTGGGTGGCGTACAGCGGGTAGCCGTCCCGCTCATGGACGGGGCGGAGCGCGGCCAGTAAGCCGCCCGCGTCCGCCGCCGTCCGAGCGCGGACGACCACCGTCATGTCAGCCGACCAGCAGCTCGGCGATCTGCACTGTGTTCAGCGCGGCGCCCTTGCGGAGGTTGTCGCCGCTGACGAACAGCACCAGGCCGCGGTTCCCCTCGACGCTCTGGTCCTGACGGATCCGGCCGACGAGGCTCGGGTCGTTCCCGGCCGCCTGGAGCGGCGTCGGCACGTCGACCAGTTGGACGCCCGGCGCGGACGACAGGATCGCGGTCGCCTGCTCGGGGGTGAGGTCGGAGCCGAACTCGGCGTGGATCGACAGCGAATGGCCTGTGAAGACCGGAACGCGCACGCAGGTGCCCGCCACTCGCAGGTCGGGCAGGCCGAGGATCTTGCGGCTCTCGTTGCGGAGCTTCTGCTCCTCGTCGGTCTCGAGGGAGCCGTCGTCGACGATGGAACCGGCCAGCGGCACCACGTTGAACGCGATCGGCGCGACGTACTTCACCGGGTCGGGGAAGGTCAGCGCCGAGCCGTCGTAGGCGAGCTGGTCGGCGTCGGCGACGACCGCCTGCGCCTGGCCGTGCAACTCCTGCACGCCGGCCACGCCCGAGCCCGAGACCGCCTGATACGAGCTGACGACCAGCTTCACCAGGCCCGCCGCGTCGTGCAGCGGCTTGAGCACCGGCATCGCGGCCATCGTGGTGCAGTTCGGGTTGGCGATGATGCCGCGACCGCCCGGGCCGTCGCCGGCCGGGATGTCGTGCGGGTTGACCTCGCTGACCACCAGCGGGATCGACGGGTCCTTGCGGAACGCCGAGGAGTTATCAACGACCGTCACGCCCGCCTCGGCGAACCGGGGCGCCTGCGCGCGGCTCAGCGTCGCGCCCGCCGAGAACAGCGCGATGTCGAGGCCCGACGGATCGGCCGTCGAGGCGTCCTCGACGACGATCTCCTGATCACGGTACGGCAGCACCGTGCCCGCCGAGCGGCTGGAGGCGAAGAAACGCACTTCGTCGGCGGGGAAGTCCCGCTCGGCGAGGATCTGACGCATGGCGACGCCGACCTGGCCGGTCGCGCCCACGATTCCAATGGAAGTCATCGTCCGGTCCCTCCGTACACCACGGCCTCGACGTCGTCGGCGCCCAGACCGTACGCATTGTGCGCGGCGCGCACCGCGTCGTCGACCTGGCTCTCGGCGGTCACCACCGAGATGCGGATCTCCGAGGTCGAGATCATCTCGATGTTCACGCCCGCGTCGGCCAGCGCGCGGAAGAAGGTCGCGGTGATGCCCGGCTCGTTGCGCATGCCCGCGCCGACCACCGACACCTTGCCGACCGAGTCGTCGTACTGCAGGCTCTCGAAGCCGATCTCGCCCTTCGCCTTCGTCAGCGCCTCCATCGCGCGGGCGCCGTCGGCGCGCGGCAGGGTGAAGGAGATGTCGGTCAGGCCCGTCGCGGCCGCCGAGATGTTCTGCACGATCATGTCGATGTTGATCGAGGCGTCGGCGAGCGTGGTGAACACCGACGCGGCGTACCCGACCTTGTCGGCCACCCCCACGACGGTGATCTTGGCCTCGCTCCGGTCGTGGGCGACTCCGGTGATGATCGCGGCTTCCATGGCGGGATCCTTCTGAACTGACTCGGCGGGGAGCACCCAGGTGCCCTCTTTGGTGGAGAACGACGAGCGCACGTGGATGGGCAGGTTGTTGCGGCGCGCGTACTCGACGCAGCGCAGGTGCAGGATCTTCGCCCCGTTCGCGGCCATCTCCAGGCAGTCCTCGTAGGAGATCTGCGGGATGCGGCGCGCGGTCGGCACGATGCGGGGGTCGGCGGTGAACACGCCGTCGACGTCGGAGTAGATCTCGCAGACCTCGGCGTTCAGCGCGGCGGCCAGCGCGACGGCGGTCGTGTCGGAGCCGCCGCGGCCCAGCGTGGTGATGTCCTTGGTGTTCTGCGAGACGCCCTGGAAGCCCGCGACGATGGCGATGGCGCCCTCGCCGAGCGCCTGCTCGATACGGCCCGGGGTGACGTCGATGATCTTCGCGCGGCCGTGGTCGGCGTCGGTGATGACGCCCGCCTGCGAGCCGGTGAACGAGCGGGCCTCGAAGCCGAGATTGCCGATCGCCATCGCCAGGACGGCCATCGAGATGCGCTCGCCGGCGGTCAGCAGCATGTCGAGCTCGCGCGCCGGGGGGACCGGGGAGACCTCGTTGGCGAGGTCGATCAGGTCGTCGGTCGTGTCGCCCATCGCCGAGACCACCACGACGACGTCGTGGCCGGCCTTCTTGGTCGCGACGATGCGTTGCGCGACTCGCTTGACGCTGGCGGCGTCCGCCACCGACGAGCCGCCGTACTTCTGCACGACGATTCCCATGAAAGTCCCTTGATCTCCCGAAACATGCCCGGTCCGGGCGCTCGGCCCATGCTACCGGCCCGTCGTTGAGGGTGACCTATGCGATCCGGCCGCGTTCCGTGGCGATTCCGCCGTTCAGGTGACCGGTTCATCGGGCTGACGGTGGGACGGGCTTGCGTGCCATGACGTGCTGGACGGGTGACAGGTCTGCGACCCATCGCCCGGCGGTCGCGTCCACCCACGTGGCCAGACTGATGGCGGAGGCTTGGTCCTTCAGAAGATCGCGCCGGTGGATGGGTTCTCCGTGTGCCGCACGGTTGCGGACGAGGAGCAGGTTTTTCAGGTGACGGTCGACGTGCCGTTGCCGAGTGAGTTTGTCAGAGGGGCCGCCGGGGAACGCGCGATGGAGCGCTGGGGTCCAGAGCGAGGTGAGGTAGCGGGAGGCCGCGAGATAGCGCCAGAAGCCCAGCGTCAATTCCGCCACGACTTTGCCGTGTGACGCGGAGTGGCGGCCGAAGCGTGTGGCGCGATCACGTGCTGTGCGCAGATCGTCGAGTCCTCGTCGGTCCAGGGGTGCGTCGATCAACCATGACGACCACGACCGTTTCCGCTCCAGATCTTGAAGAGCGCGATCCATGGCATTGCGCACGATGACCTCGACCATGCCCGTGGTTTTCAGGATCGCCGCCGAGGCCGTCATGTTCCATTCGTAGAGACTGATCGCGGCGGGAAGGTCACCGTGACTCCATCGTAGGTAGGAGTCGAGACGTTCAGGAGTGAGAAGGCGTCGGAGCGTGGCAGGGTCGTGGGTGTTCGCTTGATTCCTGTTGTGTTCGTCCATGGCGTTGAAGTCCGGGTTCCGGTAAGGTGTTCTACGAAGACCCCGGAACGATCACTGGCCTCGGCCACATCGCCGGGGTTTCGCTTTATGACGAACGTACGACGGAGATCTGACGTCGCACAAGGAATCAGACAGGCGCGGGCGTCGCGTGGAGGGCGGCGACGCGGCCCTCGAAGGCGCGGCCGAGGGTGAGCTCGTCGGCGTACTCGAGGTCGCCGCCCATCGGCAGGCCGCTCGCGAGCTTGCTGACGGTGATGCCGAGCGTCGACAGCGTGCGGATCAGATAGGTGGCCGTCGCCTCGCCCTCGAGGTTCGGGTCGGTGGCGATGATGACCTCGGTGATCGTCGGATCGTTCAACCGAGTCAGCAACTCCTTGATGTGCAGCTGGTCGGGGCCGACGCCGTCGATCGGGCTGATCGCGCCGCCTAACACGTGATAGCGGCCCCGGAACTCACGGGTGCGCTCGATGGCCACGACGTCTTTGCTCTCCTCGACCACGCACAGCACCGACGGGTCGCGGCGGGGGTCGGAGCAGATACGGCACTCGGCGTCGGTGGTCATCACGCAGCAGACCGCGCAGACGTGCACCTTCTGCTTGACCTCGGTCAGCGACTCGGCCAGGCGGCGGACGTCGTCGACCGGGGCGTCGAGGATGTGGAAGGCGATGCGTTGGGCGCTCTTGGGACCGATGCCCGGAAGTCGTCCGAGCTCGTCGATGAGGTCCTGGATCACGCCGTCGTACACGCCTCCCAGGGTACGGCTTACGACCGACAGCCGGTGTCGGCCACCAGGTCGGCGAGGCGGGCCGAGTCGTGGGCGGCGATGAAGGCGTCCTCCTGGGCGGCCCAGCGGTCCCACTGCGGGGCGAACAGCGCGCCGTCGAGTGAGCGGGACAGGGCGCGCTCGCGGCGCACCCGCTCCTCGGCCTCCAACCACACGCGCCAGGTGGCCGACGGGGCGCTGAGCCGCGACAGCGATCCGACTCCCTCGATCAGCAGCGGCGCTCCTGGCTCCACGGTGTGCCAGTCGGTCAGGCGTGCGGCGTGCCAGTCATAGGCGCGCCAGCGTCCGGGCCGACCGGCCGCGAGCGGGGCCAACAGGTCGTGGGCGACGGCCTGGATCGCCGCGTCGAGCCCGTCCCAGCCGGGGTAGAGGTCGTCCATGCGGACGAGTCGGGCCTCGTGGACGAGCACGACGACCTCATCGGCGAGGTGGGACTTGCCCGTGCCGGAACGACCGTCGAGAAGCACGATAGCGTGTGGTTCCGTGAGCCTTTCGGCGATCATCGACGCGATATTCACGTCTGCCAGGCCAGAAAGTTCGCGAGCATGTCGTGCCCACGGTGGGTCAGAATCGATTCCGGATGCATCTGCACGCCCCACACGGGATGAGTCCGATGCCGCACCCCCATCACCACGCCGGAGGCGGTGCGCGCGGTGACCTCCAGTTCCGGGCTGATCGTGGCGGGGTCGATCACGAGCGAGTGATAGCGGGCGCAGGTCAGCGGGCTGGGCAGGCCGGCGAACACGCCGGTTCCGGCGTGGTGGATCAGCGACGGCTTGCCGTGCACCACCTGGGGCGCCCGGACGACGTGTGCGCCGTAGACCTCGCCGATCACCTGATGGCCGAGGCAGACGCCGAGCGTCGGCAGGACCGGTCCGACCCGCCGGACCAGCTCGGCGCTCACTCCGGCCTCGGCGGGACTGCCCGGGCCGGGCGACACGATCAGATGGGTGAACTCGCCCGCCTCGCAGCGGCGGACCAACGCGTCGGCGTCCGCGTCGTGGCGCACCACCTCGGCCCGCGCCCCCAACTCGCCCACGTACTGCACGAGGTTGTAGACGAAGGAGTCGTAGTTGTCGATGAACAGCACCCGCGACTCGGTGGGGCGACGCGGGGGTCGGGGATCGGCGGGCGGCTCGTCGCGGCGCAGCCGTTCGGCGACCGCTCCGACGGGCCACGCGCCGACGCCCGGAGCGGCGGTCGCCGGCACCACGCCGCGCAACGCGTTCGTCACGAAGACCTCGTGCGCGGCGGCGAGGTCGGCGGTGGTGAGCCGGTGCTGATGGACGGGGATGCCGAGGAGCCGCAGCCGTTCGATCACGCGCGCGCGTTCGGTGCCGGGCAGGATGCGGCCGTCGAGCGGAGGGGTGTGGACGCCGTCGTCGGCGACGAGGAAGAGCGAGCCGCGCGCGGTCTCCAACACCGCGCCGTCCTCGTCGACCAGGAGTCGGTCGCGTCCGGGGGTGTGGGGGCCGAGCGGGTCGCGGTCGGCCCACTTGTGCGCGCCCCAGCCGCCGGGGACCACCTGGACGTCGAGCTGCCAGGCATCCGGCTCGGGGCGCAGCGGGGCTGCGGTCAGCTCCACGCGCACGTCGTCGCCGTCGGGGAGGGCGTCGACTCGGAGCCGGTGACGTCCGACGAGCCCACGGACCTTGCGGTGGATCGCCGCCTCCAGCCCGGCGCGGACCGTGGCGCCGTAGAGCGTGCGGACGCTGGCGTCGAGTCGGGCCAGGTGCGCGTCGAGGTCGACCGGCCGTCCGTCGACGACGAGAACAGTGTCGAAAACGGCGCGGCGGGGTCGGAAGTCTCTCGCGACGGGGGCGGAAGTCTCTCGCGACGGGGGCGGAACTCTCTCATCGTGGGGGCAAAAGTCTCTCGCGAGCGTGGCGTTGATGGCCTTCAGGAGGGGGGAGGCCTTGACCAGGCACTCGGCGAGCTCTTTCTCGGGGGTGGAGTCGGCGACGATGCCGCCGCCGACGCCGAGCCAGGCTGTGCCGGTCCCGTCAGCTGTCGTGGCGAACTCGAAGGTGCGGATGAGCACGTTCAACTCCAGCCCCGCGTGCGGGCTGAGGTGGCCGAGCGCGCCGGTGTACGCCTCACGGGCGGTCGCCTCGTGCTCGGCGATCAACTGCATCGCCCGCACCTTCGGCGCCCCGGTGACCGAGCCGGGCGGGAAGGTCGCGCGCAACAGGTCGGCGTCGGTGAGACCGGGACGCAGATGCCCGACCACGTCGGAGACCAGATGCCAGACGGCGTGCCGCTCGGCGCGGACCATCGCGGGCACCCGCACCGACCCCGGCTGGCAGACGCGGCCGAGGTCGTTGCGCATCAGGTCGACGATCATCACGTTCTCGGCGCGGTCCTTGGCCGACCCGACCAGCTCGGCCGGATCGGAGTCGAGCGGGGCGGTGCCCTTGATCGGCGAGGTCAGCACCTCGTGGCCGGTGCGCCGCAGGAACAGCTCCGGCGACAGGCTCGCCACCGCGCCGCCCGGCCAGGACACGTATCCGGCGTAGGCGGGCGACAGCGCCTCGACCCCCGCGCAGAACACGTCGAGCGGATCGCCCTCGAAACCGGCCTCCAACCGCAGACAGAGGTTCGCCTGGAAGATGTCGCCCGCCGCGATGCGGTCGAGGATCCGTCCGACGGCGGCCTCGTGGCCAGGTCCGTCGGGCGTGGGAGCGAAGGGCGTGAGCGTGTAGGCGCGGGGGGCGGCGGGCCGGTCGAGGTCGGGGCCGATCTCGGCCAGCCAGGCGTCGAGCGCGGCAGGGTCGTCAAGGGACTCGGCCCACCACACGCCACCGACGCGGCGCAGCACGTGGCGGTAGTGGGCGAGCACATGGTCGGGCTGGGCGTGCGGTCGTGGTGGCTCCTCGCCCAACTCCTCCAGCCGTCGTCCGAGCCGGTAGCCCCACACGCCGAGCCAGCCGCCGCCGAAGCCGCCGTCGGCGGGCGCGGGGTCGACGCCGACGTCGAAGGGGTCGTCGTCGGGGCCCAGCACGCGGTCGGGGTCGACGGCGATCAGCGCCTCGCCGTGGTGCCAGGCGCCGACGAGCGCGACGAGCCGGTCGCGGCCGCGCAGCCGCCGGGCCACCTCGGTGGGCGAGGCGTCGAGGTCGAGCCGGACCCGGCTGACCGACTCAGCGCGGCTCGGGTCCGCCGTCATCGATGACCTCGGCGCCGAGCTCGCGGGCGAGCAGCTCCTCGACGTTCTCGATGTTCTCCTCGACCACGGGGTCGGAGGGGTCGGCGGCGGCGTCGGGGTCGACGCGTTCGGCGGCTTGCGCGGGCCGGGCCATGGCCTCACGCACGTGGTCGGGCACCGGCGCCGAGCGGCGTACCGGCGCGGGCTCCTCGCGGACCGGCTCGGGCGGCGTGGGCTCGTCGCGGTGGCCGAGGGCGGTGTCGATGATCGACTCGATCCGCCAGCTCACGCCGAGACGGCTCTTCAAGGCTTGCTGCAGCGCCTCGTCGGACCGGCTCTGGTGGAAGGAGTCGCGGGCGCCCTGGTTGACCAGCGCGACGGTGAGCACGTCGCCTTCCAGTCCGGCGACCTGGGCGTTCTGGCTGAGCAGGATCCAGGCGAACCGGCGCAGGTTCTGCACGTCGTCGAGGATCTGCGGCCAGAGGCGGCGCACGTCGACCACGCTCAACTGGCCCGCGGGCGCGGGGGCTGGCTGGGGGGCCGGAGCGGGTTCCGGCTGTGGCTCGGCAGCGGGCTCCGGTGTCGGTTCCGGTCGCGGCGCGGGAGCGGCGGGCGCCGGGGCTGCGGGAGCGGGGGCCGCCTCCGCCGGAGCCGACCCGCCGCTGGCGTCGAGGCGTCGTTCGATCCGGTCGAGCCGGGCCGCGAGCCCCGAGGAGTCCGCGCCGGGCACGAGGATGCGGGCGCACAGCAGTTCCAACAGCAGACGCGGCGCGGTGGCCCCGCGGAACTCGGTCAGCGCGGCGTCGACGAGATCGGCCATGCGCACCAGTTCCGCTGGCCCGACGGCGTGCGCCTGGGCGTTCAGCCGCTCGGCGCGGTCGGCGGGCACGTCGAGCAGCCCGACCTCCACCGCCTGCGGCACCGCGCGCAGCACGACAAGATCGCGGAGCCGCTGCAACAGGTCTTCGGCGAAGCGGCGGGGGTCCTGCCCGGACTCGATGACTTTGTCGACCACGCCGAAGGCCGTCGCGCCGTCGCTCGCGGCGAAGGCGTCGACCGCCTCGTCGAGCAGCGCGTCGGGCGTGTAGCCGAGCAGTGCCACGGCGAGCGCGTAGGTGACGCCGTCGTCGCCGGCTCCGGCGATCAACTGGTCGAGCACGCTGAGGGTGTCGCGCACCGAGCCGCCGCCCGCGCGCACGACGAGCGGCAGGGCTGCCGGGTCGAGCCGGACGTTCTCACTCGCGCACAGTTGGTTCAGATAGTCGCCGAGGGTCTTCGGCGGTACCAGACGGAACGGGTAGTGGTGGGTGCGCGAGCGGATCGTGCCGATGACCTTGTCGGGCTCGGTGGTCGCGAAGATGAACTTCAGGTGCGGCGGCGGCTCCTCGACCAGCTTGAGCAAGGCGTTGAAGCCCTGCGGGCTGACCATGTGCGCCTCGTCGATGATGTAGACCTTGTAGCGGCTGCTGACCGGCGAGAAGAAGGCGCGCTCGCGCAGGTCGCGGGCGTCGTCGACGCCGCCGTGGCTGGCCGCGTCGATCTCGATGACGTCGACGCTGCCGGGGCCGCCGCGTGCGAGGTCGCGGCAGGACTGGCACTCGCCGCACGGGTCGGAGACAGGAGCGGCCTCGCAGTTGAGCGCGCGGGCGAGGATGCGGGCGCTGGTGGTCTTGCCGCAGCCGCGCGGCCCGCTGAACAGGTAGGCGTGGTTGACCCGGTTGTTCGCCAGCGCGTGCCGCAGCGGGTCGGTGACGTGCTCCTGCCCGATGACCTCCGCGAAGGTCTCGGGCCGGTACCGGCGGTACAGAGCGAGGGGGGCGTCCACCCGGTCAGCCTAACGACGCCCTCCGACAGTCCCGCTTTCCTCCCCGGCTCGTCATCGTGCGTCTCAGCGGGGGATCCAGCTGTCCAGCCAGCGGTCGACGGCGGCGTAGGCGGCCTCGCGGGCGGGCTGCCTCGACAAGAAGACGTCGTGGCGGGCGTCGGCGATCGGCAGCGACGTCACCGCGCCGCCGAGGCAGCCGACCCAGCGGCCGATCTGCCGGGCGTCGAGCACGACGTCGCTGATGTCGGCCTGGGGCAGCCGCCGCGACCCGAACCACGTCTTGTCCGAGCGCAGCACCAGCGACGGCACGCCGACGTCGAGGCCGCGGTGCAGCCGCGCGTGGCCGCGACGGATGGCGTTGAGCCAGCCGTAGGTCACCGCGCAGCCGCCGAGCGGCTTCCACTCCAGGTCGTAGTCCCACTCGCCGCCGAAGTCCTTGTGCAGGCTCTTGCCGTACACCGACGTCTTCGGCAGGTTCAGCTTTCGATAGGGCTTGACGTGCGCGACGCCGCGGACCGCCTGCGTGCCGATCGAGCGCATCCACGGCGCCCCCTGCAGGTCGAACCAGGGGCTGTCGAGCACCAGGCCGTCGACGCTGCCCGCATGCGAGCCGCCGGTCGAGCGCATGCGGTGCAGCCACAGCGACAGCACCAGCCCGCCGGTCGAGTGGGCGCCGAGCACGACCGGCAGCCCGCGGGTCTCCTCCTCGACGATCGCCAGCGACCGGTTCAGCTCGGCGTCGTAGTGGCGCAGGTCGGAGGTGAAGTGGGGCGTCTGGCCGGGGCGGCGCGAACGGCCGCACTTGCGCAGGTCGAGGGCGTAGAAGGCGTAGCCGCGCACGGTCATGAACTCGGCCAGCTCGGTCTGGAAGAAGTAGTCGCTGAAACCGTGGACCCACAGGAAGGCGTGGTGGGCCTCGGGCGGCGGATCGGCCTTGACGAGCGTCGCGACGATCTCGCCCTCGTCGTCGGGGTCGTCGCCGAGGGCGAGCGTGCGATGGAGGTACCCCTCGCCGAGGACGTCGGCCACCCACTCTGACATGCGCTCGAGCATAGTCGCCCACAATTGGGGGATGCGTGACGCGAGCGACCGGCACCAGACGCTCGACCTGGCTCTGCAGGTCGGGGAGCTGCTGCTGTCCAACGGAGCGGGCGCGGCCGACGTCACCGCGACGATGGAGAACATCGCCCGTCACGCCGGGCTGCGGCAGGTCGACGTCGACGTGACCTTCACCAGCCTCGCCGTCGGCCACCGGGCCGGTCCCGAGGAGCCGGTCATGGTGCTCAACCGGCGCATCGTCCACCGCGAGACCGACTTCGCCGATCTGACGGCGGTCGACCACACGGTGCGGGCCTTCCTCGCCGATCAGATCGACCGGGACGAGGCAGAGGCGCAGATTGCCCGCATCGCGTCGTCGGGGCACCCGCGCCCACGGTGGGCGATCACGCTGGGCTCGGGCGTCACGGCCGCGGGCGTCGCGCTGCTGCTCGGCGGCACGGGGATCGTGCTGGCGACGGCGGCCGTCTCCGGCGCGTCGATCGAGATCCTGCAGCGGCGCATGGACCGGTTGCGCTTGCCGTCGTTCTACGCGCAGGTGGCCGGCGGCTTCCTGGCGACCCTGTTCGCCGTGGTGCTGCGGGCGCTCGAGGTGCCGGTGAGCCCGTCGGTGGTGGTGACGTCGTGCATCGTCATGCTGCTCGCCGGGCTCGGCTTCATCGGCGCGATCCAGGACGCGCTGACCGGCTTCTACGTCACGGCCAACGCCCGCGTGCTGGAGGTGTTGATCGCGACGGCGGGCATCATCGTCGGCGTGGCGGCCGGCCTCGCGGCGGGCTCGGCGATGGGCGTCGAGATCTATGTGGTGCCGGGGGCGTCCGGGTGGGCGGGGCTGCCGCAGGTCGCCGGCGGCGCGGCGGTCGCGGCGGCGGGCTTCGCCTTCACCGCCTATTCGCCGAAGCGGGTGCTCGCGCCCATCGGCCTGGTCGGCGCGACGGCGGCCTCGTTGGCGTTCTGGCTGTCCCATCACGGGGTCGACCGAGCCGCGACGACCGGCGCGGCCGCGGTGATGATCGGCCTGGTGAGTTACCGGCTGTCGGCGTGGCTGCGCGTGCCGCCGCTGGTCGTGATCGTGGCGGGCATCGTCCCCCTGCTGCCCGGTTTGTCGATTTATCGAGCTTTGTCGCTGTTGGCCGCCGACGACGTGAACGGCGTGATCGGGCTGATCGCCGCCGCCACCGTCGCGCTGTCGCTGGCGGCGGGAGCGATCTTCGGCGAGTACATCGCCCAACCCCTGTGGCGCGAGGCCCGACGGGTGGAACGACGGCTCGCCGGACCCCGCCTCGTCGGACCGCTGCGCCGCCGGTCGCGCCGCACGCCCCGTGAGTGAGCCGCCCCGGGGTTAGCGTCGCTTCAGACACGACTCTGGAGGTCCGATGAAGCTGCGACTGTCCGAGGAGGACGCCCGTTTCCGCGACGAGATGCGGGAGTTCTTCACCACCCAGGTGCCCGAGCGGCTGCGGGCCAAAGTCCGCGCGCGCCAGGAGTTGACCCGCGACGACGTCGTCGAGTCGCAACAGGTGTTGAACGCGGCGGGTCTGGCGGTGCCCGGTTGGCCGGTCGAGTGGGGCGGCCGCGACTGGACCCAGCTGCAGCGCCATCTCTGGCATGAGGAGATGCAACTGGCTGCCGTCCCGCAACCGCTGCCGTTCAACGCGAGCATGATCGGCCCCGTCCTGGCGACCTTCGCCTCGCAGGAGATGAAGGAGCGCTTCCTGCCCGCCACGGCGAATCTCGACATCTGGTGGTCGCAGGGCTTCTCCGAGCCCGACGCCGGCTCCGACCTCGCCTCGCTGCGCACCGCCGCCGTGCGCGAGGGCGACGAGTACGTCGTCAATGGCCAGAAGACCTGGACGACCCTCGGCCAGTACGGCGACTGGATCTTCACGCTGGTCCGCACCGACCCGACGGTCAAGAAGCAGACGGGCATCTCGATGCTGCTCATCGACATGACCTCGCCGGGCTTGACCGTGCGTCCGATCGAGCTGATCGACGGCGGCTTCGAGGTCAACGAGGTGTTCTTCGAGGACGTGCGCGTCCCGGCCGAGAACCTCGTCGGCGAGGAGAACAAGGGCTGGACGTACGCGAAGTTCCTGCTCGGCAACGAGCGCGTCGGCATCGCGTCGGTCGGGTCGAGCAAGCGCGCGCTGGCGCAGGCCAAGGAGCTCGCGGGCGACCGGCTGGCCTCCGATCCGATCTTGGCCACGCGGGTGGCGGAGTTGGAGAACGAGCTGCTGGCGTTGGAGTTGACGGTGCTGCGGGTGGCGGGCCACTCCGAGGGCGGCAAGCCGCATCCGGCGTCGTCGGTGTTGAAGCTGCGCGGCTCGGAGTTGAACCAGGCGGTCACCGAGTTGGTCGTCGACCTGGCCGGCCCGTGGTCGCTCGCCTCGGGCGCGGGGGACGGCTCGGCCGCGCCGGAGTGGGCGCGGGTGGCGACGCCGACGTATCTGAACACGCGCAAAGTCACGATCTACGGCGGATCCAACGAGGTTCAGCGGCAGATCATCTCCGGCACGATCTTGGGACTGTGAGGACCGATCATGGATTTCGCCTATGACAGTGAGACGTTGGCGCTGCGTGACGCGGTGCGGGGCGTGCTGGGGTCGGCGTACCCGTCGAGCGAGGACCGCCGCGCGGTCGTGAACGCGGAGTCGGGTCTGGCCGACGGCCTGTGGGGCAAGCTCGCCGAGCTGGGCGTGCTGGGCCTGCCGTTCGCCGAGGACGACGGCGGGTCGGGCGCGGGCCCGGCGGAGGTCGCGGTGGTGGCTGAGGAGTTCGGCCGCGTGCTGGCGCCGGAGCCGTTCGTCGAGTCGGTCGTGCTGGCCGGCGGTCTGGTCGCGGCGGCGGGCTCGGACGCGCAGCGCGCCGACGTGCTGGGCCGACTGTCGGCGGGCGAGTCGCTGGTGATCCCGGCGCTGCTCGACGCGGGCGACCCGGTGGTCGCCTCGACCAGTGGCGACGCGGTGACGCTGACCGGCGTGAAGGAGCCGGTGCTGTTCGGCGCGCACGCCGACGAGTTGGTGGTGAGCGTGCCGACGGGCGAGGGGGTCGAGCTGTATCTGGTGGCCGGTGACGCCGAGGGGTTGACCCGTACGGACTATCGGACGCACGACGGCGGACGGGCGGCGCGGGTCGAGTTCGCCGCGACCCCGGCGACGCGGCTGGGCGAGGGCGACGCCTCCGAGGCGTTGGAGCGGGCGCTCGCGGCGGCCCGGATCGCCTATTGCCACGAGGCCATCGGCGCGATGGAGGTCGCGCTGGCGACGACGTCGGAGTATGTGAAGACGCGCAAGCAGTTCGGCGTCCCGCTGAACACCTTCCAGGCGCTCACCTTCCGCGCGGCCGACATGTACGTGTCGCTGGAGTTGGCGCGCAGCACGGTCACCTGGGCGACGCTGGTGCTGGCCGACGAGCCGGAGCGGGCCTCGGAGGCGGCGTCGCGGGCGAAGGCGATCGTCAGCCGCACGAGCCGTCATATCGGCCAGGAGGCGATCCAGCTGCACGGCGGCATCGGTGTGACGGCGGAGTACTCGGTCGGCCACTACACGAGCCGGCTGACCGCCCTCGACCACTGGCTCGGCGACGGCGCGGAGCATCGCGCCCGCCTCGCCGCGACTGTCGCCGACCACGGCGTCCTGGAGGCGATGCCGTAAGCCCAAGGACGCAGGATGATGCCTTGGGGTAGTGATCGCAGCCCCAAGCCATCATCCTGCGTCTGGTCGGGAACTAAGGACCCCTCGCGTACCCGGCAGAGCCCACCGACCCTTGCTGCATTCCTGCCCTGGGGGAGTTGAGTGAGGTGCCGCCACGCGAGGGGCTGCCGCCACTCTAACGGACGCCCCTGCCGCAGCGCACCCGCAGGTCACCCGTGTAGGCTCGCCTGCGGAGGATTCGCATAGTGGCCTAGTGCGCTCGCTTGGAAAGCGGGTTGAGTGAAAGCTCTCAGGGGTTCGAATCCCCTATCCTCCGCCATGATCGCCTTACTCGAAACCGTGTGAACGTTTACGCGGGAACGAGCGAGCAGGTCGGTCAAGGAAGCGACAGTGGACGCCTCAGCCTTCGGGTTGGGGCGTTTGCTGTTGGTGGCGTGGTGTGCGGCGACGAGGGTGTTGAACGGTGGTCGGAGGTCGCTGTCGTTGGCCTCGCCGAACTCGTTGAGGTAGACGCGCTCGAAGACGGTGCGGTT